>NC_013162.1:0-607500 GCF_000023285.1 Capnocytophaga ochracea DSM 7271 | reverse complement strand
TGACACCTGCCCGGTGCTGGAAGGTTAAGAGGAGAGCTTAGTGGTAACACGAAGGTTTGAATTGAAGCCCCAGTAAACGGCGGCCGTAACTATAACGGTCCTAAGGTAGCGAAATTCCTTGTCGGGTAAGTTCCGACCTGCACGAATGGTGTAACGATTTGGACACTGTCTCGGCCATGAGCTCGGTGAAATTGTAGTATCGGTGAAGATGCCGATTACCCGCAGTGGGACGAAAAGACCCTGTGCACCTTTACTATATCTTCGTATTGGTCTTGGATAAGTGATGCGTAGGATAGGTGGGAGACTTAGAAGCGGCTATTCTGGTAGTTGTGGAGTCGTTGTTGAAATACCACCCTTTGCTTATCTGAGGTCTAACCCTGCAGAGTGCAGGGGACAATTCGTGGAGGGTAGTTTGACTGGGGTGGTCGCCTCCAAAAGAGTAACGGAGGCTTCTAAAGGTTCCCTCAGCACGCTTGGTAACCGTGCGAAGAGTGCAATGGCATAAGGGGGCTTGACTGAGAGACCTACAAGTCGATCAGGTACGAAAGTAGAGCATAGTGATCCGGTGGTTCCGTATGGAAGGGCCATCGCTCAAAGGATAAAAGGTACGCCGGGGATAACAGGCTGATCTCCCCCAAGAGCTCACATCGACGGGGGGGTTTGGCACCTCGATGTCGGCTCGTCACATCCTGGGGCTGGAGAAGGTCCCAAGGGTTGGGCTGTTCGCCCATTAAAGTGGCACGCGAGCTGGGTTCAGAACGTCGTGAGACAGTTCGGTCTCTATCTACTGTGGGCGTTAGAAATTTGCGTGGATCTGACTCTAGTACGAGAGGACCGAGTTGGACGCACCGCTGGTGTATCTGTTGTCTTGCCAAGGGCATAGCAGAGTAGCTAAGTGCGGATGGGATAAGTGCTGAAGGCATATAAGTACGAAACCCGCCACAAGATGAGATTTCTTTTAAGGGTCGTGGGAGATGACCACGTTGATAGGTTACAGGTGTAACGGTGGTAACATCATAGCCGAGTAATACTAATCACCCGTAGACTTTTCGCGCAGTATTCTTTTTTTACTGGAACGTTAGTCAGAAAAATTGTCAATTATCCATTGTCAATTGTCAATTGAAAAATATGTTTTTTATCCCTATATGTTAAAAAAATAAGGTTACAGGTAGTAGGTTATAGGCATTAGGGATTACCCTGAAACCTAACCCCTGACACCTAAAAAGTTTAAGGTGGTTATAGTCAAAGGTCTCACCTCTTACCATTCCGAACAGAGCAGTTAAACCTTTTAGCGCAGATGGTACTACGGTCACGTGGGAGAGTATGTCGCCGCCTTCTTATAAGAAGAGCAATTCTGATAAAGAATTGCTCTTTTTTTGTTGTTTGAAGTTGTGGGACTGCTTGGAAGGGGAAAGGACGAGTCTCAGGGTAAGTAGGAGAATTAACAGGAGTGGACTAAAAAAACAATATCTTGATTGCTAATTGCTAATAGTTTTGTATCTTTGCCCCAAAATCAATTATGCAATAATGTTGAAGATTAAATTACTTATTATATACTTACTTTTAGTTATTTCTCAGGCAGTAGCACAGGTGACTTCTCCTAATGCTACCTATAACAATGTGGATATCACTACTGTGAATGTGGATAACTTGAGTGATGCACAAATTAAAAATTATTGGGATCGCGCTCAAGCACAAGGTTATTCATTAGACCAATTCATTGCTTTGGCTCGTAGTCGCGGTATGCAAGAAACGCAAGTAATGAAGCTTAGGCAGCGCATTATGCAACTTGGCACTTCTTCTGATATTAAAAACAAACTTAAAGAAAACACAAAAACAGGTAGGCGTCCGGCTGAAGGTGATGAAATTTTTGGTTATACCGGTAAAGAAAACAAAGATTCTATCACTACTAAACAGAAAAAGGATTCTATATTTGGAATGAGTTTCTTCAAGAATCCTAAAATATCTTTTACTCCTAACCTCAATATGGCAACTCCCGACAACTATCAAGTAGGTCCTGGTGATGAACTACTCGTGGAAGTTTGGGGGGCGACAGAAGGTTCTTTTAAGCAAAAAGTAGACGCTGAGGGGAATATATTCCTAAATGGTATCGGGCGCATTCACGTGGGAGGACTTTCGTTCAGTGAAGTGAAGGCTAAGATTAATTCACAGCTCAAGCGCATTTATTCTGGTATTTCGGCTCCTGAGGGTAGTTATGCGAAAATTTATACAGGGGTAACTATCAGTCAGGTGCGTACAGTAAAAGTGAATATCATAGGCGAAGTGGCAGTTCCTGGGACTTATTCGCTTAGTTCGCTTTCAACGGTGCTCAACGCATTATATGCTTGTGGAGGTCCTTCGGAAAGTGGTTCGTTTAGGGAAATAAACATCTTTCGAGGAGGTAAAAAAGTTGCTACTTTTGACGTGTACAATTTTCTAATAAATGGTTCAGAAAAAGGCAATATAGGTCTTAAAGACCAAGATGTGATTATTGTACCCCCATATAAAAACCGTGTATGGGTGGACGGGAAAGTAAAACGACGTGGTTTTTATGAGACTTTAGACAATGAGACGCTAGCAAACCTCATCACCTTCTTTGGAGGTTTTACCTCTGATGCTTTTACCAATACTTTGGTGTTGGAGCGCATTAAAGATGCTAAACGCGAAGTAAAAGAGATTCTTTTTGCTGATATTTCAAAAGTAAAAATGCAAAATGGTGACCGCCTAAATGTACACGCTATTACTGATGAATACCATAATAGGCTCAGTATAGGCGGAGCTGTATATCAGCCTGGGGTATACGAGTTTAAAGAGGGAATGACGGCTTACGACTTACTCAACAGAGCTAACGGTGTGAGAAAAGATGCTTCCTTGAATAGAGGTCTTATCTTCCGCACTGAAAACCGCGTGGATTACCAAACACTTAGTTTTTCGGTAAAAGACCTCATAGAAAAGAAAAATGATATTCCGTTAAAAGACAATGATAGTATTCATATTTTTTACAGAGATTCTCTTCAGTACAAACGCTTTGTAAAGGTAGAAGGAGCTGTAAATAAGCCAAAAGAATTACCTTTTATGGAGAATATGACAGTGGAAGATGTGATATCATTGGCAGGTGGTTTGGCTAATGGAGCAGACCCTTCGATGATTGAGATATTTAGAGAAACTAACGATGGTAATTTTCAGAAACTAAGTCAATCCTTTAAAGTATCGTCTAATCATCAGTTAGAGCCCCAAGGAGAACGACTTATCTTGCAACCTAACGATGTTGTATCGGTACGTTATATCAAAGGATTTACTCCTATGCAAACTGTAACGGTAATGGGAGAAGTGCTCTACCCAGGTGTTTATAGTATTCAATCTAAAGACGAACGTGTTTCGGATTTATTAGAGCGTGTGGGCGGTTTTACTCCCTTTGCCTATAAAGAAGGACTTACTCTTGTGAGAAAAAAGACAGATGAGGGTGATATTCAGCAAGAAGATTTCTTAAAAGAACTCATTGAGATTGAGAATGACACGAGCAGTAGCACTTCGAATAAAACACTGAGAAGAGTAGCTAAAAAAAGCAATGAGTATCGCATAGGGCTTGATGTAAAAAAGATATTAAACCGAAAACACAGCAAATATGACCTTTTGCTCAATGACGGAGATATGTTATTAGTCCCTTCAGAAAAACAAACTGTGGAAATTAGAGGAGAAGTATTAGCGCCTTCATTAGTGCGTTATGAAAAAGGAGCTTCTATGCATCAGTATGTCAGTAGTGCAGGAGGCTTTGCCAGCAGAGCGAAGAGGAGTGCTATTTATGTGATGTATGCCAATGGAGATATAAAGGCAACACGTACCTCTCTATTCTTTAAAAACTACCCCAAAATAGAGCCTGGGGCCATTATTATAGTACCTTCAAAACCCGAAAAACAACGCCTTACAACGGGAGAAACGGTGGGTATCATTTCGGCTATTACTACTATGGGAGTGTTAATTTACAGTGCTTTTAAAAAATAACTATGGAAAATAATCATCACAATACGATAAGAGAAGAAGATGAAATTGATTTGTTACAGCTTATCAATAAGCTTTGGAGAGCTAAGAAATCAATCACTGTATTTACGTTGATATTTATGGTCATAGGGATATTAGTAGCCTTATTTTCGGCTAAAGAATACACCGCTACCACTATTATGGTACCACAAGCAACTGATAGCAAATCGACAGGAGGATTGGGGGGACTTGCAGCTATGGCAGGGATTAATTTAGGAGGAAACAATGCAGATGCTATTCCACTTACTACCTACTCCAAGATTATTGAAAGTGTTCCGTTTAAAAAGAAATTAGCACAGACGAAGCTTACTTTTTCAGATATTTCTAATCCAATTACCTATGAGCAATATTGTAAAAATTATGCGAAACCGAGCATTTTGGGTAGTGTGATGAGTATTTTCCGTTCAAACCCTTCTGAACCGTCTATTAAGGTACAAGATACCACCCATATTACGAGTATTAGTAAGGAGGAGAGAGCTATCCTTAATAGTATCGACAATAATATCAAGTTGAATTTAAATGAAAAAGAGGGTTATATTACGCTATCGTATGCAATGCCCGAAGCACTTCCTGCGGCACAAATGTTGCAAAGTGCGCAACAGTTATTGCAAGAAACAGTAACTGAGTTTAAATTGCAAAAAGCAAAAGAAGAGTTCGACTTTGTACAACAACGTTTTATCGAAGCTGAAAAAGATTTTAAGGCAAAGCAATACGCTGTGGCAGGTTTCCAAGACCGCAATCGTGACCTTTTTAGCAACTTACCTCAAACGCGTTTGCAACAACTACAAGCTGAGTATAACTTAGCTTTTAATGTATATACTGAATTAGCTAAACAACTCGAAACCAAACGTATTAAGATGAAGGAAGACCAACCAATATTTACTATAATTGAGCCTGTGAGTGTACCTAACGAACGTTCTAAACCCAAACGAATGATGATTATTGCCATTTGGACGTTTGTAGGACTCATTATAGGAATAGGTAATGTTTTTCTAAAAGACTTTAGACAACAACTCAAATCTAATAACGACTAATGACTAACAACTATATTATCTTTGATATGGACGGGGTGCTACTGGACAGTGAACCGATGCACCAAGAGATTATTTATGAGACTTTTCAGCTGAAAGGCATTCCGTTTGACAAGGCATATATACAAACTCTCACGGGAATGTCGGCTTTTCCGATGTGGGAAAAGGTAAAATGCGATGCCCACCGAACAGAAAGTGTAGAGGAGCTAATGCAGTTTCACCGTGATTACTTTTTCAAACGATTACCCGAAGTGAAAGTTCCCTTAGTACCTCACGTAAAAGAAGTGTTAGAGAAGTTTAAGAATGAAGCAAAGCACTTATCATTAGCTTCCTCTTCCGGACGCAAACTCATCGATATTTTTACTCAGCAAACAAATATAGCACACTATTTTGAAGTAATGATGAGCGGAGATGATGTGCAGTACAGCAAACCTAATCCTGACATATTCCTAAAAGTAGCCCAATGGTACCACTTGCCAGCAACACAATTTACAGTGATAGAGGACAGTACCAATGGCGTGAAAGCTGCCAAAAGTGCTAATATGCAGTGTGTGGGCTTCCAGAATCCCCTTTCAGGCGGACAAGATTTAAGTCAAGCTGACCTACTTATCCATTCAATGCAAGAACTTTTATGACAAATAATAACTTACAACTCATAGAATGTGTAACGATAGCCAATGAGGATTATTTGCAATCTTTATTGGCTGTTGGCTTTTATGCTCTTGCTCTCAAAGCTGAACTACACCCTTTAGTTAGCCATTTAGATTTTTCAAACACCAAAACTAAAATCTTGCTCTTAGACGACGAACTGCCTACCATTGAAAAACAAGGTATTACTATTAGCAGTTTGGCTACTGCCTACCAAGCTGGCATTACCCGTTTTTACAGTGCTATCAAAGGTTATGGCGGCTATCTTCCTACTGAAAAACTCCTCACCTTCTTCCAAGCCCAACATCACCCTATGGACATCAACCTGCTCGCTTTTGAGAGTGCTTATAATGAAGCGCTACATCAGGTAACAACTAATAGATAACGGGTAACAAGTAAAGCTGAATATGTGAGTAAGTCTAATGGCTTAATCAAAGTTTTTCTTACCTCTTACCTAAAATCGAAATCCCTATAGCGCAATCTAAACAACGTTTGGACTGGCAATAGTGTTTGTACTGTTGTAGAAGTACTTGGGTATCAAAAGCGGTGGTAACGGTGGCACCTAATTGTTGGTATTGGGTGATTATGCTGTTGCTCTCGGCTGTCATTATTTTGAGTTCTTCAATGAGAGATTCGCTCACGTCCTTGCCTAAACTTTGGTAATAGGCATATTTGAGTGGAATGAATACATTTATCCAAATAAGTGTAATAAGGCTTGCACTAATAGGCTTTTTTACTTTTTTAGAAGTCTTAGTAAAGGTATAGTGGGTTTCCCAAAATTCGGAGACTGCTACGGCAAAAAGTTTTTGGATACTTTTAAAATCATTCACTTCGAGGATTTTAGAAAACAAACCTTCATTTAGCTCGTATAGCTGTGCGAGTTGCGAGAGTCGGATAGTAGGAAACCCTTGCGGACGCAAACCAGTGAAATGTATTTTTACTACAGGTGCAGAGAGATTGTATTTCTGTTGTAGGTAGTGATAATTTTGCAAGAGTTCACGTGGATAGGTGAGTTCAGTTGCTTTGGGGAGTAAGCCTGCTTGCCCCAATAGTAGCGCTTCTAAATGTAAGGGGTGTGAGCGTTCTTTGCGGATAATACCAAAATCGATATATTTGCCCAATTGCAGAAATGCTTCACCATTTACGGTGCCACCAAAAGACTTGAGAAGCATACAAAAAAGTACTTTCTCCCAATCAAAATTAGTAGCTTTCCACAACTCGTTCACAACAGTAGCTTTTTCTTCTAAACGTTCTACTAACAGACGCTCATTCCACGAAAGTAAAGTAATCGCTGGCACAGTAGTATATTCCTTTTCACAAGGAATAAACTGACAATGTGAGGCTACAGTGGTTTTGTATCGCTTTAAGAGTTCGGGGGAGATGAGTTCTCGGAGTTCTAAAGTGGGAATTGGCTGGTTGTTAGCATCGAATACTTCTATATCGTGTTCCCAAACTACGTGCAGAATCACATTGCGATAGGCGGGATCACTTTCGTGACCGTGCACATACCAATCCGATGATTTGAGATGCATTTCTACATTACCTGCCCATTGCTGTTCACCTATAAGCAGTTGAGCACTTTGGAAATCGGGACCTGAAAGGGAATTATAGTCACCAAATGAGAGAATTTGCAAACGCTCTCCTGTAGTAAGTACAGCGTTGAGAGGTACTTTTTTGTATTTCCATAGGTAGTGTAAGAAATCTTCTTTCATTTTGTTTAGGTAAGAGATAAGAGGTAAAGCTAGCGAGAACTCAGAGCTGGATATATGAGTAATAGGCAACAAGTTTAGGTGGCCTTTGAGGATTGTCCCCCTTCGGGGGTTCGGGGGCTTTTTAACTTCTTTTCCACAAATAGAAAAAGAAAATAATAAAGGGTAGCTAAGAGTATTCCAAAGATCCAACCTACCAATACATCACCTGGAAAATGCACGCCTAAATAAATACGGCTATAACTTACAATCACTGACCAGCAGAGCAATAGAGTAACGATATATCGGGCGTTTTTCCTAAGCAAGTAACTAAAAAATACGGCTATTGCCATTGTATTGGCGGCGTGTGCTGAAAAAAAACCATACTTACCACCGCAAATCACCATTCGCATTTGCCCTATAAGACTCTCATCGTGACAAGGGCGCAAGCGTTGGAATCCGTATTTGAAAACATTTGCTAGCTGGTCGGTAGTGGTGATGATAATAGCAGTGAATACCAAGATGAGCAACACTCGTTTCCAATGGAAATACTTGAAACACAAGTATAACAAGAAAGCATAGAGGGGGATAGACGAGAGCGCATTGGTAATGAGTAGCCAAAGGCTATCGGCTTCGGTTGTCCCCCCACTATTGAGAAAACAGAGCAGTTGCTTATCCGTTTCTATAAGGTATTCTAACATTATTTACGTTTTTTCTTCTTTTTAAAAGCCTGTTGGAGAGCTTCAGCAGTCTTTTGTTTGCGACTTTCTCTTTGTCCTTTTTTGCGATTTCTACCCTCATCGTTGCCGTGTTTCCTACCGTCATCATTTCCGCGTTTGCTTCCGCCACGGTCTCTGCCAGCACCTTTGGTAGAGAGTTCTACATTGATGAAGCGACCGTCCAATTGGAAGTCGTTAAAGGTATCCATCACCAAATCGGAGAGGTCGGCATCGGTATTGAAGAAAGAGAAACTGTTCTTTACATCTACTTTGAAAACATCATCACGACCTAAATTAAGGGTTGCTTTGAGGAAATCTTTGAGCGATTTCCAGTCGTAGCCATCGCGTTCACCTATGTTGATGAAATAGCGCACTTCATCGCTATTACCCCTACTGCGGCTTTCACGCTCGTTCTCTACCGATAAGTTTTCGGCATTTTTATAATAATTGAAGAAACGCGTAAACTCTACTGAGAATATTTTTTTGATCAACTCATCGCGATCTACATTTTTCAGTTCTTTATAGATAGCAGGCAAATAATCGTCGATAGCAGGGTTTACTTCTGTATTTTTGAGGTTGTTAGCCAAGTGATAGAGCTGTATCTCGCAGATTTCCATACCCGATGGCAATTGTTTTTGCTCAAAAGGTTGCCCTATCATCTTTTCGATAGTTTTGATTTTCTTTACCTCGCTTTTTGGCAAAATTACCATCGAAATTCCCGATTTACCAGCACGACCTGTACGCCCACTGCGGTGGTTGTAGGTTTCTATTTCGTCGGGCAATTGGTAGTGAATTACGTGGGTGATATCGTCTACATCAATACCGCGGGCAGCGACATCGGTAGCGACAAGCATTTGTATTTGGCGTGCGCGGAAGGATTTCATCACCAAATCGCGCTGATTCTGACTCAAATCGCCGTGAAGGGCAGCGGCATTGTAACCGTCTTCAATGAGTTTTTCGGCTACTGCCTGAGTATCGCGTTTGGTGCGGCAAAACACTACTGAGAAGATATCGGGGTTGGCATCGGCGAGGCGTTTTAGGGCTTGGTATCTATGGCGACCGCTCACTATATAGTACTCGTGTTGCACGGTGTTAGTAGCCTGATTGCGAGTTCCTACTGTTATTTCAATAGGCTTACGCATAAACTTACGCGCTATCTTAGCCACCTCGTTAGGCATAGTAGCCGAAAAGAGCCAAGTGCTTTTTTCTTGAGGGGTATGCGATAGAATTGCGGTAATATCTTCATAGAAGCCCATATTGAGCATTTCGTCGGCTTCGTCGAGCACACAATAGTTGATATGGCTGATATCTACGAAGTTACGGCGTATCATATCTTGCATACGCCCAGGAGTAGCCACGATAATTTGTGCGCCTTTTTTGAGGCTACGCGCTTGTTCCTCGATACTTGCACCGCCATATACCGCCACTACGTTCACCTTAGGGAGGTACTTAGCATAATTGCGGAGTTCAGAAGCGATTTGCAAGCAGAGTTCGCGTGTAGGTGAAAGGATAAGACCTTGAGTTACACGGCTATCAGTATCGATAAGTTGGAGGAGAGGAAAGCCAAAAGCGGCTGTTTTACCAGTACCCGTTTGGGCTAAAGCTACCATATCAGCACCATTTGCTAAAAGAGTAGGGATGGCTTTTTGCTGAATTTCAGAAGGAGTTTCAAAGCCCATATCGCTGATGGCTTTGAGGATAGGTTCATTAAGACCTAATTGTTCAAATAAATTCATTAATACAATTTGTAAATTAGCAAATTTGCCAATTTGCTAATGTATTTTAAAGCGCAAAGGTACAATAATATTTTCAATTGACAATTGATAATTGACAATTAAGAAGAAAAAACTTTGCCAAAGGTGCGAGCCATACGGCTGGAAACTTTGGCAAAGTATGATATAATAAATAATTTACATTGTGTTTCTGCTTATTTTTTTATGAAAAAGGAAACAATCAAGAAAATTACTGCAATGGACATTATTGCGAATCCTGCTATGCGAAACCCCTTACAAAAAAACGTTTTATCTTTATCGTCTACTATTTGGTGTTCACTGGGAGTTTCGGGCAAATAAGCTACTGTTATACTCTCGCCTGCTCGATAATTGGTTTGACGGCTACCACTATGAGCCCCAAAATAGGTTACACAAAAAGTATGAGCCGAATTAGCATATTTCAAGTTTATAGGGGCGTTTGAGTTCAGAACAAGAGGCTTTACAATATAAGTATTTTCTCCTACAGTATACTTATAGACTACATAAGTCCTATTATTAAAACCAATACCTCCTATACCTTGAGTGCCTGATTTGACAATTTCTAATACCTCTCCTTGTGCTTTCCCTTGATATAGTTTTTTGTTCTTTTCAGTAATTCTTTTGTTAATCTCAGCAGTAACCAAGAATACAAGCGCAAACAGAAAGAATATACCAGAGCTTAGCAGCATTCCCATTTGGTTGTTCATTTGGTTGTCCATTACCTTAGTGATCTATTTATTGGATACTAAAATCCATTCTCCGCTGTTTATTAGGGGGTCTGCTTGTTTGAACTTGAGCTCTTTGCGTTCACCGGTGCGGATGTTTTGGATTACTACCTTATCATTACGACCAATTTTAGGTTGTTGGCGTACGATGGTCTCTACTACCGAACGGCGCTGTGAGGCTTGTTGCCCTACTTCACGGGCGCGTTGTGCCATCTCATCGCTGTTGAGGGCTTCTTCCTTATTGGTTTGGTAGTGCTCACGAGTGCGTTGTGGCGCGTGGGCTTCCTGTACAGGTGGATTTTGAGTAGGTAACTCGGCTTTGAACAAGAAAGAGATAATCTCTTTGTTTACCTTATCGACCATAGCTTTGAACAACTGATAGGCTTCAAACTTATAAATAAGTAGCGGGTCTTTCTGTTCGTGTACCGCTAATTGTACAGATTGTTTAAGCTCGTCCATACGGCGGAGATGCGTTTTCCATTCCTCGTCGATGATGCCAAGCGTAATATTCTTCTCGAAATCGCTTACGAGTTTCTTACCTTGGGTTTCGTACGCCTCTTTGAGGTCGGTTACGATGTTGAGCATCTTTTCGCCATCGGTGAAAGGCACGACGATACGCTCATAAGTATTATTAGGATTTTCGTATACGTCTTTAATTACTGGGAAGGCTTGAGCGGCACTGCGTTCAGCTTTTTCCTGATAGTGTTTGAGCGCTTCGTGATACAAGGCAAAAGTAAGGTCGTTTGGCGATTGTTTAGCAAATTCAGCTTCTGAAATTTGTGTTTTCAGTGAGAAATATTTGATGAGCTCGAAAGTGAAATTCTTGTAGTTATTTCCACCTTTGTTGCTCTCTACTATATTCTCACAAGTATCGAATATCATATTTGCCAAATCCACTTTTAGGCGTTCACCTTCAAGAGCGTGGCGACGGCGTTTATAAATTTGCTTGCGTTGTGCGTTCATCACGTCGTCGTACTCCAACAGACGTTTACGCATACCGAAGTTGTTTTCTTCTACCTTTTTCTGAGCTGCCTCGATGCGTTTGGTCATCATAGAGTGCTGAATTACATCACCTTCTTTATGACCTAAGCTATCCATTAATCGGGCGATACGTTCAGAACCGAAGAGGCGCATTAGGTTATCTTCGAGAGAAACGAAGAAGAGTGAGCTACCAGGGTCACCTTGACGACCAGAACGACCGCGCAACTGACGATCGACACGACGAGAATCGTGGCGTTCGGTACCTATAATTGCCAAACCTCCTGCAGCTTTTACTTCGGGGGTTAACTTGATATCGGTACCACGTCCCGCCATATTGGTTGCGATGGTTACCACACCACTATGTCCGGCTTCGGCTACGATTTCAGCTTCTTTTTTATGTAATTTCGCATTCAATACATTGTGTTTCACCTTGCGCATTGTAAGCATACGGCTGAGGAGTTCGGATACTTCCACAGAAGTAGTACCTATCAACACAGGGCGACCAGCTTCGGAAAGTTTTACTACCTCATCGATTACGGCGTTGTATTTCTCGCGTTTGGTTTTATAGATAAGGTCGTTGTGGTCTTTACGAGCGATAGGACGGTTGGTAGGGATTTCCATTACATCGAGTTTATAGATTTCCCAGAACTCACCCGCTTCGGTGATAGCAGTACCCGTCATACCTGCTAACTTGCTATACATACGGAAGTAGTTTTGCAAGGTAATAGTCGCATAGGTTTGGGTAGCAGCCTCAATTTTCACATTCTCTTTGGCTTCAATCGCTTGGTGCAAACCATCGGAATAACGACGACCGTCCATAATACGACCTGTTTGTTCATCGACGATGAGCACTTTGTTATCAATTACTACATACTCTACATCTTTTTCAAAGAGAGTGTAGGCTTTGAGCAATTGGTTAAGGGTGTGAATGCGTTCGCTTTTTACGCTAAAATCTTGGAATAATTTATCTTTTAGTTTAGCTTCTTCTTCAATAGGAAGACCTTGGTTCTCAATATTGGCAATTTCTACCCCAATATCAGGTAAAACAAAGAAATCTTTATCACCATCGTAGGCAATATCAGCAAACCCTTTATCGGTAAGCTCGATTTGGTTGTTTTTCTCATCAATCACGAAGTACAATTCGGCATCTACCTTTGGCATTTCGCGATTGTTATCCTGCATATAGTAATTTTCAGTTTTTTGGAGCAGTTGTTTTACCCCTTCTTCACTGAGGAACTTGATGAGCGCTTTGTTTTTAGGTAACCCACGATACACGCGCAAGAGTTGGAATCCCCCTTCTTTGGTATCCCCTTCGGCAATGAGTTTGCGGGCATCGGCTAATACTTTGGTGAGGTAAGTACGCTGTTTGTTTACCAAATTTTCTACCAAAGGTTTCAGTTCGTTGAACTCGTGCAATTCACCTTTAGGGGTAGGACCTGAGATGATGAGCGGTGTACGAGCATCGTCTATCAATACAGAATCGACCTCATCGACAATGGCATAGTTGTGAGAGCGTTGCACCAAATCTTCGGGAGTGTGCGCCATATTGTCGCGGAGGTAGTCGAAACCAAATTCGTTGTTAGTTCCATAGGTAATATCGGCGTTGTAGGCACGACGACGCGCTTCGGAGTTAGGTTGGTGGTTGTCGATACAATCCACACGCAAACCGTGGAACTCAAATAAAGGTCCCATCCACGCACTATCTCGGCGTGCCAAATAGTCGTTCACGGTTACGAGGTGCACCCCATTCCCCGTTAGGGCATTGAGGTAGACAGGCAAGGTAGCCACGAGGGTTTTACCTTCCCCTGTTTGCATTTCGGCAATCTTACCTTGGTGAAGGGCAATACCTCCAATGAGCTGTACATCGTAGTGTACCATATCCCAAGTAACATCTTTACCAGCGGCGTCCCAGTGGTTTTTCCATACAGCTTTATCGCCCTCAATCGTCACATAGTCGTGGGTAGCCGATAGTTCGCGGTCGTGCTCGGTAGCAGTTACGGTAATAGTTTCGTTATTAGCAAAACGACGGGTAGTTTCCTTCATTGTTGCGAAGGCTTCGGGAAGGATCTCGTTTAATACTTTTTCGGAGACTTGATAGGCTTCGCCGTTGAGTTTGTCTACTTCAGCATAAAGGTCTTCTTTAGCATCGATATCGTCAGTAGCGTTTGCTTGGGCTTCGAGTTCGGCTATTTTAGTATCGAACTCGGCGCGAGCGTCTTTTATTCTTTGCTTAAACTCAATAGTTTTTGCGCGCAACTCATCATTAGAGATATTTTCTAACTGAGAGGCGTAAGTTTTTATTTTTTCAACGATAGGTTGGATTGCTTTTAGGTCGTTTTTGGCTTTATCGCCAACGAAAATTTTAATAAGGGAATTGATAATGCTCATTATAATGATTAATGATTAATGATTAATGATTAACTTTGCCAAAGGTCGTAGCACAACAGGCAGTTAGAAACTTTGGCAAAATTCATACCGTAAATTTGTCAATAAATATACCAAAAGGCGAGAACTGACAATTTGTCACTATATTGATTTGCTAATCTGCTACTTTGCTGATTGGCAAATTAAAAGAAAGCCCCCGAACCCCCGAAGGGGGACAATCTGCAAAAGTGAATATTTATAAAGTTAATTATTTTAATGTAAATTTTGGGTTAATCTACAAATTGGCAAATTAAAAAAAGTCTCCTCAGAGAGACTTTTTATTTTTGTTTTTAATATTCATCTTCATTCCATAGGTAATCTTCTTCCGACGGGTAATCAGGCCAGATTTCGTCGATAGATTCATACATATCACCTTCGTCTTCTATTTCTTGAAGGTTTTCCACCACTTCCATAGGAGCGCCTGTACGGATAGCATAATCGATAAGCTCGTCTTTAGTAGCAGGCCAAGGAGCATCACTTAAATAAGATGCAAGTTCTAACGTCCAATACATAAACTAATAGAATTTTATAAATTTTGCGCAAAAGTAATATATTTTATTTATTGGGCAAACAAAATGAGAAAAAAAGTGAGTTTTATTTGTTAGTTGTTTGAACGGCATCGCCATTTTTCAAAGTTTTACTTACAGCGCTGTAAGGACCGGTGATAATAGTCTCGTCTTTGGCTACACCTGAAAGGATTTCGATATTCACATTATCTTGAATACCGGTAGTTACCGCACGGAGTTCGGCTTTACCGTCTTTGAGCACAAACACCGCTTCCTGCTTTTTGTCGGCTTCTTCCTTAGGGGTTTTAGGGTCGATTTCAGATTTCTTTTTTACAATAATGGCACTGATAGGTACTGCAACTGCGTCTTTTTTGGTTTGGGTGATAATATCTACCGTTGCGGTCATACCTGGACGGAAGGGCGAATAGCCAACCGGTTTGTTTTCTGAGAGGTCTTTATACGATGCTTCTTCGATGTGTATCTTGACTTTGAAGTTCGTTACTTGGTCTGCGCTGGTGGTGGCATTGGCGGTATTGGCGATATTGGTAACGGTACCTTTGAACACGCGTTTTAGGTAAGCATCTACTTCGACATTCACCGAGTCGCCTACACTTATTTTTACGATATCGTTCTCATTTACATCTACTTCTACTTCCATATTATGAAGATTTGCCACACGCATAATCTCGGTACCCGTCATTTGCATCGTACCTACTACGCGCTCGCCCAACTCTACGCTGAGCTTAGAAATAGTGCCATCGGTAGGTGAATAAATAATCGTTTTTTTGAGGTTGTCTTGAGCTTCGGAAACACTTGCCATTGCACTCTGTACATTAAAACGAGCTGACTCGCGAGAGGCTTTGGCTACCTCGTAGGCTGAAACAGCTTTATCCCAATCGGATTTTGAGATTACGCCCTTATCGAACAACACTTTGTTGCGCTTATAGCTCTCTTCGGCTTCTTTGAGGGTAGCGCTGGACTGTTGTAAGCTGGCGCGTACGGTTTCTAAACTTGCAGCACTACGCTTTACTACCGATTGGTAAATATCGGGGTTGATGCGCACCAAAAGGTCGCCTTTTTTTACCATTTGCCCTTCTTTTACAGGGAGTTCTATAATTTCGCCTGATACTTCCGACGATAGCTTGATTTCTAATTCGGGTTGTATTTTTCCTGTAGCCGACACTTTTTGGATGAGTGTTGTAGGAATTACTTTTTGAGTTTCGACGTTTATGGCAGAATTTTCTTCGCCAAACCAACCAGCTTTTTTACCAATAATCAAAATGATAATTAGCAATATAACGGCTAAAATAATGAGAACGGTTTTTCTTTTCATAATAGTGAAGTTGTTTTCAGGTGCAAAAGTATAAAACAATTAGTAAATTAGCAAATTTGAAAATGAGAAAATTTGGAAATAAGCAAAGCACGCCAATAATGCCAGAAAAACCAGAAATGCCAATAATACCACCAAGGGGAATAGACAGGTCGAACTTTTCGGAAGGGTCGGACAGGTCAGAGGAGGGATTGTAGTATTCGGAAAGAAACGGAGAAATTCAAAAGAAGGTTAAGAGGAGTTTTGGTGAAAAAAGGCTGTAAGGAGGGTGGGGTTAGCTTATAGAGAGCTTATAGGAAGCTTATACGAATCTTGGACGATTGGTATAGAAAGGGTATATAAATGATTGAATAACACTGTAATACAACAAGGCTAAAAATGTTAAAAACGGGGTTTCGAGGCGAAAGAAAAAGAATCCTCACCCCAATCACATACTCTCCTATTCGGAGACTTCTCCCAAGGAGAGGGAGAATGTAGTGACTGAAAAGGGAGAGTGTAGTGACGGAAAGGGGAAGAGAATTAGCAAATTAGAAAATGAGAAAATGGGGTGGTGTTGGGGTCTTAGGCCATAGACACTAGGGGGGAAGTGTGATAGAAAAGATAATTGTTATATATCAAACAGACATCTATTTATCTATCGCCTACAACAAAGTGTTCCCACACAATGGATTTCTTTTGGTAATAATCAGTGATAAGCTGAGAAGGGCGCTTCTTTTTAAAGAAGTGAAATCTTTTATAGAAATGGAGATGTGCCTTCACAATTGCCCACAAAAAGCACGGCTTGCCCTGCAAAAGGAAACGCACTCCTGCAATGCCGTCCAACACCATACGGAGGAAGAGCGTAGTGTAAAGGCTTTTGGGAGGGAGGTTTTTCAGTAACATAAAAAGGCTGTTGCGAAAGTTGAGGTAGGTTTTCTTAGGGTTGGTAGCTGTGAGTGTTGCCCCTCCCACGTGATAGACGGTACTCTCGGCGCAATACACTACCTGCTTGCCGAGGTGATGTACCCGCCAACACAAGTCGACTTCTTCTTGATGCGCGAAGAAATCTTCGTCGAAGCCACCTAATAGGTGGAATATTTCTGCGCGAATAAAAAAACACGCCCCCGATGCCCAGAAGATAGGGGAGGGGGAAGGGGTGTTGTACTGACCTTTATCTTCTTCTACGCGCTCAAATACTCTCCCTCTGCAATACGGGAACCCGTACTTGTCGATAAAGCCCCCAGCTGCTCCTGCGTACTCGAAATAAGAGGGGCGTTTTTCATCTTTTATCTTGGGTTGTACTACGGCAATGCGTTCGTCTTCAAAAGTGCGTAAAATAGGAGTGAGCCAGCCTTCGGTTACTCGTACATCGGAGTTGAGCAGACAGAAGATATCGGCTTCAATGTGTTGTAAAGCGTGATTATACCCCCCTGCATACCCACTATTAGTAGGGTTTTCTAAGATAGTTACTTCGGGGAAGTGTGAGCGTAGAAAAGCGAGGGAATCGTCGGTAGAAGCATTGTCAATCACATAGATTTGCCCTTCGGCAGCATATTGTACTACCGAGGGGAGGAATTGTTGCAACAGTGTTTTGCCGTTCCAGTTGAGTATTACGATGGCGAGAGTCATAGAGTGAGGTCGTTATAATGAGGAAGGTCTGTTAAGAATATATATTTGTATTGGTTATAGTCCATTTGGCAATAATAATGAGTAATGCCGTTAGTGACCATTAGGTATTGAGCATTGAGACTGAGGTTATAGCGTGCAATCTGGTCGAATGTTTGTTGGGTGATAGTCACGTTAGGCGCTTTGCATTCCACTATCAAGAGCACTACTCCTTTTTTGGAATAGACAACCACGTCGTAACGCTTAGTGAGTCCGTTTACAGAGAGCTTTTTCTCGACATTGATAAGCGATTTTGGATAACCTTTTTCTTCTATGAGGAAATGTACTACGTGTTGGCGCACCCATTCTTCGGGTTGTAGTACCACATACTTGCGACGAATGAGGTCGAATATCCACAGCTTATCGTCAGCTTTTTTCAGGCGGAAAGAGTAGTTTTTGAAATTTAGAGCTTCCATACTGCAAAAGTAGAATATTTTTTGTATTTTTGCACTATGAATGAAGTAAAAACTATTGTAGCTAACATAAAAAAAGGAATTATAGCCCCTATCTACTTCCTGATGGGGGAAGAGCCTTATTTCATAGATATTATCTCTGATTACATCGAAGACCACGTATTACAAGAAGACCAAAAGGGATTTGACCAGATAGTGCTCTATGGTCAAGACGTGAGTGTGCCTGCTATTATCGACTATGCACGTCGGTTTCCGATGATGAGCGACCACCAAGTGATTATCGTAAAAGAGGCGCAAAACCTTAAAAACACTATCGACCAACTCGTTCCTTATGTAGAGAACCCTACGCCTACGACCGTATTGGTGTTCTGTTACAAATACGACAAGTTGGACGCTCGTAAGAAATTGCTTAAAACCTTGCAAAAGAATAAGGATTGCGTGCTCTTGGAAAGTAAAAAACTCTACGAGAATCAGATAGCTACGTGGTTACCTGATGTGTTGAAGAAGAAACATCTCAGTATTCAGTCTAAAGCGATACAGATGTTAGTAGATTTCTTGGGTACCGACCTGAGTAGGATACAAAACGAGGTAAACAAATTGGCACTCATCGTCCCCGAAAATACACAAGTAACGCCTGATATTATAGAGAAGAACATAGGGATTAGCAAGGAGTTTAATAATTATGAACTCAAGAGTGCTATTGCTGTAAACGACAGCTATAAGGTAACGCGTATTTTGAAACACTTCGCCGATAATCCTAAGGACAATCCTTTGGTGATGACACTTACGGTGCTTTACGGTTATTTCCAACAGCTCTTAGGCTTTCACGGTCTTACTGACCAAAGTGAAAAGAATGTAATGGCGACCCTAAAAGTACCTATCTTTGGCATCAAAGACCTTCGTTCAGGCGCACAACATTACCCAATGAAGCGCGTAAGCGCCATCATAGCTGCTTTGCGCGAAATAGACCTAAAAAGCAAAGGATTAGGTGCTACTAATAACCTCACAGAAGCTGACCTCCGCAAAGAACTTATTATAATGCTTAGTGCTCAATGATAAAAGGTTACTGTGGGGTACATCAGTAATTTGTACATATAAAAAAGGCTGTCGAACAAACTTATCTGTTCAACAGCCTTTTTTATTCTATGTCACACTGTGACTGCCTGCCACGCTATGGCCTACCAACGGATGATAGCACTTGCCCAAGTAAAGCCACTACCAAAGGCAGCAATTACTACGAGGTCTCCGTCCTTGATTTTTCCTTTTTGAACTGCTTCGGTAAGGGCGATAGGTATAGAAGCTGCGGTAGTGTTACCGTACTTCATTATATTGTTAAATATTTGTTCATCGGTGAGTTTGAATTGGTGTTGTACAAACTGTGAAATACGCAAATTAGCTTGGTGAGGAATCAACATATTAATATCTTTGTGAGAAAGACCATTGCTTTTCAATCCCTCTTCTATCACTTCCGCAAAGCGAACCACAGCATTTTTAAATACAAACTGACCGTTCATATTAGGGTAATAACTCACATCATCAGGGTCGTTTTCTGCCAATAATTCGGTTACCCATTTGGTGCCTACCCCTGGGGTAATCATAGCTAATTGTTCGGCGTGTTCACCTTGGCTATGCAAGTGAGTGGAGAGAATACCGCGCTCGGGGTCATCAGAACGAGAAACGATAGCAGCACCTGCTCCATCGCCAAAGAGCACTGCCATATTGCGACCGCGAGTGGTCATATCCAGTGCGGGGGATTGGGTTTCAGCTCCTATCACAAGGATATTTTTGTACATACCCGTTTTGATATACTGGTCGGCTACTGAAAGGGCATAGATAAAGCCCGAACATTGGTTGCGAATATCGAGAGCTCCCACAGTAGGTAAACCCAATTCTTTTTGTACCAATACCCCACAACCTGGGAAAAAGAAGTCGGGACTGAGGGTTGCAAATACAATAAAGTCGATTTCTTCTTTATTGATTTTAGCAGCTTCAATAGCTTTCAAACTTGCTTTTACACCCATTGAGGTAGTAGTATCACTACCTTTTAGTGCGTGACGACGTTGCTGAATACCGGTACGCTCTTGAATCCATTCATCGCTGGTATCCATTAGTTTGGATAGGTCGTCGTTAGTAACTACGTTTTCAGGGACGTAAAATCCTAATCCCTTAATTCTTGAACGATATAACATATTTTTAGTTTTTAGTTGTCTAAATATATACTTCCAATAAATCCATTCCTTTGGTTTTTACTTCTAATTGGTGGCAAGAAGCAGGGAAAAGCACTGTTTCACCTTGCTTGATAGGTAATTCGGTAGTACCATCACCTATTATACCTTCGCCTTTTACGCACATATAGATATGGAAAGAATCGTCTTGTGAAAGTTGTTTTTCATAGCTTGCGGTAAGCGGTAGCAAATTGGTAATAAAATAAGGACAATTCACCACTTTGTTTACCGTGTTAGAGTCTTTGGTATAAGCCACTTTAAAGTCGTCTTTTTTCTCGTAGTCGATAGCATCGAGAGCGAGTTCAGTGTGGAGTTCGCGCAGGTTACCATTTTTATCACGACGGTTGAAATCGTACACGCGGTAGGTGATGTCGCTGGTTTGTTGTATTTCGGCAATGATAATTCCCTTGCCTATGGCGTGCACTTTGCCCGTGTTGATAAAGAATGTATCGCCATCTTTCACTTTTTCGTAATTGAGAATATCGGTGAGAGTACCACTATTGAGGTGCTGTTGATACTCTTCTTTGGTTACTGTTTTGTTGAAGCCTACAATCAGTTCAGCTCCTGCATCGGCGTGAAGCACATACCACATTTCGGTTTTACCAAAAGAGTTGTGGCGTTCTTTTGCCAATTTATCATTAGGGTGCACTTGTATAGAGAGGTCTTCGCGTGCATCTATAAACTTAATAAGGATAGGGAAATCGTGACCAAAACGCTTGTGCACGTGTTTGCCAAGCAGTTCATTAGGGTATAAATCTATGAGTTCTTGCAGACTTTTACCTTCGTACTGACCATTGGCTACTACCGAGATATCACCAGGTACGCCTGATACTTCCCAGCTTTCGCCTGTAATATCGCTTTCAATAGGTTTGTTGAATAATGTTTTTAGTTTAGTGCCTCCCCAAAGGCGTTCTTTGAGGATAGGTTTAAATTTTATTGGATACATTTTTATTAAGGTTGTTAGTTAAAGTGCAAAGATACGAATATTTTTTTAATTAGCCAATCAGTTGTTAGCACATTTACTAATCATTTTAAGTTTTTCAGCATAAATTGTGTCATCATCTCTGCTGCTTGCGCTTCTTTCGACGTAAACAAATGGTCTCCCTTTTCAATGAGACTTACTTTACAATGTTTATAGAAATAAGGCAGATTTTCACTGTAAGTATAAGAGAGCATTCTATCGCCCGTACCGTGAATTACCAATACATTGCCTTTATATGCTCTCGCTTTCTGAATGAGTTTGCACCGTTGTGCTGAGAGGATATAGTCCTTCCCTACAGTTACTTTCCCTCCAAAAAAGGAAAGCTCCTCAGGTACATTCAATGGGTCGAAAGTGGCATCGAATAGTACCCCTTGTGATAGTATGTCGTGAATTGTAGAAGCAGGTGCTAACAAGCCTAATGCTTTAACGTTTTTCTTCCCTAATTCTGCACTCAAAAGCATCGCTATAGCCCCTCCTTGCGAGTGTCCTATCAAGCCTATCTTACCTACGAAAGGAAGTCTTTTAGTAAATGCCATTATGCGCCGTGCATCTTCTAACTCATTATCTAACGACATTTTCTTAAAATCTCCTTCGCTTTCCCCGTGTGCGTTAAAGTCAAAGCGTACTGAGGCAATACCGTGTGCCGCTAAGCTATCTGCCAAAGTAGCATATAGCTTTTTGTCTTTATTGCTAGTCAGTGCGTGAAAAATAATCACGGTAGGGATTTTCTGAGACTTTTTCACAGTATCAGGAGTGGTTACCACTCCGCGAAGTGTTCCTACAGCTCCCTGAATAGTTACAGGTTCAGTTTTGGCATTTACCAAGTTAATAGCAACTAAAAAAGTAAAAATTATATTCCTAAGTTTCATATATTTGAATTATTAAACAGTTATTAGTATCTAATCATTATTCACTAACCATTAATCATTATGTCTGTACACTTCCTCAAACGGCAATCTAAACCTTTCGCCCCAGATACCGCGCTGTTCACGAAGTCCACAAGTAATCACCATATTCACTTCTGCTCCGCAAGGCAAGTGTAACAACTTCTTAATGCGTCTGCTATCGTAACCCTCTAACGGACAAGTATCATAACCCTCCTCTGCCATTGCTAGCATAAAGGTCTGTGCTACGAGTCCACAGCTTTTGTGTACACTTACGCGAATATCGCCTTCCGAGAGCTGTTGCATCATAGGTCGAAACCAACTGGTAACCACCCCAAACGCTTTGCGGAAGAGCCCTAGCAACCCAAAAAATCTACTATACACAAAAGGCATCAGCTTACTGTAATACGCCTCTTTATCTTTAATACGCTTGGCTTGCCTTTCGGGCGGACTGTTGCGCTGTACATTGCCACGCTCAAACTCCAAGATAGCACGAGCGTGAGCGCGATGTTTGTCCTGACGAGTAACGAATACCACCATTTGTTGTGCCGTGGTAGCCGTACGCTGGTCGAGGCAGGCGTGTGCTAATTTCTCTAACAAAGCCCTATCAGTAATGTGGTAGAGCTCGTACAACTGCATATTAGAGCTGGTAGGTGCCAGTGTGGCGAGTTTAAGACATTCGCGCACCTTCTCCTCACTTATGGGTGTAGGCGCATAATAACGCACCGCTCTCCTAAAGTTCAATATATCTTTTAACATAGTTCGTTAGTTTTTAGTCATCGTAAGGGTGAAAGGCAATTCGCTCACATATAATTAGTTCGCCAAAGACAAACCCTTCTGAATCGTTTACCCTGCCCGGTTTGACTCTATTACTAAAATACAAAAGTACAACTTTTCCTCAAAATAAACAATAGTAATATTTCTTCCATATCATTTCACATACATACTATCTATTACTGTCTTTGCCTTTTCTCTTTTACCTCCTTTTCCCAACTTCTCCGATTTTTCTCCGAAAGTACTCGACTAAATGCCTCCCCATTTTACAAGGAGTAGCCTCATTCCTCTAACTCAAGCTCGCACCCCCATTTTCTAATTCTCTCATCTTCTAATTTGCTAATTAATCTGTCTCTGCGGTTCCCACCTTTTACCTAACAAAAAAGAGACCACCTTCTTGGCAGTCTCTCTTTGTTTATTAAGTAAAATAATAACCTATGAAAACATTTCTTTTACTTTCTCAAAAAACGATTTCTCGTTCTTGTCGGGTTTAGGAGTGAAGTTCTCGTCTTCTTGCATTTCCTTAAAGAAAGCTTTTTGCTTGTCAGTGAGCTTTTTAGGCGTCCATACATTCACGTGAATGATAAGGTCACCGGCACCCCGTCCTTGCAAGTTAGGTACACCTTTACCACGCAAGCGCAATATTTTCCCTGACTGTATTCCCTCGTCTAGTTTAATGCGCACCTTTCCTGTAACCGTTTCAATCTCTTTAGAAGCACCTAAAACTGCTTCAGGAAAACTAATATAAAGGTCGTAATGCAAGTTGTCGCCTTCGCGTTTTAATGTTTCGTGTTCTTGTTCTTCAATGAGCACAAGCAAATCACCCGCTACACCATTCTTCGTAGGTGCTTCATTACCCTTGTTGTTTATCTTTAACTGAATACCATCTATCACTCCTGCAGGAATTGTGATAGGGATAGTCTCTTCTATGGTTTTTAATCCTTGCGAATCGCTGTCAGCACCACGTTTGTCAATCACTTCGCCCGAGCCTCCACAAGCAGTACAAGTAGTAGCTGTTTGCATTACGCCTAGCATCGTATTCATTTGGCGTACTACCTGTCCACGTCCGTGACAAGTAGGACAAGTTTTATAAGTAGTATCTTCAGCTTTTACCTTACGGCGTACTTTTACTTTCTTCTCAGTGCCTTTTACGATATCTTCAAGCGTAACTTTCACCCGTATACGCAAGTTTTCTCCTTTTACGTACACTTGTTGCTGACCGCTTCCTCCTCCGAAACCACTAAAACCACTAAAGCCCGAGAAATGTCCACCAAAAATATCTCCAAACTGACTGAATATATCGTCCATCGAGAAGCCTCCGCCACCCATACCTCCTTCAAAGGCAGCGTGACCAAAGCGGTCGTACTGGGCGCGTTTGTTATCATCGCTGAGCACTTCATAGGCTTCGGCAGCCAATTTAAAGTTCTCTTCAGCTTGTTTATCACCAGGGTTCTTGTCTGGGTGATATTTCAAGGCTTGCTTCCGATACGCTTTTTTTATTTCAGCAGCGGTAGCCGTTCTCTGCACTTCTAATATTTCGTAGTAATCTTTCTTCATTCCTTCCTCCTTATTGCGCTACCACTACTTTGGGGAAACGTATTACTTTATCGCCTAATTTGTAGCCTGTTTGCACAACATCTACAATTTTGCCTTTGTCTTCAGGAGTAGGAGCAGGAATTTGGGTAACTGCATCGTGATGTTCACTGTCAAAAGTGTCGTTAGGGGCAACTTCTATTTTCTCTAATCCTTTTGATTTGAGAGTGTTTATTAATTTATTATAGATGAGTTCCACCCCTTTAAGAGTATGTTCATCAGCCGATTTAGCCAATTCTACCAAAGCACGGTCAAAATCGTCTATTATAGGCAACAAGGCTGACAAAATGTCTTGTCCAGCAGTTTTAAAGAGCTCTGCACGTTCCTTCGCAGTGCGCTTCTTATAGTTTTCGAACTCAGCAAACAAACGCAAAAACTTGTCCTTCTCTTTTGCAAGAAGGTCTTCTGAAGTTTCTTTAACGGGCTCTTCGGTCTCTTCAACAGAAGTAGGTTCTTCAACTTCTTCCGAAGGAGTGTTATCAGTTGCCTCTTGTTCAAGTTCTAAGTCATCGTTTTTAATATCTTCGGTAATCATAATGATTCATTTTTAGTTTATTTCGTTAGTAGGTAGCAAATAATTTGCCAAAGGCTAAAAAGGTGACAATTTGACAGAAGCACCCCAATGAGCCTCTCCTCATTCCTCCTTTGGAGGTAGCCAGCGACAGCTGGGTACGTGTAAAGGGGAATGTTACCTCCCTAGTGCCTATGGCCTAAGTCCTATTGCCTTTTCTCTTTCTTTCGCCTCGAAACCCTGTTTTTAACATTTTTAGCGTTGTTCTATCATAGTATTAATCAATAACTTACATACCCTTTCTATACCAATCGTCCAAGATTCGTATAAGCTTCCTATAAGCTCTCTATAAGCTAACCTCACCCATCTTACACCCCTTTTTCATCAAAATTCCTCTCAGCCCTCTTATGAAATCTTCCGTTTCCTTCCGAATCTTCCAACCTATCCTCTGACCTGCCCGACCCGTCTGAAAAGACCGACCCGTCCATTCCCCTTGGTGGTATTATTGGCATTTCTGGTTTTTCTGGTATTATTGGCATTTACCCCATTTTCTAATTCTCTCATTTTCTCATTTTCTAATTATCCAATTTTCTTACCTGGCTCACCACTATCGCTCCCGCCATTGCCACATTTAAACTTTCCGTCTGTTGCAGTTTGCCAAAACGCGGAATGGTGATAATGCCATCAGCCAAGGCGCGTACTTCGGGGCTAATACCGTTAGCTTCGTTGCCTAAGATTAACACACAATCTTCCGGAAATTCGGTAGTGTAGAGGTTCTCACCGTCCAAATCCATTGCGTATAAAGGTAGCGCACAAGTTGCCAAGAAGCCTGCTAAATCCACGTAATGCACGGCAACCCTTGTGAGAGAACCCATAGTGGCTTGCACTACTTTCGGGTTGTAACAATCCACCGTTTGGCTATTGCAGATAAGCGTTTCGATACCAAACCAATCGCAGAGGCGGATAAGCGTACCCAAATTACCAGGGTCTTGCACATTGTCTAAGGCGAGGATTACACCTTCTTGCAAGATGCCCTTATGTTGGCGTTGGTGGAAAATCGCCAAGCCCTCATCGGGATTTTTGAGGCTACTCACCTTCCGCAGTTCCTCTTTGCTCACTAAGGTAATAGGCTGACCGTTCAGCGCTGTGGCAAACACTTCGGTAGCGATAAGTAACTCTAAACGATAACCTGCTTGCAGAAATTCCACAATGCTCTTTTTGCCCTCTACTATAAAGAGATTCAGCTCATTGCGGTATTTCTTCTGTTGTAATTTCTGAATTAATTTTACTTGATTTTTGCTAAGCATAAAATAATTGTGTATTTTTGCCAAAAAATGATAAGGCTTGCACCTTAGAAATTAAACAAATCTATTCAAATCAAACAAATAAATGGTTGTTTTTTGTTTGATTTGTTGTGGTTTGCTCGATTTCTCTCCCTTTAGGGAGATTCTTTTAATTTGTTCAATTTCTCTCCTAAAAAAGAGATTTATTTCTTTGAAATTTCTTATTATTGAGCCCTAAAAACAAAAACTTGTGAGAAAATCTCTTTCCCAACTAAGCGTTATCAGTCTGTTATTCGTATTAGCCATTGCTCTCTTTTCGTGCGATGCTACCAAGCGTGTCCCTAACGACCGCCATTTGCTCCGTGAAAACCTCGTATATGTGAATGGTACTAAGACCGACGATGCAAAGATAAACAATTTTGTATTACAAAAGCCCAATTCGTATGTTTTAGGAATGCCTATCAGTCTATATATCTACAATTTAGGAAACCCTAATGCCGAAAAGGATTTTGTCCAATGGCTCAATACACACCCTCGTTGGCATAGGTTTTTAGATGGTTTTCTCTCTAAAAAACAAGTAGGTCGCTTACAGAAGTCGTTTTTCGTTTCAGGCATCGATCACCAGTTGCAGAAGATAGGCGAAGCCCCATCGGTATTAGATACAGCACGCGTACACAAATCCACCAAGCAGTTGGGAGCTTATTTCAGAAGTATAGGCTATTTCAATAACAAAGTAACTGATAGCATCTTCATTCTCCCTAATGAAGAAAAACAACAAGCCAAAGTGGGCTATTATATCACTACCGGCGAGCGCTATTATATCGATAGCTTAAAGACCCATATCACTTCTCCTGAAATAGATTCAGTTTACCAGCAAAACAAGGCAAAAACTTTCCTAAAATCAGGAGCCCCTTACCAGCTTACCGATTTTAGCAATGAACGTTCACGCCTCTACGAACTCTTTCGCAACAACGGTTTTTATACCTTTCAGCAAAGCTCTATCAACTTCCAAATCGAGCGCGATACGGTTACAGCTCAAAAAGACAACAAACTGCAAGTAACTACTGATATAGGCGACCTTATAGAACGCGATGGCGATGTAATTACCGCCAAGAAGTATAAGATGCACTACATCAATAAAGTACGTCTGTATACTGATTATGACAACAAGGTAGATAAGAACTCTTTAGATTCTTTGGAGTATCGCAATATGATTATTTATTACAAGGACAAGTTGCGTTATCGTCCACGGGTGTTGTATCACGCTACAAGCCTCAAAAAAGGACAAATCTACTCCGATTTAGAGCGCGGAAATACTTACCGACAGTTCAACAACCTGCGCGTCTTCCGCTACCCAAATATGGACTTCAAATACGCTACCAATGACACTTTGCAAAACAAACTCGATGCGAATATCTACCTTTCGCCCTTAGATAAGTTTTCATTGCGACTTACCAATGAGGTAAAGCGTTCTGAGATTGAGGCGATAGGTTTTGGGGTAGGAACTTCGTTTGCAGCACGCAATGTCTTTCGTGGAGCAGAAACCTTAGAACTGAACTTGCAAGGTACTTTTGCCTCACAACCTACACTTAAAGATACACGCTTTTTCAATACCTCAGAAGTCAGTGGTGATATACGTTTCATCTTTCCTTCTATCGTTTTCCCGCTGAATACGCGCAAGCTCATCCCTTATTATATGACTCCACAAACTATCTTGCAAACGGGTATGAGCTACCAAACAAATATAGGGCTCGACAAACGTACCACTTCGGGTTTGTTGCGCTATGTATGGAATCCGCGTAAGCAGAAGAACAAAGTCATTTTCGATTTGATAAACGTACAATACGTAAACAATATCAACTCAGGTAATTTCTTTAATATTTACCAAAGTACTTATGAAAGGCTGAACGATATTGCTAAAAAATACAGTTTAGGTAGCCGATATGTAGACGACAAAGGCAATCTTACCCCTACTGAGGGGACTTTTAACTTTATAAATGATGTATTCGAAAGGAATTTGGTAGTTCAAGGTGAAGATATTTTGCCTATATATGCTATTTCTGAACGCTATCGTCGTATTACAAATAATGACTTTATTGTATCAAGTAGTTTTACTTATATCATCAATAGCAAATCACAGTTTTTTGAACGCAACTTCTCACAATTGCGTTTCAAGATAGAAGGAGCGGGGAGTTTGCTCAATGCTTTAACAGCTACTTATAAAGTGGTGAATACCGAAGGTAGTACTAAGAATAAGATTTTTGGCGTGGAATACGCTCAATATGCCAAAGCTGAGGTCGATTTTATCAAGCACTTCCCCATAGCCAAACAGAGTTCATTAGCATTCCGTTCCTTCTTAGGGATAGCTATTCCTTATGGTAACTCCGATAATATTCCGTTTTCACAAAGCTACTTTGCCGGAGGTACTACCGATAACCGTGGTTTTAAAGCCTATCGTTTAGGACCTGGTTCAAGTGGTTCGATTTTAGATTACAACGAAGCCAATATGAAGATTACGCTCAATCTCGAATATCGTTTCCCTATCTTAGGAGCACTCAAAGGTGCCCTCTTCACCGATTTGGGAAATATCTGGAACGTAGCCGATAATACTCGTTTTGATGAATACAAGTTTAAAGACTTTTCTTCATTAAAAGATGTGGGGCTAAGTACCGGATTTGGCTTGCGTTACGACTTCAACTTCTTTGTAATTCGCCTTGATATGGGGGTACCTACATATGACCCTTCCGAAGAAATGAGCAACCGCTGGATAAAGAAATTCAGAATCAAAGAAACCGTGTTCAACTTCGGTATCAACTATCCGTTTTAAGTGTAGTATGAGCTACAACAAGCTCTTTTACCTTTTATCTATTAGGAGAGTCCTGTGATAACTCCCTCGTCATCTATATCCATACCTTCGGCGGCAGGCACACTGGGGAGTCCCGGCATACGCACAGTATCCCCTAAGATTGGGATTACAAAGCCCGCCCCTGAGGCAAACTCAAACTCTCGCACGGTTACCTCAAAATCAGTAGGACGGGCGAGTTTCTTCTCATCATCACTGAGTGATTTAGGGGTTTTCACTATACAAATAGGCATTTTATCAAAGCCTAATGTTTTGATTTGCTTCAACTGACTTACGGCTTTACTGTTGTAATTCACCTTATTTGCTCCGTAAATCTTAGTAGCTACTGCCGTTATTTTCTCTTCTATACTCGCTTCATTGCTGTACAACGGACTAAAATGACTCTCACCACTTTGGGCTATGGCTACTACAGCGTGAGCGAGTTCCTCGGTACCTTTACCTCCTTCACTAAACCCTTTGCTTACAATAGCTTCTACCCCTTTTTGAGCACATACTTCTTTTACATAGGCTATCTCTTCTTCACTATCGTTAGGGAAATAGTTAATTGCTACCACTGCTTTGAGACCAAAAAGTTGCACATTCTCGATGTGTTTTTCCAAATTGGCAATACCGAGTTTCACTTTTTGCAAGGAAGGAGTGTTGTACTCTTCTTTTTTAGCCCCTCCGTGATGACGCAAGGCGCGAATGGTTGCTACAATCACCACTGCATCGGGAGCTAATCCAGCTGAAGTACATTTGATATTGAGAAATTTTTCAGCCCCAAGGTCAGCACCAAAACCTGCTTCGGTAATCACGTAGTCACCTAACGATAGTCCCATTTTGGTAGCCAATACAGTGTTCGTACCTTGGGCAATGCTAGCAAACGGGCCTCCGTGCAAGATAGCAGGATTGTTTTCAAGTGTTTGCACAAGGTTAGGCTTGATGGCTTCTTTGAGCAAAAGCGCCATTGCCCCTACTACCTTCAAGTCGCGGGCAAATACGGGGGTACCGTCAAACTTCTTGCCTACATAGATATTACCAATACGTTTTTTCAGGTCAGAAAAACTTTCGGCAAGACATAGTATCGCCATAATCTCAGAAGCAGGAGTGATGTTAAAACCGTCTTCGCGGGGTACGCCGTGAGTAGTGCCACCTAACCCTACCACTATATGGCGTAGCGCACGGTCGTTCATATCCATCACGCGCTTCCAAACTACGGTGCGTGGGTCAATGCCAATAGAGTGTGTTTTGCTTTGGATATTATTATCAATGACAGCTGCCAATAGGTTGTTAGCCTTCTCAATAGCCGAAAAGTCGCCTGTAAAATGCAAGTTGATGTCCTCCATAGGTACTACTTGTGAGTATCCTCCACCAGCTGCCCCTCCTTTGATACCAAAAACAGGACCTAACGACGGTTCACGCAATACGGCAATCGCTTTTTTGCCTATTTTGTTAAGTCCTTCCGTCAGACCAATACTCACCGTAGTTTTTCCCTCACCAGCAGGGGTAGGGGTAATAGCCGTAACAAGCACTAACTTACTGTTTTTCATCTTCTCAGCGTCGATGAGGTGCAACGGTAGTTTAGCCTTGTATTTTCCATAAGGATCGAGGTCATCCTCGCTGATGTTTAGTTTTTTAGCTACCTCTCTGATAGGGAGCATCTGTGCCTTTTGGGCGATTTCTAAGTCGGTCATAAACAATTGATAATTAATAGTGCGACAAAAGTACTGATTTTAGTTCAATTTTGCAAACGCTACACAAGTAGGTTTATCTACACTGATATTAAGCGACGTATCGGTGAGCTTACCAGTTGCTTCGTCGCGCCGAAATACTTGTATCTTATTATCATCTCGGCAAGCTACTAAAAGATATTTACCATTGGGAGTAATCGCAAAATTGCGGGGGTGAATACCTGTGAGTTGGTATCCTACTTTTGTGAGAATACCCTTCTTAGGGTCGATAGCAAAGATAGCAATGCCGTCTTTCTTTAATCTGTGTGAGGTATATAAGAAACGCCCATCTGGGCTGATATGTATATCGGCACCGCCTCGTCCGCCGCCTTCATCAGCCATTAAGTGTTGCACTTCTTTCAGTTTGCCCTTGTGATAGCCCAGCACTACACACTCTCCGCCCAATTCGCCTATCAAATAAGCAAAACGTCCATCTTTACTAAACGTAAGATGACGAGGTCCTTGTCCGTCGCTCACCTCATAAGCTACTCGCTGAGCGGTGAGCACCTCAGAGTTTTTGTGAGTTTTCTTGTTGTAACGAAAGCGATACACGCGGTCGTTGCCCAAATCAGTTGCTAATATATACTTTTTATCAGGGGTGGGAATAATGCAGTGGATATGTGCTACGCGCTTGGGTGTCTTTCCTACGAAAGCAATATGTTGTGTCTCTGCTTTTAATTTACCTTCTGCATCCAGCGGGAAAACACTGATGTCGCCCCCTGTATAATTAGCCGTAATTACATAGTTACCGTCAGTAATAATATGACAAGGGTCGGCACCTGCCTGTTTCGGCTCTTCCTTAGAATCTTCCTTAGGGACGGTGGATTGAAAAACGGGATAACTCAAATGCGCTTTATCTTGACTCAAATCAAACGAATAAGCTCCTTGTCGCCCGTCGTTATATTCGCTTACTGCGTACAGATGTTTCCCATCGGGGGATAACGTCAAGAAAGAAGGATTCGCAGCGATAGCACTGCTCAGCAGTTTGAAAGTTCCATTCTCCTGATTAAAACGGTAGGTATAAATACCTTTAGAATTGCCTCCTTCGGTATAAGTGCCTACAAACATCGTCAAGTTATTAGGTTTTTCGCCTTGTGCAAATATATGAAAGGCAAACATCGATAATACCAAAGAAAGAACAGATTGTAATTTCAGCATAACTTTTAATAATTAAAAATTGAACAATTTTGCCCCAAAGATATGAATTAATTATCAATTATTCATTGTTCATTTCAAAAAACCTTATCGTGTGTTCTATTTGCTTCTTGAGGGTAGTTACTTCCTCTTCTGCCATAAAAGAGAGATATTCCTTAAATAAAGCTGAATGATGCTCAAATTGTTTCTTTTTCCATAGTGAAGTAGCCAAAATGAGTTCAATAGCCAATATTTCTTCTATATTTTTCACTACTTGCTCGCATTTAATAGCCGAACTGCCACCCATTCCTTTAATATCTATTGTTTTTTCAAATAAAATCGGACTCTCGATGCTTGCAGGAGTGGAAAGACGACGGTTTTCGTTCAATATCCCTTCTATGATACGCTGAAAAATAGGATAATCTATTTCAGTTTCTATCTCTTTACCGATATTAGAAAGCAAGTAGAACACGCGTCGCTCGCTAATATTGCCCAAGCTGGTGAGGGTAATCGCCAAAAAGTCCATTGCCAATGAGAGAGGCAGGGTATGTGAATTACCCCCGAAGATAACTTCTTGAGTTTCGGGGAAGAGAATAGGGTTATCGGTAACTGAGTTCATCTCGGTCTTAATTACCTTACGAATAGCCGCAATCGACTCTCGGACGGCTCCGTGTATTTGAGGGATAGAGCAAAAAGCTTCGGGCATAGACGAGAAGGCTTGTGGGTGCTCAGAGAGGACACTGTCTTTCAGAAGCATACGAAGATGTTCGGCAGTTTCTACAAGTCCTTTGTGCGGACGTACCACTTGCATTGCTTCCGAAAATGCCGAGAGGTTGCCTCCAAATACTTGGGTGGAAACCGATGCTACAAAATCAGCCCACTGAATGAGTTTGAGCGATTTGCTAAGGTTGTAGATGCCATAAGCGGTGGTGAGCTGGGTGCCATTCAGCAGGGCATCGGCTTCGCGTCCTTCTGACGATAGAGGTTGCCAACCGTATTTGCCTTCTAACTCTTGAGCTGAATAGACTTTGTGCTGTATGCACACTTCGCCTTCACCAAATAGAGGCAAGGCAAGGTGTGCTAAGGCAATGCGTTCGTCGGGGATATCTTTGGAATAAACTACAGGGAAGACCCCGTGATTATAAAAGTCGATGAGACGTTGCACCAAAGCTAATCGTACCCCACTATAGCCGTAGGAGAAGGATTGTATTTTTAGGAAAAGCATCAGCTTGACAATCTCGTTAGGAATGCGCTCTCCTATGCCACAAGCATAATGGCGCAAGAGTGACATAGAGTCTACCGAGAGCTTGTTCAGAGCTTTGGGGTCTTTTTGGAGATAATCACTGAGAAAACGGTGACAAGTTTCAATATTAATTACCGCTTCTTCTGAGAGTTTCAGTTGTGTATCGCCTTCTATAATAGCTGTTAGTTGTTCAAGCAGAAGGACTTCGTTTGAAATGTAGTGTTCCATACGATTTACTCGTTAGTTTTTTAGTCGTTAGAAAAGTGATGCAAATAGAGGTATTCAACTTTGCCAAATTTTTTAATTGCCCGTCGTGCTACGACCTTTTTTCACGTTTCCTCAATACCGCATACAAGAAAACAAAAAACGCCAAGAAATACGCAATGCGAGCGATGTAGTCGCCCATTTGAACGTAAAATGTTACTTCGTCGTTTAAGGCGATAGTACCTTTCAGACTACCTTGGGTACCGTAAGGAAGGGTTTTGAGTATGTCTCCCCTACTATTGATAAAAGCCGAAACACCCGTATTAGCACTGCGAGCTACGCTGCGACGGGTTTCAATCGCTCGCAAGCGGGTGTAACTGAGTAGCTGTTTGTAACCCTGCGTATCGCGCCACCACGCATCGTTGGTGAGAATTGCCAAGAAGTTAGCCCCTTTCTTAATATAACCTGTTACAAACTCACCATAGATAGTCTCATAGCAGATGATAGGTGCTGCCTTGCCCTCGGTGTCTACTCCTACAAAGGCAGTGCGTTCAGGCTGAGTGGTTTTCAAAGCTACCGTACCGCCAAGGTTGATAAGTGTTTCGCCTAAAATAGGTTTTAGCACCTGCTGATAAGGGAAATTTTCCACTGCTACCACCAGTTTGCTCTTGTGATACAATGATACTTCAGCATTGCGATTGAGCAAGAAAGCCGAATTGTAATCGTTGTACCAAAAACCATAGTCGGGCAAGTAGTTGCTTTGAGAGGTTGTCAGTTTTTTATCTCTTACAAACTCAATCATAGAGGCTCCTGCTATCCAGTTTACATTAGGATAGTAACTGAGTAAAGTACGCAAAATAGATACTTCCCACGAAACAGGCAAATCTTGTAACTTAATGTTCTCAGCAAAAACCGTTTCGGGAGTGATGATAAAATTCACTTGGTCGTCTATATTTTCACTGGCAAGTTGTACCAAGAGCCTACCTACTTCTTGATTGGAAAGTGCGTATTTTTCTTGATAAGGATCAATATTAGGTTGTAAAACAATAGCATTGATTGTCTTTTTGCCTGCTTCGCTATAATTGATATACTGGAAATACGAAATCACCACAGGAATAGCAAAAAAGAGCATTGCCACCCCCACTTTTCGGGCAAATGCTTTACGGTTTTTAGTAGAAAGATAATCGGTTAAACCTATAAAAAGTACGATATTCACAAGCCATACCCATAGTGAGCCTCCGAAAGTGCCGGTATATTCGTACCACTGTATCCACGTAACTTGTTCGGAAAAGACGTTGCCCAAATTGAGCCAAGGCCAAGAAACATCCCACGTGAGGTGGAATTTCTCAAAAGAGAGCCATATCGCTACTAAGAAAACGAGCGACACTTTGCGGTTCATACGTTTCGCTACGATATGATAGAGAAAGAAAGTGAGTGTCATCAAGAGAGTGTTTGCCAAAATAGCAAAAATTGCTCCTATTTGGGTAGAGTACCATATCCACCAGGTGGTAGGGATATTCCAAGTGAGAAAAGCCAAATAAGAGAGTGCAAACACCTTGCGTTTGGTATGTTGGTAATCACGCCTAATACGCGCTTCCATTAGTAAGAGAGGCACTAAGGCAATGAATATAAGAGCAGTAATGCCGTAAGTTACCCACGCACAAGCGAGTAAAGCCCCTGAAAGCAGGGCGAGGAGTATGTTTTTCTTCATTATAGACACTTAATAATGTGGCAAAGATAAAAAACAATTGCGAATGATAAATGATAAATGATGAAAAAATGTTGTCGCCAATTCAATTTTGGCAAAGCGGGGCAAGCCTCTTAAAAGCAAAAAAGCTTGAAGTCCACAAGACTTCAAGCTTTTCTCATATGAAAAGTAAAAAATATTTATTCTAAGGTGAAATCTACTGTGCTTTTAATGTCGCCAGAAGAGGTGCCTACTAACGCTTTAAAAGTTCCTTTTTCGGCTACCCAAGCGTGTTGGTTGGCAGAGAAGAAAGAGAGGTCTTGCTTGGTGATGTGGAAGGTTACGGTTTTAGTTTCGCCTGCCTTCAAGAATACTTTCTCAAAACCTTTGAGCTCTTTGTACGGACGTAATACTGAGGCTTCTTCGTCGTGCAAATAGAGTTGTACCACTTCAGCACCATCACGTTTGCCGGTGTTCTGTACCGTTACCGAGAAGCTGATATCGCCATTGGTAGTTTTCTTGTTGGCAGTGAGTTTGCCATATTTGAAGGTAGTATAGGAGAGTCCGTGACCGAAAGGGAATAGTGGTTTTACTCCTTTGGTATCGGCGTAGCGGTAGCCTACCAAAATGTCTTCGTGGTAGGTAACCTCTTTATCCCCTGGGTATTCACCTAAGGCTATGGCTGCATTGTCCTCCAAATGCACTGGGAAAGTGAAAGGCAATTTCCCTGAGGGGTTCACATCACCGAAGAGTACATCGGCGAGGGAGTTACCTGCTTCGGATCCTAAATACCAATCTTGTATAATCGCAGGTACGCTTTTCACCCAAGGCATTGCCATTGCATTTCCCGAAATGAGCACTACTGCCAAGTTTTTATTGGCTTTTGCCAAAGCTTCAATCACGGCATCTTGTCCGTAAGGTAAGCCGTATTGTTTGCGGTCGTTACCCTCACAATCCTGACCATCGTGTTTGTTGAGTCCTCCTATAAAGATAACTACATCGGCTTGTTGAGCGGTTTTTACAGCTTCGGCAAGGAGTTCTTGCGCCGGACGTTTGTCGGTGATGTCGTTGGCAGCAAGCCCATCTTGGTCTTTGTAATCATCGCTGGCATAGCCACGTGCATAGAGCACTTTGGCTGTATTGCCTATGCGGTTTTTAATTCCGTCTAAGGGGAGTATCTCGTGAACGGCTTTCAGTGAGGAACTTCCTCCACCTACGGTCATCATTTTGATAGCATTCTCGCCTATTACGGCTATGGTTTTTACCTTTTTAACGTCAATAGGCAATACATTTTTATCGTTTTTGAGTAGCACAATACCTTCTTGCCCTATTTTGCGAGCTATGGCAAAGTGTTCTGGTGAGGCAAATGAGCCAAAGGGTCGATTGGCTGCCATATTGGTGCGGAATACAAGTCGGAGGATATTGCGCACCTTTTCATTCACAACTTCTTCTTTTATTTCCCCTGATTTCAGTTTTTCGAGAAAGGGTTGAGCAAGGAAGTAATGGTCGTAAGCATTCGAGCGGTTTTCGACCATTCCATCAGTCCAAGTACCAAATTCCATATCCAATCCGTGGAGAGCAGCGCCATCGGTGTTGTTCACTCCACCCCAATCGGATACTACGGCACCGTCAAAGCCCCATTCTTTGCGCAAGATATCTTGCAATAAGTATTGGTTTTGGCAAGCCCATTGGTCTTTGTATTTGTTATAAGACCCCATTATACTCCACGCTTTTCCCTCTTGCACAGCGGCTTTGAAGGCGGGGAGGTAAATCTCATACAGGGCGCGGTCGTCTACCTTTACATTCACTGTATGGCGGTTGATTTCTTGATTGTTAAGCGCATAATGCTTCACACAAGCAGCCACACCATTGGCTTGAACACCTTGCACATAAGGCACGACCATTTTGGATGCCAAATAAGGGTCTTCGCCCATATACTCGAAATTGCGTCCGTTGAGGGGGGTACGGTAGATGTTCACCCCAGGACCTAAGAGTACATTCTTGTTACGATAGCGGGCTTCTTCGCCTATGGCTTTTCCGTAGGCTTTGCTGAGAGCGGGATTCCACGTGGCAGCAAGGCAAGTGAGGGCGGGGAAAGCGGTGCATTTATCGTTTGTCCATCCTGCTTGATTCCACTCGTCCCAGAGTACTTCGGGGCGTATGCCGTGAGGACCATCGGTCATCCAGTTTTCGGGAATACCCAAACGGGGCACTCCAGGTGAACTGAACTTAGATTGAGCGTGGCACATAGCTACTTTTTCCTCTAAGGTCATCCGCGAGAGGGCATCGTCTATGCGCTTCTCAATGGGTTGTGAAGCATCTAAATAAACCGGCGTTTGCTGGGCTGAGAGTGTACCGACAACACACCAAAGCAATAAAGTTTTTATATTTTTCATATTAGTCATTTTTAGTTGTTAGTGTTCATAGGATTAAGCAAATAGAAATACTACCTATCAATAAAACAAATTTCATTTTTTTCAGAAATAATATTTTTGCGTTTTTTTCGTCAAAAACTCATTTTTAACATATTTTTTTCAGATTTTTATACCCCTTTTTAGCCAATTGATTTTCAGTTTAGTAACGCCTTATCTTCGGTTTAGCTTCGCCTTAGGTTCGCTTTAGGTTCGTCCAAAGTGGCTGAAAAGTAAAACACAAAAAGTAATGTAATAAAATGATTATTAGTATTTTAGTTATTTAAGGTAAAAAATGAGTACCTCCTAAAAAAGTTTGTGTTTTTCTTGTCCTTTTAGCATACTTTAACATTTTTTCAGCAGTCTAAAAGTTCTATATCTCCTAATATACGTCTCACTCTTCATTTACAAATCTGTTAATCTGTTAACTTGCTAATTTATTCTCCTCTCACTTTTTTAATAAGAAGCGGTTTGAGAATGGCTGTCCAGAGCTTATAACCTTCGGCATTCATATGTAGGTTGTCTTCTTTAAAGATATCAGTGCGAAGATTACCCGCTTCATCGTACATTACCTTGGTAATATCTACATAAGTATAGCCTTGTGCGGTGGCATTTTCCTCTAAAAGAGCGTTTACCAATAGCTGGTCTTTCAGCTGGTCGGCTTTGTGTTGTGAGGGTTTTAGCGATACCACAATCAGAGGCGTATTAGGGTAGTCTTTTTTGAGCTTGTCGATAAATATACGGAAAAGGTCAAAACACTTCACAGCATTTACACCTTCCTTATGATTGCCCAAATCGTTTTCCACGTATAACAAAATGCTTTTAGGGGTATAGCCTTTGGCGATAGTGTTGTAATTGTAAATCATATCGCGCAAGGTTGCCCCTCCGTAGGAACGACGAATGAGTTTCAGTGGGGCGAAATCTTCATAGATAGTATCCCACAGATTGATAGATGAACTCCCCAGAAAGAGTACGTCGCAAGAGAGGTCTTTTAAGCGTTTATTCTCCTTTTGGTAGTTGGTAATATCCTTTTGATAGCGGGTAATCCAAGAAGTTTCGTCGCGTTGTTCAAACGGAATAACGGTTTTGATAAGGGTTGTAGGGGTTGCGGTTTGCGCACTCGCAAAGGTTGTTACTAATAGGAATAACAACAGTAATATTCTTTTCATTTGCTTAATTAATTTGTTGATGTTCAACTTTGCCAAAGTTATTATAGTCTCTCGTGCTACGAACTTTGGCAAAGTTTGCAATTTCTGTTTATATTTTAGGTATCAAAAAAGATACCACACTATTGGCGGGTACTTCATAAGAGAAATACTGCTTGCCGGTGCTTAGGGTCAGATAGGTTGTTTCTTTCTTTTTATTCAACAACACACAAGCCAAAGAGCCGTCAGGGTTCTCGAATGCGGTACATTGCACGTTGTCGTCGGGGGTTTTCTCAACACCTATGCGGGTTGCTCCCTGCTTGATGACTGCCGAAAGGTGACCTATCACGTAGTAATGCGAGTTGCGACGCATCGTTTTATAATCGGATGTTTGGATATCGACCGCACCAAAACAAGTTTTGCAACCGCCTTCACGATTGGGCGCTCCGTGCTCGTCGAGCATTAAATTCCATACAATCACCGCCTTGCAATGATTGTTGAGGGTTTTGATACCGAGCTCTTGCATATCTTCGGTGAGACGGCGTTCAAGATTGCGACCATCGTTCCAAGTACCTATGGAGCTTTCAGTGAAAATGAGTTCTTTATTTGGGTATTGGTTATGAATGTTGCTCAATTCGTTAGGATTTCCCCCATAGTTATGGTAAGCAGCCCCCGTAACGTACTGAGAGGCATCGGCATCTTTATAGATATGCAAGGGGTATTGCTGTTGTGAAGGCTTATTATCGTAGTTGTAGTTATGGTCGAAGAGGTAGATTTTAACCTCAGCAAAGCCTTTGTCACGCAGGGTTTTACCTAAGGCGTTTTTGATAAAAGCGAGTTGCTCGTCCCATCCCATATACATAGAAGCCGAGTTGCCTCTGTTGAGAGGTTCGTTTTGTATAGTGATAGCATTGACATTCAATCCATTGTCTTTCATCGCTTGCAACCATTTAGCGAAGTACAACGCGTAATCCTGATAGTGAGCAGGGTTTAGCTGACCGCTTGTCCATTGGTTATGAGGTTGCAAATTGGTAAGGTTATTGACCTTCATCCAGCGTGGAGGTGTCCAAGGAGAGCCTATGATTTGCACTTTGGGGTTGATAGCGAGAATCTCTTTGAGTATAGGAATCACGTACTCAGTTTCCTCTTTGGTGAGGACAAAATGCTCTATTCCCTTGGTATCGCAAAGGGTGTATTCACTTAGAGAAAAGTCGGAACAGCCAATGGATATACGCACAAAATTCTGCCCAAAACCTTCAGTTTCGGAGAAGGTTTCGGTGAGGAACGCCTTTCTATCGGCGGGGGACATCTGCATCAAGTTATAGCAGGTAGAACCTGTAATGGCAGCCCCGAAACCATAGATAGTTTGAAATTTTTCAGCAGGTTTTAGAGTGATACTATAAGATGCATTAGGGTTTTTGATGAGCTTTAGGTCGGTTTGCTCTTTGTAGAATTCTTTTTGGCGATTGCCTGTGGTTAGCAATACGCTCACTTTACCTACCGATGGCTCAACAACAGGGGGAGGAGTAGGTTCCTCCCCTGTGTTGTTTTTTTTCTGACAGCTACAAGAAGCGATGCTCCAGAGTATTATAAGTAAAAAAGATGGGAATATTTTCATTAGTAACCAGGGTTTTGGGTGAGTTTTTTATTGTTTTCTAATTCAGTTTGTGGGATAGGATAAAGCACTGTGTTCTCGTTGAGCGGGTAGGTTTGTTTTAGTCTACCAGTATCTCTTGCGTTGAGAGAGTTCATTGTTTCAATGGCTTTATCGTTACGCACCAAATCGAACCAACGGAAGCCCTCGAAAGCGAGTTCTAAACGGCGTTCTTTAAGTACAGCTTCTTTCATTTGTTCTTGTGAAAGAGAGCTGGAAATAGTAGCAAGTCCTACCCTTGCACGCACTTGATTTACTAAGGCAGCCGCCTGAGCAGTTTGACCTAAAGCGGCATAAGCTTCGGCTTTGAGCAAGAGGATATCGGCTAAACGCAACTTAATGATGCTACTGCCTCCTGAACGTATTTTGTACATAAAAGGATAGTGTTCAGAAGGGTAATAGATTTTCCACGAAGGTTGCCCCCAAACGATAGCTTGATCTTTGCGCACAGTATCACCCTCGGCATCGAAAGCAGCTATGAGGTCGCGTGAAGGGGTTACCCATTTTGCCCAGTTGTAAGTGCTATTGGGGTTGGTGTAGTTCAATCCAAAAAGTCCCGGTAACCAAGTCTGTCCGCCTTGAGAGTAGGTAATCTCGAAGATAGACTCAGCTGAATTACGCACTTTTACATCGGTTTTAGCATCGTTGATTTGAAATAAATCGGCGTAATTAGGCAAGAGAGTAAAGCCATCGGCTTCTACGGCTGCGCAATACTGAATAGTTTTGTTGTAGTCGCGTATAGGTTTTTCGGCATATACGTGAGCTAAGAGTGCATTAGCTACCGCACGACTGAAAAAGAACTTATCGTTAGCCTTCACAGCAGGAGCATCGACGAGAGCCTCTTCGAGGTTGGTGCGAATGATGTTGTACACCTCGGCAACTGAAGTGCGTTCAGGAAAGAGCAATTTGTAGGTTTCTTCTACATTTTTAGATGATATTTCAGGGACTTCAATAGGAGGAATAGGTACTGCTCCCCAAAAGCGCACCATATCGAATAAAAGCCACGATTTGAGTATTTTAGCTTCGGCTTTCCACTGTTTTCGTTCAGTTGTTGTAAGCGAGGCATCGGGCACTTTGTCTACATTAGCAATTACTACATTGGCTAAGTTGATGCCTTCTAAGTATTTTTGCCAATCACGTTTTATATTTCCGTTAGATGCATCTTGGCTGTTCTGTTCTATAGAAGTAATTTCGACACCAGAAGTACCTGCATAAGCGTTATCGGCACGAGTTTCGGTATTTTGTAGAAAGTCTAACGTCCAGAACTCTTGCGCGCTACCTCGTACAAAAGCATAGATAGCATCGTAGCGAGTTTGCATTTGTGCTTTGGTTTCTATGGCAGAAGAGCTTTTGCCCTCGGTAGTTGTGTTTTTCTCGTTGAACTCCGAAATAGGGTCTTTATCTAAACTGCACGCCGTTAGTGCTACTAACGAGAGTGCAAGGTATATGTATCTTTTCATTTTTGTATAGGTATTAAAAATCAATGTTTAAGCCAAAGATAAAGGTTTTGGTTTGAGGATAAGTACCCCAATCAATACCCATAGTAGGACCTGAAAGCCCTTGGTTTACTTCGGGGTCAAATCCTTTGTAGTTAGTGAGTGTCCAAAGATTTTGAGCGGTGAAATAAGGCTGTATCTTGCGGATACCGTATCTCAACAACTCATCATTGGAGAGGTTATAAGCTAAAGTAAGTGTTTTGAGACGCAAATACGAACCATCTTCTACCCATCGTGAAGAAGCTTTGATGTTATCGCTACTTCTTACAGCACGAGGAATGTCGGTAATATCACCAGGTTTTCTCCAGCGGTTGAGTACCGCTGTTGATTGGTTTTTACCATCGTACATACCTTCAGTTTCTATACGAGAAGCGTTGTAGATATCATTTCCATAAGAGCCTTGGAAGAAGACACTGAGAGTAAAGTTTTTATAAGCGAAGTCGTTAGTAAGCCCAAAAGTAAAATCGGGGTTAGGGTCGCCTATATAAGTTTTATCGGACACTGAGATTTTACCATCGCCATTGAGGTCTTTGTATTTGATATCGCCTGTTTGAGGGTCTACGCCTTCACTTATAAATCCCCAGAACTTGCCCAAAGGCTGCCCTTCGGTAATACGCACCACTTGTTCAGTAATAGCTTCGGAAGTGCTGGCATAGTAATACACTTTTTGAAGGGTAAGTTTAGTTAGCTCATTGCGGTTGAACGAGATATTGAAATTAGTATTCCAAGTAAAATCTCCTGTGAGGTTACGCGTATCAAGCGCAAATTCAATCCCTTTATTGGTCATTTCGCCCTCATTGCGATAGATAGAGGGCACTGGTGAAGTAGCAGGAAGAGGCACATCCATTAGCAAATCGGTAGTCTTTTTAAGGTAAGCATCTACCGCTAAAGAGATACGGTTTTTGAAAAGTGAAAGGTCAAGCCCTATATTGCTTTGAGTGGTGGTTTCCCAAGTGAGGTTAGGGTTAGAGAATGAATTAGGGCGCAAAGTTACCATTGCATCACCTTTGCCTGCCTCCCACCAGTTTTGACGGGTAATAGAAAAGCGTTGCAAGTAGCCGTAATCGGATATACCAGCTTGGTTACCTGTTTGTCCCCAGCCACCGCGCAATTTGAGTTCGCTAAGCCAATCTACTTCTTTCAAGAAGTTTTCTTGTGAAAGTCTCCATCCTACAGATACTGAAGGGAAGTAACCCCAGCGTTTTCCTGGTGCTAACTTAGAAGAACCATCGGCGCGGAAATTAGCCGTGAGAAGATATTTACTATCGTAGTTATAAGAAATACGACCTAAATACGACATAATTGCCCATTCGGCAGCTCTCGAACCACTACCTTGTTCTATCTTATTGGCAGCGTTGAGGGTTTTGATGTCGGGTGTAAGGAAGTGAGAGGCGTACAAATAGCTTTCATTCCATTTAGATACCGTTCCTGAAGTACCCGCCAAAGCAGAAAGATTGTGTTTTCCGAAACTCTTGTCGAAAGTAAGCAAGTTGTCGTAGGTCATCACGGTGTTATTAGTACGGATATCGTCGGCAGTACCGAAGATCTTACGTCCATATTCGGTGAGTTTAGGGTCTGTCCAATGGGTTTGAGTGCGTCCTAAACGGTCGATACCTACTGTAGATTTGAACTTCAAACTAGGGAGGAAAGTTACGATAGCCGATACACTTCCTACCAAGCGATTGCTCTTAGAGGTATTGTCTGCATTACGAGAGATATTCTCTACAGGGTGAGTGAGGTTTGCTCCATAGAAATTGTAGTAATACCAACCTTCTTCACCGGGTTTATCACTCCATATAGGAGCGTATTTAGGGGTATTGATTACCGAAAGCACTACTCCAGCGCGGTTAGAACCTGTACCGGTGATAATACCATTAGACGAGTAATCGGCATAAGATAGATTGGTTTCAAAAGTGAGCCATTTACGCATTTTGGTTTCTAAGTTCAAACGTACATTATAACGCTCGAAGAAAGAAGAGCGAATAACCCCTTCATCTTTAGAATTACCTGCTGAAATGTAATACTTGGTGTTTTCAGTTGCATTTGAGAAAGAAAGCTGTGTATTGCGGATAATACTCTTGCGGAAGGTCTCGTCGAACCAATCGGTTTTGTCGGTAAGTCCTGAAGGAAGAGTAACAGCACCTGTTTCTTTCATCAGTTCGTTGTATTGAGCCGTATTTAAGGATTCTATGCGTTTGGCTACTTGCGAGATACCCACATAAGTATTAACAGATACTTTAGGCTCGTTGCGTTTTCCGTGTTTGGTAGTGATAAGCACTACGCCATTAGCAGCACGTGAACCGTAGATAGCTGCTGAGGAAGCGTCTTTAAGTACTTGCATACTCTCAATATCGGTAGGGGCAATCCCACTGATGTCTTGCACAGGGATACCATCAACCACATATAGAGGGTCGTTGGAAGCGCTGATAGAGGTATTCCCGCGAATGCGCACTGCCAAGCCTGCGCCTGGAGCACCATTAGGTTGCACTACTTGGATACCCGCAGCACGCCCTTGAATAGCCTGTGCAGCTGAGGTTACAGGACGTTGGTCGAGGTCTTGGGTCTTTACTGAGGTGATAGCAGTGGTTACATCACCACGTTTTTGAGTACCATAGCCCACTACTACTATCTCATCGAGGTCTTGGGCAACTTCAGGAAGTTTGACATTGAGCTGTTCACCTGTTACTTTTAAAACGAGGGTTTTGTAGCCTACAGAAGAAAACTCTAAAACAGCTCCTCGAGCTACTTCAGTAAGTGTATACTTACCGTCGAAATCAGTAGCTACGCCTTTGGTAGTACCTTTTATTACTACAGAAACACCAGGAAGAGGTGTTCCTTTGTCATCGGTTACGGTACCTGTTACTCTGCTGTATTGTGCTTGGGCAAAACCTACAAAGCCTACTAACAGTACCATCATTAGCATTAAATGTTCTTTGAGTACTTTCATAAAATAAAAACATTACGTTTGTTTAGTCGCTCCAAAAGTACAGCAAAAAAACACTTGTGCGCAATCGGGTATTAGAAAAGTACTGCTTTCAAAAAATATCAAATTGAATATTAGCTAATTGAATTGTGAAAAAAGCTTAAAAAAGTACTGAAATTTCACCTATTAATTACGTATTTTCTTCACTTTTTCTTCGAAAGTATCGCGTTCTCCTTTCGCTTTATTCCGTACTTTGGTGCGATAGTTGTACACTGTGCGAAGAGAATAACGCAAGAATTCGGCTATCTTATTGCTATCGGTGATGCCTAAACGAATAAGGGCAAAAATACGCAATTCGGTATTCAGTAGTTCACCTTTTTTAGGGAAGATTTGTTCGCCTTCTTCTAAAAGAGCGTTGAAGTGGGTTACAAAATGCGGGTATATATTGAGGAAGATGGTATCGAAATTTTTGTAAAGTACCTCTAATTCTTGTTCTACTACGGAGGTAGATTTTAGCACCTTGGTAAGGTCGTCAAACTGATGTTTAGAAGCCTTTTTGTAGAGTAGTTTTCGGTAGTTTTCAATCTTATCGATATAAGCAGAACAGAGGTTGAAGAAATGAGCAATATACTCTTCTTTAATAAGATTTGCCTCCTCGAGGTTGAGGTTTGCCTCTTCGAGGTTTTGGTTCATCAGTTGTAGGTCGGTATTGAGCTTTTCGAGTTGCTGATTACTGTAAGAGAGTTCTTTACGTATCTTTATCAATCGCTTTACTTGTTTGTACACATATACCAAAGCGATAATCAGGGCTACTGATAACACACTGATGAGTACCAAATACAGTTGTAATTCTTTCTTTTGTTTGGCTTCTTTCTCTTGATAGGCGGTGTTGATGATGGAATAGAAAGAGGCACCTTCTTCGGCGCGGTGTCGCACATTGCAGAAGGCAGCATCATCTATTGCCATTTTGATAAACTGATAGGCTTTGCTTATATTCCCTCGTTTGTAGTAAGTAAGCGCTAAGCTCTGCAAGGAAGCGTTATCTTTGATTGCATTTTTGATGTCGGCGATAGCAGAAAGGGCAAAATAGTATTCTTGAAGGTTGTCATTTCCTTTTTCTCGTTCTACAAGACCTAAATAATAAGCTATTATAGCACGTTCAGGTTCCTCTTCGGTAGTTTGAGGCAATAGTTGCTGAAACTGTTGCATAGCGCGGTTTTGGTCTCCTGTAAAGAACTCATCGATAGCACTGTTTACCTTAAAAGTAAGCGACTGTTTGTCTATGCACAATAGTAAGGAATCGCGGTAGCGGTTGGAGGCACTTAAATAAGCACTATTATTGATGCTTTGCCCGTAATGACTGCACAAGGCATAACACGAATCGTAATATTCACACAGTGATTCCTTGGGTAATCGGTGTTTATCGATAGCTTTTAGCAGTTGCAACGCTTCTACGTACATTCCTTTTACCGAGTAGAGTTTAGAGAGCAAGATATGGGTTTCGTCTTGCTTTTCAGCATCGTTTAAAGCTATTGCTATTTGTTCGTTTTTCAGCAAATAGGCTACTGCCGAATCGACCTTAAATTTTCGGTATTCGGTATACAATTGTTTGTGCAGGTCGTATTTTTCTGTTGGTTGAGAGGCTTTTTTAAGAGTCTTTTCCAAGGAAGTAATACGCTGTTCTTTGGCTTGTATATAAGTAGCACTCTGCTCAATGGTTTGGTTGAGCCGGTGGAGCACAGCTTCTTTGCTCTCTTGTGCCACCGCTACATTCCTACCCAACAACAATATGACAAAGAGTGTGATATAGTTTTTCATAAGGTTTGTTTTTATATTAAAGCCCCCGAACCCCCGAAGGGGGACAAGCCACAAAGGTATTGCTCAATTACTATAATAAATTTCTAATATATTGCCCGCTTTTATTTTAGTTCATAATAAGTGCTTACACTTGCTCCAAGTTGTCTAAGCAAATTATTAATCAACTTTGCCAAAGGTCGTAGCACGACGAGCAATTAAAAACTTTGGCAAAGTGTATGATGTATTAAAATTCTAATTCTGTTTGGGTGCCGTCGCTCTCATTTTCAGAGGGAGGAGGGACAATTTCTTCATCGCCGAGGTCTTCTACGGGTTCCTCTTCTTGGGGTTCTTCGTAGGGGAGAGATTCAAGAGTGTTGACAGTTTTCACCTTGTCGGTGGTGAGCTGGTTGCCCAAGGCTTTGATGCCTTTTACACTGATGAACTCTTCTAAATTCACAATGAGGTTCTCTTTCTCCTTGCCTTTTTCTTTGGTGAAGACTACCTCAGCCATAGGTCGCCAATCGGCAGAGACGAAGAGCAATTGCGATTTAGGATGTTCGGTAATGACTAACTCTTCACGGTTTTCGTTCTCTACCACAAAACGTTTTACAAACACGCGTTCTTTCTCTCCATCGTAGTAAATTACCGAAATAGGTTTCTCGGGCACCCATTTCTCCATTACGGCAATATTGTTCTCGAAATGCAGACTCAATTCGGGGATAATGGTCTTCACGACGCCCTCTTTGGTAATGAGAAGCATACGGTCATCGCCTTTGAAAGCCCCGAGTAGCGTGCCGCGCTCTTCGGTGTTGAGGCGTTTTACAATATTGTCGAACCATATCTTGCGCGGTTTGAGGGTTGATACGCCTTTTTCTTTTAGCTCGATGCGCTTGATAGCGTATTTGCTCACGAGGTTTCCTTTCACGCCCCGCCCTTTGATGAGGGTATCGGCAAAATCGATATCCCATCGCAGTTTACGCAAAGTGCCTAACTGACGCAAGTTCACGGTTACCACTTCGGCTTCACCATTAGGGTTGGCTGTGAAATAGAGCACACGCGACTCTTTGTGTTGAGGAATGAGCTCGTATTTCTTATCGCGGGTAATACCCGTAACGTTGAAACGCTTGATATAGGAGAAGCCCGTTTGTCCATCCTTATAAATCATATTGTACACGGTGCGCTTGTCGTCTTTCTTAAAGACCGCTACGTGTATGATGTTTTTCTCTATATATTGTTTATCGGATACTTTGGTAACGTACATCGCACCGCTTTCGGTAAATACAATCACATCGTCGATATCACTGCAATCACCTACATACTCATCTTTGCGTAAGCCTGTACCTACAAAACCTTCAGCTCTGTTCACATAGAGTTTGGTATTGCGCACCACTACTTTGGTCGCCTCGATGGTATCGAATACGCGCATTTCGGTTTTCCGTTCGCGCCCCTTACCATAAGTCTTTTTAAGGCGTTCGAAATGGGAAATCGCATAGTCGATAAGGTTTGCAAGGTGGTTTTTCACTTCCTCGATATCGGCTTCTATTTTGAGGATATTTTCATCAGCCTTATAAGAGTCGAAGCGGGTGATGCGAATCATTGGTATTTGAGTGAGTTTAGCCAAATCGTCATCGGTAATCTCACGGATCAAATCTTTTTTGAAAGGTTCAAAACGCTGGTACAAGTACTCGTACAAACTCTCTCTATCGGTGTAGTTCTTGAAGTCGATATACATCTCTTCTCTGATGAAAATCTTTTCGAGCGAGGCACTGTGCCATTGCATTTCGAGTTCAGAAAGTTCAATTTCGAGCTCTTGTTTGAGCAGACTTACTGTGCGGTCGGTACTGCGACGCAACACTTCTGAGACGGTGAGAAAATGCGGTTTGTTGTCCTCAATCACACAGGTAATGGGCGAAATAGCTGTTTCGCAGGCAGTGAAGGCGTAGAGTGCATCGATAGTCTTATCGGGCGACGTGCCGTTGGGCAAGTGCACCAATATCTCTACATTGGCAGCTGTGTTATCGTCTACCTTTTTGATTTTTATCTTGCCTTTTTCGTTGGCTTTCAGTATAGAGTCGATGAGCGAGGTAGTGGTGGTAGTAAACGGAATTTCGGTGATGCAAAGCGTACTCTTGTCGAGTTGCGAAATCTTGGCACGCACCCGCACACGTCCACCTCTTGCCCCATCGTTATAGCCACTTACGTCCATAATACCCGCAGTAGGGAAATCGGGGTATAATTCAAAAGGTTTATTTTTGAGGTAAGCAATGGAAGCCTCGATAAGCTCGATGAAGTTGTGAGGTAATATCTTGGTAGAAAGCCCCACGGCTATCCCCTCGGTACCTTGTGCCAAGAGGAGCGGAAACTTCACCGGTAAACTGATAGGCTCTTTCTTACGACCATCATAGCTGGATTGCCATTCGGTTACCTTAGGGCTAAAGACCACATCGAGGGCAAACTTAGAAAGGCGAGCTTCGATATAACGAGGTGCTGCTGCATCGTCGCCTGTGAGGATATTCCCCCAGTTACCTTGCGTATCGATGAGCAAGTCCTTCTGACCGATTTGTACAATAGCATCGCCTATACTCGCATCGCCGTGAGGGTGATACTGCATTGTATTCCCCACGACGTTAGCCACCTTGTTGTAGCGACCATCGTCTAATTCTTTAAGCGAGTGCATAATACGGCGTTGTACGGGCTTAAAGCCATCTTCGATTGCTGGTACAGCGCGTTCGAGGATTACGTACGAAGCATAATCCAAGAACCAATCTTGGTACATACCTGTGACTTTAATGATGCTATCTCCTTGTGGAGTAGTGTTTTGAGGTGTATTGTCTTCCATCGGAACAGATGTTGTTTAAAGTGCAAAAATAGAAAATAATTGGCAAATGACAAAAAATGGGATTTATGTAAAAAGTAAAAGATAAAAGGTAAAAAAAGAAATGACGAGTGACGAATGACGAATGACGAATGACGAGTGACGAGTGACGAATGACGAAGGTAATGTGGAGGGGATTTCAACTTTGGTAAAGTATGTAGCGACGGAAAGGCGAAAGTAAGGCGAACGATGAGTGGCTCTACAGTGGGTCTACAGTGGCTCTACAGTGGGTCTACAATGACTAAAGAACGAACAAAAGATGGTGCGAGCCACACGGACAGATGAAGAATAAACGAAAGAAAAAGGGAAATAGAAGGGAGAATAAAAGAAAAAGTATTGATATTACATCGCTCCAAAAAAGGTAGACACTTTTTTGGAGCGAATATCATTATTGATTGTTAAAGCGCTATTTTCTGTTTTTAATATTGTCGAGCATTGTTTTGAGTCTGACGAGCTCTTCGGGATGGTCTTTTGCTACATTGTAGAGCTCCATTATGTCTTCTTTAAGGTCGTACAATCGGGGCTCAGGATAGTTGCCCAGATGTGTGCGAGTGAGGGGTTGATAAGAGGGGTTATCGCTGGGGACTACATATTTCCAACGACCATCGGTGATGGAGAGCGCTCCCCCAGAGGCTATTACATAAGGGCGACCTTTCTTGTCCTTGCCTAAGAAGGCTTTGAGGTAATCTTCGCTATCGGTGGCTACTCCTGCGGGTATCTCAGCACCAATAAATTTACTCAAAGAGGCAAAGAGGTCGATATGTGAAAGCAAAGCGTCGGAAGTACCTTTTTTCACAATCTTAGGATAGCGTACGATAAAGGGTACACGCGTACCTGCTTCGTAATTGCTGTACTTGCCTCCGTGGTTGTGAAAAGCTCCCCAAGGACGATGTCTGCCTAAGAGCTCTTCGGCTTGATCTTGATAACCATCGTCTATCACAGGACCGTTGTCGCTGGTGATAATGATAAGCGTATTATCGTATAGCTTATTAGCTTTGAGGGCCTTTACGATTTCACCCACAGTCCAGTCGAATTGGAGAATTGCATCACCGCGGTAACCCATACCACTTTTGCCTACAAAACGTGGATTGGGGTAGCGAGGTACGTGTATATCATTAGTACCCACATAGAGAAAGAAAGGTTGTGATTTGTGATTTTCGATGTATTTTACCGTTTTGGCTACAATGGTATCGGCGAGATGTTCGTCCGTCCAGAGTGCTTTGCCACCCCCTTTCATATAGCCGATACGCGAAATGCCGTTCACTATGGTTTGGTCGTGACCGTGGTGTAAGGAAGGTTTGAGTTTAGTGAGCAGTTCGGGGTTGTTCTTACCCGTAGGTTCACCTTTAAAAGGCAGGCTATAACTTACTTCGATGGGTGCTGAGGGGTCGTAATTGGCTACGCGTTGGTTTTCTATCCACACGCAAGGTACACGGTCGGCTGTGGCAGCCATTATGCAGGAATATTCGAAGCCTATATCGGAAGGTCCAGGTGTGATAAAGCCGTTCCAATCCTGTTTACCGCGTTCGCCTCCTAAGCCTAAGTGCCATTTGCCAATAGCGCCAGTAGTATAGCCTGCTGATTTGAACACATCGGCAATGGTGGTTTGCTCAGGACGAATGACCATAGCAGCATCACCAGGAGCAATACCAGTGTCATTGCGTCGCCAATTGTACAAGCCCGTGAAGAGTGAATAGCGCGAAGGTGTGCAAGTGGCAGCGGTGGAATGTACGTTCGTAAAGACTATTCCTTGTTTGGCGAGAGAGGCTACCTGTGGGGTATGAATTGTCTTTTCGCCATAGCAACTTAGGTCGCCATAGCCTAAATCATCGGCTACAATGATGATGACGTTAGGTTTTTGAGTAGTTTTGTTTTGTGCGTTGAGACATAAAGGGCATAAGAGCCCTAATAAGTATTTTTTCATATAGTGGTTAAAAGAAGTTGTTTATTTCAATCGCATTACACGGCTTAAAAGCAAGGGTAAACCTGTATTAGAGTTGATATTATCGTTATTCCAAAAGCTCATCACACAGCCCACGGGACGATTGCGCACCACTTGCGCAACATAGTATACCGTAAGAGTTTTGCCACTGGACATTCCGGCTAAGAGCGAAGTTACCCCTTTGAGGTCAAACACTACTCTCTTGGCTTTAGTAGGTACTTCTTCAAAGATAACGTCTACTTCTTCCTCTTGTGTCGGTTTGACACTTTTGCGCTGTGTGTTCACAGCAAACTGGTCGGCAACGGCTTGTTGGGCGTCTTCCAAGGTGCGGTATATATCCCAGTTCATCCCGCCATTATAAGGGCATAGTACAATGTTAATACCCGTAAAATAACAGTCATCCATTAGCGGAATGGTTCTGCCTGCGAAATTGATACTACTCGCATCAGTAGGAGCGTATTTATCTTCGGGAATTTTGTTTTCTACAATGAGATTTACTAAGGCTTCTTCTACCTCAGGTTCTCTGTTTTTGAGCTTGGTAAAATAAATAAGAGCAATATTATTAGCTTTGTTTTTTACAAAATACAAACTTTGCACTCCCTCGTCAGTTTCTTTTACTACCATATAGTTATCAACAAGCACACGAGGATTGGCAGTAGCTTCTTGCGCTGTTACTTTTAGTTTGCGGTAAGCTTTTTTGAATCCTTTCTCATCAAAAGGGAGGTTCAAATTTTCATTAGTAATGATATAGCCATCAATAGCATAAAAATCTTTACCGCCGTTTTTAATAGCAGAAAGGCGGTCTAAAAGAGAAAGCTCTTGGGCATAAGTAGCGAAAATAAAGCTATAAAGGAGAAAAAAGATATAATGTTTCATAATTATAGGGTAGTGGTTTTTGTAAAAAAAAATACCTTGCAAAAGTACGAAAATAATTATACTTTCCAAAATATAATTATACCTATATAAAGAAAATCTATCATTAAAGTATCTCAACCAATTAGCTTTTATAGTACTTTTGCTAAAAATTTAAAAAGAAAATACTATGTTTACATTACCTAAATTACCGTATGCTTACAATGCGCTTGAACCTTACATCGATGCGCGTACAATGGAAATACACTATACTAAGCACCACAACGCTTATACTACGAACCTGAATACGGCTTTGGCTCCAGCAGGGGTAGAAGGCAAAACTATTGAGGAAATTCTTACCTCACTTGATATGAACAATGCTGCTCTTCGCAATAATGCTGGCGGTTTTTACAATCACAATCTTTTCTGGGAAGTGATGAGTCCTAATGGCGGAGGTAAGCCTACGGGAGAATTGGCTAAGGCAATTGAAGAGGCTTTTGGAAGTTTTGAAGCTTTTAAAGAAGCTTTTAGCAAGGCTGCGGCTACTCGTTTTGGCTCTGGCTGGGCGTGGCTTTGTGTACATAAAGGAGGTAAGCTTGAAATTTGCTCTACTGCAAACCAAGATAACCCGCTAATGCCTAACACTGGTTGCGGAGGTTTTCCTATCTTGGGATTAGATGTGTGGGAACACGCTTATTACTTGCACTATCAGAACCGTCGTCCTGATTATATTGAGGCGTTTTTTAACGTGATTAATTGGGCGAAAGTTGCCGAGCTTTACAACGCTCATAAATAGGTCGTAGCAGTCGTAGCAGTCGTAGCAGTCGTAGCACGACAGGCATTTTAAAAGCTAATGACTTATATGAATAACAAGCAAATATGAAAAAAGCCGTGTGAGAATTTCTCACACGGCTTTTTCATTGTATTATATAAATTAATTTCTACTTGCTAAGTTTTGTTTTAGTAATTTTAGCGGCTAAGATTACTGCATTTTTAGCATTTACAATAGTACCTGTAGTAGAAAGGTCGGCGAAGTTCATTTCTTTGCGTTTTTTACCTTCATCATCTTCACCTACGAATACTTTCATATCTACTTTTACACCAGACTCCATAATGATTTTCTTCACTTCAGCTGCACTGAGACTTGGGAAGTAAGAGCGCAACAAGGCTGCAACTCCAGCAACTTCTGGAGAAGCCATTGAGGTTCCTTGCAAGAACTCGTATTTATTCTCAGGAGTGGTAGAATAGATTTTTACCCCAGGAGCAAATACATCGACATTGCGTTTACCATAGTTTGAGAAAGAGGCTACTAAATTCTTGTTATATTCGTAGTTCAAAGCCCCTACGGTAAGGAAGTTATCGGAGATTTCTTTCTTGTTTACTTCGTCGTTAGGATAAGTATCTTTCACGTCGATATCCTGAGAGTCGTTACCCGCAGCGTTTACGATAAGAACATCTTTAGAAGCTGCATATTTGATAGCGTCATACACCCATTCTTTGTGAGGAGAGAAAGCTTTACCAAAGCTGGTGTTTATCACTTTGGCTCCGTTATCTACTGCATAGCGCAAAGCAAGAGCTATATCTTTGTCGTACTCATCACCATCGGGGACAGCGCGTACTGCCATAATGAGCACATTATCGGCAACCCCATTCATACCGATTCCGTTATTGCGTTCAGCTCCGATAATACCTGCCACGTGTGTGCCGTGTAGGGCATCTTTGGTATTGGGACCTATTACGTTATTATTGCCGTAATACTTTTTGGTAAAGTCGTTTTCATTATCTTTTAAGATAGTTTTACGAGGCGAAAAATCGGGGTTGAGGTGATATTTCAGTTTTGTATCGAAATACTCAATAGCGTCGTTGAGTTCTTTTTTGATATCACCAGAATTAGAGACATCTGCTAATAGCTGTTTCATAAACTGAATCATCTCGGTAGTGGGAGCATCGAAAGTTTTGCCTTTGGTAGCGGCATCGATGTCCTCAGAGGTATACACTTCTTTACCTGTGATTTTACGCAAGTTGTTATCGGCAAATTCAGTTATTTGGATAAGTTGCTCATAATAGCCTTTGCGTTTTTTAGTTTCAGCAGTTTCTTTATCGAATTCTTTTTTAGCATTGGCATAATCAGGATTTTTCTTATCCTTAGTTTTGTAAATACGAGTCATCTCGGTATTTTCTTGAGCGATATTACCGAGGAAGTTCCAGCCGTGTACGTCGTCTACATAACCGTTTTTGTCGTCATCAATTCCGTTGTCAGGAATTTCTTTAGTGTTTACCCACACTACGTTTTTAAGGTCTTCGTGGTTGATATCCACTCCGGAATCTACCACTCCTACGATTACTTTTTTAGGGGTAAGACCTTTGAGTAAGGCATAGGCTTCTTGCAAGTTCAGTCCAGGGAAGTTTTGTTTAAACCCTTCGTGAGGCCACCCTTTGAGGGTAGCATCATTGTAAGTTTTCTGAGCTAAAGGTGTTGCGGGAGCTTTGTCCATATCGGCACTAACTTTAGTAGCCCGACAGCCCACAAATAGGAAAGTTGCTAAGGCAACCCAGATAATGATTTTTTCATTCTATTAGTTAATTACGTATTTAAATTCTATAGATTTTCATCTTATAACAAAAACCGTGCAAAAGTACGAAATAATTGCGAATTACAAATTACGAATGACAAAAAAATTACATTAATCTCTTTTTACTTCCTTACCTTTGGGAACAAATAGAGTGATTTGCAGGCGTTGTGCACGATAGAAATCTCCTTTTGCTATTTGATAGGTTTCAGGGATAGTGATTTGGTTATCTTTCACTTGTAAGGTATAATGAATATTTTTAGTATACTGTTCGGCTTGACCTATGTTCCTGCCTCTTGAATGGGTAGAGACTTCAATATAGGGTTCTGCGCCTTCGGGTAATTCATTAACATTGAAATTACAATCGGCAACCACAAGGCTATCGTTTTTGATACCCATAAGACTCATTTTGTGAGTATAGTTACGGTGTACTACCAAAGTATCGGAAGTGGTAACAACGGGTATTTTTTCTTGTATGACGGTTTCGGAGGTAAAGTCTCTTAAAACAGTTCCTAAGACTGTGAAACCTCCTATGATACCTATGGTTAAGCTCAGTACATTGAACACTATCCAGCTTTTGGGTGTATGAAAATCCTTTACAAAAAGTTTGAAACAAAGCAGTAAAATCACTGAAACAGGAAACAAGAGCAATAATACTGCTGAAAAGTACAACAAAGTGTGTTGCCAAGTTGCTGTCACTATAAAGGGAAGAAAATCGTTAAGGGCAAGCAGACTAATGCTTCCGAATACGGTTATGCCAAATAAGGAGAGCACTACGGCTATTAAGGATATAAGCAATGGCAATAGTAATAGAATTGCAATAAAGTAGAGTATTACTTTCAGTAAGACAGGGAAGCCATTCCTTTGAGGTTTTAGGGTTTCTTTGCTCGTAAAAGAGAAGTTGGAAAGGGTATCGATGGTTACGGCTTCACCTTTCATCTCTAACTTCTGAGCGGCTGTGCGTGCGGCAGGTACCACAGCCCAAAACGCAATATACAAGAGTAACAGAGCAGAGGTAAAAAAGTGAAGAATGAAGATATTCACCAGTAAGACTAATAGAAAGAAGATGCGTACCCAAGTAACGTCGTATTGAAGATAATGGGCTATGCCTGAGAGTACGCCACCGATTTTCTTATCGTCGATATCGCGGTATAGCTTTCGCCCTTTCAAAGAAGAAAAAGTAAATTTGGTTTCAGCAGAAGAGGTTTCTTCACTCTCAACGTATTGTTCGGGACGACCTAATACTTCTATAAGATATTGCACGTCTTGACCGATTACTACTTCGCGCTCTTTAAGACGAACTTTGAGTAGTTCAGCCATACGTTGCTCTACATCGTAGAGAATTTCTTCTCTATCGGTATTTTGGTTCAAATGATTACGCACCTCATTGAGATAGTTATTGAGGGCATTATAGGCGGTTTCTTCGATGATAAAAGAAAAACCACCCAAACTAATGTTTTTTACTTTGTCCATAATTTAAATAATTTTATCAATCATTGTTTGTAAGTCACGCCAGGCTTTTACGGTTTCGTTTAGGAAGCGTCTGCCTGATTCGGTTAGAATGTAGTATTTACGTGGAGGACCTGAGGTAGATTCTTTCCATTGATAGGTTAGCAACCCGCTGTTTTTCAATCGGGTAAGCAAAGGATATAACGTTCCTTCAACCACTATCATATCGGCTGTTTTGAGCGCCTCAATCAGGTCGGAAACGTAAGCTTCTTTGTTTTTGTCAATAATGGAAAGAATACACATTTCTAAGATGCCTTTGCGCATCTGTGTTCTTGTTTTTTCGACATTAAATTCTTCCATAGTTTTGATGTTTTTAAATTCGGTGCAAAGATACGACAAAAATAAGTATTATGCAATACATAGTACCAGAAATAATTAATATTTTTGAAATAGAAGTGCTTAAGTCACTGATTTATTGATAGAAAGAAAAGGTAAGAAAAAGATATATTTTTTTGGTGGTAGAGATGTATTTTGGGTATGGGGAGCTTATAGAGAGCTTATAGGAATCTTGGACGATTGGTATAGGAAGAGTGTATAATGCACTATGTATGAGAGAGGTAGAGAGTGAAGAAAAACGACATTAAAAATAAGTTTAGTAGGGCGATAAAAGGTAAAAAGCTAAAAAAGGAATTGCTTTTGAAGAAAGTGTAATAAAAAATTGCCAAAGGTGTGAGCCGCATAGGCGGTTAACATCTTTGGCAAAGTTATGATTATTTGTAATTAAATTAGGCTTGTCCGGTTACACCAAAGAGAGGAATGGCGTGACGGTCGTCGCTATTGGTGATAGTACCATTGGCTTGTTCAAACTTCTGGATATTATCATCTAAGGCGAATAGCAGGCGTTTGGCGTGCTCAGGAGTAAGGATAATGCGACTGCGCACCTTCCCTTTGGGCATCCCTGGCATTACACTCACAAAATCGACTACAAACTCGGTAGACGAGTGGTTGATAATTGCTAAGTTAGAGTATACTCCCTTGGCAACCTTGTCGTCGAGCTCAATGCTCAACTGTCCTTCTTTTTCTTCTACTTCGTCCATTGGTTATCTCGATTTTTTCTTTTCTACTACGGGTTCTAAATCAGCTTTAGAGCCTACGATGATTTTCTCGTATTCTTTAAGTCCAGTACCTGCTGGTATACGGTGACCTACGATTACATTTTCTTTCAAGCCGTCGAGGAAGTCTACCTTACCACTTACCGCTGCTTCGTTCAATACCTTGGTTGTTTCTTGGAAAGAAGCTGCTGAGATAAACGATTTGGTTTGTAGCGATGCACGAGTGATACCTTGTAGCACTGGCATAGCAGTAGCAGGAATCACATCGCGAGCGATTACCAAGTTCTTATCGGAGCGTTTGAGTAGTGAGTTCTCATCGCGCAATTCACGTAAGCTCACTATCTGTCCCGCTTTTAAGTTTTCAGAATCTCCGACATCTTCTACTACTTTCTTACCAAACAAGCGGTCGTTTTCTTCTATAAAGTCGTCTTTGTGAACCAACTGACCTTCGAGGTAAAGAGTATCACCTGGGTCTTGGATTTCCACTTTACGCATCATCTGGCGGACGATAACCTCAAAGTGTTTATCGTTAATTTTCACCCCTTGCAAGCGATATACCTCTTGTACTTCGTTTACTAAATACTGTTGTACTGCCGATGGTCCTTTAATACGCAAGATATCATCAGGTGTTACAGAGCCGTCAGAAAGTGGTTTACCTGCACGTACAAAGTCGTTTTCTTGTACCAAGATTTGGCTCGATAATTTCACCAAGTATTTGCGTTCTTCGCCCGAGCGTGAGGTAACGATTACCTCTTTATTACCGCGTTTGATTTTACCGAACGATACTACCCCGTCAATTTCGGATACGATGGCAGGGTTCGATGGGTTACGTGCTTCGAAGAGCTCGGTAACACGAGGAAGCCCCCCTGTAATATCCCCAGCTTTGGCAGAGCTACGCGGTATTTTCACAAGCACCTTACCTTCTTCAATCTTGCTGTTGTTGTCCACCATAATGTGAGCACCCACAGGCAAGTTGTAAGAGCGGAGCGTCTCACCATTCTTATCAGTGATGAGCAAGGTAGGAATCAGCTTCTTGTTACGCGATTCTACAATCACTTTTTCTTGGAAGCCTGTTTGCTCATCTATTTCCACTTGGTAAGTAACTCCCTGTTCGATATCTTCATAAGCGATTTTACCAGAGTATTCCGAGATGATTACCGCATTATAGGGATCCCATTGGAAGAGTAAAGTTCCTTTTTTCACTTCTTCTTTGTCTTTTACAAAGATGTGCGCTCCATAAGGGATATCGTGTGTTTGAAGTACCATTTTGGTAGTAGGGTCAAGCACGCGGAGCTCAGATGAACGCACTACTACGTCCACAGGGTTTTGTTCGTTGTCTTTACCACGAACTACGCGTAAGTCTTCTATTTCTAGTACACCGTCAAAACGGGCTTCAGTTTTATTTTCTTCTGATACGTTACCCGCAACCCCACCTGCGTGGAAGGTACGCAAGGTAAGCTGGGTACCTGGTTCACCGATAGACTGGGCAGCAACTACCCCTACGGCTTCCCCTTTCTGTACCATACGTCCGGTAGAAAGGTTGCGACCGTAACATTTTGCACAAATACCGTGTTTTGCTTCACAGGTAAGTGCCGAGCGCACTTCTATCATATCGATAGGAGCGGCTTCTATTTTATCTACTATTTTTTCAGTAATTTCTTCACCAGCACCCACAATAAGTTCTTCAGTGAGAGGATTGTATACATCGTGGAGCGACACACGTCCTAAAACGCGCTCGCCAAGAGTTTCTACTACTTCCTCGTTCTTTTTGAGGGCACGTACTTCTACTCCACGCAAGGTACCACAATCTTCGGTGTTGATGATTACGTCTTGCGATACGTCTACCAAACGACGAGTTAAGTAACCCGCATCGGCTGTTTTCAAAGCGGTATCGGCAAGACCTTTACGGGCACCGTGGGTAGAGATAAAGTATTCGAGGATAGATAGACCTTCTTTAAAATTCGACAAGATAGGGTTCTCGATGATTTCACCACCCCCTACGCTCGATTTCTTGGGTTTTGCCATCAAACCACGCATACCGGTAAGCTGACGAATTTGCTCCTTAGAACCACGCGCTCCGGAGTCGAGCATCATATACACTGAGTTGAACCCTTGTTGGTCTGTACTGATGCGTTTCATCGCCAATTCAGTAAGTTGCGCATTGGTAGATGTCCACACGTCAATCACCTGATTATAACGTTCGTTATTGGTAATGAGACCCATATTATAGTTCATCATAATACCATCTACGAGTCCGTTAGCTTCGGCTATCATATTAGCTTTTTCTTGTGGAATGATAATATCGCCTAAACTGAACGACAATCCGCCTTTAAAGGCAAAGCGGTATCCCATATTCTTGATTTTGTCAAGGAAGTCTCCCGTTACAGGAATGCTAGTAGCTTTTAGGATACGACCGATGATATCACGCAATGATTTTTTGGTAAGTACCTCGTTGATGTAGCCTACTTCCAAAGGTACAAGCTCATTGAAGAGCACACGTCCAGTGGTAGTTTCTACTACGGGGTAATACACATTGCCATTTTCGTCGAGGTCACGCACTTTCACTTTAATAAAAGCGTTTAAGCTGAGCTTCCCTTCGTTATAAGCGATATTCACTTCTTCTGCTGAATAAAAAGCTGAACCCTCCCCTTTAATAGGATATTCAGGGGTAGACTTACGACCTTTGGTGATGTAGTAAAGCCCCAAGACCATATCTTGTGAAGGTACAGTAATAGGCGAACCATTGGCAGGGTTGAGGATATTGTGTGAAGCCAACATCAAGAGTTGTGCCTCTAAGATAGCCTCAGGACCTAATGGCAAGTGCACCGCCATTTGGTCACCGTCGAAGTCGGCATTGAACGCTGTACACACAAGCGGGTGCAACTGTATTGCTTTCCCTTCGATGAGCTTAGGTTGGAATGCCTGAATACCCAGACGGTGCAAAGTAGGAGCACGGTTCAGTAGTACAGGGTGACCTTTAATTACATTCTCCAAGATATCCCATACTACGGGCTCTTTCTTGTCAATGATTTTCTTAGCTGATTTCACCGTTTTCACAATACCGCGCTCGATGAGCTTACGTATTACAAACGGCTTATAGAGTTCGGCTGCCATATTCTTTGGCAAACCGCATTCGTACATTTTGAGTTCAGGACCTACCACAATTACCGAACGTGCTGAATAGTCTACACGTTTACCGAGGAGGTTCTGACGGAAGCGCCCTTGCTTACCTTTCAATGAGTCAGAAAGTGATTTAAGCGGACGATTAGACTCTGTTTTTACAGCTGATGATTTACGTGTGTTGTCGAAAAGTGAATCTACCGACTCTTGAAGCATACGTTTCTCATTGCGCAAAATCACGTCAGGAGCTTTGATTTCCATCAAGCGTTTTAGACGGTTATTGCGAATAATCACACGTCTGTAAAGATCGTTAAGGTCGGAAGTCGCAAAACGTCCCCCATCGAGCGGTACTAACGGGCGTAATTCAGGGGGAATTACAGGAATCACCTTCATTATCATCCATTCAGGCTTGTTCTCGCGGTTTCTTTGAGATTCGCGGAACGCCTCTACCACTTGTAAGCGTTTAAGAGCTTCAGTTTTGCGTTGTTTAGAACTTTCATTATTAGCTTTGTGACGCAAGTCGTAAGAAAGTGCGTCTAAATCCAAACGTTCTAAGAGTTCAAGAAGACACTCAGCCCCCATTTTAGCAATGAACTTATTAGGGTCAGTATCTTCTAAATATTGGTTATCAGCAGGAAGACTCTCAGTAATAGCGAGATATTCTTCTTCTGAAAGGAAGTCTAAGTATTGTAAATCTTCACCTTCTGGTCCTTTGGCAATACCTGGTTGGATAACTACATAGCGCTCGTAGTAGATAATCATATCCAACTTTTTCGAAGGAAGCCCTAACAAATAACCTATTTTGTTAGGTAATGAGCGGAAATACCAAATGTGAGCGATAGGCACCACAAGGTTGATATGTCCTACTCTTTCGCGGCGTACTTTTTTCTCGGTTACTTCCACGCCACAACGGTCGCAGACGATGCCTTTATAACGAATGCGTTTGTATTTACCACAAGCACATTCATAGTCCTTTACAGGACCAAAAATACGCTCACAAAACAACCCGTCGCGTTCAGGTTTGTGAGTACGATAGTTGATAGTTTCAGGTTTAGTAACCTCACCGCGTGAAACGGCTAAGATAGATTCAGGAGAGGCCAAACCAATCGAAATCTTATCAAATTTAGGAACAGCTGTATTTTTTTCTCTTGCCATATTATTTATGGTGAATATAATAAATTTACCGGGCTTTATAGAGGTCTCCCCACAAAGCCTATTTACAAAATATCGTGCAAAAGTACAACTATTTTTTAAAATAGCAATTATTTTTTCGCAATATTTTTAGAAGAATATTTTAAGAGGTTGATAGTTAGTAGCATAAAATTTATCGAAGTCTCAAACTTTTACACTTTCAAAGTTTCTACTCGCCTGTCCTGCTACTACCTTTGCCAAAGTTTCTAATTTGCTTGTCGTCCTACGCCCTTTCTCAAAGTTGAAATCTCCTCCGTATTACCTTCATCATTCGTCATTCGTCTCTCGTCACTTGTTTCTTTTTCCATCATACTTTCCCCTACTGCCTATGCCCTAAGAGCTAGAACCTCCCATTCCATTTGCTAATTTCCAAATTTTCTAATTCTCTAATTTCCCAACCCGCCCATTCTCTTTCCGTCACTACCTTCCCCCTCTCCTTGGGAGTGGTCTCCGAATAGGAGAGTATGTGATTGGGGTGAGGATTCCTTTTCTTTCGCCTCGAAACTCCGTTTTTGGCATTTTTGGCATTGTTGTATTACAGTATGAATCAATTACTTATATACCCTTCCTATACCAATCGTCCAAGATTCGTATAAGCTTCCTATAAGCTCTCTATAAGCTAACCACACCCTACTTACAGCCTTTTTTCATCAAAAAACCTTCCTCCCCTCTTCCGAACTTTTCCGTTTCCTTCCGAACTCCTCAACCTTTCCCCATTTGCTAATTTTTCCCCCAATCAACAGGTGCCCATTGGGTAAGATGCCAAGGGAAATCATTAAGGTCTATTCCGTTGTATTTTTCATAGATATCCCCACCTTTTTCCCAAGGGTTAGGTTTCCCTTGTACCATTTCGTTTATAGGGTGTTCAGCAGTAAAGGCGTGGCAAAAAAGATTCTTATCGGCTGCATAACCTCCATATTTCTGTACCGCTTTGGCTACCAAAAGGGTAAAAGAACGAAGTTTTAGCTTGTTAAGGTCAATTTTAGGATCTATGCGAAACCATTGTCCTTGCAAGGGAGCATTGGGGTTCGTTGAAGTTCCATCTCCTTGTTTTGCTGGATAAGAAAAGCCTTTTCCTGCATTAGCAATAGTAAATGACAAAGCGTGTTTTATCTCACCTTTTCGTGCCTCTGCGATGCCTATTTGAGAGAGTGGATTGAGCATACACACTACTGCCGACCCTCCTGTGGTGTGTTGCATCGCAAAGTTGTCCTTACCCAAATCTTTGAAATTTGGTTTTGCTTTAAAATATCCAGAAGCAGCAAAATGCCAAGTACCTTTCTCATCTTTAACAGCGTAAAAATATTCTCGCATTATTCCTGTTGCTCTGTCATAAACGGCAAAAGCTCTATCCCCTCCGCCTGCCGGTTGTGCATATTTAGGCAAGGGAATACGCCCCGTAGTATACTTAATAAGGTCTTCTTTGTAGATAACTCTATTGTCCTTAGACTCAAAATTAGCATATTCCTGATGAGGGTTATTAGAATCTACAACATAAATAGGAATGTTATAAGATGTTGTACACAATGAAGTTAGCACCGTTTTTTTAAATTTTTCAGGCAGATATTCAGCGGGCATTTTGGGCATATAAGCAGCTATGGCAGCCGAGTTCGTTGCCAAAGGCATATTTTTAACTTCTCTTGTGAAAATAGAACCCTGAGCTATATAGGGATCAAACAGACTTTGCGAATAATAATACCCTTTCTGTTGTTCGTCTTCTCCTGCTTGTTTGCCACAAGCAGATAATATGAGTAAAAAGAAAATAAGTGTTTTGTTACGTATCATTTTAAATATTTTTATTGATTTCATACTCCCCTCTAAAATCAACTCAAAGAGAGTTGTACTGCCGACTATTATCTTGACCTTCTATATTTTTTTTGCATATAGCTAATCATTATATTTTCGTATCTTAAAACATCGACAGTTTCATTAAAATATCGGTTTGAGCATCAGAGCCTAAGACGAAGGTGTGGGTATCAAAAGCTACAAATCCATTTTTTTGGTAAAAACGCAAAGCTCTCTCGTTCTTCTCCCATACACCTAACCACACATAAGATACTTTTCGCTCTTTAGCTACTTCAATAGCTTTTTGATAAAGCGCTTGACCTACCCCACTGCCGTGAAATTCTTTTAACACATAGATACGTTCTATTTCCATTGCATTAGGGTCTTGTGGTTCTGTTTGAGCAGAGGCAAAATTGAGCTTCAAATAACCTATCACCTCATTTTCTTCTTCGGCAAAGAAGAAAAGAGAATCTGGATTTGATAGTTCTTGCTGTACTTTGCTTGTCGCAAAGCTTGTAGTGAGGTACTGCTCCATATCCTCTGGAGTGTTAGTCTCAGCAAAGGTTTCGTAGAAAGTTTGTTTGCCAATAGCCTGCAATAAGGCTATATCAGTTGTGATAACAGGACGTATATTCATATTGGTATGTTCAGTATCATTATCCGCTAATAGTTTCTAAGCTAAGGCGATAGTTATCATTGAGCCTTATATTCATCAAGTGCCCCAAAAAGTAATCAGGGTTGATATTCTGTATTATCGTCAGTGGTGTAAGTAAGTTGTTGCATAATAATTCTTTTTAGAAAGAAAACGCACAAATATACATTTTTTTCAGCGAAAAACAATATTTTGACTTTAATTTCCTAATTTTGTATCCCAAAAGAAATAATGATGAAAGAACTAAAAAATCTATTACAGCAAGTCGCTACTATCACCCAAAAGAACAACGAACTTTTGGACGCTACGGGAGGGCGCTAAATTGTAAAAAGTGAAGCTTTCTTCGAGAGTTGCAAACAAAGAGTAGAAATACTATTAGACGCCTTAAAAGGATTAAAATTGTAGCTCTTATGTTAGAAAAAGTTATATTTATAGCAACACTCATCACTCGCGATAAAGTTCAAAATATATTAGTGCTCACGCCCTCATTGATCTATCTTCTGCTATTTGATTTCTAATTTTTTACAACTCATCTGTAAAAAAATAAATGTTAAAAACTTGCATAGTACAAAAATTTGTCGTAACTATGCACCAAAATTAGACAACCGAGAACAATTTAAACACTATTTAACTGCGGTTAAATAGTCATTTAAAGACATAAACAATATTAGCGTTTCGCTTTACATTTTCCTTTACAGAAATACGACCAATTTTTCTTTACACTACAGGGAAGTGAAGTGGAAGTGCCTGCGGTTACGTGGGCATTCCTTTTTACTTTGTAGTGTGCCTTTGGTCGGGCTTCTGTAATGAGTAAACAAGGAATGCACCGCGTTTTTTTATGTCCTTATATAAACAACAAGGCGGAAACCGAAAAGCCTGAAGAGAGTAGGTAACCAAATAAAATTATTATACTATGTTTAAAGCACCATTTTCATTTAAAGGACGTATTAGTAGAAAAGAATACGTCATTACTTTTTTAATCAGTTTGGCATATTACATCATTCTGAGAGCTTACCTTATAGACCATATTTTTGAGTCTTTTGAGAATGTAAACACAGCTTTTTTAGTTTATGTATTAGCTTTTGTTCCGTTGATATTTTTTAACTTAACACAAAGAGTAAAAAGATGTCACGATTGTGGTAAATCAGGTTGGTATATGTTGATACCTTTTTATGAATTCTATCTATTGGGGGCAGATGGAGAATTCACAGATAACAAATGGGGTAAAACCTTAAGAAAATCAGCTATAGCCACTAAACAAGATGAAGCTGCTAAATACTTGGAAAATATGGAAAAAGCACAAGTAGATATTTTCGGAGGAAGCAAAGTTTTAGAAAAAGCAGAAAATGGAGATGCTGAAGCTCAATTTGAAATGGGATTCCGTTTCTTTGAAGGGAGATCTAACCCTCAATCTTATGAGAATGCTTTTTTTTGGTGGGAAAAAGCTGCTGCTCAAGGAGAAGCAAGAGCTCAATATAATTTAGGATTTTGCTACTTAGAAGGTATCTTTGTTGATAAAAACCAAGAGAAAGCTATCGAATGGCTTACCAAAAGTAGCAACAACAATAATAAAAAAGCACAAGAATTATTAGCTAAAATTATATAAACCAACGAAGTAGGTTGTAAAGCATACAATCTACTTCCTCAAAAAAAACAACAAAATGAGGAATAGAATCATACTATTAATTAGTTTACTATTACAGATAGCTTGTGGGCAATCTGACAAGCAGACTGAAGATTTGCAAAAATATGAACTAAAAGGGAATGTAAAATCCATTGAGTATGCTACTTATAAGGCAGTAGAAGAGTCAGGAAGAATTCTAGCAGGGAAAGAACTTAGCTATGAAGGTACAAAAAAAATCTTGTTCAATAAAAAAGGAAATGTTACAGAAATAGCTACTTCAGAGCCATTACCCAATAGGTTTTTGAATACTAAAACTACTTATATTTACGAAGGAGATAGACTTGTAAGAGAAGAGTATGAGGAATACTACACAGATCACCGTCCTAAGGATAAAAGAATGTCTTATATTTATGAATATGATAATGAGGGGCATAAAAGTAAGAAGAAAATAATTTTGCCTAATGGTAGTACAAGAGATGAAATAATTTATAAATATAACTCAAAGGGACAATTAATCAGGACAGAAGAGAACATAGCAGGTGAGTATCTCGTTTTTTCTGAGAAAAATTATCAGTATGATGAGAAAGGTAATCTAATTGTTCTCGGAGCTGATGATAAAAAATTTAATGAGTTCTTTAAGTATAATGAAAATAATCAATTGATAGAGCATAGAACTCCTATCATAAGTGATGAGTATAGTAGCGACCCTATTCCTGATATAAAAGTAGGAGAGAGAATAGAATATTCAGAATATGACAGTAAGGGTAATCTTATAGGAAAACGAAATACTACTACAAAACTTGAAGATAAGTGGATTGAAGTATCTTATTCTCGTTATGAATCAGATAGCAAAGGAAATTGGGTAAAAAGAATTTACTTCCAAGATGCTACCCCTAAATCTGTTACCATAAGAACCATAGAATATTATTAACAAAATTCAAAATACAATGAAAAGAATGTTTTTAATAGGGCTACTATTGTTATTGGTAGTTCCTACTTTTGCACAACAAAAAACAGCTTATCAAAAAAAAGTAGAAGCCATAGAGAATAAATACTTACAGCAGGTAGGTATTCCTCTTTCTGAAATTAATCGGCTAAGAAAAGATAAAGACTTCGGTGAAGCTATGCTTAGAGGAATGTTTAACCAAAAACTCGCTACTTATAGCAAAAAACACGGTTCAATACAAGCATACGCACTTATCACTAAAATAGCAGACGAAATGAAAGCCGCTGAAAAACTCAAAACTCCTGCTGAACTCAAAAAAGAAAAAGAAGAGAAACAGCGACAAATAATTCAACAGCAAAAACGAGAAGAGCAAGAAAAATTAGCTAAGACTAAAAGAGAACAGGAACTACAAGAAAAACGCCTTAAAGAAGAACAGGAACGAGAAACAAAGAGGCTTGAAGAAAAGGAAGCAAGAATTAGAAAAGAGCAAGAATCTTTAAGAAACACTTCAGATATAGCAAAAATAAAAGCAAGAATTAAAGATAACTTCTTAAAATGGGCACAAAAAGGAGAATTTGAAACAACCAATGAGTTTAAGGAAAGACTACAAAACAATGGAAAAGAAAAAATTCAAGAAATTAGTTCAGATATAGTTGTTTCAATACTTCGTGAATTGAGATTCTATATTAATTTAGGTAAGTATAATGCCGACGAAGAGATTTATCCAATTACTATAGGTAGAAGTATTCCTATATACAGTTATAAAACAGAAGAAGAACTACATCGCATTCTAACTGCTAATGATGATTATAGAGGCTATAATGATTATACCGAAGATACTATTTCAGTAGAAAGTAATCTTAAAATAGGAAAAGAAGAAGCTATTCAATTGAAAGAAGAAATAGAAGACTATACTTCTTATTATAATGATCAAATGTCAGCAAAATACATTTATTATGATACATCGAAAATATTTTTCTCTAATGATATAAAGAGATGGATTTTAAAAGATGCTTATCTATTACCAATAGATATTAAGAACGTTGCTAAAATAGGAGGAGAAAATACACCTAAATTTATAATTAAAAGCGAGTATGATTTAGACATAAAAGAAGAATACCCTCTCCTTTCTGAACTACAGTTCAGTACCTCAGAATTAGAACTTTCAGAGTATTTCCCAGAAGAATATACTTTTACACTAGACAATGAAAAAATAAAAAAGGGCTTGAGAGAAGAATATTTTTAAAAACTATACAAAATGGAGAAAGACAGAATGGACAAAACAAAATCGTTCTTTATGCACGATGAAAAAAATACAGGCAGAAAAGAAAGTTTGGTAGACTTCTTCTTATCTTGGACACTTCGTTGCATTACTAATAGAGAAAGAGATTATCATAATCCCAAAATGGAGGAATACTGCAAAAGTATAACTTCTGTACTGCTTTTTGGTGATGCTGAAAAACTAAGTAAGTACGAAATTAAGCAAGTAAAAACTTGGTTACAATGGAAAAGTATAGACCTCTGTGCAGAGTTTTACTTGTTTAACAACGAAACACAAAAGGAAGAAAAGTACGCACTCCTTCTTGAGAATAAGGTTTATACCTCTATTCACAACAACCAATTGCAAAACTATAAGGAAACTTTTGAGCGATACTATAAAGACACAGAATTCAACCGTGAATATGTATTTTTTTCTTGTAAAAGTGAACTAAGCGATTGGGAAGAAAAGGAATGCATCTCAGCAAGTTATAGGGCTTATACTATGGATGAGGTACTTAACTCAGCAAAAAAGGAAAAAGAATGGGATTGGACAGGTAATACCTTTTTTGATGAATTTTGGCTAAGCACTTGGGGATAATCATCTTCCCTTTTCCTTAACCTCCTATATAAAACAAAAATTCCAAACTACTGAATATTCAATAGTTTGGAATTTTATTATAACTTCAACAATTAATTATTAACCATTAATAATTAATCATTATTCTTCAAGTCTGATATCCAATCCAAGACCTTTGAGCTCGTGCATCAATACGTTGAAAGATTCTGGCAATCCTGGTTCTGGCATTGTCTCACCTTTTACAATCGCTTCGTAAGTTTTGGCACGACCTACTACGTCGTCAGATTTTACAGTTAAGATTTCGCGTAAGGTACTAGATGCTCCATAAGCCTCCAATGCCCATACCTCCATCTCTCCAAAACGCTGTCCACCAAATTGGGCTTTACCTCCCAATGGCTGTTGGGTGATAAGTGAGTACGGACCGATAGAACGAGCGTGCATCTTATCGTCAATCATATGTCCGAGTTTGATCATATAAATCACCCCTACAGTGGCTTTTTGGTCAAAACGTTCACCGGTACCACCATCGTATAGATAAGTATGACCGAAACGCGGTACGCCTGCTTCATCGGTAAGCTCATTAATTTGCTCAAGCGATGCTCCATCGAAGATAGGAGTTGCAAACTTCTTGCCGAGCTTTTGTCCTGCCCAACCCAATACAGTTTCGTATATCTGACCGATGTTCATACGTGAAGGTACCCCAAGAGGGTTCAACACGATGTCTACCGGAGTTCCGTCTTCAAGGAATGGCATATCCTCATCGCGAACGATACGTGCTACGATACCCTTGTTACCGTGTCGACCTGCCATCTTATCCCCTACTTTTAGCTTACGTTTCTTAGCCACGTAAATTTTAGCTAATTTTAGAATACCTGCAGGTAATTCGTCACCCACAGCAATGGTAAATTTATCGCGACGTAATCCTCCTTGTAGGTCATTTTCACGAATGCGATAGTTGTGCAAAAGGTCATCTATAAGACCGTTGATGTGCTTATCGTCAGTCCAACCTGCAGAAGTAAGGTGAGCATAATCCTCAATACCTTCAAGCACTTTCTTAGTATATTTCTTACCTTTAGGCACAATTTCTTCACCGAGGTCGTTTACTACTCCTTCCGAAGTCTTTTCAGCCACCAAACTATATAGTTTTTCCAATAATTTAGAGCGAAGAGTTTCAAACTTAGCGTTGTAATTAGCTTCTAATTGTGCTACATCTTCTTTATCTTTACTGCGTTTGCGTTTGTCTTTTACTGCACGTGAAAACAATTTCTTGTCGATAACCACCCCGTAAAGTGAAGGTGAAGCTTTTAGAGAAGCGTCTTTCACATCACCTGCTTTATCACCAAAGATAGCACGGAGGAGTTTCTCTTCAGGGGTAGGGTCTGATTCTCCTTTAGGAGTAATCTTACCGATAAGAATATCACCTGGGCGTACTTCTGCTCCAATGCGAATCATACCGTATTCGTCCAAATCTTTGGTCGCATCTTCCGATACGTTCGGGATATCATTAGTAAGCTCTTCAGCTCCCAATTTAGTATCACGTACTTCCAAAGCGTATTCATCAATGTGGATAGAAGTGAATAAATCCTCGCGTACAGCGCGTTCCGAAATCACAATCGCGTCCTCAAAGTTATAACCTTTCCAAGGCATAAACGCTACCTTCATATTACGACCGAGTGCTAACTCTCCGTTTTCAGTAGCATAACCTTCACACAACACCTGACCTTTTTTCACTCTCTCACCTTTTTCAACTATCGGTTTTAAGTTGATACAAGTGCCTTGGTTTGTTTTTTGGAATTTGATAAGGTTATATACTGTTTCATCAGCATCAAAGCTTACCAATTTTTGTTCATCAGTACGGTCATAAGTGATAATGATTTTATCAGCATCTACATAATCAACAGTACCATCACCCTCTGCGTTCATAAGCACACGGGCATCTGAAGCTACACGGCGTTCCAAACCTGTTCCTACGATAGGCGCTTCAGGTCTTAACAAAGGTACTGCCTGACGCATCATATTCGAGCCCATTAACGCACGGTTCGCGTCGTCGTGTTCCAAGAACGGAATAAGGGAAGCCGAAATAGAAGCGATTTGGTTAGGAGCAACGTCTATATATTGTACTTCGTTAGGTTCAATTACAGGGAAGTCACCATCTTCTTTTACAACCACTTTTTCTTCAGTGATATTAGCTTTATCGTCTAATGCGATATTAGCCATACCAATTTTGAGTCCTTCTTCGTCTTCGGCAGTGAGGTAGGTCATATCTTTAAGATCTACCTTCCCATTAGTAACTTTGTGATAAGGGGTTTCTATAAAGCCCATACCGTTTACCTTCGAGAATACCGCCAACGAAGATATCAAACCGATATTCGGCCCTTCTGGGGTTTCAATAGGGCACAAACGTCCGTAGTGAGTATAGTGTACGTCTCGCACCTCAAAGCCCGCACGCTCACGCGACAAACCTCCAGGCCCTAAGGCGGACAAACGGCGTTTGTGAGTAATCTCAGCCAAAGGATTCGTTTGATCCATAAACTGAGATAATTGGTTTGTACCAAAGAACGAGTTAATTACAGAAGAAAGGGTCTTCGCATTGATCAAATCGATAGGAGTAAATACCTCGTTGTCACGTACGTTCATACGTTCACGGATAGTGCGCGACATACGAGAAAGACCTACGCCAAACTGAGCTGCCAATTGCTCTCCTACTGTGCGCACACGGCGGTTAGACAAGTGGTCGATATCATCTACCTCTGCTTTAGAGTTGATGAGCTCAATCAAATATTTTACAATGGTAATGATATCCTCTTTGGTAAGCACTTGCTTTTCCATAGGGGTATCCAATCCCAATTTTTTGTTGATACGGTAACGCCCTACGTCTCCCAAATTGTAACGTTGGTCTGAGAAGAACAACTTGTCGATAATACCGCGAGCAGTTTCCTCATCGGGCGGTTCAGCATTACGCAACTGTCGGTAAATGTGTTCCACTGCTTCCTTCTCAGAGTTGGTAGGGTCTTTTTGTAAAGTATTGTGGATAATGGTATAGTCGGTAGCCTGACTATCTTCTTTGTGAAGAAGAATGGTCTTTACATCAGCTTCTAAGATTTCTTGAATGTTATCTTCGTCGAGTACAGTATCGCGGTCGAGGATAATCTCATTACGCTCGATAGATACTACCTCTCCGGTATCTTCGTCTACGAAGTCTTCGTGCCAAGTGTTGAGCACACGGGCAGCCAAACGACGACCGATGTATTTTTTAAGTCCTGTTTTAGAAACCTTTATTTCTTCTGCAAGGTCGAATATTTCCAATATATCTTTATCACGTTCAAACCCAATCGCACGGAAGAGTGTTGTAACAGGGAGTTTTTTCTTACGGTCGATATAGGCATACATCACGTTGTTGATATCGGTAGCAAACTCAATCCACGAACCTTTGAAAGGAATAATACGTGCAGAGTAGAGTTTAGTACCATTAGCGTGAAACGACTGACCGAAGAATACCCCTGGTGAACGGTGTAACTGCGATACTACTACACGCTCAGCTCCGTTGATAACGAATGTTCCGCTTGCTGTCATATAAGGGATTGTGCCCAAATAAACGTCTTGTACGATAGTTTCAAAATCTTCGTGCTCGGGGTCAGTACAATAAAGCTTTAATCGGGCTTTCAGAGGCACACTATAAGTAAGACCGCGTTCTATACATTCTTGGATAGTGTAGCGAGGAGGGTCTACGAAATAGTCGAGAAACTCCAATACGAATTGGTTGCGAGTGTCCGATATAGGAAAGTTCTCTTTAAAGGTATGATACAATCCCTCGTGCACTCGGTCTTCCGATTTGGTCTCCATCTGAAAGAACTCTTGAAACGATTTGATTTGAATATCCAAGAAGTCAGGGTATTCAGGAACGTGTTTCACGGAAGCAAAATTCACTCTTGCGGTTTGATTCGTAAGCATTTTCTTTACTTTAATATTATTGTTTAATCGTTAGTAGTAAGTCGTTAGTCGTGAGTTTGTCATAGTTAAGACTTTCTCAAAGTCCTAAACTTTTTTAAAGTTCATATGGCACAAATCTCTTGCCATAATATCGTTGTTGTATTGTTGCCTTAAATTACAAAATGGTTTAGGTCTAATTCCTACTGAAAAAGACCTAAACCTTATAGGGTTTATAAGTAAAATTATTTCAATTCTACTTCTGCACCAGCTTCTTCTAAAGATTTTTTAAGCCCTTCAGCTTCTTCTTTAGAAACACCTTCTTTTACTTTTGAAGGAGCGCCGTCTACTACTTCTTTAGCTTCTTTTAGTCCAAGACCAGTTAAGTCTTTTACTAATTTAACAACCGCTAATTTGTTAGCTCCTGCTGATTTCAAGAATACATCAAATTCTGTTTTTTCAGCACCGGCTTCTGCTGCACCTCCAGCTACTGCACCTCCAGCTGCTACTGCTACTGCTGCGGCTGCTGGCTCAATGCCGTACTCATCTTTCAAGATTTGTGCAAGCTCGTTTACTTCTTTAACGGTTAAGTTTACTAATTGTTCTGCGAATTTTTTTAAATCTGCCATTTTTCTATCGTTTTTGTTTAATTGTTTAAAAATAATTTTGTGCGTTTAGTTTTATTTTTCAGATAAGGTCTTGATGATACCAGCCAATTTACCTCCTCCTGATTTAAGAGCTGAAACAACGTTCTTGGCAGGTGATTGGAGCAAGCCAATGATTTCACCAATAACTTCGTTCTTAGATTTGAGAGCTGATAAGGCGTCTAATTGATTGTCGCCGATAAATACAGCTGTATCTACATATGCCCCTTTCAAGATAGGTTTCTCTGATTTCTTGCGGAACTCTTTAATGAGCTTAGCAGGAGCATTCCCTACTTCAGCATACATCAATGAGGTATTTCCTTTAAGAATAGTTGGCAATTCACCAAACTCTTTTTCTGAAACTTCCATTGCTTTGGCAAGCAAAGTGTTCTTTACAACTGCCAATTTGATATTTGCTTTGAAACAAGCACGACGCAATGCGCTTGTGTCTTGAGCATTCAAACCAGTTAAATCTGTTACATAAATAACATTACTTTCAGCTAACTGTGCAGTTAAATTATCTATTACTAATGATTTTTCTTCTCTTGTCATAATTTCGGTTTTTAACTACAAATTAAACTGTTTTAGTATCTACTGCAATACTTGGGCTCATAGTAGATGAAAGATAAATCGATTTCATATACGTACCCTTAGCAGCGGTAGGTTTCATCTTTATTAATGTTTGAATTAACTCATTGGCGTTGTCTACAATCTTATCGGCAGTGAAGGATATTTTACCGATAGAGGCGTGAACGATACCTGTTTTGTCTACGCGGAAGTCGATTTTACCAGACTTTACTTCTTGTACAGCTTTCCCGATTTCCATAGTAACAGTACCAGTTTTAGGGTTTGGCATCAAGCCTCGAGGACCCAATACTCGTCCTAAAGGACCTAACTTACCCATTACTGCTGGCATAGTAACGATTACGTCTACATCTGTCCAGCCATCTTTTATCTTTTGTAGATATTCATCAAGCCCTACATAATCAGCTCCAGCAGCTTTAGCTTCTGCTTCTTTCTCTGGAGTTACTAAGGCAAGCACTCGCACGTCTTTACCTGTTCCGTGAGGAAGCGTAACTACGCCTCGCACCATTTGGTTTGCTTTACGTGGGTCTACCCCTAAACGCACTGCAATGTCCACAGAAGCATCAAATTTAGTGTAAGTGATTTCTTTGAGTAATGCTGAAGCCTCTTTTAATGAATAGAGTTTGTTTCTATCAACTTTTGCAAGAGCTTCTTTGTGTTTCTTTGTTAATTTTGCCATATTGCTTTGCGATTAAAAAGGTTTTTCTCCAGTTACTGTAATACCCATTGAACGTGCCGTACCAGCAACCATACTCATTGCAGATTCAATTGTAAATGCACTCAAATCCGGCATTTTGTCTTCTGCAATTGCTCTCACTTGTTCCCAAGTGATACTTGCTACTTTCTTACGGTTTGGCTCTCCGGAACCTCCTTTAACCTTAGCGGCTTCCAATAGCTGAACAGCAGCAGGCGCAGTCTTGATAACAAAGTCGAATGACTTGTCTTTGTAAACGGTGATAACCACAGGAAGTACTTTCCCTTGTTTGTCCTGCGTACGTGCGTTGAACTGCTTGCAGAACTCCATAATATTAACACCGGCAGCACCTAATGCGGGTCCAATTGGTGGCGAAGGATTCGCTTGACCTCCCCGAGCTTGTAGTTTAACTACTTTACTAACTTCTTTTGCCATTGTTTATAATTAATAATTTATTTAAATGCCTCTTTTACGAGGGCTTTGTTACAATTTCTCTACTTGAGTGTAGCTTAACTCTAATGGCGTTTTGCGTCCAAAGATTTTTACCATCACCTCAAGTTTGCGCTTCTCTTCATTCACGCGCTCTATGGTAGCATTAAAGCCATTGAAAGGCCCATCTATAAGTTTCACCATTTCACCTACTTCAAACGGAATCGCTACCGTCTCTACCGTCTCAGCCAATTCATCTACCTGACCGAGCATACGGCTTACATCAGCTTTGCGCAAGGGTAGCGGGTCGCCTCCTTTGGTTTCACTCAAAAAACCTACTACTCCTGGGATAGACTTAATGATATGCACTACCTCACCTGCTAAGTGAACTTTTACCATTACATAACCGGGCATATGAACCCTATCCTTAGTGGTCTTCTTGCCATTGCGCACCTGAACCACCTTTTCAGTAGGCACTAATACTTCTTCCACATAGTCCGCATACCCCAATCGTGAGGTCTCGTTCTCTATGTAGTTCTTTATTTTGTTCTCCTGACCGGTAACGGTTTTAATTACATACCATTTTTTTTCTATTAATCCAGACATCCTCGCTGTTTTTATTTCATAAATTCAAAATACTTACCTATAAGGTATTCAAATGAAGAATCCATCCCCCAAATTACTAATGAAAATAAGATGGAAAACACCACTACTACCACCATTTCTCTCTGTGCGTCCGAAATAGTAGGCCACGTAACGTGGTTTGTTAGCTCTTCATAAGACTCTTTAATGTATTGAATCATAACTTATTAGTGTTATAAGTGAGTAATATTACGCCTATTTATGTGCGCTTTTGGGTGGCAAAAGTACGGCGAATTTTTCAATCCGCCAAACTTTTTACATTATTTTTTTAATATTTATTCTTCCCTACCTCATTCTTTTACCTCTCACCTTATTATCTCCTATCTTTTACCATTCCCGTCCACCTCATTATCTTTTACTCACATACCCAGCTGTGAGCCCTCGCTGGCTTCACCTTTCTCGTCCACGTCATTATTTTTTACTCACATACCCAGCTGTGAGCCCTCGCTGGCTTCACCTTTTATCTTTTATCTTTTACCTTTTACCTTTCCCTCCCACTATTCCAAAGCACAATCTTTCCACCCTACCGCTTCTCTGTATAAACTTAGTGACCTATGTGGCACTACCACTTTACCGCGGTAGCCTATTTTATTTATAATAGGAGGTGTTGTAGCTTTACTGTGTAATTCCATAAGTCCACTATTCTCAAAGGCTCCTAAACCTATCTTTTCTATGCTACTCGGCAAATTCAGCTCTTTTAAATTTGCGCAACCGTAAAACGCCTGCACCCCTATTGAAGTCGTAAACTTCGATAGTTTTACCTCTGCGAGGTTTGTGCAGTTGTAAAATACCTTCGAAGCAATTACGGTTACCGCTTTGGGTAATTCTATCGTTTGTATATTCTGGCATTCACCAAAAGCAAGACCTCCTATATATTTTACCTCATTAGGCAAATCAATGTATTGCAAACTCTTACAGCCGTAGAAAGCCGCGTAATAAATATTGGTAAGAGCCAAAGGCATCTGCGCCCGCACTAGCGAACTACAATTCTTAAAAGCCTGTATATTGATTTTCTCTACCGTATCCGGAATCACAACAGCAGTAAGACTCGTACAGTCCAAAAAAGTATCGTTTAGGATATGGCGTAACCCGTAAGGCAGTTTCACCTTCATCAAACTGCTACAACTGTTGAAAGCACTTGCCCCTAAAAACACTACGCTATCAGGGATATCAATGCTTATCAATCGTCTGCAATACTCAAAAGCATCGTCACCTATACTCTCCAATTGCTTAGGAAATGTTACCGAAGAGAGGTTTTCGCAGTACGCAAAAGCACTACTTCTTATATTTTTCACGCTTTCAGGGAGCACCGCCTTCTGTAACTGCTTGCATTGGTAGAAGAGTTGTGAAGAAATCACCGATAGTTTTTCGCCCAAAAAATTCACTTGTTGCAAGCCCGAACAATCCATAAAAGCCCTATTGCCCAACTCACTCACATTTTCCGGAATCTCTATATTTTTCAGTGAAGAACATCCTCTAAACGCTTCTTCCCCTATATTAGTAACCGAATTAGGCAGATATATTATCAACAGTTTAGTACAATTCGCAAAAGCACGAGCTCCTATATAGGATACTGAATTAGGCAATATTTCCACTTTCGTAAGGTTAGTACAGCCCGAGAAAGCCCCCTCTTCAATAGTAGTTACCGTTCCCGCAATGCTGATAGATTTCAGTGGAAGACAATCTTTAAAGGCTTCTTTGGCAATTCTGTTTACAGTGCGAGGCAGTTCGATGCTTCCATCGCGGGGCAACTTACTGTTGTCGCATTTCAGCAGTACCCCATCACTGATGATAAGCGCCTCCAATCCCTTTTGTGCAAAGATAAACTGACTTAAAAAGAGAAACCCCCAAAAGAAGTATTTGTAGATAGCGGTAGTCATTATTCTGATGTTTTTCGGGGGCAAAAGTACATATTTTTAGCAGAACTCACAAACACATCTCCTAATTCAGTAATTTTTAAATATGCTAATTAAATTACCAGTCACGTTATGCTCTCACATTACCTTCGTCAATCGTCCCTCGTCATTTCTTCCCTTTTCCGTCACTACCTTTTCCCTCTCTGAGGTAGCCAGCGACAGCTGGGTATGTGTAAAGGGGGAGGTTTGTCACCTTTTCCAGCTTGTCCCCCTTCGGGGGTTCGGGGGCTTACCGAATAAATGACTCGCCACATTCCCCCTCTCCGAGATAGCCAGCGACTACTGGATATGTGTACCGCGAGAACGGAGTATGTGATAGGAGGAAGGTTTATCACCTTTTCCAGCTTGTCCCCCTTCGGGGGTTCGGGGGCTTACCGAATAAATGACTCGCCGCATTCCCCCCTTTGGAGGTAGCCAGCGACTGCTGGATATGTGTATAGGAGGATATTTTTACCACATTACCTTCGATTTTCCGTCACACTCCCCCTAGTGCCTATGCCCTAAGGCCTATTGCCTCTTCCTCTTTCTTTCGCCTCGAAACCCTATTTTTACCGTTTTTTGTGTCGCTGTATTATATTATGATTCAATCACTTATACACCCTTCCTATACCAATCGTCCAAGATTCGTATAAGCTTCCTATAAGCTCTCTATAAGCTAACCCCACCCTCCTTACACCCTTTTTTCACCAAAATTCCTCCCGACCTACTTCCGAACTTTTTCGTTCCCTTCCGATAGCTCAGATATCTCACTTTTAGGGGTATACACTTTGCCAAAGTTTCAAACTTTGGCAAAGTTAAAAGCCTGTCTTGCTACGACTGCCTGTGCGGCTCGCACCTTTGGCAAAGTTAATCTCCTTTGGTTCAATCTTGTAACTCGCACCTCATTTTCTAATTCCCAAATTTTCTAATTTATCAATTAACCATTAACCACTAACCATTAACCATTTAATCAACAGCCTTTTACCTTTTACCTTTTACCTTTTACTTAAATAATTTTCAGAATTATTTTTGCATTTCCACAAAAAGCATTACTTTTGCCGTTTGATTAATAACACCAAACAATTTTATATATGAATCAAGGGTTAAAAAATGGCATATTGTTTTATTGAGAGTTGTACTTTGTAGCTTGTCCCCCTTCGGGGGAACGGGGGCTTTTAATGAAACATTTAAACATTCCTTAATCCAACCTGATTCACATTATACTTTTATAAACGATTTATAAACAATGGCAGTACTCGAAAAGATTAGAAGTAAAACCGTATTCCTTATTGCGATTATTGGGCTCGCCCTCTTCGCTTTCATCATCTCCGACTTTATAGGTAAAGGGCGCTTTAGCAACCATAACCCTAACGAAATAGGTAGCGTAAATGGCGAAGATGTACCTATCGATGCATTCCGTCAGCAAGTCGAAAATGCTACCCGTCAAGCTAACGGACAAGTATCTAGCATCGAAGCCGCTAAATACGTCTGGGAACAAAACGTCCAACAAATCCTACTCAACCAACAAATCGAAAAATTAGGTCTCAGTGTAGAAAAAGACCAGATTTTGGCAATTCTTGCTAAAACACCGCTCGCTCAAAACCCTCAGTTTGTAAATGAGTACGGAGTGTTCGACGCAAATAAATTCACCAACTATTTGGCAACCCTCAAAAACACCAATCCACAAGCCTATGCTCAGTGGAAAATGCAAGAAGATGCTATTATCGAAGATGCTAAACAGCGAATGTATTTCAGCCTTATCCGCGCAGGTCTCGGCGTTACCAATACCGAAGCCGAAATGGAATACCATCAAGAAAAAGACCTCGCCGATATCAGCTATGTAGCGTTGCAATACAGCTCTATCGATGATAAAAGCGTAAACGTAACCGATAGCGAGATACAAGATTATATCAAGAAACACGAAAAACAATTTAAGCAAGAGGCTTATCGCAATATCCAATATATAGTAGTGAGCGAAAAACCATCGCAAACCGATATTGAAACCGAAAAAGAAAGCCTACTCAAGCTCTTACAACCCGAAGTAGTGTTTAACAGCAAAACCAATAAAAACGATACTATTGCAGGCTTTGCTAAAACAAAAAATATCAAAGATTTCGTAGACCGTCATTCCGATGTGCCTTACGATAGCACTTTTGTAAATAAAGACAATCTTCGTTCTTCTTACGCCGATACTCTTTTCAACCTTCCGGTAGGTAAAGTGTTCGGTCCTTATGAAGAAGATGGAAGCCTCAAACTCAGCCGTATGATTGCCAAACAACCAGGCGGAGCTGTAAAAGCAAGCCATATTCTTATAGCCTACACCGGCAGTCAGGCAGCTACGCCTAATACTACCCGTACTAAGGAAGAAGCTAAGGCAAAAGCCGAAGAGCTTTTAGCTCAAGCCAAAGCAGCAGGTGCTGATTTTGCGCAACTCGCTCGTGAAAATTCCGAAGAACCAGGAGCTGTTTACAGTGCAGGCGACCTCGGGTTCTTCTCCAAAGGCGCTATGGTAAAACCTCTTGAAGAATTTGCTTTCAACAATGCTGTAGGTACTATTGGTATAGTAGAAACCGCTTTTGGTTTCCACGTAGTAAAAGTAACTGATAAAGCCGAAGCAGTGAACATCGCTACTATCAGCCGTAAAGTAGACCCTTCCGAAGCGACTATCAACTCTCTTTTCTCTAAGGTAACCAACTTCGAAATGAAGGCAGCTCAAAACCCCAAAGAGTTTGCTAATATCGCTAAGAAAAGTGAACTTTCAGTGCTCCGTGCCGATAACCTACATAAGAACGACGACCAGATCATAGGCTTGGGCTCTAACCGCTCTATCGTACAATGGTTGTTCCAAAAGGATACTAAAATAGGCGATATCAAGAAATTCACTAGTGGTGGTAACTATATTGTAGCCCAATTGGTAAAACAAGGCGAAGAAGGTATTAGCTCAGTACAAGATGCTGCTCCTATGGTAAAACCAATTCTCATTCGCGAGAAAAAAGCCGCTATCTTAAAAGAGAAAGCCAAAGGCAATAGCCTCGAAGCTATCGCTTCAGCTAACAAAACCGAAGTGAAAAGCGCTGCCAACCTTATAATGAAAAATCCAACTATCATAGGCGAAGGACGCGAACCTAAAGTAGTAGGTGCTGCCTTCGGACTCAAACAAGGTCAGCTTTCTAAACCTATCGACGGCGAAAATGCGGTATACGTAATCCAACTTACCTCAGCTACCGTAGCTCCTGCATTGGATAACTACAAAACCTATGCTGAAACTGTTGAGAAACTCCGCACCGACCGTGCTGCTCAAGGTATTCTCAAATCATTGGAAAGCACTGCCACCATTAAAGAAAACCTAAGCCTTTTCTATTAGTAAATAGAAATTAGGAAAATAGAAAAAAGGAGTTAAAGAACATACATCTTTAACTCCTTTTTTCTTACATTTAGTAATTTTCAAATTTGCTAATTTGTTAATTATTTTTTATCTTTGCATCACCAACCTTTTACCTTTTATCTTTTACCTAAACAAATGGATTTAAGCAACTACCGAAAAACCTACGACAAGCGTGCTCTTTTAGAAAGCGATGCCCCTGAGAATCCTATGCAGCTCTTTCAAACTTGGTTCTATGAAGCCGATGAGAGCAACAGTGTAGACGAAGCCAATGCGATGTCAGTAAGTACCATAGGACTCGATGGTTACCCAAAGACCCGCGTAGTACTCCTTAAACAGTACACTTACGAAGGCTTTATTTTCTACACCAATTACAACAGCGAAAAAGGGAAAGCCATTCTCGCCAATCCTCACTTGTGTTTATCTTTCTTCTGGCCATCTCTCGAAAGGCAAATCATCATCAAAGGTATTGCTGAAAAAGTCCCTGCCAATACCTCCGACGGTTATTTTGAGTCACGCCCTTTGGGCAGTCAGTTAGGGGCAATAGTATCACCACAAAGCGAAGTAATCCCTTCAAGAGAATACCTCGAAGAGCACCTGCACGCATTAGAAAAACAATACGAAGGCAAAGAAGTACCTCGTCCTGAGCATTGGGGAGGTTTCTTAGTCCGACCACAAAGCCTTGAATTTTGGCAAGGACGCCCTAATCGTCTACACGACCGCCTGCGTTACACCCTTACCGAAGACTACGATTGGAAATTAGAGCGATTAGCACCGTGAAAGAGTCGCACACTTTCCCAAAGGTTTAAATTTTGGCAAAGTTAAATTGTCGATTATTTATGAATGTTTTCTCCGCTGGCGTGAGCTTGTAGCTCGCGCCATATACAACATAAAATTAGCAACTATTAACGTCTCCTTTCCAAAAGTTAAAGACTAAAAACTAACACCTAAATCCTATGATAGAGAAAGATTACCTCAAACGACAAATAGACCTTTTCTTTGAAGAGCTCACCGCACTATTGAGCAAAAAGCCCGCAAAAGAAGAGCAACTCAAATATTTGGACTACTTAGCCGAAAAATATACTCCACACACACTTACTTATTTCATCAATACTCCTACTGAAACAATACTTTTAGCCTATAAAAATAGTGAAGATACCTTAGAAATCATCTCAGAACTATTGTTTTTTTTCGATGATAAAACTACCCTCCAGAAAACCGCTGATATTATAAAATACCTCAATTGTAGTAGCAAAGAATATTCTTTCAGAAGAAATACTCATTTACAAGAACTCATACATAAGTTACAATAACCTTTGGTTAATTTACTAATTTGTAACTATTTCTTATTTTTCACATTGGGAAAAACATTGTTGTACGATGTGATATTTTATTGTATTTGCTTAATAAATAACTATTTGCGTTAATAATAAGAAAAGAGAATAAAAAATATTTTCACTTTCCTGCACGTAAATAGAAATAAAAATATTACCTTTGTAGCTCAAAAAAACTTTTTGATAAAAACCGATGACAGTAGAAGTAAAAAAAGAAGGTAAATTTTCATACATCGAAAAAGGTGAGGGCACTCCTATCATTATCTTACACGGCTTGATGGGTGGGCTTAGTAACTTTGAAGAAGTAGTTTCTTTTTTTTCCAGCAAATATAAAGTGGTAGTCCCCGAACTGCCTCTCTTCTCTATGCCTTTGCTCACAACTTCAGTGAAAACATTGGCTAAATATATACAGAAATTCATCAAACACAAGAAGTTTGAAAAAGTAATCCTACTCGGCAATTCACTTGGTGGACACGTAGGCTTGCTTTATGCTAAAATGCATCCTAAAAACGTACTCGGATTAGTGCTTACAGGTAGTTCTGGGTTGTACGAGAAAGCAATGAGCGAAGGCTATCCACGCCGTGGTGATTACGATTTCATCAAAAAGAAATGCGAAGAAGTGTTCTACGACCCTGCCGTAGCTACTAAAGAAATTGTAGATGAGGTATTTGCTAATATCTCCGATCGTTCTAAACTTATCAAAACTTTGGCACTTGCCAAAAGTGCTATCCGCAATAATATGGCAAAGGATTTGCCTAAAATGGAAACCCCTACTTGCCTTATCTGGGGTAAAAACGACAATGTAACCCCTCCTAAAGTCGCTGAAGAATTCCACGAACTATTGCCTAATTCCGAACTGCATTGGATAGACAAATGTGGTCACGCCCCAATGATGGAGCACCCTCAACAGTTCAACGAGATTTTAAATAAGTGGCTTGAAAAAAATAGGGGGTAAGATGATAAAAAAAGCTGAATTTGTGATGAGTAACTCTCAGGTGAGTAAGTGCCCAAAGGATAACTTACCTGAGTATGCTTTTATAGGGCGTTCTAATGTTGGGAAATCGTCGCTCATCAATATGCTTACCAATCACAAGAATTTGGCTAAAACTTCGGGTCGTCCGGGGAAAACTCAACTCATCAATCACTTTAAAATAGACAATAGTTGGTTTTTAGTAGACCTCCCTGGTTATGGGTATGCAAGAGTGTCCAAAGAAACTAAAAAGGTATTTCAGCAATTTATTACTAAATATTTTGAGGAGCGGCAACAATTGGTATGTGCATTTGTATTAGTAGATGTGCGCCACGAACCTCAGAAGATAGATGTAGAGTTTATGCAATGGTTAGGCGAACACGGCATTCCGTTTGCTATTGTCTTCACCAAAGCCGATAAACTCAAACCTTTAGCTATTGAGCGCAATATAGCTGCTTATCAACAAGTACTCCTCGAAACTTGGGAAGAATTTCCACCCTACTTCATCACTTCAGCCGAAAACAAAACCGGCAAAGAAGAACTTACCCATTACATTGAACAAATCAATAAATCAATTGACAATTGTTAATTATCAATTGTCAATTGTTAGAATACTTCTGATATTACTTTCACTATATTATCCGATTTTCCCATTGAATAATAGTGCAAAACAGGTACCCCAGCGACTTTGAGCTCTTTGCTCTGCTGAATTGCCCACTCTATACCCACTTGTTTTACATCGGCGTTGTTTTTGCAGGCTTCTACTGCTTTGATGAGCTCTTCGGGGAAGTCTATTTTAAAGGCTTGTGAAAGCAGGTTGAGGTGCTTTTTAATAGCAATAGGTTTAATCCCTGGTATGATAGGCACATTGATGCCCGCTTCTTTGGCTTTCTCTACAAACTCAAAATACTTCTGATTGTCGAAAAACATCTGTGTTACTACATAGTCGGCACCAGCATCTACCTTTTCTTTAAGGCGCGCCAAGTCCGAGGTGAGTGAGGGAGCTTCAATGTGTTTTTCAGGATACCCCGCTACTCCTATACAGAAATTAGCCTTATGGTCGGCAGCAATGCCGTTGAGGTAAATCCCCTTGTTCAAATTGCTGATTTGAGTAACGAGTTCGGTAGCGTAGGTATGTCCGCCCTCAGTAGGCTGAAAGTAGCGTTGTTCTTTCATCGCATCACCGCGCAAAGCCATTACGTTGTCAATACCCAAGTAGAGGCAATCTACCAAAAGGTACTCAGTTTCTTCCTTTGAAAAACCACCACAAAGCACGTGAGGTACTGTATCTACCTTGTATTTATGTTGAATAGCCGCACAAATACCCACCGTACCAGGGCGCATACGGGTTACTTTCTTTTCCAATAGCCCATTAGGGTGTTCAATGTAATAATACTCCTCGCGTGAGGTAGTTACATCTATAAACGGAGGATTGAACTCCATTAGAGGGTCTATATTCCGATATAGTTCTTCAATATTATTCCCCTTTTTAGGAGGAACTACTTCAAAGGAAAAGAGCGTCTTCCCTTTTGCTTTCTTAATATGGTCTGTTATTTTCATATCGTCCTTTAAATTCTTCTTTTGCTATCAGTGTATATTGTTTCACAAACTCTGTTTTGTGAGCGGTATAAGCATCTCGGTCGTGCTCAAAAGGTTTCCAAAGCGATAATTTAAGCGTTTCATAGTCTTTGGCTACCGATGGGTGTGCTTGCAGTTCATCGCGAAAATAGAGTTCGTCATTATCGCCTTCATAACGCAAGTGCAGATGAAATACACGTTCTGCAAACCCATTAATAGTATAGCCTTTATTAAAAGAAATCCTATCGTTTGTTTCATTCATACATAGATAACCTGATTGTAATATGAGTTCTTTTAGCTTCTGAAATGAACTGTCCTTTTTCACTTCTAATAACATATCTACAATAGGTTTGGCTTGTATCCCTTCCACAGCAGTACTACCTATATGGCTTAGCCGTACTTCGTTAGAGGGTAATTGTTTTAAAAGGAAACTGCGTTCTTCCTCATACCATTCTTTCCACAATGGGTTGTGCTGTGTAAGATTGATAGGAAACAGTTGCCACAATTCCTGCAACGACATTTTTAACAAAGGATTTTCTTCTTGATTCATAGTGCTAACCCCTAAAACCTACTTTTCTCTGCTAATCTTAAAATGTCGCCAAATACCCCTCGTGCGGTTACCGAAGCGCCTGCTCCTGCACCTTGTATCACGATAGGGTTATCGCCGTAAGATTCGGTGTAAATCTCAAAAATAGAGTCAGCTCCTTTTACTTGACCGAGGGCACTGTTGCGCGGAACCGATACGAGCGATACGTCTAACTGAACCGTTTCGGTAGAAGCTAAGTCGCCGTGAAGGTCACCTACATAACGCAGTACGTGGTCGGGGGCTTGCGCTTCTTTGATTTGCTGATAAGGCGCATTAAACTCGTCTAAACGTTGCAAAAAGTCTTGCACAGAGCCTTCTCTTAAATGTTCGGGGATAAGGTTTTGTATCTTCACATCGGTGAACTCATTACCTAAATCGAGTTCGCGGGCTAAAATGAGCAGTTTGCGACCTACATCATTACCACAAAGGTCTTCACGAGGGTCGGGTTCGGTATAACCACTGTTGATAGCGTGTTGGAGCACCTCGCTAAACGGCTTGTTTTCTGCTGAAAAAGTATTGAACAAATAGCTGAGCGTTCCTGAGAATATCCCCTTGATACGAGTGATATTCTCACCCGAATGGTGCAAGAGACGAATAGTGTCTATCAAGGGTAAGCCTGCCCCTACATTGGTTTCGTAGAGATAAGTTTTTTGGTGTTGTTTGAGAGTTTTACGTAGCTCTTGGTAAAAGTCAAACGAAATAGTATTCGCTATTTTATTAGCTGAAACCAAGTCGTAACCGCTCTTGATAAGTGGGATATAGTTGTCTACAAAGGTTTTGCTGGCGGTTACATCTACGGCGATAAGGTTCTCTAAGTGATGTTTATCGACAAAGGCTTGCAGAGTGTCGAAACTATAAGGCACAGCTTCTTTATCGAAGGCAGAGCGCCAATGACTGCCAATTCCTTTTGCATTGGTGAGCACTTGTTGTGAATTGGCGATAGCAACGATACGCAAACTGATGTTCTTGCGGTGAAGTATATTGTCGTGTGCGGCAATCACTTGGTCGATGAGGGTAGCCCCTACGGTACCTTTACCAAAGATTACCAAGTTGATACGGCGTGAAACCCCAAAGATTTCACCGTGAATTACGTTCAAAGCCTTGTGGAGTTTTTCGGTTTTGAGTACCAAACTCACGTTTTTGCCCGTTACGGCATTGTTGATAAGCAAAGGAACGATTTGGTTGCGTATCAAAGCGTTATAAGGGTGGTGGAAAGTAGCAAGCGGTTGTCCTACGATAGAAATTACAGCTACATCTTCTACGATGCTCACACTGCTCACATCATTGGTGTAGAAGTCGTGTGAGAATTCCTCGTCTATAGCAGCTTTGGCAAGTTTAGCATCTTTTGAAGCTACTACCAAGCCTACCCCGCGCTCCGATGAACCTTGTGAGATGATACTCACACTGATACCTTTTTGTGCGAGTGCTTTAAAAATACGAGCATCTACGCCCACTTTGCCCAAGAGTCCGCGACCTTCCATCACGATAAGGGCATTGTCTTTAATTACCGAAATCGATTTGATGCCCTCTTGCACGCTTTCTTGGTGAATGAGTGTGCCGGCGTCCTCACTGTTGAAAGTGTTTTTAATACGCAACGGAATGCCTTTTTCAATGAGTGGGATAATGGTTTTAGCGTGAAGTATAGAAGCCCCGAAGTTAGCCAACTCATTGGCTTCTTCATAAGAAAGATGACGTATAATTTTGGCTTCGGGTACTAACTCAGGATTGGCAGTGAAGATACCGTCGACGTGAGTATAGTTTTGCAGTTCGGAAGCGTTGAGGTAGTTAGCCAGAAGCGCTGCCGAATAGTTACTGCCATTGCGCCCTAAGGTAGTGGTGTCGCCTTTTTCGGTGGAAGCGATAAAGCCTGTAACCACTACCACACAATTAGGTGAAATGGTTGCAAAGCGGTCGCGAGTGAGTTTTTTGGATATTGAATTGATAATCTGCGCATTGCCTACCACAGCATCAGTTTTGAAGATTTCACGACTATCCACAAAAGTACTTTCCAAGCCTTTTTGCTGAAGTAGTGTTGCCACAAGCTTAGCAGACATCAGTTCGCCTTGTGCCAATACCAAATCTTTGGTCTTAGGGCTGTAGTCTTTCAGTAGCGAAACGCCTTCAAGGAGTTTTTCGAGCAACTGAAATTCGGACTCAAACGACACACTATCGTTATACTGCTGTTCGTCTTTCAGTTGTTGAAAGTCGGCAGTATAATCTTCACCTTTACTCGCTTTTTCGAGCAAAGCCTCTAATTCATCGGTAGTGTTGCCTCGTGCTGAAACTACTACTGATATAGGTTCAGTTTTAGCAAGCCCAGCAATGATACTGAGTACCTTTTCAATGCCGTCATTGGCAAGTGATTTTCCACCAAATTTTAATATCTTCATTTGTTTACTTTTTATCTTCTACCTTTTTGAAAGTAACTTCTTCTTTTTTATCATTACGCACCACAAACTCATCTCCTCTAAGTTTTACAATTTTAAAACGACTTACCTCATCTTTAATAGCATTTCCTATATCAAAAAAGCTCATCGGAGTTTTAGTGAGGTAAAATTCTAAATCATAGCATAAATTAAGGTCTATAGATTCGACTTTATACATAGATTCGTGATTATAGGCGAGTAATAAAGCACACTTTCCATTCGTCTTAGGTACTTTTATAATCAATTTCCCATTTTCGTCAGTATCACCTCCTGTAGGCGCTCCTTCTTTAAACAGAGAAACATCTACATTCGGTAAAGGCTTCTTTTCTAAATCGTATACTGTTAAGTTTAAAGTGATGTAATCTTTATAATTAGTATATGGTTTAGCGATATAATATCCAGGGTATTTTACCTCTGTTAAATCGTAATTTAACACTAAAGAATCCTTCGTGAGGGTGTAATGACCTTTGCCATAATGAACAATTCCTAACTCACCTTCCTCAGCATAATTAAAAATGCCATTGCTATAAAACGTGTAGGTATCAGTAGCACAACACTCTATGTGCATTTCTTTGTCCTTTATATAATACTTACCTTCTATTTTTCTCTGCGCAAAAGTAAACGCATATGCACTTATAAAAAATAGCAATAATAAAGGGAGTTTTTTATTTGCATTTTGAGCTCCGTAGCTTTTAGCTATAATATTGAGCCCATTATCCATCAATAATTTATCATTAATCATTAATTAAACACTTTCTTTAAAAACTGTTCTAACTGTTTGTGTTCTATCAGGAAAGCATCGTGACCGTGTACGGAGTGGATTTCGTAATAATCTACGGTTTTACCCATTTCGCGCAGTTCGGTTACGGTATCGCGGTTCTCTTGAGGAACGAAATACAAATCAGAATCAGTGCTTACAATGGTAATGTGTGCGGTGATAGGCGCTACAGCCTCGGCAAAACTACCGCGTTCTTTTGAAATATCTATCGTTTTTACCAATTGGTTCATCAGTTTGTAGGCGGAGAGTGAGAAGCGTTTGTGCAGCTTGTCGCCGTGGTGTAAGAGCCACGTTTCTACATTGTACAACTGCAACGGAATGTTGGTGGTGCGCTCAAACTTCAATTTTAACGATTGAGGAGTGCGGTAACACAACATCGCGTGGAGACGTGCATCGTGCAAGGGGTGTGTAGAGTTTTTGAGTATCTGCTCTTGCAAGAGGCAGTTGCCTATAATCCAGTCGGTTGCTTTCCAATCGGCAGCTACGATTACCAATTCTTTGAAAAGGGTAGGAGCGAGGGCAGCCATTTCCCAAGCAATACCGCCACCTAACGAGCACCCTACAAGGGCAAATACTTCTTTAAGTCCTAAATGCTCGGTGAGCCCTTTGTTGAAAATACGCGCTATATCTATACCCGCCCAATGCTCATAGTTAGGAATCATATCTTCTTCGCGTGCTCCAAAACCATTGCCAGGGATATTAAAAGCTACTACCGTGTATTTAAGGGTATCTATCAACTTCCCTTCACCGATGGCTTCTTTCCACCAGCCGTTTTCACCCGTTACTTGTGAATTGCCTGTAAAAGCGTGATTCACCACTACCACCGGAGCTGTGCCTAAGGCTTTTCCAAACACTTGATAATATACCCTAAGAGCGGGAATACGCACCCCACAAGAGGTAACGAAATCAGTAAGAGGGTAATGTAGAATATCGGACATAAAGGCGTTGCGAAATAGTTTATATGAAAAGCATTTAGATATATTTAGAATTATTTTCTTTTTCAGATACTCTAATCGGAAAATAATTCTGTGTTAAAACGCTATTATTTTTATATTGATTTTGAAAGGCGCAAAAGTAAAAATAATTTTCTAAATAGACAAATAGTTTTTATTACATTTATTACAATCATTCAGAAAGGCAAGAGAATTAGGAAATGAGGAAATGAGAGAATTAGGTAAATGCCAATAATGCCAGAAATACTAGAAATACCAGAAATGTCAATAATACTAACAAGGGGAATGGACGGGTCGGTCTTTTCAGACGGATCGGACAGGTCAGAGGAGGGGGTGGAAGATTCGGAAGATATCGGAGAAGTTCAGAAGAAGGCTGAGAGAAATTTTGGTGAAAAAGGGGTGTAAGATGGGTGGGGTTAGCTTATAGAGAGCTTATAGGAAGCTTATACGAATCTTGGACGATTGGTATAGGAAGGGTATATAAGTAATTGACTCATAGTATAATACAACGATGCAAAAAATGGTAAAGACGGGGTTTCGAGGCGAAAGAAAGGGAAAAGGCACTAGGCCTTAGGCCATAGGCACTAGGGGGAAGTGTGACGGAAAGAGAATGGGCGGGTTGGGAAATTAGAGAATTAGAAAATTTGGAAATTAGCAAATTTGTTAATTTGCTAATTATTCTTACCTTTGCCCAAAATATGCAACAAAAAAGATGAACAAACTAAATAGGATACTGTTGCTTTTCGCTCTTCACTTTTCGCTCTTTACTTTTGCTCAAGAGAATAACGATGATGGAATGATAAGCACCCCACAAACGGCTACTGCTACCGATACGGAGGCAGACCTGCACTACCTCGAAGACCAATTTTACTTCGGTCTTACTTATGACTATTTGGCTGGTAAAGCAAATAGCGTGGTGCAACACAACCTTTCAAGGGGGATTCACGTAGGTTTCATTCGCGACCTACCTATGAACAAAGCGCATAATATAGGCTTTGGGGTGGGCATAGGCTATGCTTACGATTTGGTGTACAACAATATGGTGGCTAACAAAATGGTTTCGGGCGTGAGCTATGAGATAGTAGAACGTTTCAGCGACCGGAACATCACTCGTAATTTCTTCGAGACGCATTCGGTAGAAATACCCGTAGAGTTTCGCTTTCGCACCTCTACTCCTTACAGTCATAAGTTTTGGCGTGTGTATACAGGAGCGCGTTTTGCCTATATCTTCAGCGGTAGAAGTTTATATACTGCTGATGGTGTTTCGATAGCTTTTCAGAACTCCGATATAGCTCATACGTTTCAAGTAAAGCCTTTTATTGCCTTTGGGTATAACGCCTTGAACTTCTATGTGCAGTACAATCTTACCCCTTTGCTGAAAGATGCTAAAACTACTGATGGTACGAGTCTCAAATCGAATGTGTTACAATTAGGATTACTTTTTTATATTTTATAATGGACGACCTAATTACACGTTGGCGACTTATCTTGGGTCAGGATTTGAATGCTTTGGGTGAGGTATCGCTCAATGAACAACAATCGCTGATGGACGCTACGCTGGCTGCCCTCTACGACGATACCGAAGGCAACGGTAATAATGGAGGCAAACGCTCGGCAGGTTTAGGCAGTTCGTCACCTAACTTAGCCAAGTGGCTCACCGATGTGCGCTCGTTCTTTCCTCCCGATGTGGTAAGCGTGATTCAAAGCGATGCCATTGAGCGCAAAGGACTCACCAAACTACTATTTGAACCCGAAACCCTTAAAAACGTGAAGCCCGATATCTCTATGGTGGGCACTTTGATGGCACTCAAAGGGCAAATACCTGCCAAATCTAAAAATACTGCACGCGAACTGGTGAAAGAGGTAGTCGATGAGATTATGAAGCGTATGGAGCAAGACCTACGCCGTGCTGTTACCTGTGCGCTCAACAAAAAAGCGCATACGCCTATTGCCAACTTCTCGTCGACCGACTGGAAGCGCACAATTCAGCGCAACCTCAAGAACTACGATACCGCTACCAAGCGACTTATTCCTGAAAAGTTCTATTTTTTTGAACGCACCCAGCGCCAAAAGAACTGGACAGTGATTTTGGACATCGACCAGAGTGGTTCGATGTGTGATTCGATTATATATTCGTCAGTAATGGGGTCTATCTTTGCAAGTATGCCAGCCCTTGATACACACGTGGTAGTGTTTGATACAGAAGTAACCGACCTTACGGAAGTCTGTCGTGAAGACCCTGTGGATATGCTTTTTGGGGTACAGTTAGGAGGAGGGACTGACATTAATAAATCGGTGGCGTATTGCCAAACACTTATTGAGAATCCGCGCAAAACGATGTTTATTCTCATTTCTGACCTTTATGAAGGAGGTGTACGCGCTGGACTCTTGCGTCGCCTAAACGAGATGCACCAAGAAGGCGTAAAGGTATTGGTGCTCTTAGCCCTTTCTGACAGCGGTCGCCCTGATTACGATGAGAAACTCGGTAAAGAAATCAGCAAACTCGGCATCGCCTGCTTTGCCTGTACACCTGACCGCCTGCCCGAACTCGTAGAGAACGCCCTCAAAGGGAATGACCTGAAGAAATTTGAGAGAGCAAGTCGCACAGATAAGGAAGTGTAATAACGCTTTTGTGCTACCTATGAACTGAAAGAAGACCCTAAACAGAGTGCTACGGGTGTTTTAAAGGAAAACTATTCGTTAAATGGTATGTAGATAACAAAAACCGATTTTTGTATGACTATATAGATGACGATTTAGACGGTGGAGTTGCCGAATTTATGCCTACTGAAAAATATTGCGAATATGGTTGGAAAAACTATACTCCTCAAACTTAACACAAATCAAGATTGAGATTGACTTATTAAGGGCGAATTGCAATTCGCCCCTACAGATTGGAGATAAAAGATTGATTATAAAAATAGGAGAAGATAAAGAAATACAGAGGGATAAAACTGAAATAAATACAACTTTTTACTATTCACTTTTAACATTTAACTCAATGAAAAAACATTCAAAAGTTTGGAACGAAACTAAAACACACGACGCTTGGTCGATATTTAAAATAATGGGAGAATTTGTACACGGCTATGAGCAGATGAGCTCCATAGGACCTTGTGTATGTATTTTTGGTTCGGCACGTATTAAGCCTGAAACACCTTATTACGAACTCACTGTGCGTATTGCCCAAAAGATAGTAGATGAAGGCTTCGGTATTATAACCGGCGGTGGACCTGGTATTATGGAGGCGGGCAACAAAGGTGCGCACCTAAACAAAGGTGTATCGGCAGGACTGAATATTGATTTGCCTTTCGAGCAGACGAATAACTCTTATATCGACCACGACAAGAATATTAAATTCAACTACTTCTTTGCGCGTAAGGTGATGTTTGTAAAGTATTCTAAGGCATTTGTAGCAATGCCTGGGGGCTTTGGTACCCTCGACGAACTCTTCGAGACCCTCACTCTCGTGCAAACTTATAAAATAGACAAAATTCCTATTATTTTAGTCGGTACAGATTATTGGAGCGGACTTGTAGACTGGATAAAAAAGATATTATTAGAGAAATTTAATAATATTAGTGCTGAGGATTTGGATTTGTTTCACTTAGTAGACACCGAAGACGAAGTGATTAAAGTCATTGAAGATTTCTACAACAACAAACAACAGTTAAAACCAAATTTTTAGAAAATATTCCCTATATTTGCACTTTAATTTAAACAGTGACTATGAAGAAGTTTATCTCTTTATTACTTTTTAGCTTTTACTTGTTACCTGTTACCTTAACGGCACAGCAAGGCGGTATGTGGATTCCTTCGCTTTTGGAGGGTATGAATGCCAGAGAAATGAAGTCCTTAGGTATGAAAATGTCGGTGAGTGATATTTATAGCGTCAATAAGTCGAGCTTGAAAGACGCCGTGCCTCATTTCAATGGAGGCTGTACTGCCGAAATGATTTCGGATAAAGGGCTACTGCTCACTAATCACCATTGTGGCTACGGACAGATACAAGCGCATTCCTCAGTGCAAAACGATTACCTTACCGATGGTTTTTGGGCTAAAAATCTATCGGAAGAGTTGCCTAACAAGAATTTAGAAGTTACTTTTATTGTACGTATTGAAGATGTTACCCAAAAAGTACTCGCCGATACTCAAAACCTAAGTAGTGAGAGCGTTCGCGCCTCTCAGATAGAACGCAATATTGCCTCTTTGGTGAAAAACTCGCCTAAAGAAGCGTGGCAAGAGAATCGGGTTCGTGCTTTCTACGAGGGCAATCACTATATCCTTTTTGTAGTAGAAACTTTTAAAGATGTGCGTTTAGTAGGTGCACCGCCTTCGGCTATAGGCAAATTTGGTTCGGATACCGATAATTGGGTATGGCCTCGCCATACGGGTGACTTCTCGCTTTTCCGTGTATACGCCGATAAAAACAACCGCCCCGCAGCCTACTCCAAAGACAACGTGCCCTATCGCCCCAAACACTTCTTTCCTATCTCGCTAAAAGGAGTGAAAGCAGGCGATTTTACAATGGTCTTCGGTTATCCAGGTCGTACTGAAGAATATTTACCTGCCGTAGCAGTGGAACAAATTGTGAATGTACTGAATCCTGCTAAGATAGGCATTCGCGATGTGGTGCTCAAAGTGCAAGACGGCTTTATGCGCAACAGCAACGAAATAAAAATAAAATACGCCTCTAAATACGCCAGTGTTGCCAACTATTGGAAAAAGTGGATAGGTGAAACACAAGGGTTGAAAAAATCGGATGCGGTAGCTATCAAACGCGCTCAAGAACAGAAATTTCAAAAAGAGATAGAAAAAGCAGGTAAAACTGCTGAATATGGTTATATTTTACCTCAGTTTACTGAAAAATACGCTCAAATACAAAACTATGCTTTGGCAGTAGACCTCTTTTCGGAGTTGGTACAGCGCAATATCGACTTGCTGGCAAATGGCTATAAAATCCTTCAACTGCAAAATGCGCTGCACGAGAAAGGAACACAATCGTTCAACGACCGCAAGAAGACCCTTTTAAACAACTTTGAAACGGTATTTAAAAACTACGATGTGAATGTAGATAAAGCCGTATTTGAAAAAGCAGTAGTGTATTATGCTCAGGCGATGCCTAAAACGCTACTCTCGCCTAACTTACAACAGTTTGAGATACACACATTGGCTGACAAACTCTATAAAGAGTCGTTTTTGGCTTCTAAAACCGAAATGGGAAAAGTACTCAACCTACCTGATGAAGCTTTTGAAAGGCGCCTCAAAAATGACATAGGCGTACAATTTGTACAGCAAATTGTCGCTCATTTCTACGGAACTGTAGTGCCTACTTACCGACAGTTGGACAGCGAGATTACCACCTTACAACGTACTTATATGAAGGCTATCTTGGAGTTCTCGAAACCTCAAGACCGCATTTTCCCTGATGCCAATAGCACTTTGCGCGTTACTTATGGCAAGGTAGCGGGTTACTCACCTTCGGATGCTATAACCTATGATTATATGACTTATTTAGACGGTGTAATGGAGAAATACGTGCCTAACGACTACGAATTTAATGTGCCCGCCAAACTGCGCGAGCTCTATGAGAAAAAAGACTATGGTATTTACGGCAAAAACGGCAAGATGCCTGTGTGTTTTATAGCAACCAATCACACCACGGGAGGCAACTCAGGCAGTCCTGCGATAGACGCACAAGGTAACCTTATCGGTCTCAATTTCGATCGTGTGTGGGAAGGCACAATGAGCGATATCCACTACGACCCTAAAATATGTCGCAATATTATGGTAGATATTCGCTATGTGCTGTTTATCATTGATAAATACGCCGGAGCAGGATATTTGCTAAATGAGATGAAGATAGTGAAATAATGGTTAATGATGAGTTGAAAACTTTGCCAACGTCTTTCGGAGTTTACTGAAAAAGGAGATTGAAAAATTACCCTAAAAATACAGGAGAATACCAATCTAAAGAAAATGCACTCATCAATAAAGATAAGGGCTTCTATTATTACAAAGTAGGAAATAAAGAAATTGCAGCTATGTATATTTCACATCCTTTAGCACCCAACTTCGATTATCAAACAGGTGTATAATGAATTAAAAGAAGTTTTTAATTTGTAGAACAATCCCGGTGCTACAACAAAAAACTCCGGTACAGCCCCTCGCTATACCGGAGTTTTATATATTTTGCCTATGCGACTCACACTTACAGCTCTTTTCTGAGGCGCGCTACAGGTATATCCATTTGTTCGCGGTATTTGGCGATAGTGCGACGCGCAATGGGGTAACCTCTCTCTTTGAGAAGCTGTGCCAATTCATCATCGGGGAGGGGTTTACTCTTGTCTTCCTTAGCGATGATATGTTGTAATATCTGCTTGATTTCACGGGTAGAAACGTCTTCTCCTTGGTCGTTCTTCATAGATTCCGAAAAGAAATCTTTAATGAGCTTGGTACCGTAAGGGGTAGTTACATATTTACTGCTCGCTACTCGCGAAACGGTAGAAATATCCATACCTACCTTGTCGGCAATATCTTTGAGAATAAGCGGTTTTATTTTCAGTTCGTCACCTGTGAGGAAGTATTCGCGTTGGTGTTCCATTATAGCATCCATTGTGATGAGGAGCGTTTGTTGTCGCTGACGAATAGCATCTATAAACCACTTAGCCGAATCCAACTTCTGTTTGATAAAGAACACTGCTTCTTTTTGTGAATTGCTCTTTTCTTTACTCTTCTTATAAGTGTCGAGCATAGTGCTATATTCCTTAGAAACGTGTAGTTCAGGAGCATTACGTCCGTTGAGGGAGAGTTCTAACTCGTTGTCTACCACTTTTACAGTAAAATCAGGGATAATTTGCTCTATATGCACATTGTTGCCCACGTAGGAACTTCCAGGTTTAGGATTCAGACGTTCCACCTCTTGCACTGCTTCTTTTAGTTGTTCTTCAGTTACCAAAAAGCGCTGTTGCAGTTTGGCATAATGCTTTTTAGTAAACGCCTCAAAGGCTTCGGTAAGCATTTCGATTGCCAATCCTATCGCAAGTGTTTGTTTTTTGCGACGCAGTTGTACGAGCAAGCACTCTTGCAAGTCGGCAGCGCCTACTCCTGCAGGGTCTAATTGGAAGATAATCTGTTGGCGTATTTGCTCTACGTGCTCCTCTTCAGTATAGATATTTTGGGTGAAAGCCAAGTCGTCGGTAAGGTCTTGAATAGAACGGCGTATATAGCCTGTATCGTCTATGCTACCCACGAGGAACTCAGCGATGAGGTAATCTTCATCCGAGAGGGTAAAGGTGTTCAATTGGTTGATAAGAGATTGGTGGAACGATACCTCTGCGCTGAAAGGAATATCGCGATCCTCATCGTCGTCGCTATAGTTATTAGCGTGCAAGCGATAGTCAGGTATTTCGTCATCACTGAGGTATTCATCGATGTTGATATCGTCCATATCAATTACATCGTTATCATTATATTCATCGGCAGAGTTATCGAACTCATCGTGAAACTCATCAAGAGCATCTTCTTCGCGCCCTGATTCTAAGGCGGGGTTTTCTTCCATCTCTTGTTTTACGCGTTGTTCAAAGGCAAGAGTGGGGAGTTGCACGAGTTTCATCAGCTGTATTTGCTGAGGTGAGAGTTTCTGTGAGAGTTTAAGTTGTAAATTCTGTTTGAGCATTTCTTATGAGATAGGGTGCAAAGGTACGAAAAAAATTAGTTACTATTTAAAGTAAGTACAATTTTTGCAGTTTCAAGCACTATTTTAATATCAAGAGATAGTGAATACCGCTTGATGTAATACAAATCATATTCTAATTTCTTAATGCTATCTTCAGGGGTTGCTTTTGGAATGTGAATTTGAGCCCATCCTGTAACTCCTGGTTTCACCATATGGCGCAGTTTGAAAAAAGGTATCTGTTCTGCATATTTTTCTACATATTCAGGAATTTCAGGACGAGGACCTATGATGCTCATATCTCCTCTCAATACGTTGTATAATTGTGGTAGCTCGTCTATTTTGGTAAAACGCAATATTTTTCCAATAGGAGTAATACGAGAGTCATTTACCTGAGTAAAGCCTCCACTATTTAGTACCATAGTTCTGATTTTGTAAATTTTAAAAGTCTTCCCTTCTCTCCCCACTCGTGTTTGAGCAAAGAAAGCACCCCCCTTTGAACTTAAAAGAGTGAGAATGACACCTACAATAGTTAGTGGCAATGCTATAGGAAGGGCTAAGAGAACAAGTGTTAAATCAAAAACACGTTTGATCAAACGGTGTCTAATTCTCTGTTTTATAGAAAAAATATCATCACCAATGTACTTTTTAGCTTCCAATTTTACGATAGGAATACGTTTGTTGATATTTTCGTAAAATTCTTCTGCTTCATAAACAATAATGCCTTTGGTTCTTAAATCGATAATTTCTCTAATGATATTATCAGGATATTCCTTGATTTTTGAAGTTTCAATAACAATAATTACTATTTTTAGCTTATTGACAATACTCGAAATGGTTCTTTTTTTCTTGGAAATATCATATTTGATAATTCTATAAAACTTAGACACATTAGATTCCTCAAGCAATTTTTCTAAAATTCCTCCTACATTGATAAATAAGCAAGTTGGTCTATGATTAAATATTTTCATAATTAACTCTTTTTTCAAAATGATACAATGTAGCTTAGTTTTTTTTATGAATTTCGTTGATAATATGTCTGATTTTTTGTTTGTTTTTAAGGTTGTGATAATCTCGGTTTACAATAAATAAGAAAGTTGCCAAACCTATAGAAAAAGCTACAAACAAAACTCCTAGCATCAAAGGAGATAATCTTGTGTTCAACAATAAAATTACTAAAAAAACAATAAGGTTAATAGTAGCTAATAGCAAACTTGCTTGTGAGTGTGACAGTTTCATATAGTCAATCATCACGTGGTGGATATGACTGCGGTCGGCTTTAAAAGGTCGTCTGTGGCGCAATAGGCGGGTAGTGAACACGCGGGTAGTATCAAAAAAGGGAATGAAAATAATTGCAAGAAGTACCCATATTTTATTTGTGGGGTGTATAATAGCACTTTCTAGGGCTTCAGTTTTTAGAGTAAAGAATTTAATAGCGAGAACTGCGATGAGAAAACCTGTAATCATAGAGCCTGTATCTCCCATAAAAACGCGTTTCTTTACCGATAGATTATAGCGTAAAAAGGCTAATAAAAAACCTATACATAAGATTGATAACAGGAAGTAGTAATACAGTTGAGTATCGTAAAAAATATAGGCAAAAGCGCCAAAAATCACAATGCCTACCATTGCAGCTGATCCGTTTATGCCATCAATAAGATTGTAAGAGTTTACAATAGCCATCACTATGGCACAGCTAATAAGTATAGAAAACCAATAAGGAATATCTGTAATACCTAAAAAATTATTAAAAGTAGTGATTTTAAGTCCTGAACCAAAGAAAAGAATAAGAGTAGCGATGATTTGTCCTATGATTTTTGTACTGGGGGTTACTCCTGTAAGATCATCCTTTAAACCTACAAAAAATAAAACCCCTACCCCTGATAGAATATTAATCCCTACACTATCATTGTCAAACGGACGAAGTAAAAAGAGAGTAAATACTAAACTTACGAAAAAAGAAATACCTCCTAAGGTAGGTGTTTTTTCTTTATGTGAGCTACGTACATTAGGTTTATCCATTAGGTTTTTGTACTTTGACACGTATATAATACTAGGCAAAGAAAAGTATGCTACTCCCAAAGAGACTAGGAAAACGCATACGGCAGTAAACCCTAAATTTTCTGAAAAAAAAGTAATTATCATATTATCTTAAAGGCAAGATTTTGGTGCAAAAATAATAAATATACTTTGAACGAGCAAGAATATCGTCAGTTATTTATAGTCAAGTACATCAAAATTAAACCTCAAAGAACCAATGTTTATAGTATCTAATTTGCATTATTGTTTTAGTGGTTCATATCTATGCTTCGCTACACCAGCGATGTTCTTCACGTCCCACTGTATAGTCCGTACAAAAGGCTTTTGCCTAAATTGGCAATCAATAGCGCAAATTTCACACGAAAAAGGTTTGCAATAGTCTAAGTGAAAGTTGAATTCTATAGTTCTATCTACTTTTTCTGCTAACAGATGAATCACCTTTTCCATTTCTTGATGGGCTTCTTTTAAAGAATAATAGTAAGGCAGAGTGATATGGGCATCAATATGTAAGTGAGCCCCAAACTGCTGAATGCGCATATTGTGAATGTCTATCCATTCGGTTTTGCGGTTAGCTTGCAGTATATTTACGAGTTCGGCAAAGAGGGCTTCGTCGCGTTCATCCATAATACCGCTGAGGGCTTTGCGCACTATCTTCCAGCCTATCACAATGATATAACTACCAAAACCAATAGCGATTAAAGGGTCGAGCCATAACCAACCGGTGAAATGCACCAATAGTAAGCTCAATACAATTGCCGAAGTCGCAAAAGTATCCGATTGCAGATGTTTACCCGCACTCATCAGTACTAACGAGTTTTCTTTCTTTCCCTTTTTATAAGAAATATACCCCATAGCGTAATTCACTATGGCGGTAGACCCGAAAAGGGCAATCCCCCAGCCTAATTTATCAAGATGTATTCCCTTTATGAGTGATGAAAAGGCTTCGATGAGAATAAGTACCCCAGCGATGGCGATGAGCATTCCCTCAATGCCAGCGGTAACAAACTCTACCTTGCCGTGCCCATAAGGGTGGTCGGTATCGCGAGGTTTGTTGCAGAGGTATAGCGAATAGAGCCCCATAAAGGCGGCAATAATATTCACAATGCTCTCCATCGTGTCCGAAAAGATAGCGTTAGAATTGGTAATGTACCACGCTATCAACTTCACGATGAAGAGCAATATTCCTATAAAAGTAACGAGCTTCTGAAACTGAAAACTTTTCACCCTCTAATTTCTGATTTCTACTTCCTAACTTCTAAACTCTAACCTCCGCTGCCTCCAACAAGAAATTGTGCATATCGGTATTGCGCATAAAAGGTTTAAGTCGCTCGCTACCTGGCCCATACATTGCCAATTCGGTGTAATCCGATGAGTGATCCATACTTATCCAGCCTACCGAAGTATGTGCTTTTTGTATTTCGGCAAACAATCGGTAAGGCAGGTGTTTGTAGTTGTACAAGCCGTCTTCTTTTCTTTCGGTTTTAGCATAATAGCTTAAGAGTTCTTTAGCTTGTTCCTCACTGATGTTCATTCCACCGCAGTATTGAGCAACGTGCTCACGCACTTTGGCTACCGAGTCGTTAGAGTTGATTTGTTGCAATATCCAGTCGTTAGAATGGGTGAAGTTTTGTAATCTGTCAAAATTGTTGTTACACTCTTTGCCATAGATGAGTCCAGGGTTGGCATTGCCGTGGTCAGAAGTAAGCACTACAAGAGTGTTGCCATCAGCTTTTGCAAAATCGAGGGCTACTTTTATAGCCTCGTCAAAAGCTACTTGGTCGTACAACAAAGCCCCTATATCATTGCCGTGTGCCGCCCAGTCTACTTTGCCGCCTTCTACTTGTATTACAAAGCCATTAGGGTGACTTTTAAGTTGGTCGATAGCCTTAGCGGTCATCTCCGCAAGAGTAGGCGATTTAGCTTGTTCTTCACTGCTTTGAGCACGGTCGATAGAGTAGGGGAGTGCATCTTCAGCAAAGAGCCCATAGAGAGGTTTATTAGTAGGTGCTTTCAGCATTTCACCGCGAGTGCGAGCTACCGTATAACCTTTCTTTTTGAGAACAGCAAAGAGGTCTTTCTTGTCCTTGCGATGGGCAGGGTCGAAGTATTTGCTACCGCCACCCAACATCACATCGAAGCCTAATTCGGTGTAGTTGAGGGCTATCTCGTCCATAGCATTACGACTTTTACTCCACGTACAGAAGCCTGCCGGAGTGGCGTGGTTTACCATTACGGTAGTGATACAACCCACTTTCTTGCCTGCTTTTTTGAACTTTTGCAAGATAGGCATATTCTCTTTGCCATCTGGACTGATATTTAGGCTACCGTTCTTTACACGTACGCCACCGCCCCAAGACGAACTCGCTGCTGAGGAGTCGGTGACTACTGAACTTGCTGATGCCATATCCATTACGGCGCGCTGTGCGAGGTTACTTTCGTACAATCCTATCCAGCTGGAAGGGCGACCGAATTTGCGTTTTAGATACAGGTCAGCCATTACCAAAGTGCCGAAACTCATACCATCACTCACCATAAAGATGATGTTTTTAGTGCGTTTGTTTTTATGGGCTTCCCCAAGGGTTTGCGCTTGTAAATCAAAGGAAGGCAATACTAAGCCTCCTAAAGCTGCTAAAGCCCCACGTTTAAAAAATGCTCTTCTTTTCATATCTTGTTAATTGTTAATTATCAATTGTTAATTGTTAAAGCGTTCCACCCTTTTGCTATAATCGGTATAAACTGTCCTGCACGGGTGACGAGGTTTACCCCTTCGCTTTTATCGGTAATGTAACCTATGACCGTGAAATTAGGATTGCCTTTTATCTTATCGTAATCTGCTTGGGCAATAGTAAACAGCAGTTCGTAGTCTTCACCGCCACTTAGGGCTATGGTAGTGCTATCTAAATTGAACTCCTCACAAGTGCTAATCACTTGTGGGTCAAGCGGTATTTTGTCTTCATATAACCTACAACCTACCCCCGATTGTTTGCAAATGTGCAATATCTCTGACGACAATCCGTCGCTTACATCCATCATAGCAGTAGGTTTTACACCTAATTGTTTGAGCAGTGGCGGAATGTCCTTGCGGGCTTCGGGTTTGAGCTGGCGTTCCAAAATGTAAGAATACATCTCTATATCGGGTTGAGAGTTTGGGTTTACCTGAAAGACCGCCTTTTCGCGTTCCAATATCTGTAAACCCATATAGGCACCCCCTATATCGCCCGTGAGTACCACAAGGTCGTTAGGTTGCGCTCCGTTACGATATACTAAGTCCGATGCTTCCGCTTCACCTATCGCCGTTACCGAGATGATGAGTCCGCGTGTAGATGAGGTCGTGTCGCCTCCTACTAAGTCTACCTTATAATGCTTGCAGGCTAGGCGAATACCCGCATAGAGTTCTTCTAAGGCTTCCAACGGAAAGCGATTGGATACCGCTATCGATACGGTTATCTGGGTAGCCGTAGCGTTCATCGCATAGATATCCGATACGTTCACTACTACCGACTTGTATCCTAAATGCTTCAGCGGTACATAGCTAAGGTCGAAATGTACACCTTCAATAAGCAGGTCGGTAGAGACGACAGTTTTTTTATTTTTAAAATCCATTACCGCCGCATCGTCGCCTACGCCTTTAAGAGTGGAAGGATTGTGAATTTCAAATCCCTTCGTTAGGCGGTCGATGAGTCCAAATTCACCCAAATCGGCTAATGAGGTACGGTGAGGCGTTTTATCTTCTATCATTTAGCAAAATAGTTTAAAGCAATTACCACCCCAAGGTGCATTCCCTCGTGAGTATTGTTGAAATGTATCGCATCTTCAATGCAGGTAAGCGCATAGCCATAGCTAGTAGTGTAAGGAGTAAAATTAGTGAATACCCCACGCTCGTAGTCGGCTTGCAGTTGTTTTTGGGTACTGATGAGCAGACTGCGCAATTCTTGAATTTCCTCAGCGGTAGGAATGTGTCCATCGGGATAAGTACCTTTTTTATAAGTATCTACAAAAGTTTCAGGTACAACAAAATTGAGTCCTGATAGCTTGTAGCAGAGTATTTGTTGTTGTGCCACGCAGTGAGCGATGTTCCACCAGATGTTATTATGAAATCCTGTGGGGATTTGCGCTAACTGTTCAGGACTTACATTCTCCAAATAAGTTAAAAGATTGTTGCGGGTTGCCACGTGTAAGGCAAATACTTGTTCTGTCATATAGTTGTTAGTTTTTTGTCGTTAGTTATTATCATTAGTGTCAATTGAGAGTAGGAGAATTAATGTATTGTTTCACTGTAAATTATATAACTCATCTATAATGATTATCGCCAATTCCTCCTTTCGAGGGTTATCAGCAATTGCCAACTAAGTGAATTAGAGAAGAGGTTTCTTTTGATTTTCCGTCACCACATTCCCCCTCATTGAGGAAGTCCGCGAGAGCGGAGTATGTGAGAAGGGGGAGGTTATCCCCTAGTACCTATGCCCTAAGACCCCACGCCACCTCATTTTCTCATTTCTAAATTTGCTAATTCTCTAATTTATCTTCCCCTTTTCTGTTCCTAATTCCCCCTTTTCCGTCCCTACATTCCCCCTCTCCCTGGGAGTAGTCTCCGAATAGGAGAGTATGTAATCGGGGTGAGGATTCCCCTTCTCCGTCACTACATTCCCCCTCTCCTTGGGAGAAGTCTCCAAATAGGAGAGTATGTGAACGGGGTGAGGATTCCTTTTCTTTCGCCTCGAAACCCCATTTTTAACATTTTTAGTACCGTTGTATTATATTATAAGTCAATTACTTATATACCCTTTCTATACCAATCGTCCAAGATTCGTATAAGCTTCCTATAAGCTCTCTATAAGCTGACCATACCCTCCTTACAGCCTTTTTTCTCCAAATTCCTTCTCAAATCTCTTCTGAAACCTTTCGTTTCCTTCCGAATTCTCCAACCCCTCCTCTGACCTGTCCAACCCATCTGAAAAGACCGAGCCGTCTATTCCCCTTGTTAGTATTATTGACATTTCTGGTATTTCTGGCATTATTGGCATTTACCTCATTTCCTAATTTTCTCATTCTCTCATTTCCTCATTCATCAATCATCCAAAGGCAAAGGTACAAAAAATACTTCGAAGAAAGAAAAGAATTTCAAAAAGATTTGTATTTTTGCCCGCAAATTTATAAAGAATATTATGTATCAACTGATTAAACAGACACATTCACTATGTGCTTATTTAGTATTGGCAGTGCTTATCATAGCAGTTATCAATGCGCTTATGGGATTTTTTGGCAAAAGAAAATACTTTGGAATAAAAGACCTCCGCTTGAGTTTGTTTGCTTTGGTATTCTCTCATATACAATTATTATTGGGCTTATTAGTCTATGTAACTACCCCTCGTTTGCAGATGTGGAGAGAGGGTGCTAAAGTGGTGATGAAAGACAGCTTATTGCGCCAATTATTGGTGGAGCACCCTATAATGAATATCATAGCAGTAACGCTGATTACTGTGGGCTGGGTAAAACTTAAAAAACAGACAGAAGTGCGCAAGATGTATGGAAAAATAGCCTTGTTTTACGGTATTGCACTGGTGTGCTTGCTCTCAATGATTCCTTGGAAGCTATGGTGGTCTGTATAAGAAAAAAAGTCCGATAATAATATCGGACTTTTCCATTAACCAACCAAAACTTTAAATTATGAAAACTATTATTTGAAGTTTTACAATGAGCTACCACCCTCATTGCGCTGACAAAGGTACGGCAAATTTTTGAATTACCAAAGAAAAAATCGATTTTAACAAAACTTTATTACTGTTTTAACGATACTTTTACATTGCAAAAAGAGAGCGTTAAGCGGTGATGTTGAGGTTTATATATTTAGAAATCAGTAATATATTTGCTCCTGCCGGATAATAATAAGATTGCATTAAATGAAACTCCTGAAATACACCTTTTGGCTCTTGTGGAAGAGCTGGTTTTACTTCCTTGTACTCATTCTTATTCTCCTGTGGTTGCCCTTGTTGTTTATTCTTACAGCACGGACAGAATGGTATCGCTCATTTTATTGGGTAGCCCGAAACTTATGGGCAACGCCTATATTGTATGGTATGGGCTTTTTACCGAAAATACACAGGGAATATACCGTGCCTAACGACCGCCATAGCTATATGTTGGTCGCCAATCATTACAGTATGATGGACATAATGCTGATGTTCTACTGTAGTAAAAATCCGTTTGTATTTGTAGGGAAGAAGGAACTGAGCAAGACGCTATTGTTTGGTTATTTCTACAAACGTGTTGCCATAATGGTAGATAGAAAGAGTCCGCAGAGTAGGAAGGAGGTTTATGCCCAAGCGATGGAGAGAATAAAGGCAGGGCTGAGCATTTGTATTTTCCCCGAAGGAGGTGTCCCCGATGATGAGAGTATAGTCCTCGATAGTTTTAAAGACGGGGCTTTTCGCATTGCGATAGAATGCCAAATTCCCATAGTGCCAATGGTATTCTACGATACTAAAAAACGCTTCCCCTTCCGCTTCTTTGCCGGCAGTATGGGCACAATGCGAGTAGATATATTGCGCTCTATTCCTACCCAAGGCAAAACCCTTGACGATAAAGAGTCCTTACGCGAAGAAGTACGTTCTCTTATTTTACAACGTCTTACCGTTGCATAAGTCGGGCGACATATTTACCAATCACATCGAATTCTAAATTTACAACACTACCTATTTGTAAGTATTGCAGATTGGTATGTGCTAAAGTATAGGGAATTACTGCTACACTAAAACTATGGGAAGTCGCATCTATTACCGTTAGGCTTACACCATTCACAGTAATAGAGCCTTTTTCAATTACCACATTACCAGTAGAGGGGTCGTACTCAAAAGTAAAACGGGTGCTACCTGCTTCTTCTTGGATAGCACTACAAGTACCCGTTTGGTCGATGTGACCTTGCACGATATGTCCGTCTAAGCGGGTGTTGAGAAGCATACCGCGCTCTAAGTTTACCGCATCACCCACTTGCAAACTGCCCAAGTGGGTTTTGGCAAGAGTTTCGGCAATAGCGGTTACTCGGTATACATCGCCATCGATAGCCACTACCGTAAGGCATACCCCATTATGGGCAACACTTTGGTCTATTTTTAGTTCATTTGTAAACGAACTTTTTACGTATAAATGCAGATTCGCCTCTTCGCGTTCTATCTGTACGATTTTACCTATTTCTTCTATAATTCCTGTGAACATAAAGTTAATTAGCAAATTTTCTCATTCTCTCATTTTCTCATTCTCTAATTTTCTCATTTCCTCATTTTCTCATTCTCTAATTTCCTCATTTTCTAATTCTCTAATCCAGTTCTCCTGTGAGTTCTGCAAACGCTACATTGGCTCTTTTGCCTTCGTATAACACTTTGTAGACGGCATCGAGTATAGGGGTGCGACTGGGTTTTTCTTGATTTTTGTTAATGAGGTAAGCGCTTTTGGTGGCGTAATAGCCTTCGGCTACCATATTCATTTCAGCCATTGTACTCTTTACAGTATAGCCTTTACCTATCATCGTGCCGAACATACGGTTGCGACTGAAAAGCGAGTAGGCGGTTACGAGTAAATCACCTAAATAAGCGGAGTTGTTGATATTGCGTTTGATTTTGTAAATATGCTTGATGTAGCGTCGCATCTCGCGAATGGCGTTGCTCATCAGCACACTTTGGAAGTTATCGCCATAGCCCAATCCGTGGGCAATACCCGCAGCAAGGGCATAAATGTTCTTCAGCATAGCAGCGTATTCAATACCTACCACATCGTCGGATATTTTGGTCTTCACATAATGGCGTTTCATAGCTTCAGCCATAAAATGTGCTTTTTCCTCATCGAGACAGGCAATAGTGAGGTACGACAGACGTTCGAGGGCTACCTCTTCGGCGTGGCAAGGACCTGCTATAACGCCTATCTGTGCATAAGGTACGTGATGTATTTTGTTGAAATATTCACCTACTATAAGTCCGCTTTTAGGTTCAATACCTTTGATAGCAGAAAATATATTTTTATTAGATAGCGGTTCGGTGAGTTTTTCTAATTCGTCACTCAAGAAAGCTGAAGGGATAGAAAAGACGACATAATCGCTAAAAGCTACCGCCTCGTTGATGTCGTTAGTGAGGTGTAGCTTGCTGATGTTTAAATGTACATCGCTAAGGTAGTTAGGATTGTGTTTGGTCGCTTTGATGTGCTCAATAGCCTGTTCATTGCGCATATACCAACACACTTGGTCGATATTGGCGGTAAAAATCTTAATCAGAGCCGTTGCCCAACTTCCTCCTCCGATAACTGATATTTTGGTTTCCACAATTGTTAGCTATTATTATTTTGGGGCAAAGATACGAAAATAATGCTGTATTACCAAAAAGTGTCTACTAAAACCACAGAGCAAACACACCAAAAAAGGAAATATAGCTTATGCTATATAAATTATGTAAAAATCAATTAAATCTGTTTCAATTTCTGTACCGCCAGGTGTATTTCTTTTTTTTAAGAAAATTTGGAGCCTTTAATTTAAGTTGTTACTTATTTTAAGTACAACAAGTTTAAACACTAGAACGAGTGATGTGAGGAGATAGTAGCACCATAAGTTCAATCAATGTTCGATTATAATTCGATTAACCTTTATTGTAGACCCACTGTAGAGCCACTGTAGAGCCACTATAAAACCACTGTAGTTCCGTTTAAGGGTTGTTAAAAGTCCGTCAGACGTCCCGTAGAGCAACTGCGCAAAATTATGAAGTATAGGTCAGTTCGAGACTTTCAGGTAGCTTGCTACCTATTTGTTTGATTTGTAAGATTTCTGTAGCGTAAGCTACACTCTCCTCACATCGAAAGTACTTCTTTTTTAAGAAAATTTCTTGTCTTTGGTCTAAAAACCTCACATTTGTCAATTCTCAATTCTCAATTGTCAATTGAGCAATGTATTCTCCGTTTTTTTCTTCGATGTTGTATTGATGTTTTTTAGGATAAAGAAGCGTTAGCCGTTTCTTTAAGTTTTCAATGCCAATACCTGAGTTATACAAACTTTCTTGTTTAGGAATTATAGTGTTCTCACTTCTAAATATTACTTTATTCTCTTCCACTCTCAAGCTAAACGACAATTCTGTTACCTCAGTCGCCGATACGCCGTGCTTAAAAGCGTTTTCCACCAAGCTGATAAACAGCAAAGGTGCTATGGTGAGTGGGGGTAGTTGCTTCGGGAAATCTACCCGTACAGTAGTTTTATCAGTCAGGCGCAACTGCATTAAGCTGATGTATTGTTGCAAGAAATCTACTTCTTCTGCAAGACTAATCTGCTTTTGGTCACTGTTTTGCATAAAGTGACGCATCAGCTTGCTAAGGCTATGCACGCTCTGTTGTGCTTTTTGAGGGTCAAAGGCTATAAGCGAATAGATATTGTTGAGTGCATTGAAAAAGAAATGCGGTTGGAGTTGGTATTTCAGTTGGGTAAGGTCGGCTTGTAGCTTGTGTGCTTGGGCTTCTTTCTGACCGATTTCCAAAGAAAAGTTGCGTTGTGCATAGCGTATTGCCATTGCAAAGACTACTGGTAAGAGGTTCGATAGGAAATCAAAATAGACAAAAGCGTGGAAAGGAGGCATCTTGTGCTTACCTTTGTGAAGGTTGAAGTATGAAAAAAGCTCATATTTGCTGTACGAAATACATAAAATGAGAGCCACTGCTACCAATATAAAAAGTATATATCGTTTTTTAAACCATAGTTTATCAATAAGCCAATAGAAACTGATGTAGAACAAAAACATCAAAAAAGGCAATGATATGAGCGAACGATAAAGAGCCTCCTCAAATCGGTGATTGCTTTCGGAGATAAAAATAAGGGCAGGTAAAATACAAACCACTGCCCAAGCAGCTATGTGTGTTAAAAATTTCATTCTTTATACTTTGATGTTTTTAAATAACTTTCTGCAAAACTCTTGATGATTTCAGGGGAATAGTCTCCTCCTTTGGCATAAGAGATACCCATAACTTCTAAAGCTATAGCTTGGCACTGCTCATCATTAATAGTAATGGCTTTACTATCTAATATTTCTCTAACAATAACCATACATTTTTGGAGGTCTTCTGTTGTAGCATAAGGAGGTAAAGTTATATTCATCTGTTTTTATTATTTCTAATTGCCTGTGTGGCTCGCACTATTCGTATCTGAGAGCACTAATAGGTTCTAACTCGGCTGCTTTGCGAGCAGGGTACCAACCGAAGAACACCCCTGTAATAGTACATACTAAGAAGGATATTACAATAGAATACAAGGTGATACTCACTGGCCAACCTATAAACAGCGATACGCCTACCGTTGCTAATAAACCAATAATTACCCCTAATACCCCCCCAGTGATGCTAATAAGCACCGACTCGATAAGGAATTGTGCCAAAATATCCTTGCCCTTAGCCCCAATAGCCATACGCAAGCCTATTTCCTTAGTGCGCTCTTTTACTGATACGTACATAATGTTCATAATGCCTATTCCCCCTACGATGAGCGAAATGCTGGCAATAGCTACCAACAACACGGTAAGCATCTCGCTGGTAGAGCTAAACGTACTGATGAGCTCTTGTTGCGAAAACACATTGAAATCATTTTCTTGTGTAGCCGAAAGGTTATGCGTGCGCTCCAAAATCTTCTTAACTTGGTTTACCGCATTCTCCGACTGACTTTCATTGAGCACCGAAGCCACAATACTCTGCAAGAATGTTTGCGCCAAAATACGCTTTTGTACCGTAGTATAAGGGGCGATAATCACATCGTCTTGGTCTTGACCAAAGTTGCTTTCACCTTTTTTCGTAAGGATACCAATCACTTTAAAAGGGATATTCTTAAAGCGTATGGTTTGCCCAATAGGGTTTTCGCCATTAGTAAAGAGGTTCTTAGCCACTGTTTGCCCTATCACGGCTACCTTAGAAAAATTAGTAATCTCATCTTCACCAAACATACTCCCTTCAGCCACACTCCATTCGCGTATAGGCAAGTATTCGGTATTCACGCCGTAGATAGAGGTAGGCCAGTTGTTGCCGCCCGCTATACTTTGTCCGTTGCCACTCACTACCGGGGATACATATTTCAGTAGGGTACCTTCTTTTTTAAGGGCTTCGTAATCCGTCATTTTCAGCGATTGCATATCGCTCATACTCATACGCACCCCGCCCATCATACCGGCACCCGGACGGATATTGAGCATATTGGTACCCATTTTAGAGATATTCTCTTTGATACTCTTTTTAGAACCCTCGCCAATGGCAAGCATTGTTATCACTGAGCCCACCCCAATGATGATGCCCAGCATTGTAAGCATCGCCCTTGTTTTGTTCAGCAAAAGGGCACGCCACGCTATTTTAAAAAGATTTTGTATGTTCATAATATTAATTAGTGAATTAGAAAATTAGCAGATTAGCAAATTCTGTGAGACTAGAAAGGTTCTCCTATGATACGGGTTTTGTACTCGCCTTTTACTATTTGCCAGCAGACCTCATAATGTATCAAAAACAAAGGAGGATAAAGTTATTTTATGTCCTTCTTACTTTTACCTCCCCTTCTTTCAGTAAATATCAGCTTGAGACTTGTTTTTTATGCTTTGTTTTATTGAAGATGCTCACTAAAAAACGCCTCCAATTTATCAAAAGGAATTACTCCAGCTTGATTGTCGTAAAAATCGGTGTGACGTGCATTAGGAACAATTAGCAGTTCTTTTTTCTCGCTTCCGATTAACTTGTAGGCATCTTCGCTCATATAGCGAGAATGGGCATTTTCTCCGGCAATCATAAGGGTTGGTACCTCAATTTCATTAGCATAGGCTAACAAAGGGAAATTCATAAATGAAAGCAGCGTAGTGGCTGTCCAAACGTGATTGGAAACTGAACGCTCGTGGAAACCTCGTGGTGTTTTGTAAAACTCAATATAATCATTTAAGAATTGAGGTACTTTATCTGAAGGGGCATGGGGCATAGGGTAACCTGGGGAGGGAGTTCCTGTTTCGGCATCTTTCCAACGGATGGCATTGAGCGAACGCTTCATTTCTAAACGCATTTCGGGTGTATTGGCATCAAAATAGCCTTTGCTAAACACGCGTGACATATCGTACATTACCATAGTAGCCACTGCCTTGATACGTGTATCGATAGCGGTAGCATTCAGGGCAAAGCCTCCCCAACCACAGATGCCTATGATTCCTATTTTTTCTCTATCAACAAAAGGTTGGATTCCTAAGCAATCTACTGCTGCAGAAAAGTCTTCGGTATTGATGTCGGGCGATGCTACATTGCGAGGTTTCCCACCACTTTCGCCGGTATAGGAAGGGTCGAAAGCTAAGGTTACAAAGCCTCTTTCAGCCATTGTTTGGGCGTAAAATCCTGAGGCTTGTTCTTTTACTGCTCCAAATCCGCCACAAACAGCGAGGGCAGCGAGCTTCTTATCTTCGCTGTTTTTTGGGAAGTACAAGTCACCAATAAGGGTGATACCATAGCGGTTTTTGAATGACACTTTTTTGTGTTCAACTTTATCGCTTTTGGGGAAAATCTTATCCCAAGAAGCAGCATTTACAGGGGTTTTAGTGTTTTTGTTCATATAGCTAATATTTTTTTGGTTTATACAATCTATTCATTATGAATGAAGGCGTTCTTTACTTTTGCGTATTCTTCTTAAATACAAGCCTATAGCTAAGTACATCAATGTTGGGATGAGACCAAAAAGAGGAGATACTAAAAGTGTTTTATCGGCTGAAATAATAGTAAATCCTTCTGAAATGAGAGGATTAAGAGCGTCTTTCATTGAGTGCATCAAAATTACCAATAAGAGCGAGCGCGAGAGAAAGAAAATCTCAGTGTACATTATTGTCCAAACAGCAATAACCACAAAGCTCACTAAAACAAATAGCTCTTTGCTATAAGGAAAAAAGGTTGCCATATAAGCATCGTCTAAGAATATGAGGTTGTATGGCAGATGCCATATTTGGCAGACAAATGCCACCACTAAATAAATCAACCATTCATTTTTGACGAGTTGTTCCATTTTTACGGTGAGATACCCCCGAAAAGCCGTCTCTTCTAAGATATTTTTGATAAAAATGGGTAAGAAAGCAGTAGCAAAAACAGGGAGATAGGCAGCAACACTAAACTTACTCGCATCTACCCAACCTAATAGCTTGCCAACAAACATTGTTATACCAACAACCACGGGATAGACTGCAATAGCAAAGATATACCAGCGAGTGTTTTGCTTGAAACGAGGTTTTAAAGGGAAATCTTTCCAACCATCGCCACCGAAAAGGCGAAGCAAAATCATACACACAATAGGAGTAACAATAAAAATCCCTGATCCCAAAGACTCTAAATTAGAAGGCTCACCAAGTAATTGGTTTACCCCAATGCCTATCCATCCGCAAGAGATAGCTACCAAGCTAAATAGGATTACATTCCGTAGTGTTTTTTTATTGGTTCTCATATTAAGGCAGGTTTATTTTAAAATTTCTAAAATTTTATCTTCGTCGTAAACAAGCATACCCACTGCCACCAATGAAGCGATACCGTGTGCCAACATCCAACCTTTAGCAATATCATTTTTCAGCTCTTCATCAGGTAGGTTTTGGTATTCCTCGCTATTTTTCATTATTTCAACCACTCGCTCACTTTCCGGAAAAATGTCAGTAAGTTTTACATTGGTAACATTATCCATATAAAAAGCCTTGAATAAGGCGGGTTCGGTGTGTGCCATCCATACGTATCCAAGTCCTAAATCCAAAAGAGTATTGCCTGTTTTTGAGTAACTGAGCACTACACTTTGCAGGAAGGGCAGTGCTTTTTTGCAGATTTCGGCTTTAAGGTCATCCATATTTTTATAGCACCAATAGATGGGCTGAGTGGAGCAACCTATTTGCTTAGCAATATTTCGGGCTGAAAGGACTGCAAAGCCTTCTTTTCGCACCATTTCAAAAGCGGTTCCTATAATTACTTCTTGCGTTATTGTTGTTGATTTCGGCATAAAACTTTGTTATAACATATGTAATATAACATATGTTATTTTTGCAAAAGTAGTATATTTTTTTTAACCTGCAAATTTTTAATCAAAAAAGATTCAGTCTGCGTCATTCGTATTTTGTCATTCATCACTTGTCATTCGTAATTGTGCCAATTCTTCCTTTGCATTCAGTCTATTGGTTACTTCCTTATCACTGATGATATGTCCGTCTTTGAGTACAACAGTGCGCTTGCTGAAAAGGGCTATATCGTTCTCGTGGGTTACAAACCCTATCGTACTACCTTGGTCGTTAAGGCGTTGGAAAAGCTCCATTACTTCGTAGGAAGTTTTAGTGTCAAGGTTACCGGTAGCCTCATCGGCAAGGAGTATCACCGGGTGATTTACAAGGGAACGCGCAATGGCTACCCGTTGTTGCTGTCCGCCCGAGAGTTCACTGGGCAAGTGGTTCAATCGGCTTTCCAAACCTACGCTGATGAGAGCTTCAATAGCGCGCTCGCGACGTTCTTTAGCCGAGATTTTAGAGTTGTACATCAAAGGGAGCTCTACATTCTCGATAGCTGAGGTACGCGCCAAAAGATTGTACGACTGAAAGATAAAGCCTATCTTGGTGTTGCGTACTGTTGCGAGTTCGTTCTTGCTCATATCTTTCACCGAGATGCCGTCCAAAATGTAATCGCCTGACGACGGACGGTCTAAACAACCTAATATGTTCAATAAGGTTGATTTACCCGACCCACTCGGTCCCATAATGGTTACGAACTCCCCCTCGTGAATGGTGAGATTGATGCCTTTCAGGGCGTGAACGATTTCGTTACCCATCTTAAACTCGCGTTTCATATCGCGTATGTCGATGATTGCTTTTTTCATTTATTTGGCTTTTGAGTTATCACGACGGGGGCGTTTAGGCATAAACGGACTACTGCTATCGTCGTTATTTTTCTCACCTTCTGCTACTTGAGGGCGATTGCTTTGCAGGTTGGTAGCTACTTTTTCTCCAACACTGAGTCCGCTTACCACTTGCACGTTGATACCATCATTACTACCTATGGTTATCGCTTTTTGGGCAAGACTACCGTCAGTGTTCACTACCCATACGTATTTGTTTTTACCCTTGCCGTGCTGTACTTTAGGGACTTCAGCTGTAATGCCTTTCTGAGCGTAGTATTGCATCAGTAGGTCGATGTCTGGGGTGAAATTCATCGCTTTCGCAGGCACTATGGTTACGCCTTTTAGCTCATTGGTATAGATAGCGATGGTCGCGGTAAGCCCAGGTTTGAGCTTCTCATCGGGGTTTTCAGCCTCTACTATCACCGTATAGGTCACCACGTTCGAAGTCGTAGTAGGTGATAGACGCACTTGGGTTACCTTCCCCGAAAACTCTTCTTGGGGGTAAGCATCTACGGTAAAGCTCACACGTTGCCCTACTTTCACTTGTCCTATATCGGCTTCGTCTACATCGGCTTCCACCTGCATACGCTTGATGTCTTTGGCTATTTTGAAGAGTGTAGGCGCACTCATCGAGGCGGCTACCGTTTGCCCTTCTTCTACCTCTTTGCTGAGGATAATCCCATTGATAGGCGAATAGATATTGGCATACCCCAAATTGGTTTTTGCTTGATTGAGGGTCGTAAGACGTTGTGCTACATTTGTTTTCGCGTTGTTGAACTGATACAATGCCTGCTCGTAGTCCGATTTGCTAATCACTTGGGCATTGTACATTTTCTGTTGTCGTTCGTAATTCTGACGGTAGTAATTCAGTTCGTTGAGTGCCGATTGGTAGTTGGCAGTAGCATTTACAACCATTTCTTGTAGGTTCGTCTTGTCGAGTTCCGCCAGTAGCTGTCCTTTCTTCACTTGGCTGTTGTAATCTACGTAAATCTTGCTTACCAATCCCGATACTTGGGTACCTACTTCCACCTCGTCCACTGGCTGTACGCTACCAGTAGCAGTTACTTCGGTAGTAACGTCACCTTCGGTTACCTTATCGGTTTGCAGGACGATAAAAGAAGGTTTTTCCTTCATAAAGAAGTGATACACCCCAAAAGCCACTACGGCTAATAGTACGATAATGATGATTTTCTTAATGTGTTTTTTCATTGTATTTAGTTGTTAGTCATTAGATAATATTCTATAAATTATTTTTTCAGAAAGATTAGCATCGCTACATTCCCCCTACTTGGGAGGGGGTTAGGGGGAGGACTCCCATATAAAACTTCAGCAACTGTACATACAGCGCTTGCATATACTTATTTTGCAAATAGGTTTGCTCCGCGTTGAGGTAACCGTTTTCGCTTACGAGAAGCTCGGTATTGGTAAGTCCACCGAATTCGTGCTTTTTTACTGCCAAATCGTATGCCAATTTAGCATTGTCACGAGCCGTGCGCGAAGCTGCTTGTTGCGCTTGATAAGTGGTAGCATTCTGCCAAGCGGTTTCTATTTTGGTATAGAGGTCTTTTTCCGCTTGTTGTTCGTCGAGCACCGCTTGCTGTTGCGTAACCTTAGCTAGTTTCACATTGTTCTTATTTCTGAACTGCGAAAAGATAGGAATATTAAGCGATGCTCCTATGGTCTGACCGAAATTGCTGTCCAACTGGGTGCGATAGCTCAAATCGTTGAGGTTTGAATATCCTGTATTTACCCCTGCTTGTAGCGATAGAGTAGGGGCATAGCCCGCCCTGGCTATCTTAATATCTTTTTCAGCTATCTTTTGTTGTGACTGATAGATTTTTAGATTGGGGAGCTTTTGTCTGGCTTCCGCAAATACCACATCTTTATTAGGGATAATCGCCGTTTCATCATCTGCGGGAAGGTCGAGCGCAATAGCGAAATCACTATTAGGAGGAAGCTCCAACAGTTGTTTGAGGGTCAGCACCTTACTTTCGTATTCATTTTCTGCTTTGATAATAGCATACTCGTTGTTAGCGTGACGCGTTTCTATCTCAGCTAAACTCAGTTTAGCAATAGACCCATTAGCAAACTTGCCCTGTGCTTGTTTTAATTCCTCACCCGAAGAGCGCGCTGTATTCTTAGCGACTTCTATTCCCTCATAGCTGTAAAGGGCTTGCAGATAAGCTTCAAGCACACTCAAAGTGATGTTGTTTTTCGCCTCTTGCACGTACAGTTCGTTCTGTTCGAGCAATAACTTACTGCGGTCTACTTGTAGGTTCAGTTTATTGCCCTGATAGAGTGGCATAGATGCCGATACCCCAAAGTTGTTGGAGAACGTACGACGCGACACCCGCTCGTTAGAAATCTGATTGATTGCCGAACCGTAATTCTGGTTTGCCGAAGCCGAACCACTTACCGTAGGCAAGCGGTTGCTCTTCGCCTGACTGTAATTGATTTCAGCCGTCTGCTGGTTCAGTTCCGTCTTCTTTACAGAAATATTGTTCTGTACCGCATAGTTGATACAGTCTGCCAGCGACCATTGTTTCGCTTGAGCCCCTGCTAACAAAGGACAGAGACACAAAAAAGATATGTACAAGGTTCTTTTCATCGTTTTTAGTTTTTAAGCAACTTTTGTCATTTAGTTGCGACAAAGGTAATACAATACAGCCAGAGTCCGCAAAAATAATCGACGAAAAGCCTTATTCTATCGACGAAAAGCAATATTTAGCAGTTAATTTTTAGTTATAAGGGGTTAATTTTAGTCGTCAGAAACGTCCAACTGCTCTGCCATCCACCTTGTCCGCTCACTCCATCTAGTCTACCCTATCTATCTCGTTCTCCTTCTCCGCCCCATCAGCCTCGTCCAACAACTGCCCGTACATCTCCTTCCTTCAATAACTATCGCAAGTTATCTTCCTTTTATCTTTATGTATTGTTCATTCAAAAATCTGTTATTCGTCATTTATCACTCGTCATTTGTCCCCTGTCATTCTTCATTTCTTCCCTTTTTCTTCGCTACATTCCCCCTTTAAAAGAGTATGTTTTGTCTCTAATTTCCCCTTTTCCGTCATACTCCCCCCTAGTGCCTATGGCCTAAGGCCTAGTACCTTTTCCCTTTCTTTCGCCTCGAAACCCCGATTTTAACATTTTTAGTGCTGTTGTATGATATTATGAATCAACTATTTATATACCCTTTCTATACCAATCGTCCAAGATTCGTATAAGCTTCCTATAAGCTCTCTATAAGCTACCTCCACCCTCCTAATAGCACTTTCTCACCAAAAATTCTCTCGACCCTCTTCCGTTCTTCTCCGTTATCTTTCGAACTCCTCAACCCTCCACATTTGCTAATTTTCTCATTTCCTAATTTGCTAATTTTTTCCCTGCCCGTGTGGCTCACACTGCCTGTGCGGCTCGCACCTCATTTCCAAATTTGTCTATTTGCTAATTATTCTATACTTTTGTCCGATAAATAAACGCAGATGTTAAACAGAATTTACCAATATATCACCACTCATAAACTCGCTACCTTCTCATTCTTCACCGCTTGGGCGCTCATTACCATTTATGGCTTGAGTCAGTTGCGGTTTGAAGAGGATATCACCAAAGTACTCCCTCAAAACGATAAGACGAACCTCACTTCCAAGGTACTCAAGCAACTCAACTTCGCCGATAAAATCTCGGTAATGGTAACAGCCGAAAAAGGCGGAACACTCACCGATATGCAGGCAGTTACCGAAAATCTGCAAGATACGCTCAACGCTTCTATGACCAAGTATATCACCAGTATTCAGGGGATTATAAACGAAGAAGAGATAGACGAGACTTGGCAGTTTGTAAACGACCACCTACCTCTTTTTCTAAACGATGAAGATTACGCTTATTTAGAACGCCGTTTAGCCCCCGATAGTCTCAAATCAATGGTGGAGAGTCAGTACAAAACGATGCTCACGCCTGCGGGTATGGTGGCACAACAGTTTATCCGTAAAGACCCTTTTGGTCTCACTTTTCGCGGTTTGCGCAAACTCCAAGAGCTCAATACCGGCAACGATTTTAAGATTGCCAATGGTTTCCTCACTACTAACGACGAGCAACATATACTCTTCTTTATCAACCCTAAGTACGATGGCAACGATAGCGAGCACAATGCCGCTTTCGTCGCAGGGTTAGACGAGTTGCAAGACCATCTCAACGCCCAGTATCAAGGGAAAGTACGCGTAGATTTTTTTGGAGCTCCCTTTATCTCGGTGAGCAACGCCTCTCAAATCAAAACCGATATCCTCACCACGGTACTCATTTCACTATCAGCACTTTATTTATTACTTGTCTTCTTTTATCGAAGTGTCTATATTCCATTTATCGCTTTTATCCCTTCAGCTTTTGGGGTGCTCTCAGCTTTGGCAACACTCTATGTGCTCAAAGGCAGTATTTCTGCAATTTCTATCAGTTTAGGAGCGGTACTCTTGGGAGTTACTATCGACTATTCACTACATATCCTCACTCATTACAAGGTAGCTAAAAACACTGCCGAATTGTACCGTGCTGTAACCGTGCCTATCTTGCTCAGCAGTATCACTACCGCTATTTCATTCCTCTGTTTGCTCTTTGTGCATTCCGAGGTAATGCAAGATTTAGGCGTGTTTGCTTTCGTGGGCATAATGGTATCAGCTATATTGTCATTGGTGCTCGTGCCTCATTTCTATCGTGGCAATCGCACTATCGAGGTGCGCAAAACCTTTTTAGATCGTATAGGGGCTTATCCATTTCATCACAACAAGTGGGTAGTAGGCGCTTGCTTACTGCTGATAGTGGTGAGTTGTTTTACTTTTCATAATGTCCGTTTCAATGGTGATATTGCCAATATCAACTATATCAACGAACGTTATAAGGCAGCTGAGCATCAATTAGAGAACATCACCGATAGCGAATACAAATCACTTTATGCCGCTGCTTATGGCAATTCGTTAGAGGAGGCTTTAGAGCGCAATTATATACTATATCAGCAGTTGCAAGGTTATAAAGCACACGATAGTATCAAGCAATTTAGTTCTATCGGAGGGATTGTATTGCCTAAAAAAGAACAAGAAGCTCGATTGCAACGATGGAAAGATTTTTGGAATGCCGAAAGACAGCAATTTCTAAAACAACAACTGATAGGAAAAGGAAATGAGGTCGGTTTTAAAGAAGAAACTTATGCACCTTTCTACCAAAGTATAGCAGGTGATTTTGAAGTGATAAACAACCTCGATGCTTATAAAGCGCTTTCAGCCATTCCGTTAGAAGATTTTATTACCGAAAAAGAAGGTTTTTATACCATTGCCAATCTCGTAAAGCTCACTGTTGCCGAGCGTGATCCTTTTATCTATTCAGTAGAAAAACACACGCCTACCGTTGTTATCGACCGTAAGAATTTGAGCGAAACGTTCTTAGGTAAACTCAAAGACGATATATTGCTGTTAGTAAACTATTCGTCTATCGCTATTTTCCTCATACTGCTCTTGTTCTTCAAGCGGATAGAGTTGGTGTTACTCACTCTTATTCCTATTGGAGTTACAGGGATAGTTACTTCTGCTCTGATGAACTTTTTTGGCATAGAGTTCAATGTGTTTAGTATGATTGTTTGCACTTTGGTATTAGGGCATTCGGTAGATTTTAGTATTTTTATGACCTGTGCATTGCAAAAAGACTATACCGATGGTAAAAACGAACTTCCTGTGTACAAAGTGTCGGTGCTTTTAGCCTCTATTACTACTTTTTTGGCTATCGGTACGCTTATTTTTGCGAAACACCCTGCCTTAAAGTCAATTGCATCGGTATCTGTGATAGGTATTTTCACTGCTTTGGCAATAACTTTTGTATTTTACCCTACGATATTTAAGTTTTGTATCTTTCGCCGTCCTGATAAGGGGCGTTCTCCGGTGAGTTTGCGTCTTTTAGTGCAATCCATACTGCTAATTACCTATTACGCATTATCGTCTATTATTCTCTCCAATATAGGTTGGCTGCTTGCCAAAATTACTCCTAAACGTACTATGTGGCTCAGACGTTTAGCAGCTTCGCTCACTACATCAGTGCTTTATGCCAATCTTTTTGTGCGCAAAAAGGTAGAAAACCCACGCCATATACAGCTTACAACTCCTTCGGTAGTAATTTCCAATCATACCTCGTGGCTTGATACCTTAGCTATAGGGCTCTTCACACATCGCATCAGCTATATGGTAAACGATTGGGTGTATAACTCGGTAGTATTTGGACGTTATGTACAGTCAATGGGCTTTTTTCCTGTTTCTGAAGGCATAGAAAAAGGAATGCCTTTATTCGAAAAGAACTTGAAAAATGGTATTTCAGTAATGATTTTCCCAGAGGGCAAACGTTCCGAAAGTAACCAGATACACCGTTTTCACAAAGGCGCTTTCCTGATAGCCGAACTTTTCCAAACGCCTCTTGTGCCCGTGTATATTCACGGTTGTTCGGAAGTGCAACCCAAAGACGATATAATTGTTTATGACGGTGCTATTACGGTAGTAGTAGGCGAACCCATAGCTCCTAACGATGAGCGTTTTGGCAATACTCCGCGCGAACGAGCCAAACAGATAGGCGCTTTCTACCGCCAGCAATTCCTCGCCTTGCGCAAGCGATTGGAAGGAGTGGATTACCTAAAAAAGAAACTGTTTTTAAACTATTTATACAAGGAAAATTACGTAGTGCGCGCTGTAAAAGAAGATTACCAGCAGCATCGCGAACATTATCACGAACTTGTGCATTCACTGCCCGAAAAAGCGCGTATTTTGCATATCACCAATGATTATGGTCAGTTAGATTTTTTGTTATTGCTCACTTATCCTGAACGTGAAATTGTATCCGTTATCGCCGATGACGAGAAGCGTGCCATTGCACAGCACAGTTACCTCACCAAAATTCGTAAAATACAATACGTAAAAGAGCGTCCGGAAGGAGATTTTGAAATAGTAGTTGAAGGGAGAGAAGTCGTAATAGGATAAGGAAGTAGTGCCTAATTAGGCTGAAAGAAAGGGCTTATTTGAACCTAAGACGAAGGTAAAGCGAAGCTAAGATGAAGGAGAAGGTGTTGGCGAAGTTAATTGGTAAATTTTAAGTGATATTCTTTTGATAAAATTATGGTTAGTAGTCTTTTTCAAGTGTGAAACCTTAAAATTATACTAAAATAAGGAAATAAAGTAAAATTCATACTATAAATATTTGCACTTGCTATAAAAAATGAAGACTTTTGCCGACAGAATGATTTAAAAATACGTACATAACGATGGAAGAAAAAGAAATATTAGACAATGAGGAGATATTCTCAAAAGTTTTAAGAGCAGGCAGACGCACCTATTTTTTTGATGTAAGAGCAACGCGTGCTAATGATTATTACTTGACTATTACCGAAAGTAAGAAGTTTACTCACGATGATGGTTCTTTTCATTACAAAAAGCACAAAATCTATCTGTATAAAGAGGATTTTGAAATGTTTAAAGATATTTTAAACGAAATGACTAACTATGTTTTTGATGAAAAAGGAGAGGAGGTAATTTCTGAACGTCATCAAAAAGACTTTAAAAAGAACTATTACAATGAACGCTTGGAAGGCGTAAGCAATAGTAATGGTGTTTACAAAGACCTTGATTTTGAAGACCTATAGTTAAAAAACTAATAAGATAAAACTTCACTCATCTGTTTGTAATAGAGTGATGACGTAATAGGCTATTGGGTAAAGCTCATTTTATGGCGTGGGTGGTATTTCACCAAAGCTTCCCTCAAATATGACTTCTCTACGTGTACGTATATTTCTGTGGTAGTAATATTCTCGTGACCTAACATCATCTGTATGGCACGCAGATTCGCACCGTTCTCCAATAGGTGTGTTGCAAAAGAATGTCTGAAAGTATGTGGGCTAATGGTCTTCTGTAATCCTATGTTTTCAGCTACTTGTCTTACAATAGTAAATATCATTGCGCGAGTAAGTTGTTTCCCTCTTCTGTTTAGGAAAACGTAATCTTCGTGACCTTTTGCTATCTTTAATTGTTTGCGCTGGTTATTGATATAATTGTTAATTTGTTTCTGCGTATAGCTTTCAATAGGCACTAAGCGCTGTTTACTACCTTTCCCCATTACTCTAATGAAATCTTCTTCAAAAAACAAGTCGGATAGACGGAGAGAGACCAATTCCGACACTCGCAATCCACAACCGTAAAGCGTTTCTATAATAGCTTTATTACGATGCCCCTCATCGGTGCTGAGGTCTATAGAGGCGAGCATAGCATCTATTTCTTTTAAGGAAAGTGTATCGGGGAGTTTCACGCCTATTTTAGGGCTGTCGATAAGGCTCATAGGAAAGTCTTCACGTCCTTTCTCAGAAATCATAAACTTAAAAAAACTCTTTAAAGCCGATATGAGTCGGGCTTGTGAACGTGCGTTGAGTTCTTTGGAAACTTCGTATACGAACTGGCGCAAGGTATCTACTTGAATAGTATCGGGGGGTTCAGTGATATTGTATTTTTCCAAATACCCTATGAGTTTCTCAATATCTAAGCCATAAGACACAACAGTATTCTGCGATAAACCACGTTGTAATCGCAAATAATTCTGATAATCGGTATTTACTTTACGCCACACGTTTTTAGGTAAAAGATAAGAGATAAAAGGTAAAACCAGCGATAGCTAGAAATGTGAGTAAAAGGTATGTTATTTATCAATTGGTAATTTTTCGCTGTCGTTATAATGCTTTTTATCGATGATAGTACCCTTGGAAAGCACTATAAGTCCAGGATTAGAACGTATCATTGTTTTGAGGGTAGTAGCATCGTTATAATAAAAGTTGAAATTGAGTTCGTATTTCTTTACAATATAAGGAGCTTTCTCCATTTGTGAGGTAAGACCTATCACGGTATAACCGTTTTTAAGAGCTTTATCGGTTACTGTTTTGATAGCCTTAAAAGCCTCTTGGTTAGCAAGGTCGAGGCGATAAGAAACTACCATCAAGAGCTTTTCTTCTGCCATAAATTGTGGCAAATAGTCTGTTTCTCTATCTTTATCTTGAATATAAAAATCGTGTATAGGAGGCAATTCGGTAGTAGAGGTAGAGCTTACATATTCACCATCTACTTTTGGGAAACTTGCATCTTTAGTTACAATCACTTTTTCTTTGCCGTTTACTTTGAAAGTCCAATAATAAGTAACGGCATTGGGCGGTAATTCCATACCTTTGGGGATATTTGTTCCTATCTTATATGGGCGAAAATCTTTTATGGGTAAGTGATTGTACACGTAATATACAAAGCATATGCAGAAAAGCACAGAGATTACTGTAATTAATAAAGGTAAATTGCCTTTGGTAATGGGTTGTACATATTTTTGCCCCCAAAAGACGATGAGAGCTAAAACTAATAGTACCATATCTTTGGTAAACGATTGCCAAGGTGTAAATTTGATAGCATCACCAAAACAACCACAATCAGTTACTTTGTGAAAATAAGCCGAATAGAAGGTGAGGAAGCCGAAGAATACTAACATAGCCAGCAAAAGCCACAAAGTGAGCTTCTTTTTATAGCCTACCAATAAGGTTACCCCCAAAACTACTTCGAAAATACATACCAAAATGGCAAAAGTTAAAGTGTATGGTACAAAAAAAGGCATATTGAGCACATCGGGAGCAAAATAGTCTTCCAATTTAAATGAAAAGCCCATTGGGTCATTGAGTTTTATCATTCCACTGATGATAAAAGTAACACCTAATAATATGCGACAAAGCTGGATAAGATATTTCATATAAGTTGTTATTTAGTTGTTATGTTGATTGTTTAAATGTATGAGAGCAAACACTGCATAGTTTATCATATCTTGATAATTAGCATCAATACCTTCACTTACTAATGTTTTTCCTTTATTATCTTCAATTTGTTTTACACGCAAGAGCTTTTGCAGGATAAGGTCGGTAAGAGAGCTCACCCGCATTTCGCGCCACACCTCGCCATAATCGTGGTTTTTAGCTTCCATAAGGGAGCGTGCTTCGGCAACTTTGGCGTCGTATAGAGCCGTTGCCTCTTCGAGACTAAGGTCGGGTTGGGTAGCTACTCCTTTATCTATTTGAATAAGAGCCATCAGGGCGTAGTTGATGATGCCTATAAACTCGGCTGTCTCGTCTTCATCGATTTTATGCTCGGTATTCTCTTGTAGCCCTCGAATGCGTTGTGCTTTGATGAGAATCTGGTCAGTAAGAGAAGGGAGGCGCAAGATACGCCAGGCACAGCCATAGTCTTTCATCTTGTTGATAAAGAGCCTACGGCATTGTTCAATAACCGTGTTATATTGTTTAAGAGTGTTCATTTTAATTAGGTGATAGGTAATGAAAGTGCAAAGGTACGAAGTAATTAGCAAATGGACAAATTTGGAAATTTGGAAATGAGGTGCGAGCCACACTGGCAGGGGGAATTAGCAAATTTGGAAATGAGAAAATTTGGAAATTAGCAAATGAGATGGAGGCTACAAGAAACGCGCCAGCGAAAAGGATTAACTTTGCCAAAGGTGCGAGCCGCATAGGCAAAAACTTTGGCAAAGTGTATACCGCAAAAGTGACATATCTGAGCTATCGGAAGGAAACGGAGAAGAACGGAAGAGGGCTGAGAGGAATTTTGATGAAAAAAGGCTATGAGAAGGGTGGGGGTAGCTTATAGAGAGCTTATAGGAAGCTTATACGAATCTTGGACGATTGGTATAGAAAGGGTATGTAAAAAGTTGATTCATAGCATAATAAAACAAGGCGAAAAATGTTAAAAACGGGGTTTCGAGGCGAAAGAAAGAGGAAGAGGCACTAGGCCTTAGGCCATAGGCACTAGGGGAGAGTATGACGGAAAAAGGGGAATGTGGTGACGGAAAGGTGAAGAAAGACAGGGTGATGAATGAAGAGATAATGAGCGGTGGGTGAAGGTAAGGCAGTGAAAAATGCTGTGAATTTTGAGATTTGATTTTAGTGATTGGGGATTTTTTGTGAAGGGTTGTACTGATTTTACCTAATAATTAGGCATTATTTATTGCTAATTACTTATAGTTTTGTACTTTTGCGCCCGGAATAACGAATATCATATGCTGAACGTTCACAACCTATCTGTTTCTTTTCAGGGCGAGTACCTCTTTGAGGACGTTGCTTTTATGCTGAATGCGGGCGACCGTGTGGGGCTTATTGGCAAGAACGGAGCGGGGAAATCGACGATGCTCAAATTGCTTTCACGCGAACTTAAACCCGATACCGGAGGCATTGCTACCGATAAAGATGTACGCATCGGATTTCTGAAACAGGATATTGATTTTGTGAAAGGACGTACCATTTTGGAAGAAGCCTATCAGGCATTTACTGAGATTAAGGCTTTGGAACGTCAGTTGGACGATATTCATCACCAGATAGAAACCCGCACTGATTACGAGAGCGAGGCGTACCACGATTTGCTTGATAAACTCAGCGACTATACGCATCGTTTTGACCTTATAGGGGGATACCAATACCAAGGAGAAACCGAGAAAGTGCTATTGGGGTTGGGCTTTGAGCGGACTGATTTCGACAAGCTCACCGACAGCTTTTCGGGCGGGTGGCGTATGCGTATAGAGTTGGCAAAACTGCTGTTGCAGAACAACGATATATTGCTATTGGACGAGCCTACGAACCACTTGGATATAGAGTCGATTATTTGGTTAGAACAGTTCCTCTCTACTTATAGCGGGGCGGTGGTAATTGTATCGCACGACAGAATGTTTTTAGACAATGTGACCAATCGGACGATTGAGATTTCGATAGGCAAAATATACGATTACCCGAAGCCTTACACTCAGTTTTTGGAACTGAGAAAAGAGATGCGCGAACTGCAACTCGCCTCACAAAAGAACCAAGAAAAGAAGATACAACACACTGAAAAGCTCATCGAAAAATTCCGCGCCAAAGCTACCAAAGCCTCAATGGCACAGTCGCTTATCAAGAAGTTGGACAAGATAGAGCGCATAGAGGTAGACGAGGAAGACAATGCGGTGATGAACGTGCGTTTCCCCGTATCGGTAACGCCAGGGAAGGTGGTGCTGGAAATAGACGATGTATCGAAAAGTTATGGTGAAAAAGAGGTGCTCAGCCACGTGAGTTTGCTTATAGAACGAGGCAGCAAAGTAGCTTTTGTGGGACAAAACGGACAGGGGAAAACGACCCTCGCCAAGATGATAGTGGGCGAAATACCCTATGAAGGAACTATCAGGCTGGGGCACAATGTACAGTTGGCTTACTTTGCTCAGAACCAAGCCGACTACTTAGATGGAGAACTCACCGTGCTTGATACGATGTTTAATGCAGCTAACGACAGCAATCGCACTAAAATACGCGATATACTTGGGGCTTTTCTCTTCCGTGGCGATGAGGTAGACAAGAAAGTGAAAGTACTTTCGGGAGGGGAGCGCAACCGTTTGGCATTGGCAAAGATGCTCCTTTCGGACTTTAACGTAATGGTGATGGACGAGCCTACGAACCACTTGGATATCAAATCGAAGAACGTACTCAAACAAGCCTTACAGCAATTTGAAGGGACGCTCATTATTGTGTCGCACGACCGCGATTTCTTGCAAGGGCTCACCGATAAGGTATACGAGTTTAAGAACAAACATCTGAAAGAATATCTTGGGGACATCGATTTCTTCCTCGAACAACGTGCTGCCGTTAATTTTAGAGAGATAGAACAGCAGAGCAAAAGCACTCCTGTACAGGTAGAAAAAGAACCGCAGAAAGAAGAAAAACTCTCGTTTGAGGAACAGAAACAGCAGAAAGCCATTCAGAATAAGCTCAACAAGATAGAGAAGAACATTACCGCTCTTGAAGAAGCGCTTAAAGCGATGAATGAGCAGATGGGACAAGGCGTACAGAACGATGCTTTTTACAAGGAATACGAACAGAAAAAACAGCAGTTGGAAGATTTAATGACCGAGTGGGAATTATTAATGAGTTAAGTTATGCAACCTAAAAAAATCTTACTCTTTATTGTGGGGGTGCTGGTAGCCCTCTTTACAATGACCCTTTTCAGCAGTTATCACACCACCGCCAAAGGAATGGTGCGGGGGGGTATAGTGTTTGGTGACGCGATGTTGCGCTATCCGACCCCTGATATATTGGGAATGCTCTTTAAAGGGGAAGAGGAAAATAATAAAGTAGACGAACTTATTAAAGATACTAAAACCATTGTAGACGAAAAAACCGAAAATTTAGCAAAAAAGGATACTATTGTTAAGGATACGGTACAAACTTCGGAAACCAATATAGAAGGGAAAATATATTACCCGGGGAATCATACGGATTATATCAGAAGACTTAAAGAGAAACTGTGTCAGCCTACCTGCCAAATAGTGCATTATGGTGATTCGCAAATAGAAGGAGACCGTATCACCGGCTATGTGCGCAACCGATTGCAATTGGCATATACTGGTGGAGGACCGGGTTTTATCCCTATAAAAGTAGTGTACAGCCAGAACAGTGTGGACATTATTGCTTCGCCTAACTGGACGCGCTACGCTTTCTTCGACCGCAAACAACGCAAAACGGTAGCGCACGATAAGTATGGTTTGTTCTCTACCTTCTCACGTTTTACTAATTATGTGAGCAATACTGCTGATACGACTGCCTTACCCGTAGCAAAAGCCAGCTTTACGATTAAGCCTTCGGACAAATCGTATGCACGTTTAAGAAACTACACGCGCTTTGGGTTGCATTATGGCAATGCGATGGCAAAAGTGAAGATACGTGTGTATCAGGACGGGAATATTCTAAGAATAGATACTCTTATCTCAGATGGTAAATACCATAATTATAAGCTCAATTTCGCATCTACTCCTAAGGAGCTAAAAGTGGAATTGGAAGGCAAGATAAGTCCGGATTTTTATGGGATTACTCTTGATGCGTCGTCAGGGGTACGAATGGATAACGTAGCGATGCGAGGGGAAGCAGGACGTATATTTACACGTATGAATTACGAGCATTTCAGACAGATGAGTGCTGACCGTAAACCCGATATATTTATCTTTCAGTACGGAGGAAATACAATCCCCTATATGAAAACAGACCAACAGCTTCAGGAGTATGTAAACGCGTTGATATTTAATATCAAATGGGTAAAGCGAGCCAATCCCAATGCAATGTTTATGCTTTTAGGCCCTGGAGATATGACAACTTCGAGTAATGGACAACTCATCACCTATCCTTTTGTGCCGAAAATGAACAAACTGATGAAGGAAGAAGCCTTGAAAAATGGGATTGCTTATTTTAGTATCTTTGAAGCAATGGGAGGAGAAAACTCGATGACAGCGTGGGTGAAAAAAGGAATGGCTGTTTCGGATTACGTACACTTTACGCCACAAGGGACTAAACTAATTTCGGAAGTGTTTTACCAATGCCTACTTAACGACCTTGCCACAGTGCAATAATAGCTATGATAGATTTCTTTAAAAACTTCTTTACCTTTGAGTCGGCTCACCCACTTACTTTTGTACGGATAGACTTTTGGATATTCTTTGCTTTAGTATATGCGGTGTTTGTGCTCATCTATAAGCGTAAGCACGTGCGCAACTTGTTTTTGTTGCTTGCCAGCTTTTACTTCTATTACAAGGCAAGTGGGCTTTTTGTATTGTTATTGGTATTTAGTACTGTTACTGACTTTTATTTGGGGCATTATATCTATAATCAACAAGAAGAGCGCCGACGCAAAATAGGGGTTACTATTAGCGTTTGTGTGAACTTATTAGTACTTAGTTATTTTAAGTATGCTTATTTCTTTACTGATACTTACAATGCGCTGTTTCACACTCATCACCAAACCTTTAACTATTTAGCCTATTGGGCAAATGGGTTTGACTATAACGGATACTTTTCAGTTGATAAAATTATATTGCCCGTAGGTATTTCTTTCTACACTTTTCAGACCATCAGCTATACAGTGGATATTTACCGCAGAAAGGTTGCACCACTGAAATCGATATTAGACTTTGGTTTTTATGTGAGTTTCTTCCCTCAGTTAGTAGCAGGTCCTATTGTACGTGCAGAAGAGTTTGTACCTCAAATTCTCAAAAAAACAGAGATTAGCAAAGAAGAGTTTAATAAGGCGATATTCCTTATTCTTAAAGGACTTATCAAGAAGATGATATTTGCTGATTTTATTGCGTTGCACTTTTTGGATAAGGTATTTGATGCTCCTGAAATGCACTCGGGCTTTTCTAACTTATTAGCTCTGATAGGTTACTCGCTCCAAATATACGGTGATTTTTCTGGCTATACCGATATAGCCATAGGGGTAGCGCTATTGATGGGTTTCCATTTGCCTGTAAACTTCAATTCACCTTATAAGGCTTTGAACTGTGGGGACTTTTGGAAACGCTGGCACATCTCGCTTTCTACTTGGTTGAAGGACTATTTGTATATTCCGTTAGGAGGTAACCGCAATAGCACCTTAGGAACTTTTGTGTTTTCCTTGCTTTTTGTAGTGATATTGGTAGTAGCGATTGGTAACCTCGCCTTTACTTTTATCACAGGGGGATTGCTGATAGCAGGTGCGGTAGTAGCTTTTTATTACAAACCTTTTGAGCGTTACTTGACTACCAATATCAACATTATGCTCACGATGCTTATTGGAGGATTGTGGCACGGAGCTTCGTGGAAGTTTGTTATATGGGGTGGATTGAACGGTTTGGGTGTAGTCGCTTATAAGTATTGGCGCAAGGTAAGTCCGTACGAGCAAAGTAAGCTGTGGATTACTCGCGCTTGGAAGATAGTCTTTACCTTTGCTTTTATTACCTTTACACGCATATTTTTCCGAGGTAATGATATGGAGAGCATAAACTTATGGTTCGCACAAGTGGCGAACAATATGAGTTGGGATACTGCTACCGAAGTGATTAGACATAACAATATTCCATTAGGCGTTATCTTGATTGGTTATATTACCCATTGGCTACCACAGCATTGGAAAGACTATGTGGAACACGTGTTTGCCGAGAGCCATTACGCTGTGAAAATAGCGATAGTCTTAGTAGTAGTGCTCATTTGCTATCAGGCTTATTCTACCGATATTCAGCCGTTTATTTACTTCCAATTTTAGTTAGGTAAAAAGTAGGAGTAAAAGATAAAAGGGGGAGAAAAACTATTGGGAATTAGTAGCTAAGAATACGATACAAGCAATAATGACTATAAGCACCAAAAAAGTTACTCCAGAAATAATAAGCCCTGCGACGGCTAATGTTTTAGGCTTCTTGCTCATTCCGATAATAGATAATATCAATCCGGTGAGCCATATGATAAGATTCACAATAGGGAGCAATACGAGGAATATTGCCACTACAGACGTTATGAACCCCACCAGACCTATGGGATTGTTATTTAGGTTGTTATTGTTATATTGCCTATTGTGAATAAACGACCAATCGTTTGAGGTATTTTGCTTGAATTCTTCCATCTTTATTAAACAATAAATACTCGATTTTAATGCCACAAATATACAACAAAGAATTTATACTGCAAGTTAAAAAAACTTTTTTATAGGTAAAAAACACAAGCCACACGAGTAGATGTAATTAGCAGATTTGAGAATTAGCAAATGGGAAGTGAGGCTTGAAAAGTTTTTATAGGAAAGAGAAGAGTTTAATAATTAAGAGCTGTTTGAAAGATGAGCGAATCTGAGGCGAAAGTAAGACGATGGAAACCTATGAAAAGTTTATAACAGAACAGTGTAAGAAGTGAAAAACAATTAGAGATTTAGCCAAACTCCTTTGTTATTTATTGAAAAGTTATTACTTTTGCCGTCAGAATTAGATAAGAAATAAGACGCGTTATGTATTCGATTAAAAAATTATTACAAGACGGAAAAAACATACAAGGAGAAATCACCCTTAAAGGTTGGGTGCGCACCTTCCGCAGCAACCGCTTTATTGCCCTGAACGATGGTTCTACAATCGACAATTTACAAGTAGTAGTAGATTTTGAAAATACCGACCCTGAATTGCTTAAACGTATTACCACGGGAGCAGCTATTGAAGTAAAAGGAAGACTTGTGGAGAGTCAAGGTAAAGGGCAAAACGTAGAGTTACAAGCAAGTAACATAAGTATATTAGGTGATAGCAACCCTGAAGAATACCCTATCCAACCTAAAAAACACTCACTTGAATTCTTGAGAGAAAACGCTCACTTACGCGTGCGCTCTAGTACTTTTAGTGCAGTGATGCGCGTGCGTTCTACTTTAGCTTTTGCTATTCACAAATACTTTCAAGACAATGGCTTTTTCTACGTGAATACGCCTATTATCACGGGTAGTGATGCCGAAGGGGCTGGAGAGATGTTTCGTGTAACAACCTTAGATGCCAAAAATCCACCACTTAATGAAAACGGCGAAGTAGACTACAAGAAAGACTTCTTCGGTAGGGAGACAAATCTTACCGTATCAGGTCAGTTAGAAGGTGAGACTTTTGCGATGGCGCTTGGTAAGATTTACACCTTTGGACCTACCTTCCGTGCTGAAAACTCCAATACCTCACGCCACTTAGCTGAGTTCTGGATGATAGAGCCCGAAATGGCGTTCTATGACCTTATTGACAATATGAATTTGGCGGAAGATTTTATTAAATACGTATTGCAATATACCTTGGAAGTACGTCGTGACGACCTTGAGTTCTTGAACAAAAGATTTTTAGAAGAAGAGAAGACTAAACCACAGAACGAGCGTAGCACAATGTCACTCATCGAAAAACTTGAATTTGTAATTCACAATCAGTTTAAGAGGGTGAGCTATACTGAAGCGATAGATATTTTAAAGAATAGCAATCACAATAAAAAGAAGAAATTTCAATACCCTGTAAACGAATGGGGTGTAGATTTGCAAAGCGAACACGAGCGCTATTTGGTGGAAAAACACTTTGAGTGTCCTGTAATTCTATACGACTATCCAGCAAATATCAAAGCGTTTTATATGCGCTTAAATGAAGACGGTAAAACGGTGCGCGCAATGGATATTCTCTTCCCAGGAATAGGTGAAATTGTAGGAGGCTCACAACGTGAAGAACGTTACGATGTGCTCAAACAAAAAATAGCCGACCTTCATATGGACGAGGCAACTCTTTGGTGGTACTTAGACCTTCGTAAGTTCGGTACAGCAGTACACAGTGGCTTTGGTTTAGGTTTTGAGCGCTTGGTACTCTTTGCTACTGGAATGACCAATATCCGTGATGTGATACCTTACCCACGCACACCACAGAGTGCAGAGTTTTAATGTAAGTTATATCAGGAAATATAAAAACCGAGTTACGAAAGTAACTCGGTTTTCTTGTGTAATTTTAAAAAATAAAACAATGACTAAGTTGCCATTTGGTATTTGTTTACTTTTTCTTTAGCCTTGATAAGGTCGAGATTCAAGCTGTTAATCTTTTGCTCTTTGTTGAGGATTCTTCCTTTGAACTTAGCATCGTCTTGAGGAGACAGAGCTCCTTTGGCTTTCTTTAAATTATACTTGTTTTGTTCCTTAGCTAAATCAGTTTTAGCTTTGGTAATTTTAGCCTCTATTTTAGAAACCTCAGAGTTAGCTTTGGACAAGCGTTCTTGATTCTTTTGAGCACGAGCAGCAGCTTTTTGTTGTTCTTTAGCAGCTTTTTCTTGCTCCTTAGCCGCTTTTTGCTCAGCTTTCACAGCCTTTTCCTGCTCTTTTTGTAATTTTTGTTGAGCCTTTAACTGCTCTTTTTGAGCTTTAAGTTCAGCTTGAGACTGAGCTTGAGTAGCTTCAACAGGGGCGGGAGCAACTACCGGAGTAGTGGTGTCGGTCATAGTTCCCATTTCGTCTACTTGAGCGAATGACACTTGAGCTACAAATAGCCCAGCGAACAAAGTGAGTGTGTGTAATTTCATATCTGTTAAATTATTTAGTTTTCTTATAGGGTGCAAAGATAAGGAAAATATGCTTACCATTTGCATTTTTACAAAAGTTTAACACCAAAAAAGTCGCCTGCAAAGGAAAGAATCGTAGGCGACTAAGGAGTAAATTAAAATATAAATAGTTATGGATTATTGAACATTTCCTCTGATACGTAAGCCTTTTACAGGACTTGATTTGGCATTGGAGGTAACAGTAATAGTCTTGCTGATAGGTCCAACACGATTAGTATCGTATTTTACTTCAATTTTCCCTTTAGCTCCTGGTGCTACGGGTTGGTTTGTCCAAGAAGGAACGGTACAACCGCAAGAAGAAGCTACGTTAGTAATTACGAGGGGTGCTTTACCAGTGTTAGTAAACTCGAACACACGCACACCGTCTGCACCTTGTTTGATGTTACCGTAATCAATTTCTTCAGATTTAAAAGAAATCTCAGCGTCTTGGGCATAAGCCATTACACCAAAAAATGCTAAAAATACAAATGTTAAAAACTTTTTCATAGTATAAAAAATTAAAAATATAAGTTTGTTTTTACGATTATAAATAGTACAACAACCGTGCCAAAGAGGATTTTTTAAGGTAAAAGTTAAGAGTTAATAGTGGAGAGTGAAAAAGGGTTTGAGCGAAGGAAAAACGATGTAATACACACAGATAAATTATTAGTAGATTGGTGGATTTGGATATTACGGTTAGCTTATACAAGTCTTATACGATAAATGAACAAAAAAATAGAGAGGAGTGAAGTTAAGGTAAATCTGAGACTAAAAAAAGTATTAAACTTTAAAAAACCAAAAGACTTATTCTATCAAAAGGCAACTTAAAAAATTGCACTTGATGGTGGAAATAACGTCGTGTTAAAATTATCAATGGTTAATTGCTAATTGTGAATTGTTTTGTATCTTTGCCCTCTCACTTTAAATCTCAAAAAAACTCTTACACACATATCCAGCTAACGCTGGCTTTACCTAAAAAATGTACTTAATATTCGATACTGAAACCACGGGTTTACCCCGCCGTTGGGATGCCCCCCTTACTGATAGTGACAACTGGCCTCGCGCCGTGCAGATTGCTTGGCAATTGCACGATGAGTGGGGCGCACTCATTGAGCATCAGGACTTTTTGATAAAGCCCGATGGCTTCGACGTGCCTTATGATGCTGAAAAAGTACACGGTATTTCTACCCAATTAGCAGAAGCACAAGGCCTGCCTATCGCTGAGGTGTTCAAAGCTTTCAACGAGGCACTCAGCAAAGCGCAATACGTGGTGGGACAAAATATAGGCTTCGATATCAATATTATGGGGGCTGAGTTTTACCGCTATGGGGTGGAGAGTCCGCTTACGCAGATGCCTGTAATCGACACTTGTACTGAGGCAACTGCCAATCTATGCCAGATAGCTGGTGGAAAAGGAGGTCGTTATAAGTTGCCTACCCTCACCGAGTTGCACTCTTTCCTCTTTGGTGTACCATTTGCCGAGGCGCACAATGCCACTGCCGACGTGGAAGCAACTACACGCTGTTTCTTTGAATTGATACGTCGTGGTGAAGGCTTCCAAGAAGGTACTTTCAGTAGCGACTATATCAAAGAATTTCAAGGGCATCACACCTCACCTATAGGGCTTATCGGACTTACACACGTGAACCTCAAAGAGGCTTCTGATGCCTTGCGAAAAAGCAGTAGCACTGTACAAACTACCGAACCTCACGTCGATGCTTCACTGTTAGAAAATGCGGTATTCGCCCACCTGCACAACCATACACAACACTCTATATTACAATCTACTACGTCTATAAAAGACCTCGTAAAAATTACTGCTAAAGAAAAGATGCCTGCCGTGGCACTTACCGATAGTGGCAATATGATGGCTGCCTTCCACTTTGTACAAGCTGTACAAGCTCATAACAAAGAGGCAGAAGCTAAGAACAAGGAGGCAGAAGAAAAGGGCGAAACTCCTACCGAAACGCTTATCAAGCCTATTATAGGTTGTGAGTTCAATATCTGCGAAAATCACTTAGATAGAAGCCGACAAGACAACGGCTACCAAGTGGTGATTTTAGCTAAAAACAAACAAGGTTATCACAATCTTACCAAAATGGCTTCTATTGCTTCTACCAAAGGCTTTTACTATGTACCTCGTATCGACAAAGTGATTGTAGAGCAGTACAAAAGCGACCTAATAGTACTCTCAGGGGGTATGAATGGCGAAGTGCCATCAAAAATACTGAATATCGGTACAAAGCAGGCTGAAGAGGCGCTCTTGTGGTGGAAAGAGCAGTTCGGCGAGGATTTCTATTTAGAGGTGATGCGCCACAACCAAGAAGATGAAAACCGCGTAAACGAAACCCTTGTAGAGTTTTCTAAGAAATATGGGGTGAAACTCATTGCTACTAACAATACTTTCTATCTACATAAAAAAGATGCCAATGCCCACGATATTCTGTTGTGTGTGAAAGACGGCGAAAAACAGAAAACACCTATCGGGCGCGGTCGTGGCTATCGTTTTGGGATGCCTAACAATGAGTATTATTTCAAAACCTCAGCCGAAATGAAGGCGCTCTTCAAGGATATTCCTGAGGCGATTCTCAATATTCAAGAAATTATCGACAAGGTAGAACCTTATGGCTTGGCGCGTGATATTCTCTTGCCTAAGTTTGATATCCCCGAAGAATTTCAGGTGGAAGAAGACCCTACGGGCAAGAAAGGAGAAAACAACTATTTGCGTCATCTTACTTATGAAGGGGCTAAACGCAAATACCCCGAAATTACCGATGAGGTGAGGGAGCGTTTGGATTTCGAGCTTTCTATTATTGAAAAAACGGGTTACCCAGGTTACTTTTTGATAGTACAAGATTTTATTGCCGCAGCGCGACGTATGAACGTATCGGTAGGTCCTGGACGAGGTTCGGCTGCGGGCTCGGCAGTGGCGTTTTGTTTGGATATAACCAATATGGACCCAATTAAGTACGACCTGCTCTTTGAGCGTTTCCTTAACCCCGACCGTGTGTCAATGCCCGATATCGATATCGACTTCGAGGACTCTGGGCGCCAAGATGTCATCAACTATGTGATTGATAAGTATGGCGAGAGTCAGGTCGCACGGATTATCACCTATGGAAAAATGGCTGCTAAATCGGCTATCAAAGATACGGCTCGTGTATTAGATGTGCCTCTTCAAGAGTCAAATAGATTAGCAGGATTGGTGCCTAATGGAGTGTCGTCTTTAGGAAAGATGTTCGGTTGGGACGATAAAACCCTCAAAGAAAAAGTGCGTAGTGAAGAACTGCCAAAAGTAGACGAACTGAAACGTCTTTTAGCAGGAGAAGGGGAGGAGGAGAGTACTCAAACCATTCAGCAGGCAAATATTATTGAAGGTTCGGTGCGCAACACTGGTATCCACGCTTGTGGGGTGATTATTACCCCCGATGATATCACCAACTTTGTGCCAGTAGCTTTAGCCAAAGATTCAGACTTGTTTGTGACTCAGTTCGATAACTCGGTAGTAGAGAGCGCAGGATTGCTGAAAATGGACTTCTTGGGGCTCAGTACCCTTACCCTTATCAAAGATACTATTGAAAATATCAAACAAACTCATAATATAGAGCTGGATGCAGAGGCTTTTCCACTTGACGATAAAAAGACTTACGAACTCTTCCAACGCGGTGAAACGGTAGGGATTTTCCAATACGAGTCTACCGGTATGCAGAAGTATATGCGAGAGCTTAAACCTACCGTCTTTGCCGACCTGATAGCGATGAATGCCCTTTACCGTCCAGGGCCATTGGAATATATACCGAGCTTTATCAAGCGGAAACACGGCATTGAGTCTATTGAGTACGACCTCCCCGATATGGAGGAATACCTCAAAGAGACTTATGGGATTACCGTTTATCAAGAACAGGTGATGTTGCTATCGCAGAAGTTGGCAGGCTTTACCAAAGGTGAAGCCGACGTGTTGCGTAAGGCGATGGGTAAGAAACAAATAGCTGTGCTAGCCAAGATGAAGCCTAAGTTTATTACCCAAGCCTCCGAAAAAGGTCACGATGCCCAAAAACTCGAAAAGATATGGGCAGACTGGGAGAAATTTGCCGCTTATGCATTCAACAAATCGCACTCTACCTGCTATGCGTGGGTGGGTTACCAAACTGCCTACCTAAAAGCCAATTACCCTGCCGAGTATATGGCAGCGGTACTCTCTAACAATATGAACGACATCAAAACGATTACTTTCTTCCTCGAAGAGTGCCACCGAATGGGGGTCAAAGTATTACCTCCTGATGTAAATGAATCGTTGTACAAATTTACCGTAAATAAAAACGGCGATATACGCTTCGGTATGGGGGCTGTAAAAGGGGTAGGAAAAGCAGCCGTCGATACGATTGTAGAACAACGCCAAGAGCGTCCTTATACCTCTATTTTCGATTTGGCAAAACGCGTAGATTATAAGAGTATCAACAAAAAAGCCTTTGAAAGTATCGCTTTGGCAGGAGGTTTTGACTCGTTCACCAATGTACACCGTGCTCAGTACTTCCACGCCGAAGCCGATGGTATTCCATTCCTCGAAAAAGCCATTCGTTTTGGTACTAAATACCAAGAGAGTAAGAACTCTGCCCAAATGAGTCTGTTTGGTGGTGAGAGTGAAGTAGATATTCCTGAACCTGCTGTGCCTAAATGTGAAACGTGGGGTAACCTCGAGCAGTTGCGCCGTGAGAAGGAGGTGGTAGGTATCTATATCTCAGGGCACCCGCTCGACGATTTTAAGCACGAGTTACAAAACTTTTGCAATATCAGTCTATCGGAATTGCAAGACTTACAACCTTTTATTAACCGTGAACTCACTGTAGCGGGTATGGTAGCTGACCTGCAACATCGTACGGCTAAGAACGGAAAAGGTTACGGCTTTTTTACTCTTGAGGATTACGACGGCTCTTACGAGTTTAAACTCTTTGGAGATGATTATTTGAACTATCAGAAATATATGGTACCAGGGGCGTTTTTGTATATCAAATTTAAGGTGGTAGAAGGATTTCTCAATAGGGAAACCAACCAAAGAGGTGAACCTCGGATACAGTTTCTACAGATGATGCAGTTGCAAGATGTGATGGAAACCCTCTCTAAAAAACTTACTTTACACGTGAATATAGAGGAGATTAACCAAGATTTGATTGCAAAATACAAAGATTTACTACAAAAGCACAAAGGGAAACAGTCTATTTACTTTGTTGTGCACCATCACAATGAAAATATTCACCTAAATATGGAAAATGGTAATCTAAAGGTGGCGATTACTAAATCTTTTTTAGATGATTTAGACGCTCTATTTGCAAAATATCATCTCAATGACCGCAGAATGGAGAAAATAGTTGCTAAAAAGACAGAAGATACTCACGACGACGAGGAAATGGCAATGGAGGATTTGGGATTATCCGAGTAGACAATTAGTTAATTTCTATTTTGACTGCTGACGGCTAACAGCTAAAAAAATCTTCAATCGTAACTCGTAGTTTGCAATTATTTTGTACTTTTGCACAACCACTTAAAAAGAAAAAGAAATGAGTGCATTGAGCGTTAATCACCTGTTGGGCATTAAGTATATCACCGAAAAGGATATACAGTTGATATTTGAAACAGCAGACCACTTCAAGGAGGTTATTAACCGTCCTATTAAAAAAGTGCCTTCGTTGCGCGATATTACTATTGCCAATCTCTTCTTCGAGAATAGTACGCGCACTCGTCTTTCCTTTGAATTGGCAGAAAAACGTCTTTCTGCCGATGTGATTAACTTTTCGGCTTCTCAATCATCGGTAGCCAAAGGGGAAACCTTAGTAGATACCGTGAACAATATTCTCTCGATGAAAGTGGATATGGTAGTGATGCGTCACCCGAACCCTGGTGCGGGAGTCTTCCTCTCACAACACGTGAAAGCCTCAATTGTAAACGCTGGCGATGGAGCTCACGAACACCCTACACAAGCACTTTTAGACTCATATTCTATACGCGAACGTTTAGGAGATGTAGCAGGTAAAAAAGTAGTGATAGTGGGAGACATACTACACTCGCGCGTGGCACTTTCGAACATCTTTGCACTCCACAAACAAGGAGCTGAAGTGATGCTATGTGCGCCTCAAACGCTTATTCCTAAATACATTCATAAATTGAACGTGAAGGTAGAAAGCAATTTGCGCAAGGCTTTGAACTGGTGTGATGTGGCTAATATGTTGCGTATCCAAAATGAGCGACTCGACATCAGTTATTTTCCTTCTACTCGCGAATATGTACAACAATACGGACTCACCAAAGAGCTGTTGGATAGCCTTGACAAAGAAATAGTGATTATGCACCCAGGACCTATCAACCGAGGGGTAGAAATTACCAGCGAAGTAGCTGATAGCTCCCAATCGATTATCTTACAACAAGTAGAAAATGGGGTAGCCATACGAATGGCAGTGATTTATTTGTTGGCGAGCAAGATTTAATCAGGTAAAAGGTAAAAGGTAAAAGATAAAAAAGCGCGATGTTTAAATAGTAAACATCGCGCTTTGTTATTTGTTAATTGTCAATTATTAATTGTTGTTATCTTCTAATTCTGATGGTAATAAGGGCAAAGATAAAAGTGGTGAAAAAGGAAAATATGGCATACACAAGGGCAGGTTTGGTCATATCGGTATTGCCCATAAGGGTGCCTGCTACCAATATCGCCAAAGCAGTGTTTTGTAGACCTACTTCTATACTGATAGTCGTTGCTTGAACGCCCGGTAATTTAAAAGATTTCAGAGCTATAAAATAACTAAGTGTCATCGCGCTGAGGTGCATTAGGAGCGTAGCAGGCAAGAGTCGGATTATTTCATCTACTGAAATACCACTTCCTCCTGATTGTTCATCACCGAAAAACTTGATAAAGAATACAATTCCCAACAATATGGTATTAGTTACTTTTAAAGGAAAACGGATCTTAAGAGATACATTAGGGAAAAACCGGTTGAAGAGTAAGCCCAATAAAGCTGGTATTATAATGATTTTGGCTACTTCCCAGACCATATTAAATATAGGGAGCGACACTTCGGTATGACCCCCCATAAAAACAGCTGCTGCCCAATTAGACAGCACCGGAATGGTAAACAGTATGAGCAAGCTATTGATTGCAGTAAGAGCTACTGCCAAAGCGGTATCGGCTTTGATGAGATAACTAATGAAATTGGAGGTAGTACCCCCAGGACATATTGATACGATGATGAGCCCTACTTTTTCGGCAGGGGGTAAATTAGAAAACTCGGCAATGATAAAAGCACAGATAGGCAAGAAGACCATCTGCAAGAAAAGCCCTAAGTACAAGGGCTTTGATTTTTTGAATATGTTTTCGAAATCGGAGAAGCGCAACGAACTGCCTATCGCAAAGGTGATAAGCATAAGCACTGCCGAAAGGAGGTAATCTATAAACATCAGCGATTAGCTTTTCTAATAAGTATAGGTATAGGTATAGTTTCTGTTGCTTTGAGAATTGCTTTTAATACTGATAGCAGTTATCAACTCACCGTTATAAGTGATGGTATAGACTTCATCAGTAGTGGGGGTACCGTTATCGACTACTTTTCTTTCAAAAGCAGTAATTTTATTACCACTTAACGTATAGGTTTCAGTGGTTTTAACAGTGCCTATACTACCAATAGTTTCCTCTATTATTGTTTTAGGGAAAGCACCGCCGGGGGTGGTTTCATCATTGTTGTCTTTTTTACAAGAAAGAAAGATAAGTGTAAGACCTATGGCTAATAATAATGTTTTTTTCATTGGTTATATACTTTTATGGCGACAAAGGTACGAAACATTTTTTAATTAGCAATAAGAAGTGTGAGCCACACGGGCAGGGAAAAGATTAGCAAATTAGGAAATGAGAAAATTAGCAAATTAGCAAATGTGGAGGGTTGAGGAGTTCGAAATATAGCGGAGGAGAACGAAAGAGAGCTGAGAGGAATTTTGGTGAAAAAAGGCTATGAGAAGGGTGGGGTTAGCTTATAGAGAGCTTATAGGAAGCTTATACGAATCTTGGACGATTGGTATAGAAAGGGTGTATAAATAGTTGATTTATAATATAATACAACGGTGCTAAAAATGTTAAAAACGGGGTTTCGAGGCGAAAGAAAGGGAAAAGGCACTAGGCCTTAGGCCATAGGCACTAGGGGGAATATGACGGAAAAGAGAAGAAATGACGAATGACCAGTGACGAATGACGAATATGGACTTTCTTTAAAGGGGAATTGTGGTGGCGGTAAGACGGTGCGTACCATACGAACAGAGGAAGAAAAGAGGTAGAAGTTTGAAGAGATAGGGGTAAAGAAAATGAGGAAATAGGCTTAAAAACAAAAAGAGCTGCCAGAGAGTTTCTGGACAGCCCTTTTTAGTTTATTATAAAAGTACTATTTTTTGATATATAACCAGCCTACTTCAGATTGTTTATTATTATTCTGATCGTAGTATTCAATCACATAATAGTAAGTACCTTGTGGGAGTTTATCGGCAGCTTCTACTGTCACACGACCGTCGGAGATACCTCTAAACACGCGGGTTACGTTGTCGTAGCCACTTACCTCAAATACTTTCACGCCCCAACGGTTGTAGATACGTACCACATTGTTCGGATAGTTTTCTATACCACCAATATGGAAGTGGTCGTTTTTACCATCGCCATTTACTGACATACCGTTGTAAGGTATGAGCTTGTTCACTATATCAACCGTTACAGTAGCACTGCTACAGCCTGCCGAGTTACAGATTTCATACACAAAAGTATCGGTTCCTACAAAGCCTGTGTGAGGTCTGTATTCTACCGTATTATCGGCATTTACAACTACTGTACCGTTTGCAGGTTGAGTTACTACATTAGGAGTAGTTGCTCCGTTGAGGGTATCGTTCGCTAACACGGCAATATTTACAGGAGTATTCAACGCTGTAGAAACCCTATCGTCTACCGCTACCGGAGTAGGTGTAGGTGTTGCTGTTCCCACTACTGTTACTACCAAGGTTTGCGTACCGGTACAGTTAGTAGGGTTCAAGACCTCACAATAGCTGTAAGTAATGGTATAAGTACCTGCTGGAGTATTACCTGGAATGGTTACCTCGCCGGTATTAGGGTCGAGAGTAGGTTTGTTGCCAGGATTACTTGGGTTAGTAACCGTCATAGTTACATTACCACCAGGGCCAGCCGTTGGTGTTACTGTACCGCCTATCTTATCGTTGTTTAAGATACTTGGGATAGTTTGAGTGGTGGTGCTTGGTGTTACGGTCATTGGGTCAGGTACTACTGTAATGGTCGGTGTACCCACCTTAATTACGGCAGTAGCTGTTTGACAGTTACTATTTGGATTAAGCGCTTCGCACTCTTTATAAGTAATGGTATAAGTACCTGCAGGTGTATTGGCAGGGATAGTTACCACACCGTTTTCAGGATTCAAGACAGGAACGTTACCACCGTTGATAGGAGTAGCAGGCACTACATTGGTAATCGTTACCGTGCCACCATTTCCAGCTGTTGGTTTAGTACCTCCTAAACTATCGTTGTCAAGTACACTGATTGTGGTTTGAGTTGTTAATCCGTCAGGAATGTTAAAGGTATCGTCTTGTACAGTAAGAGTTGCAGCACCTACTGTTACCACCAAGGTTTGCGTACCGGTACAGTTAGTAGGGTTCAAGACCTCACAATAGCTGTAAGTAATGGTATAAGTACCTGCTGGAGTATTACCTGGAATGGTTACCTCGCCGGTATTAGGGTCGAGAGTAGGTTTGTTGCCAGGATTACTTGGGTTAGTAACCGTCATAGTTACATTACCACCAGGGCCAGCCGTTGGTGTTACTGTACCACCTATCTTATCGTTATTTAAGATACTTGGGATAGTTTGAGTGGTGGTGCTTGGTGTTACGGTCATTGGGTCAGGTACTACTGTAATGGTCGGTGTACCCACCTTAATTACGGCAGTAGCTGTTTGACAGTTACTATTTGGATTAAGCGCTTCGCACTCTTTATAAGTAATGGTATAAGTACCTGCAGGTGTATTGGCAGGGATAGTTACCACACCGTTTTCAGGATTCAAGACAGGAACGTTACCACCGTTGATAGGAGTAGCAGGCACTACATTGGTAATAGTTACCGTGCCACCAGTTCCAGCTGTTGGTTTAGTACCTCCTAAACTATCGTTGTCAAGTACACTGATTGTGGTTTGAGTTGTTAATCCGTCAGGAATGTTAAAGGTATCGTCTTGTACAGTAAGAGTTGCAGCGCCTACTGTTACTACCAAGGTTTGCGTACCGGTACAGTTAGTAGGGTTCAACACTTCGCAATAACTGTAGGTAATCGTATAGTTACCTGCTGGAGTATTACCTGGAATGGTTACCTCGCCGGTATTAGGGTCGAGAGTAGGTTTGTTGCCAGGATTACTTGGGTTAGTAACCGTCATGGTTACATTACCACCAGGGCCAGCCGTTGGTGTTACTGTACCGCCTATCTTATCGTTGTTTAAGATACTTGGGATAGTTTGAGTGGTGGTGCTTGGTGTTACGGTCATTGGGTCAGGTACTACTGTAATGGTCGGTGTACCCACCTTAATTACGGCAGTAGCTGTTTGACAGTTACTATTTGGATTAAGCGCTTCGCACTCTTTATAAGTAATGGTATAAGTACCTGCAGGTGTATTGGCAGGGATAGTTACCACACCGTTTTCAGGATTCAAGACAGGAACGTTACCACCGTTGATAGGAGTAGCAGGCACTACATTGGTAATAGTTACCGTGCCACCAGTTCCAGCTGTTGGTTTAGTACCTCCTAAACTATCGTTGTCAAGTACACTGATTGTGGTTTGAGTTGTTAATCCGTCAGGAATGTTAAAGGTATCGTCTTGTACAGTAAGAGTTGCAGCGCCTACTGTTACTACCAAGGTTTGCGTACCGGTACAGTTAGTAGGGTTCAACACTTCGCAATAACTGTAGGTAATCGTATAGTTACCTGCTGGAGTATTACCTGGAATGGTTACCTCGCCGGTATTAGGGTCGAGAGTAGGTTTGTTGCCAGGATTACTTGGGTTAGTAACCGTCATAGTTACATTACCACCAGGGCCAGCCGTTGGTGTTACTGTACCACCTATCTTATCGTTATTTAAGATACTTGGGATAGTTTGAGTGGTGGTGCTTGGTGTTACGGTCATTGGGTCAGGTACTACTGTAATGGTCGGTGTACCCACCTTAATTACGGCAGTAGCTGTTTGACAGTTACTATTTGGATTAAGCGCTTCGCACTCTTTATAAGTAATGGTATAAGTACCTGCAGGTGTATTGGCAGGGATAGTTACCACACCGTTTTCAGGATTCAAGACAGGAACGTTACCACCGTTGATAGGAGTAGCAGGCACTACATTGGTAATAGTTACCGTGCCACCAGTTCCAGCTGTTGGTTTAGTACCTCCTAAACTATCGTTGTCAAGTACACTGATTGTGGTTTGAGTTGTTAATCCGTCAGGAATGTTAAAGGTATCGTCTTGTACAGTAAGAGTTGCAGCACCTACTGTTACCACCAAGGTTTGCGTACCGGTACAGTTAGTAGGGTTCAACACTTCGCAATAACTGTAGGTAATCGTATAGTTACCTGCTGGAGTATTACCTGGAATGGTTACCTCGCCGGTATTAGGGTCGAGAGTAGGTTTGTTGCCAGGATTACTTGGGTTAGTAACCGTCATAGTTACATTACCACCAGGGCCAGCCGTTGGTGTTACTGTACCACCTATCTTATCGTTATTTAAGATACTTGGGATAGTTTGAGTGGTGGTGCTTGGTGTTACGGTCATTGGGTCAGGTACTACTGTAATGGTCGGTGTACCCACCTTAATTACGGCAGTAGCTGTTTGACAGTTACTATTTGGATTAAGCGCTTCGCACTCTTTATAAGTAATGGTATAAGTACCTGCAGGTGTATTGGCAGGGATAGTTACCACACCGTTTTCAGGATTCAAGACAGGAACGTTACCACCGTTGATAGGAGTAGCAGGCACTACATTGGTAATAGTTACCGTGCCACCAGTTCCAGCTGTTGGTTTAGTACCTCCTAAACTATCGTTGTCAAGTACACTGATTGTGGTTTGAGTTGTTAATCCGTCAGGAATGTTAAAGGTATCGTCTTGTACAGTAAGAGTTGCAGCACCTACTGTTACCACCAAGGTTTGCGTACCGGTACAGTTAGTAGGGTTCAAGACCTCACAATAGCTGTAAGTAATGGTATAAGTACCTGCTGGAGTATTACCTGGAATGGTTACCTCGCCGGTATTAGGGTCGAGAGTAGGTTTGTTGCCAGGATTACTTGGGTTAGTAACCGTCATAGTTACATTACCACCAGGGCCAGCCGTAGGTGTTACTGTACCACCTATCTTATCGTTATTTAAGATACTTGGGATAGTTTGAGTGGTGGTGCTTGGTGTTACGGTCATTGGGTCAGGTACTACTGTAATGGTCGGTGTACCCACCTTAATTACGGCAGTAGCTGTTTGACAGTTACTATTTGGATTAAGCGCTTCGCACTCTTTATAAGTAATGGTATAAGTACCTGCAGGTGTATTGGCAGGGATAGTTACCACACCGTTTTCAGGATTCAAGACAGGAACGTTACCACCGTTGATAGGAGTAGCAGGCACTACATTGGTAATAGTTACCGTGCCACCAGTTCCAGCTGTTGGTTTAGTACCTCCTAAACTATCGTTGTCAAGTACACTGATTGTGGTTTGAGTTGTTAATCCGTCAGGAATGTTAAAGGTATCGTCTTTCACTACTAAAGGAGTTACTCCTAAATGAATAGTAGAAGTACCTGTTTTTGTGTTACCAAAAGTGTCTTTGGCTACAAAAGTAACTGTAATAATACCGCCTGGTACTGTACAAAGGTCAGCAGGAGTATTATAGTTATTTGTAATAGTTGCTATCGCACCACAAGTATCGGTGGCGGTAGCTGTGCCGAGCCAATTGCTGATAGCCGTAGTAGCCGTAGTTGAGTTGCACACTATATTTAAAGGAGTAGGTGCTGTGAAAGTAGGAGCAGTAGTATCGTCTACTATTAAGGTAACGGTTACGATACCGCTAGTACAGCCCGCAGTGCTAAGAGCGCGTACATAAGCCGTTTGGGTAGTGCGAGTGGTTACGTGAGTATTGATAACAGGTGCCGTAGTGCTTGAAACAGTAGCTGTAGGGGCAGTGTACCAAAGCAAGGTAGTATCCGTAGGGGCAGTTACATAATTAGCAAACGACACAACATTACTAGTTGCTGTTGGACAAAGAGTTTTACTACCGGTAATAAGGGTAGGTAAAGCTACAGTAAGTACATCCACCTTAGCTACGGTACTTGTAGCTACGCCACAAGAACCAGTTACTACCGCATAGTAATAAGTAGTGCCCGTAGCTGTAGTAGGAGGTGTATAGGTAGCTACGTTAGCTCCCGTAATAAGAGAGCCTCCCGTATTGTTATTGGTTGTATTAGAATACCATTGATAAGCAAGAGTGCCTTCACCCGTTGCTACTACATTGAGAGCTGTAGCTGTAGCATCCTTACAAATAGGAGTTGTAGGAGTTACTGGCTGAGTAGTGATAGTAGTAACCGCTTGTTTAGTGTAAGTGAACTCATTAGAGTATACCGTAAGGTTATCACATAAACCTACTATATCAGCTGTATATCTTACCCTAAAAGTAGCACCACTTGGAGTATTATTAGGATTTATAGAGAAAGTACGTATCCGAGCATTTGCATTATTGCTATATACTTGATCGTAATAGTTTTCCCAAGGAGAGGTAGGTGTTTTACGATATTCTAATTGGTAAGCAAAGAAATTACCTCCTCCCAAATTTTTAATTTTATTACTATAATCGGGAGCAATAGTAGCCTGAGCACTTATAGTACTATTTGTATTACAAATACCGTTAATATTATTGTAATTAGGAGTATTAATAGTAATGATATCCGAAGCGGTAAGTACTTGTACTCTTGCTACTGTACTGGTTACTGTACCACAAGTACCCGTAACTGCTACGTAGTAGTAAGTGCTACCCGCAGTTGTAGTAGGAGGTGTATAGGTAGCTACATTAGCTCCCGTAATAAGAGATCCTCCCGTATTGTTATTAGTTGTATTAGAATACCATTGATAACTAAGCGTTCCTTGCCCAGTAGCTGTTACACTAAGAGCCGTAGGTGTAGCATCTTTACAGTAAGCTACTGAAGTTGCTGGTTGAGTTGTGATAGTAGTACTAGCGTTTACATTCAGTTTTACCTCATTAGAATATTTAGTGAGGGCACCACAGAATTTTGCACTATTACTATAAGTATATTTTATCCTTACTGTAGCCTCATTGTAAGCTAATGCTTTTAAAACACTAGGCTGATAGGTAAGGTCATTAGTCACACTATTGTTAGTTGTAATTGTTTCCCAAGTAGTGCTACCTTTCTTTTTAGCTTGTAATTCATAGTTAAGCGTTCCTCCTGCATAGGCTGGAGTAATGGTAGCTTTAGCAAGATAAGAAGGAGCATTTCCTGTATTATCACATACTGTTTGCTCTGTGAGAGCTGTATTTACTGTAATAATATTTGCTTTTTTTACCGAAGTAGGACACATCTCTACTAAATAGCCTGCCGCTTGTGCATCACTACTGTCCTCTATGGTTATTTTTGTAAAAGGTTTACTAGAAGTTACTTTATAAGCTATATCTGTTACCTTTGTAGGGTTCTTTACCGAAATAAGACGACTGTTAGCACTTGGATTAGTTACATTTACATCGTTTCCATTACATCTAAAAGCCTCTCTGAGAGTAATATCACCACAATCTACACTAACTTTTGCTCTATCATAAGCGCTAATACCATTTCCGCCTCCCATTCCTACAAACCAAAGTTCAGCTTCTGTTACAGGCTCTTCAAAAGTATAAGTAAGTGTTTTAATATTGTTGTTACTATTAAGTACCCAAGGTAAATCGCCACTATAGCTACTTTGGCAATAAATAGAACTTCTAGGCTCTCCTGCATTCGAGAAGTTACCCTTGCCTGTATAAGAACGCGTTACCTTTACTCCTCCCATAGTGGCGGTTGCATTTTGTTCTCTTCCAAACTGAGCGTTAGGCATTGTATCACAACTTGCATCTGCAATAATAGATGCTAAACAAATTTCCACGAAGAAACCATAACCACCTGTTTGTCGTTGTTTTTCTATAACTTGTAACACAAGCTCTGTAAAAGGCTCTGTAGAAGTAATCCCTATTTTAGCATCGGTAGTCTTATGGTCTATAGATGATATTTCATTACCAGAGACAGTAAGTAAATTATTCTCACCACAAGTAGAACGTGCGTGTAAAGTTGCCGTTCCTTTATTAGTTGTTATTTTAACCACATCTATATGAGGATAAGATTGCCATCCACCAGACTTACGTGTTCCACTATAACCAAAGGCTGCTAAAAAAACTTCAACATCTATTACGGGCTTACTAAACTTATAGGTAATTTTGCTTACCTTATTAGAGTCCATAAAAGGATATTTCTTGTCACCAAAAGTATTCTTACGAGATTTACCACAATAGGTTTCGTCACTTTGCGTATCTCCAGGAATAGTTTCCTGATTAGAATACATAATCTTATCAATAGACCAGCCTCTCGTTTCTAATATGCGAGTTACTGTAATACCTCTAACAACAGCGGTTTCTTCTACTCTTTTTTCAGTAGGCGTACCCACTCTTGTATAAGCAACAGGCTCAGGCATAGAATTACAAGACTGCACTTGTGCTTCTATCCCCTCAAAAGAGATTAAGAAAAATGCTATAGCTAATAGAATTTTAGTGATATTTTTCATTCTTGTTTTGTAAAAAGACATTGTTAGTGATTTATTTTGGGCGCAAAATTAGTAAAGATTTTTTACATTCTCTACACTGAAGCAATAATTAACACAGTTTTAACAAGTTTAAGGTTAAAAACAACCGTTTTTAATTCTTTTTAAATCTCTTTTTCTTTACACTTTCTACTCTTTACCTTTCCTTACTTGTGTAAAAAATAACACTGTTATATCTTCTGTTTCTGCTGTAATCTTTTTCCTCTTTATAAGGTAGGTACGAGCTATAAGAAACGTACCTGCCGAGAGGGAAAAAGGTAGCTTCGCTACAAAGAGTCTCGCACAGATTTCACGGAAGACACGGATTTTTCACAGACAAATTTTAGATGCTATTCATTTTATCCACAGAATTTAGCAACAAGTTGCTTAAATTTCACGGAAGTATACTGTAAAAAGAAACTGTAAATCAGAATTATATATTGAACGGACATTAACTCTTAATTTCGTGTGTTTGCTCTATTTGCTAATTGTTTTGCTTGTTGTGTTACGACTTTTTTTGTATCTTTGTCCCCTCATTTCACTGTTAAAACTATGTTTCAAGGAGTACTTCAAAAAATGCTTACCGAATGGGCAGACCCCATACGGTATTACTTGCCAATGGAAGGCGATTTTGTGCTGATGAACCAACTCATCGGCAAGGATATAACGCTCCAATTTGTGCGCTTTCAGTGTATGAATTGTGGCGAAAATAAGCCTATCTTCCGTCAGGGTTATTGCAAAGAGTGCTTTTTTGAAGTCCCTCAAACCGCCGATTGGGTGATGCACCCTGAACTTAGCAAAGCGCATTTAAACATCGAAGAGCGCGATTTAGGCTATGAGCAACAAATGCAGTTGCAACCGCATTATGTGTATCTTGCCAATTCCAGCGACGTAAAAGTGGGGGTAACACGCAAATCACAAGCTCCAACACGCTGGATCGACCAAGGGGCGCACGAAGCCCTTATACTTGCCGAAGTACCCAATCGCTATTTGGCAGGCATTGCTGAAGTCGCTCTTAAAGCTCATATAGCCGATAAAACTAATTGGCGCAAAATGCTCACCAACCAAATCACCCCCGTAGATTTATTGCGAGTAAAATTAGAGGTGCGCGACTTTGTGCCCGACCAAGTACAGCCCTACATCACCGAAGATATCACCCCTTTGCACATTCATTTTCCCGTAGAAAAATACCCTACCCAAGTACGCTCTCTGCAACTGGTGCAAACCCCTACTTATAGTGGTAAACTAATGGGCATCAAAGGGCAATACCTTATTTTTAGCGACAACACCGTCTTTAATGTGCGAGGTAACGAAGGAATAGTGATTAATTTACAAATTAGCTGATTTTTCAATTAATTTTTATACCTTTGCAAAAAAAGAATAATTATGTGTGTATTAGTATATCCAAAAGATGAAACCCAAAAAGCAGTGCTAACTTCGTTTTTAGAAGAGAAAAATATAGATTTTGACTATAATATTTCAGATAGTGAGACTTCTAATGAGTATTTGCAAGTGCTTTTGAAACGAGCTAATGAAATTACAGAAAATCCTGAACAAGCAGGAAGAGCTTTTGATGAATTTGATAAAAAAATGAGAGCAAGATATGGATTTTGAGCTAATGATTCATCGTCAAGCCGAAATAGACTTGGAAGAAATTGTAGTTTACTACAATAAAATAAGAGAAAATTTAGGATTTGAAGTATATGAGGAGATTTATAGCTATATACAAGAAATAAAAAGTCGCCCCTTTTCTTTTAGAAAAGAAATAGAACAAGTGCGGGTTTGCTTTACTAAAAGATTTCACTTTGGTATTTATTTTCTTATTGTAGAAGAATTGTCAAAAATTTGGATTATAGGAGCTATAAATGCTAAAGAAGACCCTAATAAATTATTGAGAAGACTTACTATTATCAATATTCCTCAAAAATGATTGATATCATACACTTTGCCAAAGGTGCGAGCCGCACAGGCAGTTGTAGCACGACGTGCAATTAGAACCTTTGGCAAAGTTTTTTATCTAATAAAAACAAGTGTATTTCCTTTCGAGAACTGTTCTGAGAACGCATATCCATCAGCGTTAAACCCTTTCAAATCTTCTACTGAGCGAATCTCATTTTCTGCCAAAAAACGCACCATACGACCCCGCGCTTTCTTCGCATAAAAACTAACGACTTTTAGTGTATCTCCTTTATAATCTTTGAAAATAGGTGTAATCACGGGCACTTTTAGCTTTGTCGTATCAATTGCCTTAAAATATTCTTCACTGGCGAGATTGATAAACAATTCTCCTTCTTGTAATTCGTTGTTCAATGCGTGAGTGATTTTGTCTTTCCAAAAAGCATATAGATTTGTAGCCTTCCCTACGGGTAGTTTGATGCTCATTTCCAACCGATAAGGCGCGATAAGGTCTAAGGGTTTAAGCAGTCCGTATAAGCCAGAGAGAATACGCAAAGACCTTTGTAACTTATCAATTTGCATTTTAGAGAGTGAATAAGCATCGAGTCCCTCATACACATCGCCATTGTAAGCAAAGAGCGCCGGACGCGCATTTTGTGGGGTAAAGGGCAATGAGAGCTGTTGGTGTCGTTGCCAATTCAGGTCGGCGAGCTTTTGGGAGATATGCATCAGGTTTATAAGTTGCTTTGGAGAGAGTGCTTTAAGGGCAGTGCTTACCTCGCCAATTTCCTTTGGGAAAATAGCCGAAGAGTGTACGGTAGTAGGTAGGGCTGATGTTTCGTTAATGGTTTTGGCGGGAGAGATAACGATTTTCATAGTGATATATAATTAACGGGGCAAAGTTACAAAACAATTGACAATTCGCAATTGATAATTGACAATTGAATAGGGGTGAGACATTTGATAGACTTTAAACGGAACTATGATGGCTTTATAGTGGGGCTTCAGTGGGGCTTCAGTGGCTCTACAGTGGGTCTACAGTGGGTCTACAGTGGGTCTACAGTGGCTCTACAATGAAGACTAACCAAAGATTAATAGAATACTAATAGAACTTACAATGTTGTTACTATCAACTGTATCTCTCGTTCTGTGGGTCGAACTTGTCCGACCTAAAATAATTAACTACTATTTTTCATTGTTATTTAAAAAGAAATGCTTATCTTTGCGCGAATAAACACCCGTGTAACTTGCACTATGAAATACATTATTACCCTTATGGGACTATTTACTTTTGGAATGACTCACGCTCAGATTCAGCGTGTAGAACCGCCTTTTTGGTGGGAAGGAATGCACTACAGCCAAGTGCAGGTATTGCTCTATGGCAAAAATATCGCTCAGTACAATGTGGAGAGCGATTTGCCTATTGTAAACATACTGAAAACAGAGAACCCTAACTATCTGTTTGTAACCGTCGATACCAAAGATAAAAAAGCGGGCAACTATACCATTTCGCTATTGCAAAAGAAAAAGAAAGTGGGCAGTGTTCGCTACGAATTAAAAGCGCGTCGTGAGGGCTCGGCTTACCGCAAGAGTTTCGACAGCAGTGATATGGTTTACCTGATTATGCCCGACCGCTTTGCCAATGGTAAACCCGACAACGATTCGCACCCCGCACTTACTGATAAGCTCAACCGCTCAGATTCTTTCGGTCGTCACGGGGGGGACATTCAGGGGATTATCGACCATTTGGATTATATACAATCCTTAGGTGCTACGGCTATATGGAGTACGCCCTTATGTGAGGACAACGAACCACAACATTCTTATCACACTTATGCCCAAACCGATGTGTACAAAATAGACCCGCGTTATGGTACTAATGAAGAGTACCGACAGCTCTCAGCGGCTTTGCACAAGCGCGGTATGAAGCTCATCAAAGATTATGTAACCAACCACTGGGGCAGTCAGCATTGGCTCGTGAAAGACCTACCTTGCTACGACTGGTTACACCAATTTCCTGGTTATGGACAGAGTTCTCTTAAGATAACAACTCAGATGGACAGCAATGCCTCGGAATGGGACAAAAAGTACTGCGAAAAAGGTTGGTTTGCTCGTTCTATGCCCGACCTCAACCAAGCGAACCCATTGGTACTAAACTACCTCACCCAGAACGCGATTTGGTGGATAGAATACGCCGACCTCGACGGTTTGCGTGTGGATACTTATCCGTATAACGACAAAGCAGGCATTGCCCAATGGACGAAAGCCATTACTGATGAATACCCGCACTTTAACATTATGGGCGAAGTATGGCTTACTGAAAGCGCACAAGTGTCGTATTGGCAAAAGGATAGCCCTATCAGTGCGATACAAAGCTATAACACCCACCTGCCTACGGTAATGGACTTCCCGCTCTTCGATGCAATAGGCGAGGCTTTCCGTACCACACCTTCGTGGGACAAAGGTATGATGCAACTCTACGACAACTTTGCGAACGACTTTCTGTATAAAGACATCAACAATCTGCTTATCTTTGCAGAAAATCACGATACGGCACGTATCAATCACGTATATCCTAAGATAGAGGATTATAAGATGATTATCACATTGTTAGCAACGGCGCGTGGTATTCCGCAATTGTACTACGGTAGCGAGATAGCAATGACAGGCGACAAGAGTAAGGGCGATGGCGATATACGACAGGATTTCCCTGGTGGCTGGGCAGGCGATACGCAGAACGCTTTTAGCGCTTCGGGGCGTACGGCTACTCAGAAAGAGTATTACGATTTTACGGCTAAGCTCTTCAATTGGCGTAAGGACAAAGCCGTAATTCACTACGGGAAGACCAAGCAATACTTGCCTGAAAATGAAGTGTATGTCTATTTCCGTTACAACGATACCGAGACCGTAATGGTAGTGCTCAACAACAGCGAAAAGAGCCAAACGCTCCACCTAAACCGCTTTGCCGAGAGTTTGGCGGGATTTTTGAGGGGGAGAGATATTATCTCGGGGAAAGAGGTCTCTCTGAGTGGTGACACTTTAGAAATATCTGCTAAAACTCCTATGCTCATTGAATTAAAATAACAAAGGTATATGATGAAAGAACCTATTAGTTTAGATACAGCATTACAGATTGTAGGCTCATTAAAAGTAAGGGCTATTAAGGAAAAATCTACTTTAACTAATTTGGTAGAGAAGGATGCGTTAGACCAAAAAATTAAAATGTATTTAAAGGAAGAAAAAATGTTATATGGTACTGATGATATGGCAAGGCTTTCTGTTATGGATAAAGTAGTACATTATTATAGTCCGCTAATAAAACAAATGAATGGAGTACTATAAAGTTGAGGATATTTTTGAAAGAGAGAAAACAGACCTTTTATCAGGTTTAAAATCTCAAGAAAATCCTATTGCCTTTATATTAGGAGGACAGCCTGCATCAGGAAAGAGTGGGCTAGCAAAAGCTATCCTAAGACAATTTCCTGACAAAGATTTTCTTTTTGTAAATGGAGATATTTACAGAGAGTTTCATCCTAAGGCTAATGAGCTTATAAGATATCCTGAGAGATACTCAACAGAGACGCAAATATTCTCTAACTTTTTTACAGAAGCACTCATACAAGAGGCTATTATCCATAAATACAATATCATTGTAGAGGGTACTATGCGCAATCCTGAAGTACCTTTGCGTACGGCATTGGCTTTTAGAGAAAACGGTTTTAATGTAGAAGCTTTTGCGATTGCAGCTCCTGCACTCTTTACCGAATTAGGTTTTTATTTGCGCTATCAAGAAGAAAAAGATTTTCAAGGATATGGGCGATTGTCAGATAAAAATTCCCACGACAGAGCAGTAGAAGGCTTACTTCACTCATTAGACCGTTTGTACAACGAAAAGGCAGTAGATAAAATACATCTTTACAATTATCAAGCTGAAAAACATTTAGAAACTTTCTCATTGAGGGAACAGCAATGGGATATAAATATTTTGCCTTCTACAGAAGTTATAAAAGCAAGGAGAGAACAATTTCAGGATAAGACACTTCGTTTGCAACTGATAGCACGAGCTTACTCTGTTATACCGCGAATGTCGCCACCTATAAAAGCTATAGTAGAAGCACTTATAGAGCAGTTAAAAGACTAAAGAATGAAAAACATCATTACAATAGGATTGCTAATAGGGTGTGTGTTCTTTGGGAAAGCACAGGACGAGGCGGATAAATGGCTAAAAGCAGTATCGGCACAACAAGGTATTGCCATTGACTGGCAGGAGCGCAAAACCTCTCTTGCCTCAGAGGGTATTCGCTCTTTTGTGGGTTACTACCAAGACAATTTTGTAGCGACCCTTTCGGTAGGAGGACAGAGCGTGTCAGGGAGTTTTCACTACCGAGATACCTCGTATGAGATAAACGAGCAAAAAGGACAATTGCTCTTTTCGCCTAATAAAGATTTCCGATGTGGCACTACCGATACGCCTCATTTGCACCCAAGCCTTTCGACAGCACGCCCTGCGATATTAGCCGAAGAAACCGCTCCTACCATTGCCAACACACAAACACTAAGGGTATACCGCTTGGCAATGCATATCCCTTATAGCACCTTCAGCACAGAACACTTAGAGAAAAACATACAAAAAGTAAAAACGTTTTGGGCAGATACTGAAAACTTCCTAAATGAAGTGTATATACGCGATTTGGGAGTGCGTTTTGAATTAGTAAACGATGAGCGTCTCATCATCAAAGACGAAAGCAAAGAGACTTTTGCAAGCTTTCACAATGCCGATTACGTTAAGGATCATTCAACAAAGGTTATCAACGAACTTATAGGAGAAAATAGTTATGACGTGGGTATCTCTCTTGCATATACCGCTTCCTTAAAAAAAGGAGTCAGAGGATTGGCTTATCTTAAAGGTGTTTATCAGGCAAATACCAAAGCTGATGCCGTAGCAGTACTTACCAAAGAAGTCATAGCTCACGAAATCGGACACTTATTCGGGGGTAAACACACTTTTGGTAGCTATAAGGGCTCAGAAGCCTACGATAGTGAAAAGACAGAGTATGACAGAGGTACTTCGGTGATGAGCTATGGCAGTCCGCGTGATTTCTTCTCGCTGTCGAGCATTCAGCGCATACGGGAACTATTGACGAAAGTACCCGTGAAAGCTCACGACAAGACTTTCACTACTCAAGCTCCTCGCATAGACCACAGCAAGATTAAAAGTCATTATACGATTCCCAAGGGTACTTTCTTTCAATTCTATATTCCTGCTATCGACCCCGATAGTGCAGAACTGCTATACGCCGTAAACCAACACGATGTGCGCAATGGTGATGAAACCCCAATAACGCAATACATTATCTACAAACCTACTCCAGCTAACCCTGTAACTATTAAAACAGAGTACCACAAAGACTCAGGTAGTGTAATAGCCAATAGTGGCTTAGCACAACAAACTACGGGTACTTTTACCTTTTGGTTGGGAGTGAGCGATGCCCCACTCCAACCGTCAGCCGACTATATAGTACAATACGATTTGGCTGAAACCAAAGTAACGGTAAAAGACGGTACCCCCTTCAAAATTACGACTACCCCAAAAAACGAATACAAAGGAGGCACTCAACTTACCCTTAGTTGGAACGTAGATAATACTATTTTCAAAGACACCAAAGTGCGTATCCTGCTCTCAGATGATTTAGGTAAGACGTTTAAACATATGGTAGTAGCAGAAGCTGATAACAACGGCAGTAAAGAAATTACCTTGCCTAATATTAGCACTACCCAAGCCGTCTTAAAAGTAGAAGTAATCGATGGTTTAGCCTTTGACCTTACTAACTACAACCCTAAAAGCGGTGGTTTTACCATTGAAAAGAACCCCGCCCTCCCCGAACCTCTCCTTTGGGCATCACTTCCTAATCATCTTACCCTTTCTTGTGAACAATCTATTCCAGCAGTAGTATTGCCTACAGTTACAGGGGGGTGTACTCCTGTGGTTACCCTTCAAAAAGAAGAACGCATCAAAGGCAATTGTGACTATACTTATACTCTCAAACGCATTTTTATAGCTACCGACACTTGTAACCAAACGCTTACTTATACTCAAACTATTAGCGTAACAGATAAAACTCGCCCTACTTTTGTAGGTGTTTTACCCCAAAATATGAGTATTAAAGAAGGTGAAACAATCCCTACCCAAGTAACGCTTACCGCTACTGATAATTGTGGCACCGCTACTGTTACGTCTTCTCATAAAGAAGTAAAAACTAATGGAAAAATCTCTCAGCTTATCTATATGTGGGAAGCTAAAGATGCTTGTGGCAATGTTACTACCCACCAGCAAATCATTACCATTGTGCCTAAAACAACTCCTATACCTCTCACTTGGGCAACACTTCCTAACAATATAACCGTAGATTGTGCCAAAGCTATTCCCGCTGTGCAAACCCCCACCACACAAGGAGGCTGTGCTAAGGTAGTGATTACTCGCGCCGATAAAGAACTTAACAAGCAATGCCTTAACAACTTCACGTTAGAGCGTACTTTTACCGCTTCCGATGGTTGCACAACTCTTACCCATACCCAGCGCATTACCGTAGCCGATACTACCCCACCTACTTTTGTAGGGACTTTACCTCAAAACCTCACGATTAAAGAAGGGACACCCGTCCCCCAACAACAGAGTATTTCAGCAGAAGATACTTGTGCAGGACAACCTACCGTTACAATCTCTCCAAAAGAAGAAACTCTCACTAACGGAAAGCTCTCTAAGGTCGTCTATAAGTGGGTAGCGCGCGATGTGTGTGGCAACGAAAGAGTGCATACGCAAACTATTATCATTACCCCAGTAATACCACAACCACCTACACCGCCAATAGTTCCTTCTGTTAAAGAAGTGGTGATTTACAATGCCGTTTCTACTGAAAAAGGCTCTGATAACTATTTCAGAATAGAAAATACAGATGAAAACCGACCTATTACCTTACTTATTTTTGATGAAATGGGCTTGAAAGTATATGAAAGTAACCATTATCAACAAAAAGGTGAATATTTTAGAGGCTATCCTAATGTAAAAGGAGTGATAGGTAGCAAACGCTTAGCAGGTACTTATTTCTATGTGGTTACCTATTATTTCAAAGGACAGCAAGAAACAAAAAAGGGATTCCTATATGTAAGATAACTTGTTAATTTTTGCTTGCTATTTGTTAATTGTTTTGTACCTTTGCGCCGTTTTTTAAAACCAAACTAATGAAACATATACTACGCTACTTACTTTGGCTATGCCTAAGCATAGAGGTAGCCAATGCACAAACTAATATCCAAAGTGTTATAGCTCTTTTTGCTGAAAAACCCTCTGTAGAATGGGCTCCCCCTATTCCTAACTCACCTTCTATGCTCGTACAATGGCAAGCGCGAACTACTTCTAAGGAATTTCGCTCGTTTGTAGGTTACTACCAAGAGCATTTTGTAGGCGTTATCAGCTTTGACAAACAGCAGTTAAGCGGTGAAGTGTTTTACAGAGGAAAGTCCTATGTATTGGGAACTTCTCCCCAAGGAATGCTCACTGTAGAGGCAGTAACCGATGAACACGATTGTGGTACGAGTTCTTTGGGAAAACAAGCCCTCACTGCCCGCAATTTCTTTCCCGAAGGCAATGAAGATAAGAACGACCCTCCTATCGAGCAACCCGAGATTTACAATTCACTTTATCCTAAAGCGCTCATTCACACCGATGGCGTATTCAGGCACTACCGCTTGGCAATACCGGTGGATTACAGCATTTACAATTCGGCATATTTTAATAGAAATGTAAATAAAATCAAAACGTTTTGGTATGCCACCGTTGCCTTTATGAATGAGTTATATCGCAATGATGTGGGGGTGGATTTTACTTTGGTAGATGATGAGGCACTTATTTTTACTACTGAAGAAAATCATTTATTCCGCAGAAGGGAAGCTGCTAATGAAGTGGTAAACAACGGTACAATCACCTTAAATAAGAAGTACGACCCTAAGAAGTACGATTTGGCAGTGATCCTAACTGATTATCGCGAGAACTACAATGGTTTGGCAGCGGTCTATGCAGTTTATGAGCAACACAACAAAGCTAATGCGGCAGCACGCCCCATAAAGCCTTCTACCATTGCCCACGAAATAGGACATATGTTTGGTGCAGACCATACATTCTCTAACGGAGGACAGTATTCTAGTAAAACCGAAACTGGATCGGGTCAATCAATTATGAGTTATGGACACGAGCACCCACGCGATTTCTTTTCGCTCGTAAGTCTGCAAGAGATACGCAAGTTCTTGGGGAACTCTATGGCGTATTACGCTGATGAAGCGCGTACCCAAGAGGCAGGTAAACGCGTAGAAGGTACAGGCTCTAACCTTGTTTATGGGATAAAGAGCAACAACCGCCCCCCAGTGCTTGATAAAACGCACCTTAAGAAAACCTACACTATCCCTGAAGATACTTATTTTCAATTCTATCTGAACGCTACCGACCCCGAGGGCGATGCGCTTACTTATATAGCACACCCCGCTGATAGGCGTTTTCACTCTACCAAATCTAACGCTCGTTTTATCACCTACAAAGGAAAATCTGATGGTAATATACGCTTTGAAACTACTTGGTTTGAGAGTGAACGCAATACCTTTGTACCCATAGGAGCTGCCGATTCTTACAAAGAAGGTACTTTCACCTTTTGGTTAGCTGCTGCCGATCATAACAAAGACAATAGCAACCACGTAGTGAAATACGATGTAGAAGAGGTACAAGTGAAAATAGTCAAAGGTAAACCTTTTGAAATACAAAATTTCGACAATGGCAGTAGGGAGCAGAACAAAACCTACAAAGGAGGTCAGACAATTTTGCTTCATTGGCAGGTAGACGAGGCTATTTTTACCAAAGATAGTAAGGTGCGTATCCTTTTGTCAACCGACTCTGGTAAAACCTATAAGTATGTATTGAAAAAAGAAGTAGCTAATAATGGCACTTGCCAAGTAGAGCTTCCCAATATATCTGTAGGTACTACTCGCGGACATTTTGGCAAACAAAGAGGACAAGGCATCATTAAAATAGAAGTGATTGATGGCTTGGCTTATGCATTGTCTTGTACAAAGCCGTATCACGTAGGAGGTTTTATGATACAAAAAGACCCTACAAAACCTGAAACTACGCCAGAACCAGAACCTCAGCCCAACCCACGACCTAACCCTCAACCTAACCCACAACCACAGCCTAGCCCGCAACCACAGCCCCAACCACAACCAAGTCCGTCAGACTCTTCTGACTCATCAACATTACCTAATGCAACAGCAATCATATACAATGCTGTCTCAACTACTAACCCCGGGAACTATTTTAAAATAGAAAATGCTGACGAAGATCGCCCTATCTCGGTACTCATCTTCGATGAAATGGGACTCAAAGTATACGAGAACAACTATTACGGCAAAAACGGTGAAGTGTTTAGGGGCTACTCTAATCTAAAAACTATAAGTAACAAACCTCTTGCAGGTACTTATTTCTATATAGTTACCTATTATAAAGATGGTAACTTAGAAGAAAAGAAAGGATTCCTATATGTAAGATAATCGGAATTCTTACCTGTTACCTAATACTAACGACTAATAACTAACAACAAATGAAAATATCACGACTTTTACTACTCTGGTTCTTCGTAGCAGGAACCATAAATGCACAACAAAAAGCTACTGAGGTCATACGCCTTTTTGGTACAAACTCCTCAGTACAATGGAATGTTCCTATCGAAGGAAAATCTGTATCGCTCAACTGGCAAGCACGTCCCAACAGCCTTGCCCAAGAAGGATTCCGCACTTTCGTTGCCTATCACAATGGCAATTTTGCAGGAACACTCTCAATGAATAAAAGTACCCTATCAGGTGAAGTATGGCACGACGGTCATTCTTATTTCATCAACACTGAAAACGGAATACTCAAAGTTACTACCGATAAAGAACACTTCGCTTGTGGCACTTGCGCCGATGGACAATGCTCCCAAGCTACAACACCCACTTCCCAAAGACTACCTATGCAACTCGCGCCTGCTAATGCGATGACTGCACGTGGTGCCATACTGCATGAAGAGCCACTTCCGTCTGACGACAAAAAAGTGCTTTACAATACCAATGTACTCAGAACCTATCGTTTGGCTATGCTCATCGATTACAGTTTCTACAAAAAACATTGTTATGGTGATATAAATAAGGTAAAAGAATTTATGACAAAAGTAGAGGCAGGGCTCAACGAAGTATGCGGTAGAGAGATTGGCTGTCAATTTACTTTGGTGAACGACCCTCGCCTTATCATCACTACTAAAGACAAAGAAATATACAATTACCCTGTGGTGAGAGAGGTATTGAATAGAGCGACTTCAGATTTTAATAACCTTATAGGCGAAGAGAATTACGATGCAGGTATTGTCTTTTCTATATACAGTGATAACCGTGGTTTGGCGCATTTGGGTGAAATTACAGGAAAGCTAAAAGGAGGCTGTATCGCCAATCACGAGTTTTATATCATCCTTCACGAATTAGGACACTTATTAGGCTCCGCACACACTTTTACCATAGGAGGTGCAACAGCTTCTTCTCATACCGAACCCGATAGAGGGAACTCTATTATGAGTTACATCAACGACCCTAATGGCACTTATTTTTCTCTTCCGTCTATATACACCATCCGCAACCGTACCAATTTGCACGATGCTTATTATAGCGATAAAGCCCGTACACAGTTGGTAGGCTTGCCACAGGACAATATTCCTTACGGTGAAGTTTCTACTAACCGTGCCCCCGTAATCCAACGTTCTACCTTAAAGAAGGAATACAAACTCCCCAAAAATACTTACTTTCAATTCAATATAGAAGCAACTGACCCCGATGGTGATCCGCTTCTCTATATGGCACATCAAGCCGATTTTAATCAGTTTGGCAAAGCGCGTTTCCCTTCTAATCGCCCTACCGAAAGCAACCATATAGAGTTCTATCAACCCTATAGAGAAAATGGATACAATGAATGGAAACCTGTCCCTTATAAGTTCACAGGTAAAAATGAAACTGGCGTTTTTACTTTTTGGTTAGGCGTATGCGATGGTAAAATAGGAGCTTACAAAGATGGAAAACCTCACGTAGCGCTCTATGATGTCTATGAAACCAAAGTAAATATAGTAGAAGGTAAGCCTTTTAGGATAACTAATATAACTAAAAGCAGTGCCGGAAGATTTAAATATGGTAAAGAAACTACTATCTACTGGGATGTTGATAAGAATGTTTTTGGCAACGATAGTAAGGTGCGTATTCTCTTTTCAGACGATTATGGAAAAACCTATAAATACGTGTTAGCCGATGGATTACCTAACAACGGACAAGCTACGGTCATTTTTCCTACACAAGCCAAAGGGTGGAAAAATTATAATCTTTTTGTAGAAGGACTCTTTAAAATAGAAGTACTCAACCATATTGCCTATGCTGTGAGCACTGACACCCCAGGCACTTTGGATATGCACAGCCCTGACATTACCTTTAAAAATTTACCAGAGCCTGTGATAACTGTTAAAAAGAATGCTATTCCCGAAAAACCTAACGTTACCGCCGAATCTCATTATTGTGGTGCTAATAAAAAAGCTGAGGTAACTTTTTCAGAAGAAGACCATACTACCTATTTATTGCGCAAATGGGTAGCAAAAGATAAATGCAACTATTCTGCTACAGCACAGCAATTTATCTATTACGAAAAAGAACCACCTACTAAAACCTTACGATTTGTAGCTCCTCTTCCTGAGGATAAACACGTACAATGCAGAGGCGATATTCCATCCAAAGCTGAAGTAAAAGCAGAGGGAGCCGATAACATTCACATAGACTATGAAGAAGAGTTTAGAGAAGGCGACCGTAAGTCTTACAAACTCACTCGCTCTTGGATAGCCTATGCCGAGGGAGCTTTGCCTATCCGCCATACCCAACAAATTTTCCTTAAAGACACCCAAAAACCTGTGCTCTCGTCTTACCCCCCAAGTATGACCGTAAAGAGCGAAGCCGATGTGCCTGTAAGAGAAAACCTCACTGCAACCGATAATTGTGATGGAGCTTTACAAGTAGTGTCTAGCCAAAGTAATGAAACTAAAGACGGTAAAAAAATAGTGCGCTATGTATGGTTTGTAGAAGATAGTGCTCATAACGAAAACCGTTATGAACAAGTAATCACTATTGATCTTAACGCTCAAAATCCTCAACCCCAACCCCAACCCAACCCTCAACCACAACCACAGCCACAACCTCAACCCCAACCCCAACCACAGCCCAACCCGTCCGACCCATCCAAATCACCCTCTGCGGCACTTATAATATATAATGCTGTCTCAACTACTAACCCCGAGAACTATTTCAAGGTAGAAAATGCCGATGAAGATCGCCCTATCTCATTACTTATTTTTGATGAAATGGGCTTAAAAGTGTACGAAAATAACCACTATCAGCAAAATGGTGACTATTTCAGAGGCTACCCTAACGTAAAAGGAGTGGTAGGTAGCAAACGCTTAGCAGGTACTTATTTCTATGTGGTTACCTACTATTTTAAAGGACAACAACAAACCAAAAAAGGAATTTTATACGTAAAATAGATACTACTAAAAATATAATTGATAAATGAATAAGATAGATATTTTATTATTGGTAATTCTGGCTTTCGGAGCTGTACGTGGCTTTATGCGAGGAGTTATCATCGAAATGGCATCGCTATTAGCTATTGTGATAGGTATCTATGGGGCGATACACTTTTCGTTCTTTACAGCCTCGTTGTTAGACAAGATTCTACCAGCCGAAAAACAAACCTTGGAGATTTTTGCATTTGGTATTACTCTCATTGTATTAATGCTGGGGGTAATGCTCTTAGCTAAAGTCCTTACCCAGATGCTTAAAATTGCCGAACTCGGTTTTCTGAACCGTTTAGCAGGAGCCTTGTTTGGCTTACTCAAAGTGGCTGTAATTGCAGGGTCGATGTTCTTGTTTTTAGAGCGTACCTTTCAAACCGAAAAGTGGCTCTCAGTCTCCGCTTTGAGTGAATCTCTTCTGTACAAACCCGTAAAGAGTATCAGTCAAGTAGTATACGCCAATGTATTTCCCGAGAAAGAGAAAAAAGAACAGAAAAGTGAATAATAAATGGAAGGGTTAGTCTATAAATCTACAGGAAGCTGGTACACAGTGAAGGACGTCGCTACGGAGCAGTTCTACGAGTGTCGCATCAAAGGCAAATTCCGAATAAAAGGCATTAAGAACACAAATCCCATAGCCGTGGGCGACCGCGTGCTCTTTCGTTTGGAAGAGAGCAACAGAGGCGTCATTACCGAGATAAAAGAACGCGATAACTACATCATTCGTAAATCAGTAAACCTCTCTAAGCAAACTCATATCATCGCTTCCAATATCAACCTCGCTTTCTTGGTAGTAACCCTCAACAATCCGCCTACCTCTACTACTTTCATCGACCGTTTTTTGGTAACTGCCGAAGCCTATGGTATCAAAACCGTATTGCTTTTCAACAAAGTAGATACTTATACAGAAGACGAGCTCACCGAAGTGAAATTCCTCGCTTCAATATACCGCAAGGCAGGTTATAAATGTATAGGTATTTCGGCTACTACGGGCAAAAATATCGATAAGGTAAAAACCATTATGGAAGGAAAAACCTGCGTGGTATCAGGGCATTCTGGTGCGGGCAAGTCTACCCTCATCAATGCCATAGCTCCCAATTTACATCTCAAAACTGCCGAAATCTCTCAGCAACATCAGCAAGGTCAGCACACTACCACTTTTGCCGAGATGTTCGATTTGCCTTTTGGGGCACGCATTATCGATACTCCAGGTATCAAAGGCTTTGGTATGGTAGAAATCGAAAAAGAAGAACTCACCGACTATTTTCCCGAGTTTTTCGCTCTCAAACACCAATGTAAGTTCAATAACTGTCTCCATACCGATGAACCCCAATGCGCTGTAAAAGCAGCCTTAGACCGCGATGAAATCGCTTGGTCGCGCTACAAAAGCTATCTCCAAATCCTAAAAGGCGAAGAAAGCGTATACCGAGAAGGCGAAGGAGAGTAACGCAAAAAACAATATTAAAATAAAACACCTCTCTCTTACAAACAACAGACCTCCTATTGGAGGTCTGTTTTCTTTCGTTTTATTTCTGTGTAAATGCCCTTTATAGCAGTTTAAAAATCAAATCTTTATATAGCTATCCTATACCAATCGTCCAAGATTCGTATAAGCTTCCTATAAGCTTTCTATAAGCTCCCTACTACTAAAAAAGAGGTTATTTAAAGAATAAATGCGGGAAAAGAGTTTCGATTGGTTTCTTAACGAAAGCTATTTTTAATGTTGCTCTGAGAAATCCCCAACCATAACTAAAAAACTGTACCAGAAGTGCCCAAACCGATAAAAATCCTATCTTCACACTGCGGTTCTCTCGGGCACTGTCCCACCCTATCAATATAAAATAAGAAGCGTATACAAGCAAGGGAGCGATGTGTCCAAAAAAGGCTAACAGTATAGCGCCACAAAGTCCCAAGGCAAAGCAAGTAGGCAACCAAAAAGTCAGCTTGCGCGTTTGCGGGTGCCAATGGTTAAGGATAGCCCGCGTTTGTCCAAATTTGCTCACTTGGGTACGGAATTTCGTCCACGAAATGCGCCGTTTGTGAAACACAAAAGCGGTAGGGATAAAAGCCGAATCAAAACCCTTTTCCCAAAGGCGTATCACTAAATCAGGGTCTTCACCAGGGTGTATTTTCCCAAAACCTCCCGTCGCCTCAAAAGCTTTACGCGATAAACCCATATTAAAACTGCGAGGTTCAAACCGCTGAATACGCTTTTGGCTACCGCGAATGCCCCCCGTAGTCAGCAAAGAAGTCATCGTATAGTTAATAGCTTTCTGAATATCGGTAAAGTCATCGGTAGCAGTATCCGAGCCCCCAAAACAATCTACATAATGGGCTTGCAAGAAGTCATCTACCGCTTCCAAATAATGAGAAGGCAAAATGCAATCGGAATCTAAAATGATAAAATAATCGTGCTGAGCGCGTTGCATACCGTAATTACGCGAGTCGCCCGGACCTGTATTAGGTTTAGAAAGATAACTAATCGATAAATCGTTTTGGTATTTTTTACATATCTGCTCTGAGGTAATAGTAGAGCCGTCCTCTATCACTACTACTTCAAAATCACCTTCGTAAGTTTGTGATACAAGACTGTTTAGCAGTTCGTCAAGTTCCTCAGGGCGATTGTATATAGGGATAATAAAACTATATTTCATCTGTTAAAGTAATGTTAAAATTAAAAGATTTTGTAACATCTCTATAATACCATACGTATAATATGCGTATAAGAATCGACAAAATTAAGGATTTTTTCTGAATGAGACAACTAAAAATTACCAAACAGGTAACCAACCGTGAAACCGCGTCTCTTGATAAGTATTTACAAGAGATCGGTCGTGTAGATTTGATTACTGCCGATGAAGAGGTGGAATTGGCACAACGCATTAAGGCAGGCGATGTAGCTGCCTTAGAAAAACTCACCAAAGCCAATTTGCGCTTCGTGGTATCAGTAGCTAAACAATACCAAAACCAAGGGCTTACCCTGCCCGACCTTATTAACGAAGGGAACTTAGGGCTCATCAAAGCAGCACAACGCTTCGACGAAACCCGTGGATTCAAATTCATTTCCTACGCCGTATGGTGGATTCGCCAATCTATTCTCCAAGCCTTAGCCGAACAATCCCGTATTGTGCGCTTACCGCTGAATAAAATAGGTTCTATCAACAAAATTAACAAGATGTATGCTTATCTCGAGCAAGCCAATGAACGCGTACCTTCAGCCGAAGAAATTGCACGTGAGTTAGATATGTCAGTAAACGATGTAAAAGAATCAATGAAAAATGCAGGGCGTCATATCTCTATGGATGCGCCTTTGGTGGAAGGAGAAGATTCTAATCTTTACGACGTGATTCGCAGTAACGAATCGCCTAACCCCGATAAGTCGCTTATTTTAGATTCGTTGCGTACCGAGATTGAGCGTGCACTCGAAACGCTTACCCCTCGCGAAGCCGATGTAGTTCGTTTGTATTTCGGTCTTTCCGACCAGCACGCAATGACCCTCGAAGAAATAGGTGAAACCTTCGACCTCACCCGCGAACGTGTACGTCAAATCAAAGAAAAAGCAATACGTCGCCTTAAACACACTTCCCGTAGTAAAATTCTAAAAACATATTTAGGATAGTCAATTACAAATTACGAAATAGGAATTACGACTGTACCTCTAAACTTTGCCAAAGTTTCCTGCCTATGTGGCTCGTACCTTTGGCAAAGTTTTTTTATAATATTTTTCTATTACAACTATGTTTATTTTGCACATAAATGAAAAAAAATAACTCATTTTATTTTTTTTTCTAAATAAAAAAATGTATCTTTGTCCCATAATAATCTTAAAATTTGATACGCTATGAAGAAAATGTTATTATTGATAGGGGTAATTTCCTTGTCTGCCTGCCAAAAAAAGGACTTTTTAGAGGCTGAAGTTTCACAAACCTCTATTGAAAAAAATGCCAAAGCAGAGGATTTATCATTTCCTTTTGCTACTGAAGAAGAGTTAAATCAGTTCAAAGACAATCCAAAGGTACTTCATTATGAAAAGGCTCGTAAAGTAGCTCTTTTGGAAATGCAAGCTACTGGTTTTATTGAACAGATGAATTGGAATGGTTTTCATTTGTCTGAAAAGCCAATTGTCTTTTACAATTTATCTTCTGTACCTAAGTACTATGATTACATAGCTTTAGACTCTGAAAACGAACCCATAGGTACTATTAGAGTAACAGCTACCAAAGAGAAAAGTACTGCGCTTAAAGGTATGTTTTCTAAAACGTTCAACTACAACGAAATGCTTAGCAAATCATCAGCTACACATCCTTCTTTTTTTATAGATTGGAAAGGTACTGAGTTTGTAGGGATGAAATCTAAATCAGGAGAGGCTCCTAAACAACTCATTGCTGCAGAAAGTGGGAATCTCATATCTCAATCACAAGTAAAAGAATTGAGTAATCAAGAAATTGTAGATGTCTTATCAGAAGGACTTTTACCTGCACTTCTTCCTAAAGATGAGAGAGCATTCCAAAATATTCCTGAACATCTTATTCAAAATGACACTATTAGAGAGGAAATAGAAATTGCTAAGCACCTAGATGTTGACATGATAAAAGATTCCTTACAATCAACTCTTGTAAGAACAGAAAAAGAAGCAAAAGCATTCTGGAATGCTATTGATGAGATTGAAGAAGACCTTAAAAAAACTACAGATGAGGAACTTACCAATGCTGATAGCAAATTCTTCAGACGTATTCGTAATTGGATTCGTAGAGTCTTTAATTTTAATACTAATACAGATACTCATTATATTGAAAAATATGCTAATTATAGTAATATAGACAATTATGGGCACATAAATGATTGGTGTGGACCTTGGGTATGTGGTTATATAGTGTATGTAAACTTAGGAATTGATAGGTATCAAACTTTTGAAAATTGTTCCTCTACATTTGGTGAATTAGGAATTATAAATAATCTGTTCCGTTATTTAAATAGTTTTCCAGATGCTAAAACAAGAGCACTATCACCTGCAGAAGCTTGTTGGGCAATGCCTATCGCTTCTCAAGGAAGAATTTGGATACATCCATCTGCTTTTTACAATAATCTACATGCTTATGACCACATAAGATACAGAAAAAAACCAGCTCTTCGCTTATGTGCCACAAAGGGACAACTGCATTGGACTTTAGCTTTAGGAGCTAAGGCTACAGGAAATTATTGGTGGAGAAATTACTATTTCTTACAAATAGACAATGGCACTTTAATAAGTAATAGACATCAATTTCCTAAAGATGCTCAAAACTACACAGCTATTGATTGGTGGAATCCTTGGTTTTTAGTTTATGATTAAAAATAAAATCCTATGAAAAAGTTTTTTGTAAAAGTATTTCTAATTTTTAGTATTTTAATTAGCTTCCAATTAAAATGTACTAAGCCAGAGATAGAAACAGCTACAAGTAATAAAACTAAAGTGTTAAAGCATAATTATATAGTAGTTAATTCAGTAGATAACTCACCTGCTGAGGTAGAAGTAAGTTACTCAGTTTTTATTAATGGAAATGCTGAAAACATTGTAAAAACTGAACGTAAAACTACTCCTTTTATCATTGGAGGAGAAGAAGTAAAAGTAGTATATGATAGTCTACTTTTTGTGCACGGAACTACTCGAAGATTTCATCAAAATGAATTAAAAAGGAATTACACTCCTCGTGGCGCTGACTATCTATCAATCAAAAATTTATCATCAGTAGCTATTGAATATGCTATTATAGGCAACCAAGAATTAGAATATGATCCTATTCAAAAAATAACTGATAGGAGTGATATTATAAACAAAAATGAAATCGATAAATCAAAAGTTGTTAAGTATCTTGGTGGTGCAAACCCTATATATAAGGCTACTCCTGTATTGTACCTAATAAAACCTGAATTAGCCCCTCAAACTACGGTCTATGTACTCAAAGGAATATACAGCAGTGAAGGAGGAGTATCTGGGAACAAAGCAGTAGCAGTACCTCTTAAAACTCCTAATTTTGGTGAAGTGATTGCACATACACCTTTTTCAGTAACTGATATTCTCAGCCTATACAAACAGGAATACACTTCAGGGAATATATTATATCCAGAATATAATGCCTATATGGATAGAGGAAGACCCTATAATTACAGCATTTCTCAAGGCAAACACTATCTTAAATTTTATGGGACTATACTTCCAGACAAAACATTAGAAAATACAGGGCAGATATGGTTTATTAATACTTTTAAAGGAAGTTATGCCCTTGATGGTTTTCAGGAATATGAAGATTAAGAAAAATGAAGAATAGTTTTAAATTATAAAACTCTTACTTTTGTTTTTACTTTTATGCATTGATTGGTGGAATCCTTGGTATTTAGTTTATGATTAAAAATAAAACACTATGAAAAAGTTTTTTGTGAAAGTATTTCTAATTTTTAGTATTTTAATTAGCTTCCAATTAAAATGTACCAAAATAGAAGAAGAAGTAATTGAAAACATAAAGACGAACTCTCTTAAACATAATTATATAGTAGTTAATTCAGTAGATAATTCACCTGCTGAAGTAGAGGTGAGTTACTCGGTTTTTGTAGAAGGGAATACTGAAAATATTGTAAAAACAGAACGCAAGATAACACCTTTCATTATAGGAGGAGAGTCTGTGCAAGTAAATTACGATAGCATTGTGTATATTTGGCATAAAAAATTCCACGATTACCAAAGGAAACTAAAAAGGAATTACACTCCTCGTGGTGCTGACTATCTATCAATCAAAAATTTATCATCAGTAGCTATTGAATATGCAGTTATAGGCAATCAAAAATTAGAGTTTTTATCTGCTGATGAGATTGCTAATAGTAGTGATATTGTAAACAAAAATCAAATAGATAAAACAAAAGTCGTTAAATATCCTAGCGGTGCAGCTCCTGTATATAAGGCTACTTCAGTATTATACCTGATAAAACCAGAATTAGCCCCTCAGACTACTGTTTATGTTACAAAAGGAATATATGCTCCTGATGGAGGCGTTTCAGGTAGAGAAGCAGTAGCTGTACCTCTTAAAACTCCTAATTTTGGAGAAATAGTAGCTAACACACCTTTTTCAATAGCTGAGATTCTTAGTTTGTATAAACAAGAATATACTTATGGAAATACATTATATCCTAATTATGATGCTTATATGGGAAGAAACACTAAAGATCCAAATGATAGAAGTATTCTTCAGCATAATTACAAGATTAAACATTATGGAATAGTCTCAGCAGGAAAATCCTTAGAAAATAAAGGGGAAGTATGGTTTATCAATATCCCAAATGGAATAATGGGCTCTAATAGTTTTTAAACAGATGAAAAATTTTTTTTTACGAACACTTGCCATAGTTTTATGGCAGGTGTTCCTTTTCACAAGCTGCGAAAAGGATTCTAATATTGTTACAAAAAAAGAAAGTAAAAGAGCTGTTTTCGTTTATATGATAGCTGATAATGATTTAGACTTCTATGCTACTGCAAATATTAACGAAATGGAAACTTTTATGGCTCAAAACCCTGAAGCTGGCTCTGTGTATGTTTATATTGATCGCGCTAAAAACAGAAAAACAGCTCACCCTATACTGTATCAAATTACTGCTGACACCTCTGCTAAAATAAACTCTAAGATTATAAAGGTTTATCCTGAAAATAATAGTGCCAATGAAAAAGTTTTTGCTGAAGCACTTTCACAAGTACAAACTATTTGTGCTATTAATAATGAGTTCTTACGCGGACTTGTGTTATGGTCACACGGTAGTGCTTGGCTCCCCGAGAGTGTTTCTTTAGCTTCGCAAAGAGCTACTGCAGTCAAATCTTTTGGGCTTGACCAAACTATGGCTAATAACGAAAACCATAATGCCGAAATGGATGTCCGAAAATTAACTATCATTCTAAATAATTATCACTTTGATTTTATCCTTTTTGACGCTTGTTTTATGGCTTCTATTGAGGTGTTTTATGAATTGAGAAATACTACAGATTATATCATTGCTTCTCCTACTGAAGTGCTTGCTACAGGATTTCCCTATAAAGATATTTTGACTGATATGCTTAGTGCTACAGTGAATTACCAGAAAATTGCTCAAAAATATGTAGCATTTTTTCAGCAGAAAAAAGGTGTATTACAATCTGCTTCAGTAGTTACTGTCAAAACAGCTGAGCTTCCTCAGTTTGCAACATTATTTAAATACTATTTAAATACTATTTCTAGAGAAATAACAGACCAAAAATGGTTGCAATATAGCCAAGATGAAGTAGACTATCTATTTGATTTAGGACAGGTTGCTGATTATTTGCAAAAAGAACAAACTAATAAAAAACTTACCGAGCAATTAGGAAGATTAATAACTAATTACCATCATACTTCTTATTTCTTTGGTAAAATACCTCTCCAAAAAAGTTCTGGAATCAGTATTTATATACCTCAGTCGGCTACACTACAAAATGATGAATATGAATTTTATAAAACATTATCTTGGACTAATGCTGTTAATATGCCTATTTTTACTAAGCATTAGTTGTAAAAAAGAAAAAGTGTCTAAAGAGAATTACAGAATAGGTATTGAAAATAGATATTTTGAAAGAATTGATTCTGTTTCAATAGGTTCTAAAATGTCAAAGGAACCAATAGAAGTCTCTCAAACCTACTTTTTTAAGGAATATTTTCCTAAAAATACCTATGAAGTACGTTGTTATACAGCTTCTCATTTAGTGATTAAAACCACTCTTAAAGCAGTTGATCATCAAGAGAATATTTTACTATCATTAAATGCTGATGGAGTGTTATCTATCAAAAAATAATACGAATATATTTGAATATTAGAATGTAATAGATTTTGGCAAAGTTTTTTTCTTACCTCTTATCTCTTATCTAAATAATGGACTACACTTGGAACTTTAAACCACTACCACCGCAAGCCATTGTCGCTACTTTACAACAAGAGCTCAACATCAGTGAGCCTTTGGCGATTCTTTTAGCACAACGAGGCGTGACTACCTTTCAGCAAGCAAAAGATTTCTTCCGTCCTACATTCTCACAATTACATAATCCTTTCCTGATGAAAGGAATGAAAGAAGCCGTTGCTCGTTTAGATCGAGCCTTAAAAAGTAACGAAACAATCCTTATCTACGGCGATTACGATGTCGATGGTACTAGCGCCGTTTCTTTCATGGAGCGCTATCTTAGCAACTTCACTTCTAAATTACACACCTACGTCCCTGACCGATATACCGAAGGCTATGGTATTTCTTTTCAAGGAATAGACTATGCCGAGGCGCAAGGTTGTACCCTCATCATTGCGCTCGACTGCGGTATCAAAGCCATTGATAAAGTAGAATATGCCAAAGAAAAAGCCATTGACTTTATTATTGCCGACCACCACCGTCCTTCGGAACAAGTGCCAGATGCTATTGCCGTGCTCGACCCCCAGCAAGCTGATTGTCCTTACCCATATAAAGAACTCTGTGGTTGTGGTTTGGGGTTTAAATTAGCCCAAGCTTATCACGAGTATTTACAACGCCCGTTCAGCGAACTCATTCCTCTTTTAGACTTAGTAGCCGTCGCTACTGCTGCCGATATCGTACCAATGAACGGCGAGAACCGTTGCTTGACGTACTTTGGTTTAGAAGTACTCAATAATAATCCGTCGGCAGGCGTAAAAGCGCTTTTTGGAGAGCATCAAGGTAAAATTACCATAACCGATGTAGTGTTTAAAGCAGCACCTCGTGTGAATGCAGCAGGACGTATAGAACACGGCAAATACGCCGTTGCTCTCCTCACCGAAACTGATGAAGAACAAGCTGTACTTAAAGCTAAGGAAATAGATGCGCTTAATACACATAGGAAAGAGCTGGACAGCAGTATCGCCGCCGAAGCTCTCAACCAAATAGAGGCAAATGGCGAGCAAGAACACTATACGTCGGTAGTGTTTAATGAAGAATGGCATAAAGGGGTGATAGGCATTGTCGCCTCTCGCCTTATAGAGCATTATTATCGTCCTACGGTAGTCTTTACTAAGAGTGGTAATAAGTATGCTGCTTCAGCGCGTTCGGTACAAGGATTTGATATTTACGAAGCTTTGGAACAATGCAGTGAGTATTTGGAGCAGTTCGGTGGTCATAAATACGCTGCCGGACTCACTTTGCGCCCTGAACAGTATCCGCTTTTCAAAAATGCCTTTGAAGAAGTAGTAAAGCAAACCATAGACTCTTCGCTTCGCATTCCCAAACTCTTTATAGATACCGCTTTGCCATTGAGTAAACTTACTCAAAAGTTGTATAACGTACTCAAACAGTTCGAGCCTTTCGGTCCTCTGAATCTCCCTCCGCTTTTCTATGCCGAAAACGTAATAGATACCGGCTTTGCCAAACGTATCGGTAAAGATGAAGAACACTTAAAACTCACCTTAAAAGAAGTAGGCACTACCTCGTATTATGACGCAGTAGGCTTTGGCTTAGCACATAAACTCCCCATAGTAACCTCTGGCAGACCTTTCAGCATAGTATATTCAATAGAAGAAAATCAGTGGAATGGCAGAGCAAGTTTGCAGTTACAAATAAGAGATATAAAATAAAAAAGAGGTTATTGGAATACTATTCCAATAACCTCTTTTTTTTGTTCCTCTACCTATTTCAAAGCCTCTAACGCTTTAACGTAGTTAGGTTCGTGTGTGGTTTCAGCTACTTGTTCTGTATAAACCACTTTCCCTTGCTCATCTAAAACTATTACACAACGTGATAATAACCCTTTTAAGGGAGTATCAGTAAAGACAATAGGGTAATGCTTTGCAAAATCACCTCTAAAGTCTGAAAGCATAGTGAGATTGTCTATTCCTTCAGCAGCGCAAAAGCGAGTAAGTGCAAAAGGAAGGTCTTTAGATACACAAAGGATAGCTACATTACTGAGTTTAGAAGCTTCCACGTGAAATTTGCGTACAGAAGCTGCACATACCCCCGTATCTACACTCGGAAAAATATTTAGTACAACTTTCTTCCCTTGAAAGTCTTTGAGTGTTACTTCAGCTAAATCATTCCTTACAGCTGAAAAATTAGGAGCTATAGTACCCACTTTGGGAAGTTCTCCAACAGTATGAGCTGGTTGTTCGTGAAACGTAATATTTGCCATAAAATATAGTTATTATTAATAATATGAAAATCAACAAAAATAGTGCCAAGTATTAAGTTTATAATAGGATTATTATTGAATACTTTCTGCAATGATATAACCACCCGTCCACGCATTTTGGAAGTTAAACCCTCCAGTAATAGCATCAATATCGAGTACTTCTCCTGCTAAATAGAGCTGAGGGTATAGCTTGCTCTCATAAGTCTTAAAGTTGATTTCAGAGAGTTTTACACCACCTGCTGTTACAAATTCTTCTTTGAAGGTAGCTTTGCCCTCTATGGGAAAACGATATTGGGTAAGAGCTTCAGCCAGCCGGCGCAATTGTGGTTTGTTGAGTTCTGCCCACACTTGTTCAGGAGCGATACCTGCATTTTCTAAAAGAGCAGACCATAAGCGTTTGGGGAGTTCAAAAAGTGAGAAGCTTTGTATAGCTTTGCGTCCGTTGTGTTGTTTAAATTCTTGGAGAACAGAGAGCGTTTCGTCATAAGAAAGCGCCTCTGTGAGGTTAGCGGTGAAATTTACTTCCATTAAGCATTGGTAGTTACATTCAGCTAGCACACGAGCCCCCCAAGCCGAGGCGCGCAATACCGCAGGTCCGCTAAAACCCGTATGGGTGAAGAGTAGCGGAGCAGTCTCAGTTATTTTTAGTGATTTTCCTTCTTTGCTAAGCAAACGTACAGAAGCATTTACAGCAATACCCGATAGTTCTTTTGTCCATTGGGTGGAAGTATGAAAGGTAAACAACGAGGGGACTGGTGGTATGATAGTATGCCCCAAATTAGCTAACAATTGCCATATTTTAGGATTACTGCCGGTGGTAATGACTACATTTCGAGTAATGTAGGTCTGTTTGGGCGTACCTACTTGCCAACCTTCGGGAGTAGGAGAGAAGGCTTGTACATTTTGCTCAGCGAAGAGCTCTATATGGTGTTTTTTTATTTCGTTGAGGAAGCAATTTACAATGCTCTCCGAAGTATTAGAAATAGGAAATACACGACCATCAGCTTCAGTTTTGAGAGGGACACCGTGAGCTTCAAACCAGTCCATTGTATCACCACACATAAAACGGAGGAAGGGACTGAGGAGTTCCTTACTGCCACGAGGATAGTTCTTTACGAGTTCTTGGGGAGTAAAAGTAGCGTTGGTGAGGTTACAACGCCCTCCGCCTGAAATGCGCACTTTATGGAGTACTTCTTTGCTTTTTTCGAGGATAGCAATCTTAAAGTTAGGGTGTTTTTCAGCAGTATTAATAGCGGTGAAGAAGCCAGCAGCTCCTCCACCGATAATAAGAAGGTCGTACATAGTTATTTTACCCCAATAAAGTTGAACTTATCGTCAAATTTAAGTTCTTGATCGTCGGTAAGTTCTGCTTCATATTTCTTTTTACTAAGGTTGCGCGATACTTCTTTGATAGATTCAAAAGGGAAAGTGGCACGTACGTGTGCTAATATTTTTTCGGGTACTACGTGATCGGGCACTTTGCCGTGACGAGCTTTAAGCTCTTTCCAATCGCCATCGCCGTTAAACTCTATTTCAAGTCCATCGCGAAAGATGACGGTATACTCTTCGTCCTTGTAATCGGTGTCTTTCCATACCGAAGCGATGTGGTCTACTAAGAAATGCTCGCGTACAAAGTTGATAGCATCAGCAGGGAGGTCGTTAAAAGTTACTTTTTTGTCTTGTGCTGAGGCTGCGCTGAAGGTAAGTGTAGCAGCAATGAGTAATAAAAAATGTTTCATTTTAGTCGTCTATTTTTAAGAATTTACCATTTAAGTTAAAAATGAGTTCTACCCCGTTAGAAAGGTCTACTTCGTATTTAGTACGTTCTTTTTTAATTTCTTTAACGATTACATTAGGGTAGTTTTTGTGCACATACTTAGTAATTTTTGTAGGAACAATCTTGGGCGAAACTTGTCCGTTGCGTGATTTCACTTCTTTCCAATTGCCATCAGCACGAAACTCTATTTCTGTGCCATCAGCAAAGAGCACGGTGTAGTCCTCTACTTTGCCTTTCTCGGTATCTTGCCATACCGAAACGATGCTATTAGCAGAAAAATGTTGCTTAATAAAACTTTGTGCACTAGCAGGCAAAGTACTTATAGGTACAAGACCTTCGTCTTGAGCGGTAGTCACTCCAAAAGCAAGTAAAGAGAAGACTACTGTTGATAATGTTTTGAGTGTATTCATCTTTTTATAATTGATATGTTTAAGGCGACAAAGGTAGCTAAAAATAAAAAAAGTACCAAATGAATGGTACTTTTTATTAGTCGTCTATTCTTAAAAATTGTCCTTTAGCATTGAATTCCAAATCGAGTCCGTTAGCGAGTTCTACCTCATAGCCATAGCGTTTCTTTTGGATTTTGTAGATATCCGTTTGAGGGTAGGTTTTCTTTACGTACTGAGCGATACCATTAGGAATAAGTTTTGCAGGTACAGCTTGAGTGCGAGTTTTCACTTCTTCCCAGTCTCCATTGCTATAGAATTCAATTTGAGTGCCATCGTTAAAATACACTTTGTAATCTTGGTCGTGGAAATCGTCGTCTTTCCATACCGATGCGATATCATTTAGTTTAAAGTGTTGTTTCACGAAAGCTTGCGCCTTAGCTGGTAATTGTTCAAAAGTAATAGGAGTGTCTTTAGCTGACAAATCTTGTACTGCTATTACAGTCAATAAAAAAGTGGTGATAATTGATACTAATTTTTTCATCGTTTAATCTGTTTTTAAGTTTAACGGGGCAAAGATACTACCTAATTTTGGAAAGAATTGGGAATAATTATCCTTCCGTCTACCATCACCAGCTTTCTATCTGCCATAGTAGCCAATTCTTCATTATGGGTAACGATTACAAATGTCTGCTGGAACTCATTGCGCAGTTGGAAAAAGAGTTGGTGTAGTTTTTCAGCACTTTCGGAATCGAGGTTGCCACTGGGTTCATCAGCGAATACTACCGAAGGGTGGTTCATCAAGGCGCGTGCTACTGATACTCGTTGTTGTTCGCCTCCTGAAAGGGCATTGGGCTTATGGTCAGCACGCGAGGTGAGGTGCAAAAAGTCTAAGAGCTCCATTGCACGTTTTTCGGCTTCCTTCCTGCCTACCCCTTTGATGAGTGCAGGAATACAGATATTCTCCAAAGCAGTGAACTCGGGCAACAACTGGTGAAATTGAAAGATAAAGCCTATGTGTTCATTGCGGAATTTTGCTAAGGCTTTGGAGGATAACGACAATATATCCGTACCATTAATCACCAACGACGATGGTTTATTGGCATCTGGACTGTCCAAAGTACCTAAGATGTGTAACAGGGTAGTTTTTCCTGCTCCTGAAGCTCCTACTATCGATACAATTTCGCCTTTGGAAACGTTCACCGATACGCCTTTGAGCACTTCTAAATCTTTATAAGTTTTATGAATATTGGTAGCTTGAATCATTTATTTGGCATTTTGATAGATATATACTTCGGTAGCACCTATGCCGTATTTGGCATATTCGGCATCGTAGAAAGTAACGTTAGAATAACGCCCCAACAGGAATTCTAATTCGGTGCGCAACACGCCTTCGCCTACTCCGTGAATAAACACTACCCGCTGGATACGCTGTGCAATGGCAAACTCTAACTGCCGGCGAGCGGTTTCGAGTTGTAGAGTAAGCATATCGTAGTTGGTCATATTCCTAGTAGAATTGACCAGTTGCTCAATGTGCAAATCTACTTCCATTGGAGGGATATTACGCTCTTTTTTAGTGAGTGGCGATTTGTTCTTGCGCTTGCTCACCACATCTTTGCGCAAACTCTCTTCATCTATATTCGTAAAAGCACCTTTTAAAGGCGCTTCCTCTTCAATAACTATTATTTCCTCAGGGCGGTAAGTTAATTCAAACCCCTCAGTAGTAATTACTGTTACCTGCTGAGGCGTAAGGCGCACGATGTGTCCTTTTATGGTATCGTCTAATACTTCTATGTAATCTCCTATGTTCACAGTGCGAGGTGCGAGCCGCACGGGCAGTTTATTTGTTAATTTGTTAATTTGTCAATTTGTCAATTTGCTAATTATCTTCTGGGTTTCTTATTTTCGTCGCTGGGTCTTGAAAATCTTCCTCATTTTTAGAGGGTAGGTTGCGCGAAATGCGATAGATACCTATCATCAGTAGGCTTATGCCTATGATGAGTAACGCTTGGTCGTATTTTGGGAAAAGATAACGCGACAGTGCTACCAATATCCCTAAAATCATTAATATATAATTCATAAATTCGATTTATCAATTTGCTAATTAACTAATTGCTAATATTCCTTTTGCGAGTTCAATCATTCTTGGGTCGCCCGTGTGTTTGTTAGGCTCGTCTGAAAGTTTTACAGTAGGTACCCACTCGTTATCGCTGGTAAGTACCCCAGTGAGCTTCATCACTATGTTCATCGGACGTAAACCTACATCATTAGTGAGGTCGGTACCTATCCCAAATGAGATACCTATTTTACCTTTACAAGCTTCGGTGATTGCTTGTACTTTCTTAGGGTTAAGTCCGTCAGAGAAGATAATGTATTTTGATAGTGGGTCTATTCCCATCTTCTTGTAGTGTGCTATTGTCTTTTCGGCAAAGACTATAGGGTCGCCACTATCGTGACGCACACCGTCGAACAACTTGCTAAATTTCTTGTCGAACTGCTTGAAAAACACATCGGTAGTATACGTATCGGAGAGGGCTACTCCAAGGTCGCCTCGGTACACGTCTACCCAGTGTTCCAATGATAGTGCATTAGCCATTTTGTAACTGTACTCAGCTGCGTGGAACATAAACCACTCGTGGGCGTGAGTCCCTATAGGTTTCACCTTGTATTTCATCGCAAAATGCACATTGCTAGAGCCTATAAAGGTTTGGTTGTAGCCTTCCATTAAGGTATGCATCACGATGTCGTGCACGTGATACGAATGGCGACGACGGGTACCAAACTCGGCAAATACCACTCCTAATTCTTTGTATAACAGTTCTTTTTCACGAGTATTGGCTATCACCTGCTCGTCTGTCCAAGCGGTCGCTTTGGTGAGTTTATAGAAGAGCTCGCTAATTATAGAAAGTAGGGGCACTTCCCAAAGTATCGTGCGATACCAGTAGCCCTCAACAGTTACCTGCAAGTCGCTACCGTTTTGTTCGATATGTACTTCCGAAGGATCATAGCGATACCCTTCCAAAAAGTCTAAATACAGCGGACTCAAATAGGGGCAGTTATCTATCAAAAACTGCTTTTCGGCTTTGGTAAGTTTCAGTTTTGCCATATTGTTCACCTCTTCTCTCAAAGCCTCAGCAAAGCCATCGGGGAACTCGTGTTTGCCACGGTTGATAAAAGTGTAACGTGCCTTGTTTTTAGGAAATAACTGCACTACGCCACATTGCATAGTGAATTTGTAAAAATCGTTGTCTAATAATGAGTTTAGGATTGCAGACATATATTTTCAATTAACAATTTACAATGGATAATTAGTAAGTTCAAAAAACTTATTTTGGGCAAAGATAATAAATAAATTGCAATTATAACCGATTGCTTCCTAATTCTATTCCACCTATTTTTCGTCTTAACTTCGGTTTAGATTCGCCTTAGGTTCGCTTTAGCTTCGATTAAAATGAAATTAAATGTAGATAGCAATAATTTAGAATGATTTCTCTACTTGATTCAATGCTTCCAAGATAATATCACAGCCTTCTTTTATTTCTTCTTCTGTAAGGGTAAGTGGAGGAGAAAGTCGCACGGCGCGGTGTTCAAACAAGAGCCAATACACAATGAGTCCCCTATCCTGACAGTAATTCACTACAAAATCGGCGATTTCGGCAGTCTTAACGATAACTGCTAACATCAGTCCTTTACCGTTCACGCTTTCAATGAGTGGGTGTTGCAAATACTTGCGGAAGAGTTTTTCTTTCTCCAAGGTTTGAGCCATTAGGTCGGTAGTGAGTAGCTGGTTGAGGGTTGCCAACGAGGCAGCTGCTATCACGGGGTTGCCTCCAAAGGTAGTGATATGTCCCATTTTAGGACTGTGTGCCAAGAGTTGCATACGCTCATATGACGACACGAATGCCCCTACCGGCATACCGCTTGCCATACCCTTGCCTATTGCGATAATATCAGGGGTAAAGCCATAGTTTTGGAAACCAAAGAGCTTGCCGGTACGTCCGAAACCTGGTTGTATTTCATCGATGATAAGCAGGGCTCCCACCTCTTCACAACGGCGTTTTACCTTGATAAGATAGTCGTTTTGGGGTTCGATAAAACCTGCTCCTCCTTGGATACTTTCTAAGACCACACCTGCCGTACGTTCGGTGATTTTGAGGATATCGGCTTCGTTGTTGAACTCTATAAAATCTACATCAGGGATGAGCGGACGATAAGCGCGTTTGCGTTCTTCATAGCCCATTAGGCTCATCGAGCCTTGTGTATTGCCGTGATAGGCGTTTTTGGCAGCAATGAGTTGAGTGCGACCCGTAGCGCGTTTGGCTAATTTCACCGAGCCCTCAATAGCTTCCGTCCCCGAGTTTACTAAATAAGTAGTATTGAGCTCTGGTGGCAACTGCTCAGCGAGGAGTTTGCAGAAGTCTACCGCCGGTTTTTGTACGTACTCGCCGTATACCATTACGTGCATATAGGTAGCGCACTGCTCTTGTATAGCCTTCACTACCGCAGGGTGACAATGCCCTAAGGTGCAAGCCGATACGCCTGCTACAAAATCTAAATAACGTTTGCCATCGGTAGTATAGATATAGCTACCCTCAGCGCGTTCTACTTCCAAGAGTCGCGGATAAGGTGAGGTGGGAGCTTGATATTTTAGAAATTCTTGTTGTTGATTCATACTTTTGACTCTTAACTTTTCTCTTTTCATTATTGTCCTTCCAACAGCCTATCCAAGCTTACAATGTCTTGAATAAGCACTTGCCTTGCCTTACTGCCTTCAAACGGGCCTACTACACCGGCGTGTTCTAATTGGTCGATGAGGCGACCCGCGCGGTTGTAACCTAATTTCAGTTTGCGTTGCAAGAGGGAAGCCGAACCTTGTTGGGCATTCACTACCACTTCGGCAGCTTCGCGGAACATAGGGTCACGCTCCGAGGGGTCGAAGTCTAAATCTACACCCTCTCCCTCAGGTCCTACATACTCAGGTAGCAAGTACGCATCGGGGTAAGCGCGCTGTGCCCCAATGAAGTCGGTAATGTGTTTTATTTCGGGGGTATCTACAAAAGCACATTGTATACGTACAGGTTCATTCCCTTGCGAGTACAGCATATCACCTCGTCCGATGAGCTGTTCTGCTCCTGAGCCATCCAAGATAATTTTAGAGTCGATTTTAGAGCTTACTTTAAAGGCAATACGCGTAGGGAAGTTGGCTTTAATAATACCGGTAATCACGTTGGTCGATGGGCGTTGGGTAGCGATAATCAAGTGAATACCAATGGCTCGGGCAAGCTGTGCCAATCGTGCAATAGGAAGTTCTACCTCCTTGCCTGCTGTCATTATCAGGTCGGCAAACTCATCTACCACCAATACGATGTAAGGTAAGAAGCGGTGTCCCTCGTTAGGGTTTAGCTGTCGCGCTTTAAACTTAGCGTTGTACTCTTTGATGTTGCGCACTTGGGCATTTTTCAGCAGTTCGTAGCGGTTGTCCATCTCTATACAGAGGGAGTTTAGCGTGTTCACCACCTTTTTGTTATCGGTAATAATTGCTTCTTCACTATCGGGCAATTTAGCGAGGAAGTGACGTTCTATACGCTCAAATATCGAGAGCTCTACCTTTTTAGGGTCTACTAACACAAACTTCACTTCGGCTGGGTGCTTCTTGTAGAGTAGCGAACTGAGCACTACATTTATCCCTACCGATTTACCTTGTCCGGTTGCCCCCGCCATCAGTAAGTGAGGCATCTTGGTAAGGTCGGCTACAAAAGTTTCGTTGCTAATTGTCTTTCCGAAGGCGATAGGAAGTTCCATTTCGGCGTGTTGGAATCGCGGTGCGGTAATCATCGTGCGCATATACACCATTGTAGGCTTCTTGTTTGGCACTTCAATACCTATCGTACCTTTCCCTGGAATAGGTGCGATAATACGAATACCAAGTGCTGCCAATGAAAGAGCTATGTCGTCTTCTAAGTTCTTGATTTTTGCAATACGTGTCCCCGCTTCGGGTACAATTTCGTAAAGAGTAACGGTAGGACCTATGGTCGCCTTTATCTTCTCTATTTTAATTTTGTAATCGTTCAGCGTTTGTACGATTGTATTCTTGTTTTCCTCCAATTCCTCTTGGTTAATAACAATACCACTGTCTTTGGGGTCGTCTAAGAGGTCGAGTGTAGGGAAACGGTAATCGCTAAGTTCTAACGTTGGGTCATACTCTCCATAGTTCTCTACCAATTGCTTAGCCAGAGCCTCGGGGTCTATTGCCTCTGTTGGCTGAGTAGGCGTTACCGTAAAATCAGGTTGTTCCTCTTCGGGAATATTAGTGATTTCCAATCCTCCCTCTTGTCCATCAAGGCGCGGAATTTCCTTTTTATGGGTAAAAGGGTCTAACTTTTCGTTTTCACCCTGTGGAATGATAAAGTCTAAATCACCCTCATCAGTAGTAAATTCTATGGAGTTAGGTTCTTTTTCTATACTTTCAAAGCTGTTTTCCTCCTCATCGCCTTGCTCCTGTTCTTCTTCTCCTTCGCGTTTCAGTTTAGAGAATGTATTTTGGAAGAAAGCAACAGCCTTTTCAGTAGTGAGATTTAGTTTGAAAATGCCATAGAGTACCACAATAAGTACCAAAAGGAGTATAGTGCCCAATTTGCCCAAATAGTCTTGTAGAAAATGGTTTAGTTCATAGCCCGAAACACCTGCTAATATAGTAGCTTTCCCTCCCAAAAATCCTAAGGCGGTTGAAGTGAATACCATTAACAGAATCCCCCAGAACCAGCGGTTTAGCAATGGCTTTTTCATATTCAGGATAAGTTTCATCCCTGAGAGAAATAGAAGCCACACAGGAAAGATAACTGCCAGTCCAAAACCTTTATATACAAATAACTGACCCAAATAGGCTCCTATCTTACTGCCTATATTGTCAGCAATTTCTTCCCGATTGCTCAAATCTGCCCATCCACTTTGGTCAGTCTGCCACGAGAAGAAGAATGACGAAAAGGTAAATACCAAATACAGCGATAGCAGTACTAAAAATACGCCAAAAGCCAATTTGCGCTGTTGAGGTTTATTAGTATCCTTCTTCTTCTTTTGTGTTTCTTGTGGTTGTTTCTTTTTAGCCATTTATAGTTAAGCGTTTTTTCAATTAAATTTTATATAACGTCAGTTCAATTGCGTTTTATCTGCTTGATTCTGAACCTCATTTATGTTAATTTCTGAGATGCAGTCTCACTCCTTGTATTTCACTTCTTCCAAAAACTGCACCTCATACAAGTTGCGGTAATAGCCGTTTTCTATTTGCAACAACTCCTCGTGATTGCCTATTTCCACTATCTTCCCTTTGTCTAATACTATTATTCTATCAGCTTTTTTCACGGTGGTAAGGCGGTGCGCAATGATGATGGACGTGCGCCCTTCGGTCATCTTATCGGTAGCCTCTTGTATGAGCTTTTCCGAATGCGAATCTACTGAAGACGTTGCCTCGTCCAAAATAAGAATTTGCGGTTTGTGTACATAGGCGCGTAAGAAAGCTATCAGCTGGCGTTGTCCTGCCGAAAGCATAACCCCACGCTCTTTCACGTTGTAATGATATCCCTCTGGCAAACTCATCAAAAAGTTGTGAACTCCTATGCTCTTAGCAGCCGCAATCACTTCCTCTTCGGTGATAGCAGGATTTTTCAAGGTGATATTGTTGTAAATACTATCGGCAAATAGGAATACGTCTTGCAACACGGTAGCAATGTGCTCTCGTAGCGAACTGAGAGTATACTCCTCAATGTTCACCCCATCGATGTAAATCGCCCCCGAAGTCAAGTCGTAAAAACGGTTTAGCAAATTGGTGATAGTGGTCTTCCCTGCACCCGTTGCCCCTACAATCGCAATGGTTTCGCCTTCTTTTACCTCAAAACTAATGCCGTGCAAGATTTCTTCCCCTGCTACGTATTCAAAACGGACGTCTTCAAACTTAATATTACCTTTCACCTCCTTCAACTCTTTCTCACCTCCGGTTTCAGTATCCGTTTCAGTATCCAAAATAGCAAATACGCGGTCAGAAGCGATAATGCCCATCTGCAAAGTGTTGAACTTATCGGCTATATGCCTAATAGGTCGGAATAACTGTTGCGAAAGCTGTATAAAAAGGAAGATATTCCCTAAGTCGTATACGTTTTCTCCTATAATTTGCCGACCGCCAAACCACACAATCAGCGCAATGGTAATCGATACACACAAGTCGCCAATCGGAAAGAAAATAGAGTTGTACCATATCGTTTTCAGCCACGCCTGTTTGTGTTTCTCGTTTATCTTTTTGAAATTCTCCAATTCTTCGCGCTCTTGCGCAAAAAGTTGTAGTACTTTAATACCCGAAATGCGCTCTTGTACAAAGGCGTTTAAGTTTGCCACTTCGTGACGTACCTCCACAAAAGCTGCCTTCATTGAACGTTGAAACCAACGCGTAAAGTACAAAATCAGAGGCATCGTAGCATAGCTGATAAGCGCCAATTTCCAATCAATCACAAACATTACAATCGTGATAACAAACATTTTCAGTATATCGCTTGCCATCTCAAAAAGCCCCGAACTGAAAATTTCGCCTATCCGTTCCATATCGTTCACCGCACGCGTTACCAATACCCCTATGGACGATTTGTCAAAATACCGCATCTTAAAGCGTAACAAGTGCGCAAAAAGCTTTTCTCGCACATCGCGTATTACCGTTTGTCCCAGCCAATTAGAGTAATAAGAAAACAGAAACTGCATCGTTACTTCCGCACATAGCAAAGCTATGAGTATGTACACAATGCGCACTAAACCCTCGTAATCCTTAGGAGTGATATAATTGTCAATCGCTACTTTTATCAAGTAAGGTTGTGCGGTCGAAAAGATAGACGATAGCACTGCAAAGAGAGCTACGGCTATAAATACCCCACGATAAGGTTTTACAAAGCGCGACAGCTGACGAAAAGTATGTTTAGTCCGAGATGTTTTTTCTGACATTGTTTTCTTTTAAGGTGGCAAAATTACGAACTAATTCCCAAATCCCCAAATTTAACACTCGTCATTTATTCCTCGTTTCCGTCATACTCCCCCCTAGTGCCTATGGCCTAAGGCCTAGTGCCTTTTCTCTTTCTTTCGCCTCGAAACCTCGTTTTTAACATTTTTAGCACTGTTGTATGATATTATGAATCAACTCTTTATATACCCTTCCTATACCAATCGTCCAAGATTCGTATAAGCTTCCTATAAGCTCTCTATAAGCTAACCCCACCCTCCTCACAGCCTTTTTTCACCAAAATCTCTCTCAACCCTCTTCCGAACTTCTCCGTTTACTTTCGATAGCTCAGATATGTCACTTTTAGGGGTACACACTTTGCCAAAGTTTGAAACTTTGGCAAAGTTGATTACTGGTATTTCCGGTATTATTGGTATTCCCAGTATTATTGGCATTATTGGCATTACTGGCATCTCCCTCATTTGCTATTTTGCAATTATTTTGTACTTTTGCACCCAATAACTCAAAAAACAAACAAGCGTATGGCTAAGAATGTAGTGATTGTAGAGTCGCCTGCCAAGGCTAAAACCATTGAAAAGTTCTTAGGTAAGGACTACAAAGTAGTGTCCAGCTATGGGCATATTGTCGATTTGCCCTCCAATGAACTGGGCGTAGATATCCAGCACGGTTTTAAACCTAATTACCTCATCTCTAACGACAAAAAAAATCTTGTAAAAGAACTCAAAGCACTCACGTCCAAAGCCGAAGTAGTATGGCTCGCTTCCGATGAAGACCGTGAAGGAGAAGCTATTGCGTTTCATCTTTCCGAAACACTCAAACTAAAAAAGGAAAATACCAAGCGCATCGTTTTTAACTCCATTACCAAATCGGCTATTGAAAACGCTATTAAAAACCCTCGTGGTATCGATTATAATCTGGTGAATGCTCAGCAAGCACGCCGTGTACTCGACCGCCTCGTGGGCTATGAACTCTCTCCCGTACTGTGGAAAAAAATTAAAAGCGGACTCTCAGCAGGACGCGTTCAGTCGGTAGCAGTACGCCTTATCGTAGAACGCGAACGCGAAATACAAGACTTCAAAACGCAATCCTCTTACCGAATTACTGCCGAATTTATCACCTCAGAAGGCAAAGTTGTAAAAGCCTCTTTGCCTAAGAATTTCAACACACAAGCCGAAGCTGAAAACTTCTTGCAACAGAATATCGGAGCGCATTTCAAAGTGCAATCATTAGAAACCAAACCAGCTAAGAAAATGCCTGCGCCCCCCTTCACTACTTCCACCCTCCAACAAGAAGCCGCACGCAAACTGCACTTTTCAGTAAGCAAAACAATGACGGTAGCCCAACGCCTCTACGAATCTGGTTTCATCACCTATATGCGTACCGATAGCGTGAATCTTTCACAAGAAGCGCTCAACACTGCCAAAAACGCTATCGTGCAACTCTTCGGAGCTCAGTACAGTCAAGTGCGCAAGTTCGCTACTAAAAGCAAAGGCGCACAAGAGGCGCACGAAGCCATTCGTCCTACCGATATGAGTCGCTCCTCTATCGCTGCTGAACCCGACCAGAATAAGCTATACGAACTGATATGGAAACGCACCCTTGCCTCACAAATGGCAGATGCTCAAATAGAGCGCACTACCGTAAAAATAGAAGCCGATAAGCACAAAGAACACTTCGTAGCCAGTGGCGAAATGGTACAGTTTGATGGTTTTTTAAAAGTGTATTTAGAAAGTACTGACGACGAGGAAGAAGAACAAGAAGGAATGCTCCCCAATCTCAAAAAAGGAGAAGCTCTTACGCATCGCTATATTACTGCTACCGAGCGTTTCACTCGTCCACTACCTCGTTATACTGAGGCTTCGCTGGTGAAAAAGTTAGAGGAACTCGGTATCGGACGCCCATCTACTTATGCTCCTACCATTTCTACGATTCAAAACCGCGGATATGTGGAACGTAGCACACTCGAAGGTGAAGTGCGCCCCTATCAGCAACTTACCCTTACAGGTAATAGTATCAAAACGCAAACTCTTAGCGAACGAGTAGGTGCCGATAAAGGCAAGCTTGTCCCCACTGATATAGGTAGTGTAGTAAACGATTTTCTCGTCTCCCATTTCGATACGATAATGGACTATAATTTCACTGCCAAAGTAGAAAATAGCTTCGACGAAATAGCCGAAGGCACTGAGAATTGGACAAAGATGCTCACACAGTTTTATAATCATTTTCACTCCGTAGTAGAAAATGTTGAAAAACATACAGGTCGTGAAACAGGTGAACGCGTGCTGGGTACCGACCCTAAATCAGGTCGCCCTCTCAGCGTACGCTTAGGTCGTTATGGAGCTATGGCGCAAATAGGGAATCCCGACGATGCCGAAAAGCCTATTTATGCAAGTTTATTGGCAGGTATGTCTATCGAAACGATTACTTTTGAAGAAGCCCTCAAACTCTTCGAGCTTCCTCGTCAGTTAGGCATTGTCGATGGTAAGAATGTAGAAGTGAATGTAGGGCGTTTCGGCCCCTATGTGCGCTACGGCGATGCTTTTATATCACTTGATAAGGGTGAAGACGTTTTCAGTATAACTCTCGAGCGGGCTAAGCAACTCATCGGCGAGAAGAAAAAAGCTGACGCTCCTATTGCTACCTATCAAGGAGTGGAAGTTACCAAAGGTGTAGGTCGTTTTGGTCCCTTTATTAAGTGGAACAATACTTATATAAACGTTACCAAAAAGTACAATTTCGACCATCTTAGTCAGCAAGATGTAGAAGAACTTATAGAAGATAAGCTCAAAAAAGAATCGGAAAAGGTAGTAAAAGAATGGGACGAAGGAGCTATCCGTATAGAGAAAGCTCGCTGGGGACGTTTTACCCTCCTCAAAGGTAAAACCAAAGTAGAACTCCCCAAAGACACCGATATAGCAACTTTGACCAAAGAACAAGCTCTTACCCTGCTCACCGAGAAAGAGCCTAAAGCTAAAAAAGCCCCTTCTAAAAAGAAATAATACAATAATAATAGGCTATCAAAAAGATAAGATTTCTTTCTTGATAGCCTATTTTGTATCATAAAATAAGTATTCTTATAATACTGTTTTTTTTAATTCCGCAATCGTTTGGGTAGGGTTAGTAGCATTGAAGATAAAACTGCCTGCTACTAAGGCATCAGCACCTGCCTCTACAAGTGCTTTAGCATTCTTTAAACTCACTCCACCATCTATTTCTATAAGTGCGTGTGCCTCTACTTGTTCAATAAGTGCTTTAGCTTGACGCACTTTCTTATAAGTATTTTCAATAAATGACTGTCCTCCGAATCCAGGGTTCACACTCATCAGCAAGAGTACATCTATATCTTGAATAACATCTTCCAACAAAGCGACAGGCGTATGCGGATTGAGGGCTACCCCTGCTTTCATTCCCTCTGCTTTAATTGCTTGTATAGTGCGATGCAAGTGCGTACACGCCTCGTAATGCACAGTAAGAATATCACTACCGAGCTTAGCAAAAGTGCTAATATAGCGGTCGGGGTCAATAATCATCAAGTGAACATCTAACGGCTTAGTAGCGTGTTTGTGAATCACTGAGAGTATGGGCATACCATAAGAGATATTAGGCACAAAAACACCGTCCATAATATCGATATGAAACCAATCAGCTTCGCTGGCGTTTACCATTTCCACGGCTTGTTGCAGGTTGCCGAAATCGGCAGCTAATAATGAAGGAGCGAGAATCATATTTTTAATGTTTAATGATTAATGTTTAGTGATTTATTTTATGAAGCAAATGCAATTTTTAGTATACCATCGTCATTCGTAATTCGTCATTAGCCTACACTTCCTTCTAGCGAAATCTCTAAGAGTTTTTGAGCTTCAACAGCGAACTCCATAGGGAGCTTGTTAAGCACTTCCTTGCCAAAACCATTTACGATGAGTGAAATCGCTTTCTCGGTATCAATACCCCGCTGATTGCAATAGAAAATCTGGTCTTCACCAATCTTAGAGGTAGTAGCTTCGTGTTCTATTTGAGCAGTAGGATTTTTGGCTTCTATATAAGGAAATGTATGCGCTCCACAGAGGTTACCCATCAATAGGGAGTCGCATTGAGAGAAATTGCGTGCATTTTTAGCATTAGGCACTACTTTCACCAATCCGCGGTAGCTGTTTTGTGATTTTCCCGCCGAAATACCCTTAGAGATAATCGTAGATTTGGTGTTATTGCCTAAGTGTATCATCTTAGTACCTGTATCAGCTTGCTGAAAGTGGTTAGTAACCGCAATTGAGTAAAATTCGCCTATAGAATTATCCCCTTTGAGCACTACTGAAGGGTATTTCCAAGTAATAGCAGAGCCTGTTTCTACTTGTGTCCACGATATTTTGGCATTTTTCTCAGCCAAAGCGCGCTTGGTTACGAAGTTATATACACCGCCCTTACCGTCTTTATCACCAGGAAACCAGTTTTGAACGGTAGAGTATTTAATTTCGCCTCCCTCCATTGCGATGAGTTCTACCACTGTGGCGTGCAATTGGTTTTCGTCGCGTTTGGGCGCCGTACAACCTTCGAGGTAAGAGACGTAAGCGCCTTCATCAACAATGAGGAGGGTTCGCTCAAACTGTCCTGTTCCTGCTTGATTGATACGGAAATAAGTAGAAAGCTCCATAGGGCAACGCACCCCTTTGGGTACATAACAAAAAGACCCATCAGAAAAGACCGCTGAGTTAAGAGCTGCGTAGAAATTATCGGTTTTAGGTACCACAATACCAAGGTACTTACGCACTAAATCAGGGTGTTTTTGTATCGCTTCGGAGATAGAACAGAAGATAATGCCTCGTTCTGCCAATGTTTTTTGAAAAGTAGTTGCTACTGAAACGGAGTCCATTACTACGTCCATTGCTACGGCAGGTTTTTCATCTTCTACTCCCGCAAGGCGTTTTTGTTCTTCAAGAGAGATACCGAGTTTCTGGAAAGTTTCCAATAGCTGAGGGTCTACCTCATCAAGGCTGTTAAGTTTAGGTTTCTGTTTAGGAGCAGAATAATAAGCAATATCTTGAAAGTCGGGAGTTTCAAACTTGAGGTTCGCCCAATGAGGAGGCTCTTCCATCGCTTGCCACGCACGGAAGGCTTCTAAACGCCAATCGGTCATCCACTGGGGTTCGTTTTTCTTTTTAGAAAGGGCTATTACCACTTCCTCGTTGAGCCCTTTAGGAAAAGTTTCTGATTCGATATCTGTATAAAAGCCGTATTTGTATTCGCTGTTTTCTAATTCTTCTTTAAGTTCTTCTTCTGTATATTTAGTCATAATTGCTTTTAGATAAGAGGTAAGAGATAAGAGGTAAAAACTCCTCTTATTTATACCGAGATGCGATTTTACAAAGCGCAAAGATAGTACTTTAAATTGAATCTAAAATACTATCTTTATAATTATTTTGTTTGAGAGATAGAGTTTGCCTATAGTTAAGCTATTGGGTAAGACTGTCTAACAACTGATGTACTGCATCGCTATTCCAGCGTGCAATACCGTCTTTCTGAGCGCGTACATAACCGTTTTTATCTACTATGTAACCTGCAGGAATCTTATCGGGGTCAAAAGGTTTTTTAGGAGCTTCGATAATGAGGTAGGTAACTTTGAAATGAAAATTGCGCTTTTGCATCATTTCATCTACTGGCTCGGGAAGCTCATTGGTGATGATGTAAAAATCTACTTTATCCTTATAAGCATCATAGAGTTTTTCGACTGCATAAAGGTCGGCTACGCTGATTTCACGCCAAGAAGAGAAGAAGTATACAAATGATGGTTTCTTACCTTCGGTTTGGGAATAGTTAAACTGCACATTATTGCGGTCTTTCAGTTGCCAATCGAAGTCTATTTTACGAGCTTTATCAGCGGGAATAATATCTACCGAACCGGCGAAAATACGCTGTAGTAATATCTTACTTTCGTACCCCAAAGGAGTTACAAAGAAAGAGAGCACAAAAAGAATAAGTAGTAGGTTGAGTATGGTACGTTTTTTCATAAACTAATTTTATTGATAGCGATTGCAAAGGTAATACTTTTTTTTCTAATTGAGAAACTTACTTCAATATCAGAAATCAAATAGCTTTTCGTGTTACTCATCTATTTAATTTATAATCAATTACTTTTTGCTTCCTGTAATTGCACATTTTAAAGCTAATACACTTCCCAAATGTACTCCCTCGTGTGAAATATTGAAGTAAATAGCTTCTTCAATAGTATTGAGTTCGTACTCTATGCCCGTTACATAATGATTATAGTGCTTAAAAATTCCTTTTTGATAATCAGTTTCGAGCCAATTTACAGTGCTGATGAGAAGCTCTTTTAGTTCCTCTATCTCGGCAGAAGTAGGGATATGTCCATCGGGAATTGTACCTTTGCGATAACGCTCTACAAACTCAGGGGTGAGATAAGTAGGTAGGTCGCTATTGGTATAGCAATAATTTTGCTGGGTAACTACGCAGTGAGCGAGATTCCACAAGATATTGTTTTTAAAGCCCGCAGGAATGATTGCTAATTCTTCGGGGGTAAAGCTATTGAGCAATTTGAGTTGTCGCTCACGCAATTTTCGGTATAAGGTAAATACTTCTTTCATATATTTAAAAATCAAAATCAAAGTCGTTGAGTTCGTCTAATTTAGTACTCTCTTCTTCCGTAAGCACTTCTTGCAAGAGTTCGGCAGTAGCTTCTTTACCAGTACCCCAAAGGTCTCCTAAAAGTTCGGCGATACTGTTCTTTTGGTTAGGCTCAAAATCAGAAAAAGCACGGCGCAAGAACACTACCGAGCGCATAAATTGTTCTTCATCTAATTGGCGTACATAGTTGTCTAACTCTTGCCATATAATCGTACGCGATAACAATGCGTATCTATTTCTTCCTGAAAAGCCTTCAAACCACGAAGCTCCTAAATCGGCGGGGACACCTGCTGAAAGACGGCGTGACACTTCTTTTCCACATTGTTCTTCAGTAGCTAAATTGTGCTCTAACAATATAGCAAAGGCTACCCCCGAAAGTTTGGTGTTCACATCGTCACGCCACGCAAGGTGGGTAAGTTCTTTTTGCCACGTTTCGGTATCTACCAATTCGTATTGCTGTTCGGCTATGAACTCCATAGTATTGATAGCTTCTACAATTTGTTTAGAGGCTTTGTCATCACAAGATGAAGCATCTATCAGTAATAACGAAGCACGGAGGAAAAGCTGTTGCAAGATAGGTTTCAGCGGTTCGAGATTGAACTGACGCAAATCACCGTACTGTATAAGTACCGAGAGCTCGTGTGCAGCAAAAGCAGTTTCGGCAAAACTATTACTATCTACCAAAAGGCGTTGCAAGGTGCTGAGCGCATTGCTAAAAATATGCGTAAGCTGACATTCGCAAGCCTGCCTAATGATTTTAGCTACTACTGAAAGGTCGGTGCTTTCGTTGAGCTGTTCTTTGAGTACAAAAGCTGTGGCTATTTCAAGCGTTTCACCTTTAAGGTTAGCTTCTACAATTTCTATTTCGACCTCAGGACTCCACTGTAACACCCATTTCTCTGCCCACGAGGCTTTATCCTGCTGTACGTGCTGCTGAGTGGCAAAGTGAATGCCCAACACTTCCAAGCGATGGAGGAATGTAGAGCGATTTAGGTCTATAAAAGCAGCTTCTTTGGTTTTTACTTTTAAGTTCTCACGCAGGTCGAGGGTGAGGTCTTGCGCTACCGCCGATTTGTAGTTGGTAAGCTTTAAGCGTTTCAGCTCTTGGTTCATATCCTCTTGTACGGGCGTCTGGCTCACCCCTTCGGGTAATGCCCCAATAGCCGTACCGATATCTACCTTATTGATAGCTTCGGCTACCACAGCAAGGTCTCCCCCACCAAAACAAGTAACTACTGCATCGTGGAGGTCTTGCAACACAGGGTAAGAACCACCTTTCATAGCCGAAAGCACATTAGCAAGACGCACCGCTTCAATTACGCTAGCAGAAGAGGCATTTTGCCCTTGATTACGCAAGATTTTGGCTACTTTAGTAAGATAGACAGCTGAGAGCTGATTGAGGGTGTTTTCGTGCATCGCTTGCCACATCAGCTCAAAGTAATAAGGAGCCGTATTGCCCGCTCCATAACCCGTACGACTGCTGAGACGCAAATAGGAATAAGGCATCAGGGTGAGTTGAGAGGTAGCTTTGGGGAGCTTTTTGAGCTCGTCATCAGTTATAGCAGGTAGGCTGTTTTGGATACCTGATAAGTGGTAAGCCCCTACGATTACTACTATTTCTTCGGGTTTGAACTCGGTGCAAGCCTTAGCAATCTCACGTTTCATATATGCCTCACGAATGAGATTATACGAGAAATCGAAAGGCGCGTTTTCATATTCTTTATCTATGACCATTTGGCGCATTTCACCCGATTGTAAGGCAAGTGTGGGTGCAAAAGCATCAGGATTGAGATTGTGTTCAAAATGGCGTTCCCAATAATCTTCATAGTCGGTTTCGCCCCCCTCCTCGGCTATTTGCTTGTAGAGGGTATTATGGTAGAGATAAAATTCTTTGGCTTTTTCGGCTTCTTCCTCCGTGCGTTGCTCCTGCTTCAATTTCAGCATATTCTCCGAAGGCAAATCGATGAAACGAAGTGTTACCTTCTTCTTTACTCCCCAACATATTGCTTGATATTCGGGAGAATAAGATGCCAATGGATAAAGCACTGTTTCGATAGGCAATTCGGTAGTATAGCCCAGCATAGCGATAGGAGGTTTTACCCCTTTTTGCGCTATTTGAGATATCAGAGGGGTAGCATCGGCAGGACCTTCGATGAGAATACACTTGGGGTTGTTTTCCTCTAAGAAGGCAATTAAATGATAGGCTGCCGAAGGCGACAGATGCCTTACACCGAAAAAGTGAATGTTATTCATAATAACTGAGGGTGCGTTCTATAATTTGTCGGGGTTCACCGTTGATGAAAGTCGTTTTGGCAATCCAATTACCTCGATTATCGTATTTATACTCGTAAGTGGCTACATTCTTCTGTTTTTGAGGTAGTTTATTTTCTGCTTGTAGTTTGATACAATCTCCTTGACTATTGTATTTTTTGGTAGTAATATTCACCAACTTATTATCTTTGTCGTAAGTGCGATTGCGTTCGGCTAAATGCTGTTTATTGAACTTGCTTTCTACCCTTTGCAACAGATTGCCCTGAGCATCGTAGTAGCGCATCTCGACAGGGTCGCCTTGTTTGTTGTAAGTATAAGCTATGGTAGACTCTAACTGATTGGCGTGATAAGTTTCCTCTTTTAGCACTTTGCCATTGGTATCTACTTGATAGTTGTAATGCGTTTTTAAGAAGCCCCCAGGTGAATAGGTCGCATCTTTGATAAGATAGCCTTCGGGGTTGTAGACATAAAGGGTTTTATCGGAATTGTAACGGGTTTCAAACAGTTGTCCTTGCGGATTGTAATAGTATTCCATACGACTGTACAACTCACCGTTTTTGAAGAAAAAACGCATTTGAGTGAGATACCCATTGGGATTGAAATCTTTTTGAAGATTGTCGAGGTTACCTATCTTGACTACTGTATCCAAATCGCGGTCGATGGCTCCTTTTACGAATGTTTTTCCTTGGGTAACTACCTCATAAGGGATACTGCGCTGACTTTTCACTTTTCCTTTGAGTCCTGAGAGTTCCCAATCGGTAGGGGCTTTGTGTTGAGCGGTGAGGATAGTGGTTGCGATAAATAGGATAGATGTGATTAAATATTTCATTAGTTATGAGTTAAAAGTTATGAGTTATCAATTAAGAGTTATGAGTTGTGCAAAGGTAGGGATTAATTATGAATTGGCAAAAAAAGAAAGAGGAATTGATTATTTTTAGTCAATTCCTCTTCCTCGTTTAATCAAAATTCAGTATTAAATTACTTCATTGAGGTAGGCTTTGAGCATCCAAACGGTTTTCTCTTGTCCGGATATAAAGTCACTCATTAAAGAATTAGTACCTTCATCACCTATTTCGTCAGAGAAGTTCAAAAGTTCTCTTTCCAAAGGTAATAAAGTGCTAATGGTATTGATTATCAGGCGTACGGTTTTATCATCGTCGAAAATGTTTTCGCCTACGGGAACAGAAGTGTGCTTTACATAGCTTTCGAGAGTGTGAAAAGGCACGCCACCAAGGGTAAGAATACGCTCAGCTATTTCGTCGACTTGTTCTTGTGCGGTATTATAAAGTTCTTCGAACTTCACGTGTAGTTCAAAGAAGCGTTTTCCTTTTACGTTCCAGTGTACACCGCGCAAGTTTTGATAATACGTTTGATAATTGGCAAGCAGTACATTTAGCAAGCCGATTTCTTTTTCTACTTTGGCTTTATCAAGCCCTAAGGTATTTAAACTCATAATTTGTTATTTTAAAAATTCTACGGTGCAAAGATAGCAGTTTTTTTGCAAAGAAGAGCTACTGGATTATAGATTTTTTTAATTATAGAATAATAGTAATTAATACTAAATAATGCCAATAATACCAGATAATGCCAATAATGCCAGTAACTAACTTTGCCAAAGGTGCGAGCCGCACAGGCAGTCGTAGCACGACGGGCGGGGAAAAATTAGCAGATTAGCAAATTTGAAAATTAGCAAATGTGGAGGGTTGGAGGATTCGGAAGGAAACGGAGTAATTCGGAAGAGGTGAGGGAAGGTTTTTGGTGAAAAAAGGGTGTAAGGAGGGTGGGGTTAGCTTATAGAGAGCTTATAGGAAGCTTATACGAATCTTGGACGATTGGTATAGAAAGGGTGTGTAAAAAATTGATTAATAGCTTAATACAACAATGCCAAAAATGCCAAAAATGGGGTTTCGAGGCGAAAGAAAGGGAAAAGGTACTAGGCCTTAGGCCATAGGCACTAGGGGGAGTATGACGGAAAAGGAGAAATTAGGGACGAAAACATACCCCCTTTAAAGGGGGAGTGTGGCGATGGAAAGGGGAAGAAATGAGGAATGACAAGGGACGAATGACAGAGGAGATGTGGAGAAAACTCGCCGTATATTAACTAATAGATAAAATGGGAAAAATGACTGATAAGTAAATAATTTTTTCTGTTTTGCTTTCTAATTAAAATAAAAGTTGTACTTTTGCCGAACTTTAATGAAAATTATATATGGCAACTTACAAAAAGAACAACAACCGACCTAATAGACAAAAAGATACCGAGCATTTAGACGAAGCAAAACAGGCTCAATTACACAAAGAAAGTACTACTGCTGAGGTGTTTGATGCCCTCGATGCAGGCGCTACTCGCACCGAAGATTGGGTAAAACGCAATCAGAAGATTATTATTGGAACTCTCATAGCCGTAGCTGTGATAGGCTTGGGTTATTTGCTTTACCAACAGTTTGTGAAAGCCCCTAGAGAAAAGAATGCTGCTAATGAGCTTTTCTTTGCACAACAGTTCTTTGATGAAGCGATGGAAGCTACTGATGCTAGAGCGCAGGATTCCCTCTTTAAAGTGGCTATCAACGGTGGAAAAGGAAAATATGGATTTAAGCAAATTGCCGAAAACTACAGCGGTACCAAAGCTGCTAACCTCGCTGAATACGGTATGGGTATGGCTTATATGCGTTTGCGTGACTATAACAACGCAATAAATCACCTCAAAGAGTTTGACTCTACCGATGATATTTTCGGAGCTTTGGCTTACGGAAATATAGGTGATGCTTACCTTCAACAGAAAAATAACGCTGAGGCATTGAAATATTATATCAAAGCCTTTGAACATAGCAAAAATGACTTCGTAACTCCATTATACCTGAAAAAAGCAGGAATAGTAGCTTCTTTGCAAGGTAAAAAAGACGATGCCTTGAAATATTATGAGCGCATCAAAGACGAGTACCCTACCTCAGAAGAAGCACGTACTATCGATATCCTTATAGGGAAAATTAGTCAATAATTAATGGCAACAGAAAACAAAAACTTATCACAATACGATAAAAAAATAATCCCAAATGCGGAATCTCTTCGCTTTGGGATTATTACTTCTCAGTGGAATGAGCAGATAACTTACGGAATGCGCAATGGTGCCATCGAAACCCTTAAAGATTGTGGTGCTATTGATGACAATATACTCCTATGGGAAGTACCAGGGAGCTTTGAATTAGTGCACGCAGCCAAGCGGATGCTCGATACTAACGAGGTAGACGCTATTATTGTAATAGGCTGTGTGATACAAGGAGAGACTCGTCATTTCGATTTCGTGTGCCAGGGTGTTACCCAAGGTATTGCCCAGCTCAATGCGGAACAAAGTGAAGTACCTGTTATCTTCTGCGTCCTCACTGATAATACCTTCCAGCAGTCGCTTGACCGCAGTGGTGGTAAGCTCGGTAATAAAGGCGTGGAGGCGGCTATTACAGCAATAAAAATGGCGGTGTTAGGGAAGTGAAAAGAGAAAAGTGAAACGTAAAAGGTTGGAACAATTTTTGCAATGCAAATGTTGTTAAAGTCGTTAGATTTTAAAAATAAATAAAGAAAATCAGAATGAAATACATCATTGCATCTATACAACATTACCTTTTATTCACTTACCCAGCTATCACTGTTTTTGTCTTTTACTTTTTACCTTTTACTTCTTTCTCGCAGAAGCGTGATACTATTTATATTTTTGACCAGCAATTTTATTCAGGAGATACTATTCGGCTTGCTGAGGTAAGTGTTTTTGGTAAAGAACATTACTTTGGAGATGCAGAAGCTCAAAAGCGCTATTTGCTTCTCCGCAGTAGGGTGAAACGCGTGTATCCGTATGCCAAAATGGCTGCCGACCGGCTCTATACAATGGAACGTACGATGGATACTATGCAAAATAAACGACAAAAGAAGGTGTACGTAAAACGCACCCAACGCTATATTGAAGACCACTTCACCGACGAACTCAAAAAACTTTCCCGCTCGCAAGGGCGTATTCTCATTAAACTCATTCACCGCCAAACTGGAAAAACGGCTTACGAATTGGTAAAAGACCTGCGCAATGGTTGGAATGCTTATTGGTATAACAAAACCGCGTGGCTGTACGACCTTTCTCTAAAAAAAGGCTATGACCCTATGAATGTAGAAGAGGACTATTGGATAGAGGAAATTATCTTGCGGGCTATCAATAGTGGTGAATTAGAATACCAAACCCCAGCTTTACTATATAACTTCTCAGACCTTGTAGAACAACGACAGAAAAGACTTCAAAAGCAATTAGCAAATTAGCAGATTTGCAAATTAGCAAATTATTTGTACCTTTGCCGAAAATAAAATAGTACTAATGGAGTTATACTACGCTTTTTCAGTAATTATCGTCTTAGCAGCCTTGTTTTCGTACGTGAATGTTCGCTACATAAAACTGCCTATGACCATAGGTATTATGGTGATTGCTATGATGGTATCGGTAGGCGTACGTCTTTTCGGAGGAGAAATATTTACAGGGCTTGCACACCGTCTTGAATCGCTTTTAGAAGGCTTTGACTTCACCGAAATACTGATGGGAGCAATGTTGAACTTCCTTCTCTTTGCAGGAGCTCTCCACATTAATATCAACGACCTTAAAAACTACAAAATCTCCATTTTTACTTATGCAACTATCAGTGTAGTACTTTCGGCTTTCTTTATATCAGTCTTGCTGTACTACATTGCTCCTTTGGTAGATATCCATATTCCTTACATTTATTGTCTGCTTTTTGGTACGCTTATTTCCCCAACTGACCCTATTGTGGTGTTGGGAGTACTCAAACAAGTGAAAGTACCTAAACGTATTGAAACTAAGATTACGGGTGAATCGCTTTTTAACGATGGGGTAGCGGTAGTAATGTTTGCCGTAGTGCTGAAATTGGCTACTAATAGCACTTTTGAGCCTTCGTTCTTTGCTATTACTAAGCTCTTTCTCTTGGAAGCAGGAGGAGGCATTTTCCTCGGAGTGCTCTTGGGATGGATAGCTTCTCAAATGATGAAAAAAGCCGATGACTATCACGTGAGTGTGCTTGTCACTTTGGCAGTGGTAATGGGTGGTTTTCTTATCACCAAAGCTTCTCACGTTTCTTCGCCTCTGGCAATGGTAATTGCAGGACTTTTTGTAGGAAATGTAGGCAAGAAAGCCAGCAGTGCAGAGAATAAAGATTACCTTGAAAAGTTTTGGGCAATCATAGACGAGATTATGAATGCTATCTTGTTCCTATTCATAGGATTTGAGATGCTACTGATAGACAATCTAACAGAGCAGTTCCTTTTAGGTGGGGTAGCTATTCTCGTATGCCTCTTGGGGCGTGCACTGGCAATCTATATTCCTGCCAAAACGATATTACGCAAGGTAGCTACCTATTCGCGTGGCTCGCTCATCACAATGGTGTGGGGGGGTATTCGCGGGGGAGTATCCATCGCCTTGGTACTCTCTATCCCTGCTGATAAAGGAGGATTTAAAGAAACACTGTTGCAAATTACTTATATTGTAGTATTGTTTTCCATTTTAGTACAAGGTCTTACCGTAGGCAAAGTGGCTACCAGAGCCTTGTATCGCGATGAGGTGATGACACGCTTGAAAAGAATGAAACAACTGCAAAGAGGGAAACAATCATAAGACTTTAAAGAAGAATGAGAAAGCAAAAAGATAAAGGATTGGTAAGTGCCAAAGAAGTAGCCAAAGCGATTAATATTGATAAACTTGGCTTCTTGGGTACTTTTGGAGGATGGGCACTGATGAAGTTGCTCCGTATCTCCAAGCTCAATGCTATTTACAACCGAAATAAACACTTTGAAGGGTTAGACTTCCTCAACAAACTGTTAGATGAGTTTGAAATAAAGTTCGAAATACCCGAAGAGGATTTTAAGAATATCCCCAAAGAAGGGGCTTTTATCACCATTTCTAACCACCCACTGGGGGGAATTGATGGCATTCTGCTTCTCAAACTACTCTTAGAAAAACGTCCTGATTTCAAGATTATGGCGAATTTTCTCTTGCAACGTATTGAGCCTTTAGCGCCTTATGTATTGCCGGTAAACCCCTTTGAAGACCGCAAAGATGCGAAATCTAGCGTGGTGGGTTTTAAGCATACCATTGCACACCTCAAAGAGGGTAAACCCTTAGGTCTTTTCCCTGCGGGGGAGGTATCGGTAACCAAAGAGGGGCAACTGATGGTGGATAAGCCTTGGGAAGAGGCAGCTATGAAACTTGCTAAGAAAGTGAAAGTGCCTATTGTGCCTATCTATTTTCACGCCAAAAACAGTAAGTTGTTTTACTTCTTGGCGAGTATCAGTGATACGTTGCGCACGGCTAAATTGCCCTCAGAATTGCTTACACAGAAAGAACGCACTATTTATATACGCATAGGTAAGCCTATTTCGGTAGCTATGCAAGATGAGCATACCGATTTGGAAGATTTTACCGAATTTTTACGTAAGAAAACATATATATTAGCCAATGCTTTAGAGCAAGATAAGAAGTTTTTACCACTCACTAACGTGTTGAAATCAAGCAAGAGCGGTAGCAATCCTCAACAGATAGAAGCGCCTATCAAACAAGACCTCATAGAGAAGGAAGTTGATAACATCACTAAAAAAGATTACCGACTGCTCAAAAACAACAACTACGAGGTATTCTTAGCACCTTATCAAGAGATTCCTAATATAATGAAGGAAATAGGACGCTTACGTGAAATTACCTTCCGCGAAGTAGGGGAGGGGACTAACGCCTCGTCTGACTTAGATAAGTTTGACCTCTATTATCATCATCTTTTCCTTTGGGATAACGAAGCTAAGAAGATAGTAGGAGCTTACCGTATGGGCTTAGGGGCTGAAATATTTCCTAAATATGGCATCGAAGGCTTTTATACCCACGATTTGTTTCGTTTTGAGCCCGAATTATACGATATGATGAGTAAAACCATCGAGATGGGGCGTGCCTTTATCATTTCAGAATATCAGCAGAAACCTATGCCACTGTTTTTGCTGTGGAAAGGGATTGCTCACACCACTTTGCGTTATCCGGAACACTCATATTTGTTGGGAAGTGTGAGTATTAGTAACCAGTTCTCTGACTTTTCTAAATCGCTGATGATAGAGTTTATGAAGTCGAACTTCTATGACCCTTATATTGCACAGTATGTACGTCCTAAAAAAGAGTTCAAAGTAAAACTCAAAGACGAGGATAAAGATTTTATTTTCGACGAAACCAAAGCCGACCTCAATAAGTTCGACAAACTCATCGACGAACTCGAACCAGGAAACTTGCGTTTGCCGGTGCTCATTAAAAAGTACATCAAGCAAAACGCCAAAGTCATTGCCTTCAATGTCGACCCACTTTTCAACAACTCTGTAGATGGATTGATGTACATTCGTATCTCCGACCTCCCTGAAAGCACTATGAAACCCGTGATAGAAGAGTTTCAAGCCGAACTTGAAGCTCGAATGAAGAATAATGAATATGAATAAATATTAGAAACCAATGAAAAAGATATTATTTTTAGTAGCATTACTACCACTGACTCTTGTTGCACAAACTGTGATTGTGCCTAACCGTTATACTTTCCAAAAGGAAGATAATCAGTACCAGCTGAATGCACTTACGAAGTTTTTACTAGAAAAACAAGGTTTTAAAGCATATATGGAGAGCGAAGCCCCCGCTGAACTGCTCCAAAACCCCTGCGATGCTTTGAGAGCCGACGTGAAAAACCAATCGAATATGATGACCTCTAAGGTGCAATTTATCCTCACTGATTGTGCTAATAAAACCGTTTTCACTTCCGAGATAGGTAAAAGTCGTGAAAAGGAGTTTAAGAAGTCGTATCAAGAAGCCTTACGCAATGCCTTTGAAGGGAATGCTTTAGCAACTTTTAAGTCGGAATACAAAGCACCTGTTACTACTCAAACGGCAATGGCAACGCTTACTCCTGCACAACCTACTACTATAACAAAAAGCAATACTCAAATAATAGAAGAAGACCCCTATATAGAATTTTTATATGCTAAAAAAGTAGATTTCTCATACGAATTGTATGATAAGAAGACTAATGAATTGCGTTATAAAATCAAACCGACTCTTACCCCGAATACATTCGTAGCTTATGATTTAAAAAATAATGAATTTGGAGTGCTTGAAAAGGACGGCTCCACATTCTATAAATTTACTTTGTTTAAAAAAATAGATGATAGAGGTCATACATTTTTAGCAAATATCCAATTCATACCTTAACCCCTTGTACAGCAAAGCTGAAGCAAAAAAACTACGCGAAGACTTCTGGATTTCCTTTGGCAAATCCTTCCCTCGGAAATGGACGCTTTACAATACCAAGATAAAGGATTTCAGCTTTAAGTTTTCATTCGACACCCGTAAAGCACGGGTGCTCCTCGCTGTGGAAGACCCTGACGAGACAACACGTAGTTTGTACTACAACAAATTGCTGTCGCTGAAAACCCTTTTGCAAGAAGAATATCTCCCTGACCTTGTTTTCGAAGAGCACTTTCTCTTAGACAACGGTAAAGAAATCAGCTGTGTGTATGTAGAACTGCCAAACGTAACTATTCACAACAAAGCTACTTGGCAATCAGCGATGGAGTTCCTCTATCAATCGATGTTACAGTTTGAAGCCTTTTGGGCAGAGTACAAAGACATAATACAAGAAGAAAAATAAGCACTACTTACCTCTGTATTATCTTTTTAAACTTTAAGAAAAGATTAACATCGAACCTCATTCTCACGCAACTTTTTTGTCTTACCTTTGTATAGAAATAAGGTAACACCCTCAAAGAGGAAGTGTTTTTTACTATAAAAGCACTTCCTTTTCTGTATTTTAATATTTAATAAATTGGTAATTATGAAAGAAAACATCAAAGATAAAGTCGTGATTATTACAGGAGCCAGTAGCGGGTTTGAAGGTGGCGGCAGGTCGAGGACGTAGCTATCAATGAGATTACTTTGCGTCCTACTAAACAAGAATTTTAATTCAAGTATAACATCTAACTTATGATAAAAAACTTTATTAACAGACCCGTACTATCAACGGTTGTCTCTATCTTAATAGTGATTTTAGGGATATTGGGGATTATCTCTTTGCCTATCTCTCAATATCCTGATATCGCCCCTGTAACGGTACAGGTATCGGCTAACTATGCAGGTGCCAACGCCGAAACAGTGCTTAAAGCGGTGGTGATTCCGCTGGAAGAACAAATCAATGGGGTGGAAAATATGGATTATATTACCTCATCGGCTTCTAATAGTGGTTCAGCAAATATTACTGTGTATTTTAAACAGGGTACCAATGGGGATATCGCGGCGGTAAACGTGCAAAATGCGGTGTCGCGTGCCAACTCTATTTTGCCATCTGAGGTAACCCAATCGGGGGTAACGGTACGCAAACAGAGTTCTGGTAACCTGATGTTTCTCACCTTCTTCTCTGAGAATAAAGAGTTAGACGATGTATTTCTACAAAATTACTTAAGCATCAATGTGATTCCTGCAATTAAACGTATCAGTGGGGTAGGGGATGCCAGTGCTTTTGGGGGTAAAACCTATTCTATGCGCATTTGGTTAGATCCGCAAAAACTCCAAGCCTATGGGCTTAATCCTACCGAGGTAACTGCTGCAATTTCAGTTCAGAGTAGAGAAGCGGCTGCGGGTACTTTGGGGCAAAACAGCGGAAGTAGCTATGAATATGTGATTAAGTACAAGGGAAAATACACCCAAGTATCGGAATATGAAAATATAGTGCTCAAAGCGTTAGATGGAGGGCGTATTCTTCGTCTTAAAGATGTAGCTAAGGTAGAACTCGACGCGCTCGGATATACAGGATTTTCTGAAAGCAAAGGTCGTCCTGCTGTGGCAATGGGTATCTCGCAAACACCAGGCTCTAACGCTCACGAGATTATCCAAAATATTGAAAAACTCTTAGACGAGTTGAAGCCTTCTTTGCCCGAAGGGATTACTTATACTATCAACTACAACGCCAACACTTTCTTAGATGCTGCCATTTCTAAGGTGGTGTCTACCCTTTTAGAGGCTTTCTTGTTGGTGTTCTTGGTAGTGTATATCTTCTTGCAAGACTTCCGTTCTACACTCATCCCTGCTATTGCGGTACCAGTGTCTATCGTGGGTACTTTCTTCTTCTTGAATCTCTTTGGCTATTCTGTCAATATGCTTACCCTCTTTGCCTTGGTATTAGCTATTGGTATAGTGGTGGACGATGCGATAGTCGTCGTCGAGGCGGTGCACGCCAAAATGGAGCAAACTCACGAGAAAGCTAAACCCGCTACAATTTCAGCTATGAACGAGATTACAGGGGCGATTATCTCTATCACCCTTGTGATGGCAGCAGTATTCGTTCCGGTAACCTTTATGGGAGGTACTACAGGTGTGTTCTACAAACAGTTTGGGGTAACTCTGATTGTAGCCATCGTGATTTCAGCTATCAATGCGCTTACCCTCAGTCCCGTGCTTTGCTCGCTCTTTCTTAAACCTCACGGCAATAAAGAATATGAAGAAAAGTCGTGGTTTGGCAAGTTCTTCCACAAATTTAATATAGCTTTCAATGCCGCTACACGTAAATATGGTCAAACCTTTACCTTCTTCCTTCGTCATAAATGGGTAACCTTATTGCTCTTACTTATGGCTGGAGGTGGTATCTATTTTGCCAATAAAAGTATGAAATCGGGGTTTGTGCCCAGTGAAGACCAAGGGTTTGTGATGATGGATGTATCGATGATTCCTGGGGCTTCTATGGAACGCGTTGCCAATATTATGCGTGAGGTAAACGAAAGTCTTTCCAATATACCAGGGGTTGAAAATGTTACCTTTGTTACTGGTCGCGGTATGATTTCAGGCGAAGGTAGTAATAATGGTATGGGTTTCTTCAAGCTGAAACCTTTTGAGGAGCGTTCTAAACTCCCCGGTCAAGACATTAAATCAATTATCAACAATGCTTTTCGTGCAGTAGCCAATATTAAAGATGCCAATGTGATTTTCTTCCAACCTCCTTCCGTGCCTGGTTTTGGTGTAGGAGGTGGGGTGTCGTTTGTTCTCTTGGACAAATCCGGAAGTGATATCAGTGAGGTGAACAAGAATGCACAAGAGTTCTTGGGTGCCCTGATGCAACGTCCCGAGATACAGTTTGCCCAAACCTCTTTCAATGTGAACTATCCACAATACCAAATGGATATTAATGTAGAACGCGCTATGCAGTCAGGTATTACAGTGAGTACTATTCTATCGACCTTACAGAATTATATAGGAGGCTTCTACGCAACCGACTTTACCCTTTATGGAAAGCAATACCGTGTAATGGTACAATCGTTGCCCGAAGCGCGTAAAGACCTCAATAGCCTCAATAGCTTATTCGTGAAAACAGGTAGTGGAACAATGGCTCCTATTACCGAGTTTGTAACTCTTACACGTACTTTCGGTCCGCAATCGCTCAGTCGTTATAACCTCTTTACCTCGGTGTCTATTTCGGCTCAGAACAACCCTCCTTATAGTACAGGTGATGCCCTTACTGCGGTGCAAGAGGTGGCTGCCCAAACCCTCAATAATAATTATGGAATCGACTATACGGGCTTAACGCGTGAAGAGCAGAATGCCGGTTCACAAACCATTCTCATCTTCTTGCTCAGTTTGGTGTTTACCTATTTTATTCTCTCGGCACAGTACGAGAGTTACCTATTGCCTCTATCAGTGCTCTTCTCATTGCCTTTTGGTATCTTTGGAGCGTATTTAGGACAATGGTTTTTTGGGTTGGAGAATAATATCTATTTCCAAATCTCTCTCATTATGCTGATGGGACTCTTAGCTAAAAACGCGATTTTGATTGTAGAATTTGCTGTGCAACGCCGTCGTATGGGAGAAAGCCTCTCTAAAGCAGCTATCAATGCCGCAATGGCGCGTTTGCGTCCGATTTTGATGACTTCCTTTGCCTTCATCGTTGGTCTGATGCCATTAGTATTTGCTTCAGGCGTAGGAGCAGCAGGAAACCGTTCAGTAGCTACGGGAGCTGCTATTGGTCAGCTTATTGGTACTTTTTTCGGACTTGTTGTGATTCCGGTATTCTTTGTATTCTTCCAAGCGATACAAGAGAGTATAAGTGGTCATAAAGAAAAAGAAGAGATATTTGTAGAGCCTACTGGCGAATATTAAAAGCCTGTTGTGCTATCACAAAAAAAGGCTGTCTGCTTTTTAGCAGACAGCCTTTTTATTTTTTATTACTAGACATTATTTTTGGGTCGTTTTTGCGTCCAATACTTTGCCAAAGTTTTAAACTTTGGTAAAATTGATATTCCTTTTGTGTCGCAATCCGTACAAGTCTCATTTCTTTAGCTACTAAATCCGCCCTACAGACCTCGTAGATTTGTGAAATCTGTACAATCTATGGGATTTTTTTAATTATTTGATGTTTTATTATACCGAGCTCACCGTAAAAAGAAAGTAGTAACATTGCTTTTTATATGTTAAAAACGCTATTTTAACACTTTTTCTTCAATAAAGTTATAAGGGCTTTTTACCTATTGATATCCAATATTCTAACACCTTTCCTTCGTCTTAGATTCGTCTTAGGTTCGCCTTAGCTTCGCTCTACCTTCGGTTAAACTTCAATTAAAAGATAACAAAGCTCTTTCTAATATTTTACTGATAAATAATGTTTTAACGTTTTTCATACTAAAAAAGACTGTCGAGTATTCTACTTTCTAAACTTTAAAAAAATTGCGGGGTTTTAAAAGAGATTAACATTTTTTCAGCATTGACCTTGCCTCTTTTAATTTGAGTCAAACTCACGTAATAGAAAATAAAAAAGGCTATCCTAATTAGGATAGCCTTTTTCCTTAATTTTTATTTGTAAGTTCTTATTTTGTAGGGTATTTGATTACTCTACGATATTAGCGATACTTACACGGTTCCAATCTGGTTCACTGAACATATCACCGATACCATTACCTTCAGCTTGGATTCTATCAGCTGAGATTTTGTAACGTTTAACTAAAAGATTTTTAACAGCTTCAGCACGAGCGGTAGCTAATTGTTTGTTCTTTTCTAAGTTTCCTTCTGGTGAAGCATAACCTTTGATACTAACTTTAGCATTCCTATATTTGTTAAGGTAAGAAGCGATACGTTCTACGTTAGGCAATTGAGATGCATCGATAGTACTTTTAGCTACACGGAAAGTAACTACTGATTCCAAAGTTTTCTTGTTTTTAGTAACTACTTTTTCTACTACTTCTGGTTTCTTGTTGCGAGCTGCTTCTAAGTCATCTTGCAATTTATTAACTTGTCTTTGGCAGTCAGACAATTCTTTATTTTTGCTGTTCAACTCATCACGAAGTCTACCCAATTCTGCGCTATTGTCAGGATTTTGAGTAGCTGTAGTGAAGTGGTGAGCACCATTGCTTCCTTTGAAACGGTAAACCACACCAACAGTAGCTTGAATGAAAGAGTTCAAGCTGTTTAAGCTGTTTACTGAACTTTTCTCAGTAGGTGTATCTACTGCATAAACAATAGCAGGACTTAATTTAACTCCCCACGCTTTGCTTTCGCCTAAATTGAACAATAAGTTAGAACCAAACTGAGCAGACATACTGTTGCTTCTGTAGTTTTCTCTATAGTTAGGAGCGATGTCTTGTACATATCTGTGGAACCAACCAATTCCTGCAAAACCTTCTACTTCGAAGAAACGAGGAGTTCCTTTGTAACCAGCAATAAGGTTGCTCAAGTTTACAGTACCTACCAAGCTTACATTGGTATTGTCTATAAAGTTACCTGCATCTACATCATTGTCAAGGTCTACTGGACGAACATACGCCATACCTTCAACGCCTAAACGGAAAGCAGGAGAGATTTGTTTACCAATCTCAGCTCCAAAAGTGGCACGGGTGTTTTTAAAGAAAGCTTCACGCTGAGTATAAGAGAAACCTCCAGCTTTAACACCTACTTGCCAATTGTCAAAAAATTTGCTCTTACTTAGCATATCTTGTGCGTTAGCACTTGTTATCACTGCAACGACAGCTGCAATACTTAATAAGGTTTTTTTCATATAAAAAAATGTTTATTACTTGTGTTTTAAAATTCGGGGCAAATATACGACTTTTTTTTATTTGTACAATCATTTTTAGTAATAAAATATATGCTTTTCGCATTTTCACCCTGTTTTTTAACGTTTTATTTACAAATCATTTACATTTCTTTCACATTTCAAAGAGTTAATATAGTTTTTGGGTGTAAAAAATCAGGGAGAGTTTCATTGTAAACTCTCCCTGATTTTCGTGTTAATAAAATATGATAATAATGCTATGAATTTACGATTACATCATTCCTGGCATTCCACCACCCATTGGAGGCATTGCAGCTGCTTTATCGTCTTTGATGTCTACCAAAGCACATTCGGTAGTGAGAATCATACCAGCTACTGAGGCAGCATTTTCAAGGGCTACACGGGTTACCTTTTTAGGGTCGATGATACCTGCTTTAAACATATCGGTATAAGTACCTGTTTTGGCATTGTATCCGTAAGCATCTCTTGAAGCCTCGAGTACACGAGCTACGATTACAGAACCTTCAACACCTGCGTTTTCTACGATAGTGCGCAAAGGAGCTTCCAATGCTTTGAGGATAATTTTAATACCTGTTTCTTCGTCGGCATTGAGAGGTTTTAGTTTTCCTAAAACATTTTTAGCACGAATAAGCGCTATACCACCTCCTGCTACGATACCTTCTTCAACAGCTGCACGAGTAGCGTGAAGGGCATCATCTACACGGTCTTTTTTCTCTTTCATTTCCACTTCCGAAGCAGCACCTATGTAAAGCACTGCTACCCCACCAGAGAGTTTAGCTAAACGCTCTTGTAGTTTTTCACGGTCATAATCAGAAGAGGTGTTTTCGATTTGTGCTTTGATTTGTGCTACACGCGCTTTGATATTATCAGATTTTCCAGCACCATTTACAATAGTGGTGTTATCTTTGTCGATACTTACTCTTTCGGCAGTACCAAGCATATCGATAGTAGCGTTTTCAAGGGTAAAGCCTCTTTCTTCGGCAATTACAGTACCACCAGTAAGGATAGCGATATCTTCGAGCATTGCTTTACGACGGTCACCAAAACCAGGAGCTTTTACAGCAGCGATGCGAAGGGTACCGCGCAATTTGTTTACTACTAAGGTAGCTAATGCTTCACCATCGATATCTTCAGCGATAATCAAAAGAGGTTTGCCAGATTGAGCTACAGGCTCTAATACAGGAAGCAAGTCCTTCATAGTAGAGATTTTCTTGTCGTACAACAAGATATAAGGGTGGTCGAGTTCTGCAACCATCTTTTCAGAATCGGTTACGAAGTAAGGAGAAAGGTAACCGCGGTCGAACTGCATACCTTCTACTACATCTACGTAAGTATCTGTACCTTTTGCTTCTTCTACGGTGATAACCCCTTCTTTACCTACTTTCTCGAATGCTTGAGCGATAAGTTCGCCAATAGTATCGTCGTTGTTAGCAGAGATAGAGGCTACTTGTTTGATTTTTTCAGAAGAAGAGCCTACTTCTTTAGCTTGTTTAGCCAAGTGTTCTACGATTTTTGCTACGGCTTTATCAATACCACGTTTTAAATCCATTGGGTTAGCACCAGAAGCTACGTTTTTAAGACCTTCTTTTACGATAGCTTGTGCTAATACAGTAGCGGTAGTGGTACCATCGCCTGCGAGGTCATTGGTTTTAGAAGCTACTTCTTTCACCATTTGAGCGCCCATATTTTCGAGAGCGTCTTCTAGTTCTATTTCCTTAGCAACGGTTACCCCGTCTTTGGTTACTTGTGGTGAACCAAATGATTTGCTAATAATTACATTACGACCACGAGGGCCTAATGTTACTTTTACTGCATTTGCTAATGCATCAACGCCACGTTTTAAACCTTCGCGGGCGTCTATATCAAATTTAATATCTTTTGCCATTTCTTTAGTTTTTAGTTTTTATGTTTAGATAACTGCTAATACGTCGTTTTCACGCATAATAAGGTAGTCTTTACCTTCTAATTTTAGTTCAGTACCGGCATATTTGCCATAGAGTACTGTATCGCCTACTTTTAGGGTTACAGGGTTATCTTTAGTACCTGCTCCAACGGCTACAACCGTACCTTTTTGAGGTTTTTCTTTTGCAGTATCAGGGATGATAATACCTGATGCGGTAGTAGTTTCGGCCACTGCGGGCTCAATCACTACTCTATCAGCTAAAGGTTTAATATTCAATTTTGCCATTATTTGTTTAGTTTTTAGTTATTTGTTTGCTTAGAAAAAAGGAATTAGGTGTTAGGAAATTACATCCCCCGCGCCCCCTTCGAAAAGGGGGATGTGGGGATGTTATCTAACCTTTTCATTCAAGTATTTTAATTCCTTTTATAAAAAATCGAAGAGGATATTTCAGAAAGTATGCCAATCTGTAAAAACTGACTTTTTGTCAGTTTAGTTACCTGTATTAGAAGATGTGGCAGGAGTAGCAGGCATTTGGGTAGCATTGTTGGCAGGTGCTTGTTGGTTAAGAGGGTTTTCTATAGGGGCAGCAGGTGTATTGCCATCGAGCAGTTTAGAATCGGCATTTACACCGGTATTGCTTTGTAGTAAGGTGTTGGCGATAAGAATAAGCACTCCTAAAGCAGTAGCAAACGTCCAAGTACTGCGTTCGAGGAAGTCGCCTGTTTTTTTCACACCACCTACTACTTGTGTATTGCCACCGAAAGTAGAAGAGAGTCCGCCTCCTTTAGGATTTTGTACCATAATTACTAAAGCGAGTAGCAAACATACTACCACGATAAGCACTAAAAAGATGTTGAATGTAGTCATTTCTCTATAAATTAAAATAAATTATTTTGTTGTAGTTTTTTGATATTTTCTATTTGGGCTGCAAAGTAAGCACTTTTTTCTGGATTTTTCAAAATTAATATTTCATACGCTTGTATAGCTTGCTTAAATTTGCGCTGATTTACATATACTTGTGCCAATGTTTCGGTCATTAATTGTTTAGGGTCTGAGTTTACATCATCGGCTAAATTTACGTTGGATACATAGTCTTTGGAGGCTTCAATCTTAGGATTGTTTTCCAAAAACTTATCAATGAGTTTGAACTTTTCGGCTACCTTGTCGTCTTTATAAGATACTTCGGTATGGTCATCGGAGATGTTTTCTAACCATTGAGAGATATTGTCGGTATCAGTTTTAGGTTTTTCTTCTTTTTTAGGTTCAAAAGCATCGGCTAACTCTTGGTGATTTACCAAATCTTCGGGGAAAATAGGTTCTTCAAAAATAGATTCGGGTACATTAGGGCGATACAAGCGCGGTTCGTGGTCGATGTAACTTACCTTAGGAGGTGTATTCTCAGTTTCTTCGGCTTCTTTGCGTTCTCTCGCTTTGCGAATACGTTCAAAATCACGGCGCAGGGCTGAGAAATCAGGGATAATACTTTTAGAATTAATAAAGTCAAACAATACTGAGCGGTCAGTTACGTGTACCGCAGCGAGTTTTAAGGCTTTGTTGTACTTGTAGTTTCCTTCAGAATGCAATATTTTGAGTTGTAACACCCTTGCCGCTTGGAAATAAGGATATTCCTTCACTATCTCGTCGAGTTCATATACTTGATCATCGTTAATAGTGTAGGGATGCCTAATAATCTCTATGAATTGTTTTACTGTCAATCTTACCTTTATCTTTACCTGATTGCTACCAATCTGCCAATGAGGCGTTGAAAATATCTTGGGTGATACGCTCGAATATCTGTGGGATAGCTTCGCCTTTTACCGAGTTGAATTGTGTAGCAGCAGGATAATCATAGTAAAAAGAAAAGCGTTTTTCAAAGTCTTTTTTATCTTCTTTATGATTAGTAAAGCGCACATTTACGCCTATGGTTACACGGTTTTGGGCAGCGGTTTGTCCTGCAGTAGCCGTCATAGGGGTAATGTTAAACTCTACGATTTCGCCTTCGTACACAAGGTCGCCATTGCGGTCGGTAAGGCTGAGGTTGGTTTGGTTGTTAATCAAATCTTGTAGGGCGATGGTAAAATCGCGGTCGAGGCCAGGTTCTACCAAGGGAGCATCGTTGCGAAAGAAGTTTACTTGAAAAGTCTTTGCATCGCCTGTACTTCCTCCTGTAAAGTTGTAGATACCGCAACTTATAGCAGTGAAAGCCAAGAGTATATATAAGATGTATTTCATTTTACCAATCAATTAGCGGGCAAAGATACGAAAATAATTACGAATGACAAATTACGGATGACGAAATTGCGGTAAAAAGTGTTACTTTTTGTAAATTCTTTGTTTGAGTTCTTCGAGTGTTACAAAAAAATGTCCATACCCTTTTGCAGTAAGTCCTTTTCTGAGTTGCTTATCACCCGACCATATTTTGTGTTTATATTGCAAATGAAAGGCTATAAAAGGAGCATCATCAATATCTATATCAGCTACTATCTCCTGAGCTTTTTTGTCATTCTCTTTTGAAATATTTTTCATTGAAAGGATTTTTACCCCTTCTAAAAGATTAGCCAACTCCTTTTTAACCTCTTTCTTTGTTTTATTCAAAAACTTTGAGAGTCGAGGCAAGTGTTCTTCTACTTCATCTAATAAATATTCCGGCACCAAGAATTGTATCTTTTTCTTTTCGTTAAGAACTTTTGCTACGACTCCATCAGGAGAAATAAGTGCGCTAAAAAATATATTGCTATCAGTTATTACTATCATTTTTCAGCATATTTTTTCTTCATAGTCTTGAAATATCGTTTGGCAAAACCTTTTTTTACATCTTGTGATAGTTCCATTATAAAATCGCGATGTGCAATAGGAATACCGTCTTCATCTTCTTCTAATATTTCCATAGAGGAAGCTGATGTTTCTTTCTTGCTCTTAGGCACTTCTACTTTTACAAATGGCAAAGACTTTACATATTCTAAAAAAGCTAAAGCCATTTCACTGCTATTGTCTACTTTGAGAATGGTTGTATTCATAGTTTTTACTGTTAAATTTACAAGCGTTTGAGGGCTTGCTTGATAATTTCTTCTACTGAAAGCTCTTCGCTGCTTGATTTGATAATGATATCGACTACTTTTTCGGCTTGTTTGCGCATAAAGCCCAATACTTCTAAGGCGGCAAGCGCTTCTTCTTTATGGGTACTTACAGCGTTCATTGGCACCTCTTCAAAGTCTTGAAGCTTGAGCATCTTGTCTTTGAGGTCGAGTACTACGCGTTGGGCTGTTTTAGCACCTATACCTTTTACTGCTTGAATGGTAGCTACATCGCCATTGATAATAGCATTGCGCACTTGTGCAGCGGTAAGTGCTGAGAGCATCGTACGGGCAGTGCTAGCACCTACTCCCGATACCGAAAGAAGCAATACAAACACTTCGCGTTCGGCTTTGGTGAGGAAACCATAGAGTGTATGGGCATCTTCTTTTATTTGCAAATAGGTGTATAGCTTAATGGCTTCTCCTTCGGGGAGCGCTGAATAAGTATTCAGACTGATATTTACAAAATAGCCCACCCCGTGGCAGTCGATTACTACGTGAGTAGAGTTCTTTTCTACGAGTTTTCCTTGTAATTGTGTAATCATTAGTTCAAATTGTCGATTGAGTAGTGCAAAAGTACAAATAATTAAAGAATTAGCAAATTAGAAAATGAGAGAATTAGCAAATTAGCAAATGGGGTACTAGTTACAAGCTTGAACTAGAAGAGATTAACTTTGCCAAAGGTGCGAGCCACACAGGCAGTGTGAGCCACACGGGCTGTTAAATTAGCAGATTAGCAAATGTAGAGGGTTGAGGGGTTCGGAAGGAAACGGAGAAGTTCGGAAGAGGGGAGGTAAGTTTTTTACAGAAAAAAGGGTGTAAGAAGGGTGGGGGTAGCTTATAGAGAGCTTATAGGAAGCTTATACGAATCTTGGACGATTGGTATAGGAAGGGTATATAAAAGGTTGATTAATAATATGATACAACAGTGTAAAAAATGTTAAAAACAGGGTTTCGAGGCGAAAGAAAAAGGAATAGGTGCTAGGCCATAGGCCTTAGGCAATAGGGGAGAAGCGACGGTCATTATTGTTGTATAAACATTCTCTTTTCATATACTTCGCTCTCGCGGTGCACATACTCAGCTGTTGCTGGTTATCTTCAAAGGGGAAATTAGTGGCGGGAAGGTTTAATATATTTAACTTTGCCAAAGGTCCTAGAACAACAGACAATTAGCGGAAGACGGATATAAATTGGTAAATTGATAAATTAGCAAATTAGCAAATAGGTAAATTGGGTTATCGGCATATGATGGTAATGGCTCTTTCTTCGCCTTTTTCGTTGATGATACGCAGGGTGTGATTACCTTTGGGGGCAAAGATATTCATTTCGTGAAAGGTTTCGGTGGTGCCGAGAAAAGTATCGTCTAAATACCAAAAAACCTTGCCTTCGCGATTGGCAGCTTTCGCTGTAAAGGGTTGTTGCTCGCCCCCAAAAGTTTTAGTGGTGTAGAGTACACTTTGGTGTTTGGGGTAAACAAAATCTAAGCCTCTTTGCAGATTGCTTTGTGTGCAGTCTTCACGTAAGGGGGGCAACGGCTTGTAGTGAATGTGTTGCTGTTTGTAATACCATTCCATTACGGGAGGTAATACGAACCACGCTTTGTTTACAATATTTTGTGGAGACTCACACGAGGTGTTTACTTGGTACTGCTCATCACGGTCGAGGTGTACGAGCTTATGATAAGGACATTGCCCCACTTCCTTAGGAGCGATGTTGCTGAGTACTGTTTGCTTAGGGCATTCGGGTTTAGCAAGGAAACCAGAATTCGCACAGACGGAAACCTCGCGTAGGTCGTCTAAGGGCTGTGAAAACCACGAAGTAGGAGGGAGAGCGTTGAAGATACTGAACATTACTGGAGCGGCATAGGTAGCCCCTGTGAGGGTGGGACGCCCTTCGCCTGTGGCATTACCTACCCACACAGCCACCACATATTCAGGCGTAGCACCAATTGCCCACGCATCTTTATTGCCAAAGCTGGTACCCGTTTTCCACGCTATCTTGCGCGCCGACTCGTAATAACGCCACGCTACATCATCAGTAGGACGGTTCACTTCCTTCATTGCACTAAACATCTTGTAGAGCGCTCCTGCCCTGAGTGTAGGTAGTTCGCGAGTGTTTTTTCCGAAATCTAAAGGGGCAGTATCGGTATAACGCAAGTGCTGAAATTCCTTAGTACGATAGTGCTGAGTGCGCGCAAAGACTTCCGTTTCCGAAGCCAGATTGGTATATGCCTGTGCCAAATCCCACAGATTGCTCTCGGCACCTCCTAATATGATAGAAAGCCCATAATAGTCGGGGTGGCGGTTGATGTTTTTCAGTTGCAAGTGTTGTAACACATCGTAGAAACGATAGGTAGTAAACTGCTTTAAGAGCCATACAAACGGAATGTTTAGCGATTTGGCTAAAGCCATATCGGCAGAGACAGCACCTTCAAAACTATTGCTAAAATTCTGAGGTGAATAGCCTCCTATTTGAGTAGGAACATCGGGTACTAACTGGGTGGGAAGGAGTTCTCCCTCGTGCAACATCGCTGCATAGAGAAAAGGTTTGAGCACACTGCCCGTACTGCGAGGTGCGTGCACGATATCCACATCTTTTTGATGGTCGGTATCGGTAGGGGTATTGCCTACGTAGGCGAGCACTTTTCGTGTTTTTACCTCTACCACCAAAGCTGCCATATTATAGATTTCAGATTGCGAGTAGTGGGTGTAATACCCTGCTATAAGGCTGTTTACCTTCTCTTGCAAGTTTAACGACACCGTAGAGCTAATGCGCTCACCTTCTTGGGTTTTAGAAGCAAAAATAAGTAGGTGAGGCGCGAGTTGTGGAATAGGGTGAGGTTCAGCAGGAAGAGGTTCTAAAAGTGCCAAATCGTATGTTTCTTTATCGATGATATTTTTAAGGAGGAGTTTGTAAAGCAACGCATTGCGTTTCTGCAAGAGACGTTCTTGGTTTTTACCAGGAAAGATAAGGCTGGGTGCATTAGGGAGGACTGCCAATGTAGCCGATTGTGCCCACGAGAGCTGATGAGGAGCGACACCAAAGTAACGCCAGGCTGCCATATCGAGTCCCACAACGTTGCCACCAAAGGGCGCGTGAGAGGCGTAGAGTTTGAGAATACTCTCCTTAGAATAACGGAATTCCAAACGGGTAGCCCATATCATTTCAATAAGTTTTTCGAAATAAGTGCGCTGTTGGTGCTCACGAGCGATGCGTATCACCTGCTGGGTGAGCGTACTGCCCCCGCGCTGTACTTTACCACTGCTCACATTGCGATAGAGAGCCTTGGCTACTGATATGGGATTTACCCCCCAATGGTAATAAAAATGAGCATCTTCGAACTGCAATACCGACATTTTAAAGCGGTAGGGCACACTGTCTACTTCGGGGAAGCGCCATTGTCCGTCGTTTGCTATCTTAGCCCCAAGTAATTTACCCTCGTTGCTTTCCAACACCGTGGCATAAGGTTGTGGGAAGAGCTGACGAGGCAGGCAGAAAGCATACCACACAAAGCATAGCACTGCTATCGCTGTTTTGATAGGGTGGTGGCGGAGTTTTTGCTTTGTTAAGAAAAGGATATGTAAAATTTTATTTTTCAATTGTTTTTGCGTCACGGATTTTGTAAAAGCCTAAGAGACTTTGATAAAGAGTTTTTAAAGTCTCTCACGGATTACGCGGAAGCCCCCAAACCCTCGAAAGGGGACAATCCACGAAGGGATTTATAATTAGTGTTATATATTGAAATACTATTGATTAACGCTATCATAACACGAATAACCTCTAAAAAATCGGGCAAATGTAACATAAAAAAATGAGATGGAAGTCACAAGGCTGTTGAAAAGTGGCACGTTAATTGCTCTTTGGCACATTAATTTATTGTCTTATTGACAGATTAACACGTTAATATATGAAACATTTAAGTATTGTTATTATCTTTTTTTCGTTATTAGTAAGCCCCATAGTAGGGGCTCAAACTGCTGAATTACCTTTCAAAGGAGGAGAATGGTTGCGTTTTAAAGTAAAATATGGTGTATTTAACGCCAGCATTGCTACAATGGCAGTTAATGAGGAGATGTATAACGGCGAAAAGGTGTTTCACGCAGTGGGTAAAGGTGCCACTACTGGTTTGGCACGTATATTTTTCAAAGTAGATGATACTTATGAGAGTTATTTTGGCATAACAGATGGCAAACCACGACTTTTTATAAGAAATATTTACGAAGGAGGATACACTAAATACCTCAAAATGTATTTTAATCATACCAGCAATAAGGTAAAAATAAATAATGTAGAAAACGGTAATATTACCGAAATAAACTTTCAGCCAGGTTTACAAGATGTAATATCAGCGTTCTACGCACTTCGTCATCACCCTAATATCGAAAATATGAAAGTAGGGGGGCAGATATCTATGGATATGATTTTTGATGATGACGAGGTATACAAGTTCAAACTAAAACTATTAGGTCGCGAAAAAGTAAAGACACATTTTGGTACGGTTAATACCTTAAAGTTCTGTCCGTTAGTACAAGATGGGCGCGTGTTTAAGGAAGAAGAAAGCATCACGATGTGGATTACCGACGACAAGAATAAAGTGCCTGTGAAGCTAAAAGCCTCGTTGCGTGTAGGTTCGTTGGTAGCTGAGCTTGATGGCTTTAATAATCTTAAAAATGACACAAATTTGAAAAAAAAGAAATAATTGTGTAGTTAGTTTATTTTTTTTACGTATATTTGTCGCCTCAAAGCGTAAGTAATCAAAAATAAACAAATATACTATGAAAAACTTGTTTTTAGCAATCTCTGTTTTTCTTGTTACGTTATCGTATGGGCAAGATGCGAATGTAAAAAAACTCATCAAACTTGCCGAGAAGGGAGATGTACAAGCACAAACTGAATTAGCCGATGCTTATTTTAAAGGAAAGGGCGTAAGACGCTCTTATCAGGAAGCCGTAGTATGGCTTGAAAAAGTAGCCGAGACAGGCGATTTGAATGCACAATACCAGTTGGCACAATGCTATTTTAACGGTAAAGGCGTATCAAAATCACCACAAAAAGGAGTGGAATGGCTCACCAAAGTAGCCGATGCGGGCAACCCCGAAGCGCAACGTGAGTTGGCACTATGCTACCGCGATGGCAAAGGCGTAGAGCAATCGAAAGAGAAGTATTACGCACTTATAGAGAAGCACGCTGAGAAAGAGAATCCTGAAGTGCAGTTAGACCTTGCTAAGGCGTACCACTCAGGAGAAGGGGTTACTAAAGATGTGAATAAGGCTAAGTATTGGGCAGAACAAGCCTCAAAGAACGGTAACTCGGAAGCGGAATTGCTATTAGCTTCTTGGACATATGAAGTCAATGCATCAAACCCAGAAGCTATAAAGCGTTTAACCCAAGTGGCAAATAAAGGCAATACCGAAGCGCAAAGAATGCTTGCCGATGCTTACTTAGAAGGTAAAGGCGTAGAAAAATCGGAAGCTAAAGCTATTGAAATGCTTGAAAAAGCAGCCAAAGGAGGCGATGCTGAAGCAATGTACCAATTAGGAAACTTTTACTTCTATGGCAACAGTCCGCTTATAGGGAAATACTACAAGAAAGCAATTAATTACTATACCCAAGCCGCTAACAAAGGCAATGCAGCAGCGCAAGCACAGTTGGCACTTTGCTTCTACAATGGTATAGGCACCAATGCTTCCCCGAAAGATGCTTTCAGTTGGATACTCAAATCAGTAAATACCAATCCTACTCCTAAAGCACAAAATAACTTAGGGGTATGTTATGCAGTGGGGATAGGAGCACACCCCTCAAACGCACAAGCCTTAGAGTTCTTCCAAAAAGCTGCTGAAGCAGGTGATGTAACAGCGCAATACAACTTAGGAAATATGCTTTTGCAAGAGGGACAGTTAGACGTTAAAAAAGGCTTTGACTACCTCGAGAAAGCAGCTGCGGCTAATCATCTTTTAGCGCTTAAGAAATTAGGTGATTTATACTTCAACGGGAAATACACCAATCAATCGTTTGAACGAGCCTTTGAATATTATACTAAGGCTTCTAAACAAACACCTACTCCACAAAAGGAAATGTTAGACTACTTCTACCAAGGGCAAGAAGAAGCGTATGCCGATGTGTTATACAATCTTTCACAATGCTATGCCGAAGGTAAAGGAGTAAAGAAATCGATGAGAGAAGCCAGCAAGTGGGCAGTAAAAGCTGCTGGGCTTTCTAATAAATACGCTTTTGATTGGCTTAATAAAATAGTTGAAAAGAATGACCCAAAAGAGAGTCCGGAAGTGATATTGGCAGTAGCTGATGGTTATTTCTATGCTAAAGGGACAAATAAACAAAATGATAAAGCCTTTCCACTCTATGAAAAATTAGCCAAACAACAAGATAATACCACTGCACAAAAACGTTTGATGGAGTATTATTTTGAAGTAAAGAATCCAGATAAGAACGATGAGAAAGCAGTTTATTGGGCAGAGAGAGTGGCTAAGAAAGGAGATGCTTCTACTCAATTCAGCTTAGGAAAATACTATATGACAATGGTACCCGATGTGAAGCCACAACCGGCAACTCCCGCTCCTAAGCCAACCCCTAAAAAGCCAGCTGCTACCGCTACGCCTACTGTTGCTGTTACCTCATCACACAATATAGAGCCTAATAGTCCTGAAGCCGAAGCACGTGCTGAGTTACTTCGCAGACAAAGAGGAGGCAAGAATGTTACCCCAGCTAAACAACAATATGCTGTGAGAGCAAGTACACGACCTGCTGTAGCACAAAACGCTCCGAAAACACCTATGAAACACCTCGATGAAACCAAGGGGGTACATTGGCTTGCTAAAGCAGCTGAACAAAACAATGTGGAAGCGCTTAATGAGTTAGGCTCTTATTATTTTGAGAAGCAAAACTTTGGTCAGGCATTGGCTAACTTCCAAAAGTCGGCACAACGTGATTACGCTCAAGGACAATACAACTTAGCTAACTGTTATTACAATGGGAATGGTATAGACCGTTCGTATGAGAAAGCCGCTAATTACTACAAATTATCTGCACGTAAGGATTATGCTCCTGCGCAATTCCGTTTAGGGCATTGCTATTATCACGGTGAAGGCATAGAACAATCGGATAGTAGGGCTGCCGATTGGTTTGAACAAGCTTGCGATAACGGTGAGAAGAAAGCTTGCGATATGCTAAAAGTAGTTACCGCTAAAAAGTAAACTCTCCTTTTTCAAATAATAAATGCGGAAAGAGCTGTCTTATTAAGACAGCTCTTTTTGTTATTTAGCGAGAGTTTGATGTAAGAGAGGTAATATCCAAAGGGCTAAACTTTGGTAAAGTACTGTAACCGTAAAAGTATTTGAATATTAATAAATCGTTACATTGAGTTGAGATTATTTTACAGTAAGTGCTACGCTGAATATGCCTGCTACTAATATCAATTTAAGCATATTGTGGAGCAATGCATAATGTTTTTGGTCTTTACTTCGCCAAAGAAGACATACAAAAATACATAAATATATAAGCATAAACCATAGAAAATAGGTTAAATTTCCTATCGAAAAATAATTGAGCAATACGTAAATAGGTAAGGCACACAACACGACGCTTAGGGTAATGAGCTTTTTGGAGAAGGACTCTCCATATACTACGGGTATAGTAGCGTAGTTATGAGCCAAATCTCCTTTGATATTTTGTAAATCTTTAATAAACTCCTTGATAAGGATAAGCAGAAAGATGAGTAGGGCGTGTACGAAAATTATCGCCTCGAAGTTGCGGTAATATACAAAGATGGCAAAGAAGGGTATAATAGCCAGTACTGCCGAAGTGAGGTTGCCAAAAAATAATAACTTCTTGATACGGTGAGAATAGAGCCACATTGTGAAAATATATCCTGAGAAGAAAATCACTGCTCTGAAGGATACATAACTGGCTACAATTACTGAAAGGAAGTTAAGCAAAAAGTAAAGAGTGAGTTTAGTATTTTGACTTACCAGATGGTCTATCATTGTTTTGTTGGGCTTATTGATAAGGTCTTTTTCTTTGTCGTAAAAACCATTGATAATATAGCCTCCTGCGATAGCCAAGGCTCCTGCAATGACAAGCATCAGTAAAGAATCGTCAAAAATTACCTCACGCCAAGGTTTATGCGAAAGCACAAAGATAGCAGCTAAATATTGGGCGAGGCATACTATCATTATATTATAACCTCGTACAACCGAAAAAATTCCGATGAGCTTTAATAAGGTAGTTCTCCTCATTATGCGTATGTTTTGTACTTGTTAGCCGTTACCTATAGATAGAGAGCCGTTGTCCTACACGAATATTACTGCCCTTGATACGGTTCCAGCGTTTGAGATTAGAAACTGTTACTCCGTGCCGTGTAGCAATCTTTCCTAAATTATCTCCTTTCTTTACCGTGTAGACTGTTTTCTTAGAAGATCTGCCTCCTGCATATTGGTCGCCTTTTACCACTTGAGGGAGAGGTTGCTCACGGTTTGCTTTTTCTTCATTTAGATAAGCATAGATAGCCTCTTCGTTGGCTACAAACTTACCTATCTCGGAAATAGGTAAGCGCACGGCGTAGTTACGACCTTCAACATAAGGGACAACATCTAATTGATAGGAAGGGTTAAAAAACTGAATATCTTTTACGTCCATACCTGTAATATCGGAAATGTCTTTAAAAGATATAGCTTGCTTTACGCGGATAGTATCGGTTTCAAAAACGTGATTAGCGCGCTTTTGAGGCTTGAAGCCGTGTTCTTTGGCATATTCAAAAATATAGAGAGTTGCCAAGAAAGCCGGTACATATCCAGCGGTTTCTCTGGGAAGATAAGGGCGCAAATTCCAATAGTTAGTCTTGCCATTGGAACGGCGAATGGCTTTGGTTACATTACCGGGTCCTGAATTGTAAGCGGCGAGTGTTAAATCCCAGTCACCAAATATTTTATAGAGTTCATTTAGGTATTTTGCAGCTGCTTTGGTAGAGCGAATGGGGTCGCTACGCTCATCAACATAATTATTTACTTCTAAGCCATAACCTTTACCTGTACTGTACATAAACTGCCATAAGCCTGTAGCCCCTGCACGCGAACGAGCTTTAGGGTTTAGAGCCGACTCGATAATGGCTAAATACTTCATCTCTAAAGGAATCTTTTGATTACTCATCTCTTGTTCAAACATCGGGAAATAATAATCACTAAGGGTCATTAGGCGCTCTAAAGAAGAACGGCGATTTTTGAGAAACGACTTGATTACCTGTTCCAAGATAGGATTATATTCTACATTGAAAGGAGTTTTCTGGTTAAGTTTCTCTAATCGTTTTTTGAGGACTTCAGTGGGAAGTTCGTCGTAGGTTACATCGGTGGGGGTAGTAGCGATATCTTCACTCATTTGCTCGAATAAATCGGAATTAGAGAGTTCTTTTAGCCATTTTTCATCGTATTTTCTTGCCTTAGGGTTGTCGTTTAGTTTGCGAAGAGCTTCGCGTTTGTTGTTAGCAATAGTTTGATTGATGGTATCTTTGGAGAACGAGCTCTGTGCTTCAACGGATAAACTACCGATTAAAAAACAAAAAAGAGTTCCCAATGTATATTTTTTAAGTGTCATATTATTGTTGAGTGTTTTTTAACTTAGATTTAGCAAGGGGACAAAGTTATTAAAAATATTGAAATGCAACAAATATATAGTTATTTTTTTCAAAATCCTCACTGAATTGATACCAAAAGTGTGCCAAGATTTGTTTGTTTTGTGTAGAGGTGTTTTTTAGATAAGAGGTAGCTTATACAAAACTTATGTTAATTAGCATTAGTGATTTTATATTTGATATCAAAAGAAGAAAAGCGTACTACTTTGTTATAAAAAGTTTGTCAGTTTAAAAAAAAGTATTACCTTTGCCCGCAGAAATCCTCAGAGAGACTATTTGAGGATTTTTTATTTTTATATAAACATAACAACATTAAAAGGATATTATGAAGAAAGTATCATATTACACTGCTGAAGGGCTGAAAAAGCTTCGTGATGAGCTCAATCAGCTGAAAGATGTGGAGCGCCCTCGTGCTTCTCAAGCTATTGCTGAGGCACGTGACAAAGGAGACCTTTCAGAAAACGCTGAGTACGACGCTGCTAAAGAAGCGCAAGGTTTATTGGAAATGAAGATTGCCAAACTCGAAGAATTGGTAGCTAATGCTCGCATTATCGATGAATCACAACTTGATGTGAGCAAAGTGCTTGTGCTCTCTACCGTAAAGTTGAAAAATCTGGCTAACAAGATGGAGATTACTTATACCCTTGTAGCAGAAAGTGAAGCCGACCTAAAAGCAGGGAAAATATCGGTAAGTTCGCCTATTGGCAAAGGGCTCTTGGGCAAATCAGTAGGTGAAATAGCTGAGATTAAGGTACCTAATGGCACTCTTAAATTGGAGATTTTAGAAATCTCAAGATAGATAAGAGGTAAGAACATATACTAAATATAGTTTTTTTATTACTAAAATATGATTTTACCCCAATCAGAAGATAAACTTGCAACAAAGCAAGATTTAGCGCAAGCTAAATTAGATATCATAAAATGGGTGGTGGGATTATTTATTACTCTTGCCCTTATGATTATTGGTTTATACTTAAAGATTGGCTAAGTCCTAAAACCTGAACTAACAAATAAAAAAAATGAGTATTTTTACAAAAATTATCAATGGGGAAATTCCTTGCTACAAAGTAGCGGAAGACGATGAGTTTATCGCTTTTTTCGATATTAACCCTAATGCCAAAGGGCATACCCTCTGCGTGCCTAAACAAGAAATCAGCTATATTTTTGATATGGATGACGACCATTATCTGCGCTTGATGGCTTTCTCAAAACGTGTAGCCAAAGCTCTTGAAAAGGTAGTACCTTGCGAGCGTATAGGCGTAGCAGTTGTAGGTCTTGAAGTGCCTCACGTACACGTACACCTCATTCCTATCAGCGAGATGAAGGAAATGACCTTCCAACACAAAGTAAAACTTACTGATGAAGAGTTTAAAGCGCTTGCGCAGAAAGTAAGAGAAGCGTTTTAGCCTTAAAGAAGACAATACAAAAAAGGCTATCAACAATTACAATAAGTTGTTGATAGCCTTTTTTGTTGTAACACGACAAGCAATTAAGACAATAATCCGTCTAATGCATCGGTGTAAGTCTTTTTAGGAGCTACTCCCACTTGGCGACCTACTACCTCTCCATTTTGGAATACCAATACGGTAGGGATATTGCGAATGCCATATTTAGCAGCAAATTCTTGGTTGTTATCCACATCTACTTTGCCTACTACTACTCTACCTTCGTATTCTTTAGATATTTCTTCTACAACGGGAGCGAGCATACGGCAAGGTCCACACCACACTGCCCAAAAGTCTACTAATACAGGCTGGGTACTTTTAAGCACCAAGTCTTCAAAATTTCCATCTGTTATTTCTAATGCCATACTAATATGTTTTTATATTGTAATTAAATTTGAGGCAAAGATACAAACTTTATTAAAAATACAAAACCTCACGGTAATAGTTTTTTGTTATACTACTATAACGTTTGTTATCTGCGCACTGATTGTAGGAACTCTGATAGTTTCTTTTTACCAGATGAGAAGGTGAATTTAGCTTGCAACTGGTAATAGTTTTGAGGGTCGACTACATTAGGATAGGCTTCTTGTGCGATGATGAGTTTATTATCGTCAAAAGAAAGTTCTTCCATCAGTTCGCCTATTTGCTCAGTGGTAAACGATACGATATTCTTTTGGGCACGGAAGAAAGCTAGCTTGTCTTTATCGAAACTTTCGTTCTTGTACATCTTAAAGAAGTTATTAAAATCACCTTGACGCATCATAGGAGCACCTCCATAGCCTCCACCGTATGAGCGATTCCACACATCATTCCATTGACGACCGTGATAGGAGGGCTGATTGTTGTTCAAGCTAATTTCGTCTAACAAATAGAGTCCTTCGCGTGAAAAAAAGTCCATTATCATACGGGTGTTGTTACGGGGATTGATAGTTACTCGATAAATGAGCGTACGTCCTTGCCAGATGCTGAGTGGTTGAGGGTTAGCTGTTACGTCGAAGAAGCGATACATACCGGTAGTACTAGTGATTTCTTGGTCGCCTATACTCACTGTAAAGCGGTCGCGTTCAGGAATACGGATAAAGACTTCGGCATAACCGCCGTTATAGTCGTATTCCCAATCGATATTTACTGAGATACCACCCCGCCCAATGACAGCGCGCGCTTGTTTGTTTTGACGGTATTCGTTTTGTAACAAACGACCTGCTGAGCCTACTTCTTGCGCCCAGCTTACTGAGGTTAAAACCCCTAAGCAAAGTAATAATAACTTTTTCATAAGTGTATGTAGATTAAAAAGCCTCCGAACCCCCGAAGGGGGACAATCCGCAAAAGCAATAAATGTTTTAAAATCTCGCACGGATTTCACAGATTTCACGGATTCTTCGGCAATAAATTTAAGTAAATAACATATTAATTCACGGATTTCTCACCTAAAGGTGAGGGATTTTACGGAATTTATGACTTTACATCTTCTTATAGTAAATAGCGAATTTCGTGCCAAAGTCGTAGCACGACAGGCAAGTTGTAGCACGACAAGCAATTTAAAACTTTGGTAAAGTTTGCCACGAACTTTCTTTCTTTGGAAAATACAAAAATCACAGATTTACTTTTTTGGATAATATTAAATTATTAACTTTGCCACAAAATTAGGGACAGAATGAATTTATTAATTTATATTATTGCTTATCCTATTGTTTGGGGGATTTCGCGATTGCCTTTTTGGCTTCTTTACAGAGTATCGGATTTCTTTTATTTTATACTTTATACTCTATTGAAATACAGGGTGAAAGTGGTACGCAAGAACCTCCATACGGCTTTTCCTTTTAAAACAGAAGCGGAACTTAGAACGATAGAACGCAAATTTTACCATCACTTTTGTGATATTTTATTAGAAATGGTGAAATCATACGGAATGAGTGAAAAAGAGATGAAGAAGCGTATGGTGTATCCTAATCTTGAGGTGCTCAAAAAGTATGAAGAAGAGGAGCGTAATATCCTCATTATGTGCAGTCATTATGCGAGTTATGAGTGGTTGTTGTCTTTGGCTTATTTTCTTGAACACAAGTCGTATGCGCTTTATACTCCGCTGAGCAATAAGTATTTTGACAGGTTGTTACAAAAAATACGAATGAAACACCACAGTTACCTTTTGCCTCGCTATACGGCGCATAGAGAAATGAAAAAACACAAAGATGCGCACGAGGTATATTGCTATGGTTTTGCTTCTGACCAGATTCCTAATAATAAGAAGAACTATCGGCGTCCGTTTTTGGGGCTTAATGTGCCTGTATTTACAGGGGCGGAACGCTTGGGAAAGGCACTCAATACGGTGATTGTATTTGCTAAAATAGAAAAAGTAAAGCGCGGTTATTACCAAACTACCTTTGAAGTATTGGCGGAAAATCCTACTGAATACGTGGATTTTCAGATTACGGATATGTTTTTTGAACGTATCAACAGGCAGATTTACGACAAACCAGAGTTTTACTTGTGGACGCATAATAGGTTTAAGAGAATGCAATAAGAGTTCGAAAATTAGCAAATGAGGTGCGAGCCGCACGGGCTATTAACTTTGGCAAAGTTTGAGATGAAAAAGCGATGAGTTGGGAGTGTTAGGAATATCCGAAAGATATCGAAGAAGTTCGGAAGGAGGAAGAGAGGGGTTTTGGTGAAAAAAGGCTGTAAGAAGGGTGGGGTTAGCTTATAGAGAGCTTATAGGAAGCTTATACGAATCTTGGACGATTGGTATAGAAAGGGTGTATAAGTTGTTGATTCATACTATAATACAACAGCATAAAAAATGTTAAAAACGGGGTTTCGAGGCGAAAGAAAGAGGAAGAGGTAATAGGCCTTAGGCCATAGGCACTAGGGAAAAGTATGAAAGAGAGGGGGAGTGTGGTGACGGGAAAAGTGAAGGTAAAGAGCGGATGTATGACGATTATCATAACTCATTATAGACCATATGTTATTAATTTTTAATTCTTGACTCATATTATAAAATAATATCTAATTGAATGAAAATTGTAATTATTAAGATGAAAAAGATATTATACTTTGTGTTTTTGTGTTTGATAATGGCTTGTAATAAGCAGGCAAACACTTCAAAAGAAGAAACTAAACAGGATACTACTTCGGCAGTGCCCGAAACCTCTTACACTGAGTATGTAAACCCACTGATGGGTACGGACTCGAAGTTTAGTTTATCGAATGGGAATACTTATCCTGCTATTGCGGTGCCTTGGGGTATGCACTTCTGGACACCTCAAACGGGCAAAATCGGCGACGGCTGGGCATATCAATATCACGCTGATAAGCTCGTAGGCTTTAAGCAAACCCACCAACCGAGTCCGTGGATTAATGACTATGGGGCTTTTGCACTGATGCCGGTAGTGGGTGACTTGAAAATTAAAGAAGAAGAACGCGCTTCGTGGTTCTCTCATAAGGCAGAAACGGCTCAGCCTCACTACTACAAAGTGTATTTAGCCGATTATGACACATCGGTGGAAATTACGCCTACCAATAGAGCAGCGCAGTTCCGCATTACCTTCCCTGAGAGCGATAAGGCTTATTTGGTTTTAGATGCTTATTTTAAGGGCTCGATGGTGCAAGTGTTGCCCAAAGAACGCAAAATTATAGGCTATGCCCGCAACAACAGTGGGGGAGTACCTGAGAATTTTCACAATTACTTTGTGCTTACTTTCGACAAGGATTTTGAGAGTGTACAGACGTGGAGCGACGGCTTTAAGCTGACAAAAAATGCTGAAAGCAAGGGCGAACACACAGGGGCAGTGATAGGTTTCCGCACGAAAAAAGGTGAACAAGTAACCGTAAGAGTAGCTTCGTCGTTTATTTCGCCTGAGCAAGCCCTATTGAACTTGCAAACGGAACTGGGTAATGACACTTTTGAACAGACAAAACAAAAAGCACTTACCCTTTGGGAGAGTGAACTCGGCAAGATACAAGTGGAAGATGAAAATATAGACCATTTGCGCACTTTCTACTCCTGTTTGTACCGTACACTGCTCTTCCCACGCACTTTCTATGAATACAACAAAGAAGGTGAAATGGTGCATTACAGTCCGTATAACGGCAAGGTGGAAAAGGGGTATATGTTTACTGACAACGGTTTTTGGGACACTTTCCGGGCAGTATTTCCGCTTTTCAACCTGTTGTATCCTGAGATGAATCAACAGATGATGAAGGGATTGGTGAACGCTTATAAAGAATCGGGCTGGTTACCCGAATGGGCAAGTCCGGGTCATAGGGATTGTATGATAGGGTCGAACTCGGCTTCTATCATTGCTGATGCTTACCTGAAAGGTAATATAGACGAGGCTGATGCTGAAATTCTTTTAGAAGCGATGCTGAAGAACGCTACTCAAAACGATGGCAGACCAGTGAAATCGGTAGGGCGTGAGGGGGTGAATTACTACAATAGTTTGGGTTATGTGCCTTATGATGTGAAGATTAACGAGAGTGTAGCCCGCACATTGGAGTATGCTTACGCCGATTATTGCATTGCTCGTATAGCAGAAAAGATGGGTAAGGCGGAGGTTGCTAAACAGTATTACGAACAATCGAAACGCTACAAGAATGTGTTTGACCCCGAAACTAAGTGGATGCGAGGCAAGAATAAGGACGGCAAGTTCCAGTCGCCATTTAATCCGCTGAAATGGGGCGATGCGTTTACCGAAGGGAACAGCTTGCACTACACGTGGTCGGTATTTCAGGATATTGAAGGACTTATACAGCTAATGGGAGGCAAAGAGGCTTTTGAAAAGAAGATAGATGAAGTGTTTGAGATGCCTCCGCTGTTTGACGATTCGTACTACGGTTTTACCATACACGAAATACGCGAGATGCAACTCATAAATATGGGGAACTACGCGCACGGCAATCAGCCCATACAGCACCTTATCTACTTGTATAATTACGCTGGTAAACCCCAAAAAGCACAAGCTAAACTACGGGAAGTGATGGAGAAACTCTATACCCCTACGCCCGACGGTTATTGCGGTGATGAGGATAACGGACAGACCTCGGCTTGGTATGTGTTTTCAGCCTTAGGCTTTTACCCTGTTACCCCTGCCAGTGATAACTACATACTCGGTAACCCACTGTTTAAAACGGTGAGCTTGCAACTGCCTGAGGGCAAGAAGTTTTTAATAAAGAGTGTGGCACGCAATTCGGATAACAACTTAGTAGAGTACGTACAACTGAACGGTAAGAAAATAGAAGGTTTTGAAGTGCCGTTTGGCGCATTTAGAGAGAATGGAACTTTGACGTTTTTCAGGTAATGAGTAAATGTGTTAATCTCGTATGCAAAGCTGATGTCGCAAAATATTTATTAAAATATTTGCGCAAAAGTATATAAATATATACCTTTGCAATATTAAGCACCAATGAACTATATTATGAAATCAAGTGAATTGCACCGACTTATTACTGAAAATGATTGGATATTGATAAGAGTTTCTGGCAGTCATTATATCTATCAAAAAGGTGATAAAACCTATCCTGTCCCTTACCACGGTAGTAAAGAAGTGGGCAAAGGACTAGAGAAAAAAGTAAAAAAAGAAATGAGACTATCCTAAAAATATTATATAATATGAAAAACATTACTATTATTATAGAGCGCAGCAACGATTTTTATTGGGCTTACGCTGAAAACATAGAAGGCTTAAGTGCAGGAGGTGAAACCGTACAAGAAGTCAAGGAAGGTGTTTTGGAAGCGATTGCTTTACAAAAAGAGCTCGGTAATTTTCCTTATACTGATTATCAGCTTACTTATAAATACGACACTGAAAGTTTGTTGCAATACTTTAAAGGAGTAATAAGTAATCCTGCCTTTGAACGCATTACAGGTATCAATCAGAAACTGATACATCAGTACGCCGTAGGACTCAAAAAACCTCGTAGTGCCCAACGTCAAAAAATACAAGAGGGCTTACATAAATTAGGGGAAGAATTGCTTAGTGTACAATTATAATTAGCAAATTTGGTACGCTCTTTGATTTACAGACAGTAGTTTCATCAAAACCATTGTTTAGTAATGAGAATCAAGCATTTTTTATCAGCGACAGCTTTACTACTTCCCTTACTGCTAACCGCACAGAAATCGGTAGTGCCAGAGGTGAAGGTAGTGAATGAGCGCAATGCCAACCCGATGGTATTGCAAGACCTTTCAGTAGATATATTAGTGGTAGGACAAACGGCTGTTACTACTATGGAAATGACCTTCTACAACCCCAACACCCGCGTAATGGAAGGCGAGTTTCAGTTCCCGCTTGCCGACGGACAGCAGGTGTCGCGCTTTGCCTTAGATATCAATGGCAAACTGCGTGAAGGTGTGGTAGTAGACAAAGCCTTAGGGCGCAAAGCCTTTGAGGATATTGTGCGCAGGGGTGTAGACCCAGGCTTATTAGAAAAAACTGAGGGCAACAACTTTAAAGCACGTGTATACCCTATGCCTGCCAAAGGTACTCGCCGTGTACTCATCGCCTTTGAACAAGAACTACACGAACGAGGCGGACAAGATTACTACTTCTTGCCTATCACGGCTAACGTAACCCTTAAAAACTTCAAGGTGCGTACTGAGGTAGTATCACGCTTTGTAAAGGCAGATATTCAGAACAGTCTGCAATTAGACTTCAAACAAGCGCGCAATAGCTATATCAGTGAGGTAAGCAAGCAAAACTTCACGCTCAACCAAAACATTGCACTTACTTTCCCGAAAATTGAGAAACCACAAACCATTAGCGCTACCCAAGGCAGTAAAAGCTATTTTTATGGCAATATAGCTTTGAGCGATACCAAAGCTAAAAGTAGCCCCACTCCTAAGGAAATAGGACTCTTATGGGACGCATCGCACTCAGCAATCCAACGCGATAGAGCAAAAGAGTTTGCTTTCTTAGATGCTTATTTTAAGGAACTCAAAGACACTAAGGTAGTGCTTAGTACTTTTAATATTCGTTCTGCTAAACCGCTTACTTTTGAGGTGAAAAACGGTAATTGGCAAGCACTGAAATCGCATTTAGAAAGTTTGCAATACGATGGTGCTACCGATGGTAATGCTATTGATTTCAACCTCAAAACAGATGAAATATTACTTTTTAGCGACGGTATTTTCAACTTTGGCAGTAAAGAATTTTCTGTAAACGAAGTAGTGAAACAAGCTAAAACCCCTATAACAGTGGTCAATGCTTCGGCAGTTGCTAATACTCCAAAAATGCAATACCTCGCCAATGCTACGGGTGGTAACTTTATAGATTTGACAACCCTCACTACTGAGCAAGCAATAAAAGTAGCACGCACTGTACCTTTCCAACTGCTAGATATAGAAGTGAAAAGCGGTAAAGTAACCAAAATTTTCCCGCAGAAAGGAGCTACTATTAGCAAAGGTAATTTCACCCTTGCAGGTGAATTGCAAAGCGAGGAAGCAACCTTAGTACTTAGTTTTGGTTACCCTAAAAAGGTAATGGTGCAAAAAGAAGTAAAATTTGTAGCAAACCCCGATGCTTCTGAAAGTGAGTTCAATCTTTTGCGCCGTATATGGGCAGAGAAACAAATTGCACAACTACAACGAGAAGGTGTTGAACAAAAACAAATAGATGCGGTAGGGCGTGAGTACGGCATTGTAACCGAAGGTAATTCGCTGATAGTATTAGAAACCGTAGAAGATTATGTACGTTACCGCATTACGCCTCCTACCGAATTACAGCAAGAGTACTCCAAACGCTTAGCAAATGAGCAAAAGCAAAAAGAGGATACTGCTAAGCGTATTTTGGATAGAGTCGTAGAGCAATCGGAAAAGCAAAGTAAATGGTGGCATACCGAATATCCTGTGAAAGGCACTGAACCTAAGAAAAATGTTAATAACTCTAATGATACTCCTGTAAGAATAAGAGGGGTGGCTTCTGGGGTAGCACAAGAAGTTAGAAGTGAGGAGGTTGCTGCTATAGAAGCTGACGAAAGTGCAGAATTAAATGAAGTAGTTGTAGTAGGTTATTCTCCACGAAGAAAAGCAGCTATGACGGGAGCTATAAATAGTAGAGTTGCTGATTCTCCTAGTGGTAACACTACTGCTAAAAAAGATGTTTTTTTATCACGCAAACCAGCAAGTCCTGTTCCTGTACCTGCCTCAAAAATAGAGCTCAACGCCTATAACCCCGATACCCCTTATTTAAAGGTAATGGAGTATACTGAGGAAGCAAAAGCGGTAGAAACCTATTACAAACTCAAAAAAGAATACGGTAACACACCTTCCTTTTATGTAGATGTAGCCGACTATTTCTTTAAGAAAGGTAATCGTGAGCAAGCTATCTTGGTAGTTTCCAATTTGGCAGAGCTCGGTTTAGACGACCCTCAGTTGTTGCGTATGTTAGGCTACAAGCTCAGCAACTACAATGCTAAGAAAGAAGCGGTATGGGTATTCCGTAAGGTGGTAACTCTGCGTGAAGAAGAACCACAGTCTTTTCGTGATTTGGGCTTAGCACTTGCCGACGATGGTGCCTATAACGAAGCCGTGAAAAACCTTTATAAAGTAGTTACAAGCGAGTGGAGCAGTCGTTTTGGCGATGTACAAATCGTAACAATGAACGATATCAATAGCCTCGTCGCACGCCACAAGGGTATAGACGTGAGTTATATCGACAAGCGTTTGCTCAAAAAAGAACCCGTAGATGTGCGAGTAGTGCTCAGTTGGGATACAGATAGCTGCGATATGGACTTATGGGTAACCGACCCCAAAGACGAGAAGTGTTACTACCGAAACACTCTTACTTACCTTGGTGGTAAAATCACACGTGATGTTACTCAAGGCTACGGACCTGAAGAATTTATGCTCAAGAAAGCCGAAAAAGGCAAGTACAAAGTGCAAGTGGATTACTTTGGTACTCGCTCACAAAAGCAACTGATGCCTGTGAACTTGCGTATTACTTTCTATACTCACTATGGTACGCCTCAGCAAAAACAGCAAGAAACCACTGTACGCCTCAGTAATGCCAAGGAGGTGATTGAAGTAGGAAGTTTTGAATTTTAATAGTTAATGCTTAATAATTAAAGATAAAAGGCTGTTCAGCATTTACTGAACAGCCTTTTCCATTATGAAGTTGTAAAATTAAATTAATAATTAAAGGTCTACGGGGTAAGATTGGTGACCGAAACGAAGCCCAAAGAAGAAGTTAAACTCTTTAGCTGAGCGGGTAAGCACATTGCCTAAAATAGTGCTTGACCCTAATACTAATGGACCTAAGCGCAAGGCAATTCCCACATTAGCTTTTGATACTTGGTTGTATGAAATAGGCAAATAAGCCCCAAAACTATTAGTATCGTAGTGAGGAGTGAGTGAAAGTTCATTGGCATAAGTAGCGTTGTAAAGCTCTTTGTCCTTTGTAGAAGCTATATTCACTTGTCCTGATAAGTTCAAGTAGAACGCATCAACTACGCGATAATCGGCGCTGAGGTTAAAAGTAGAAGGTAGTGATGACCTCAATTTAGAGCCTGTAGCCTTTGTTCCATCAAAGTGATTCTTCAAATTCTCTTCTGATAGGTCATCTATGCTTAAAGTCGTACTTTGTGTTGCAGGCATTTTGTAGCGGTAAGAGTTCTTATTGGCAGTGTATTGTAAACGCCCGAGATCCATTAGCGAAATCCCTACACGCAAATCGTGAGGATTATTGTGGCAACGAGGGCAACCGTCCTTGCGAAACTCATATGTAGCTCCTAAATCGAAAGCCAAAGTAGTAGCTTCTGAACTAAAATACAACTTGTTTACCTTTACATTGTCGAAATCAACCAAGTCCATTCCACCGTTAAGCACTTCCAAAGTACCGTTAGCCGATTGGATATTCAAGTTTACTTTGTCCTTATCAGTGTCAGGCGTTAGTGTAGCCGAACCTTCAAAGTCTTTAAAACCTACGTAAACATTACCAGAGCCTTGTACCAATTTAGCACTTGCTCCTACTTTCACCGTGTTAGTACCGTCAAAATACACTTCACCTGACCACGAGAAACCTACTTCCGAAAAAGCATTTACCACTATCTCTTGGTCGTTAAGGTTCACTTGGTAAGGGGTTTTGAGTTCCAATTTATCTAAATCACTAACAAATGATTGTAACATTTTTGCATCTATGTTACGTACATTGCCCAGAAGGCGCACACGAGAGAAAATCCCTACTGTATGCTGGTCGTTTATCTTCACAAAAGCCGAGGGTCCTAACACATCAACGTTTATCTTCGCTTTGATATTGTTATAACCAAAAATAGCATTCTGATTATCAACGCGTGTGTACTCGTTAAAGCTATCAGTGATATTAGGCGTGAGTTTGATAGCGTTGTTGCCAAAACCAAAGTTCACTGTAGCAATATTAGCGTCCCAAGAACGCTTACTGCTAATCATATTCGCAGGATTAGAAGTTACAGGAAAAATACCCGAATAATTGCTTTCTCGAAGCCCTACATACGATTGCTGAGCTTCTACTGCCATTGTTGTTAGAAACAATGCTGATAAAATTACTTTTTTCATTCTATAAAAAACACTTGTTTAAATTGCGTGGCAAAAGTACAATATTTTATCAAATAACAAATAAAGAAGGTCAAAATTATTTGTAGAATTAATTTATAATCGTTATCTTTGCGCTTTCTATCCTGCCATTTACCGCTGAGCTACCTCTTGAAAAACCATATACAATCTTGTCTGCTTTGCATAGTTCACTACCTGAGTTTCGTTTTAGTTTCGTTTCACCTATGCTTTTAGTAGAGCATATATTCGTCTTTTCTATACCAATCTTCCAAGATTCGTATAAGATTCCTATAAGCTTCCTATATCTAAGCACTGATTATCAAAGGTATTAGTTACTTAAACATAACCTATTAACGGAAGTTTACGAAAGTTATAATATATAAAACGTAACCTTTATTTTGTAGAAGATTTTAAAATTGTTATTTCTTATGAAAAAGATAATTCTCGTAGGATTGAGCCTTCTTGCGCTCTCCTGTCGCACCACACAAAAAGTAGCACAATCTTCCTCTTCAGAAGAAGAAATGCTTAAAAATATTACGCATAATCTTATTATTAGCTATCAAAATCAAAAAACATTGGCTCATTTGAAAAAAGAAGTGCAAAAATATGGTGCAGAGATGCTTTACGAATACAAAATTATCAAAGGAATAGCTATCAAAGTATCCCAAGATAAAGATATTCGTCAGGCAAAAGCCTATTTTTCCAATCTTAAAGGTGTAACAAATGTGGAATACGACCAGATAAACCATATTGACCATTAATCACTAACCATCAATTATTAAAAGCTAACTTTAACAAAAGATTAACGCCTCACGGCACTTGTCTATAAAATTTTTTAGTGTACTTTTGCACTGTAAAAGCAGACCTCGCAACGCCACAAAAACAAGGAAGTGTTTTTTGCAAACGCTTCCTTTTTAGTGTATTATTTTTAATAAAATTATCTCTCAGACCTATCCGAATTATCCAACCTGTTTGATAACTAAAACCTCTAACATCTAAAATAACAAACATTATGAATAAAATCTTTTTAGTAGCAACCGCTATCGCAATGGTAGCTTGTAATAATGGAAACCAACAACAACAGCGACCACAGGGTGCTGTGTCTTACCCTGTGATTGTCGTAGGCGAACAAAATACCGTGTCTAACCTTTCTTACCCTGTGAATATCGAAGGCGTAGTGAACAGCGCCGTACAAGCCAAAATATCAGGCTATATTACCAAAGTATTGGTAGACGAAGGTCAGGTGGTTACCCAAGGGCAACCGCTCTTCAAGTTAGAAACTCAAACCCTTAACCAGTCAGCTGCTTCAGCCAAAGCTGCCGTAGAGGTCGCTAAGGTAGAGGTAGATAAACTCGTGCCTTTGGTACAGAAAAACATTGTGAGCCCTATCCAGCTCGCCACAGCCAAAGCTAACTTACAACGTGCCCAAGCTACTTATAACGAGGTAGCCAGCAACATTGGTTTTGCCGTAGTAAAAGCACCTGTAAACGGCGTGGTAGGTGCGATTAACTACCGCGAAGGTGCTTTGGTAACTGCCAATAACACTGTGCTCACTACCGTATCCGACGTGAAAGAGGTATATGCCTATTTTTCAATGAACGAAAAAGAATACCTCGATTTCTTAGACAATACCCAAGGCAAAACCACTGCCGAGAAACTCAAAAACCTACCTGAGGCTTCTTTGGTGTTAGCTAACGGACAAGAATATGCCGAGAAAGGCAAAATACAAGCCGTAACCGGACAAATAGACCCTACTACCGGTAGCATACAATTTCGTGCTACCTTCCCTAATCCTAACAAGTTGCTTACCAATGGCAACAGTGGGACTATCAAGATACCACAACATTTTAGTAACTCACTTGTAATTCCCGAAGTTGCTACCTTTGAGCAACAAGGAAAGGTATTTGTGTACAAAGTAGAGAACGACACCCTCAAACAAGCTATCATCACCCTTAAAAGCCGCGCCGATAACTATGCTGTGGTAGAAAGCGGACTTAAAAACGGCGATGTCATTCTCGCGCAAGGACTCAACAAAGTGCGTACGGGTACTGTTATCAAACCTCAACCTATCTCTATGGATAGCCTTGTCAAGAAAATACAACCGATATTTTAGTGAAGACTGAAAAGTCGCCTTTGCATCGTAAACCTTGCTAAAATTTTAGTGCTTGCCGTGCTGCGACCTTTGGCAAAGTCTATGTTAAATATTAATTGTCAATTGAACATTACTGTATGAACAGAATCATTTATAAATCACTGGCTATAGTAACCGTAGCCCTTACCCTTACCGCTTGTGCAGGACGCAAAGCCTATGAGCGTCCACAAGCCATAGACGAAAAACTCTTCCGTACTGAAAGCCCCGCTACCGATGCCCAAAGCGATGCTACCCTTTCGTGGCGCAATATCTTCACTGATCCGCTCTTGCAACAACACATCAGCAAGGCACTTTCCAATAACCTCGATGTGCGTGTAGCGATGCAAAATGTGGTTTCAGCACAAGCCTACCTCAAACAAAGTAAGGCAGCTTTTATTCCTACCCTCTCGATAGGAGCTAACTATACTCGTAGCACCTCATCATTAAATGCTGGAGGTGGTGCTCCCGACCGTACTTACAACAATCTGTTCGATATCACGGGTAGTGCTTCGTGGGAAGCCGACATATGGGGCAAGCTATCCGCTCAAAAACGTGCTTCTTATGCCTCTTATTTAGCAACTTTGGAAGCCCAAAAAGCAGTACAGTCCGAAGTGGTAGCTACCTTAGCAACAGCTTATTACCAACTGCTGATGCTCGACGAACAGAAAAAAGTACTCGAACAAACTATTGAGTTTCGCACCAAAAGTTTAGAAACTACCAAACAACTCAAAAAAGCAGGTTCTATTACTGAAGTAGCAACCAAACAAATCGAAGCACTCGTGTACAACGCACAGGCGCAACTTATTACCATCAACAATAGCGTTTGGGCATTAGAGAATACCATCTGTGTACTCTTGGGTGAAGAGCCTCATACGATAGAGCGAAGCACGCTTGCTGAGCAACAATTCCCCACACGGTTTCATCAGGGGTATGCGGTAAGTCTGCTCGAAAATCGTCCTGATGTGGCACGTGCCGAACTGAACTTGCGCAACGCCTTTGAACTTACGAATGTAGCGCGTTCCAATTTCTATCCTACGCTTACTCTTTCCGCTCGTGGAGGTATCAGTAGTACCGAACTCGATACTTGGTTTTCTGCCAAATCGATGTTTGCTAATTTTATAGCAGGATTGGCACAACCTATTCTCAATCGCCGACAAATACGCACCCAATACGAAGTGCAGAAAGCTGCTCAAGAAACCGCTTTGCTGAATTTCAAAAAAGCAATTCTTTCAGCGGGCAAAGAAGTATCCGATGCAATGCGTCAATTCAGTTCGCAAGACGAGTTCATTCAGCTCAAAACCCAAGAAATGAAAGCCTATCAAGAAGCTACCGACTATTCCAAACAACTGTTCGATAGTGGTATGGTGAATTATTTAGAGGTCATAACTGCCGAAGTAAACCGCCTCAATGCCGAGCTTAGTGTAGCCAACGCACAGTTTACCCGTATGCAGTATGGCATTACTTTGTATAAAGCATTAGGAGGAGGCTGGAGGTAGGAAAAAGAGCATAGGTTTTGCACACTTTGTTAAAGTTAAAAAAGCGATTTATAAGTTGCCATTGCTTTAAGAATCTGAATTGTCAGAAAGCTCAGAAAACCCTTGCTATCTCATTTCTTATAGCTTGTGCCTAATATAACTATAACTTAGTTATACAATGAACATAGAAATTATCAAAAACAGAAAAGGAGCTCAAAAGGCTGTTGATATCCCTTCCGAAGTGCTTTCACTGTTGAATACAGGGAGTATAGAAACGGTAAACCTTACCGAATGGTTGGCTGTAGACCATTCACAGCTTGTAAAAACTGTTTTTCCTACTTTTGGGATTGATAAGAATGTCATTGGGGAGTTGGTTTGCCAGATTGATTATCAGAAGAAACCTTCTACTTTAGGTAATGAAATAAAAACACTTGAAAAACCTAAACGAACAACTAAGAAATAGTCTTGATTATGCCCAACATCTTATTGCAACAATTAGAAAACGCACTTCCCGCAGGAATGCAAATCCCCGAAGAACTCCGCCAACTCTATCAGTGGATAGAAGATAACGGGTATTATGAGGACAGAGACGATGGTGTACGTTACGGATATCTGTATCCTAAAAATCCTTTTAGGAATACATATCTAGATGACATAAACGTAGATATCGATATTGCCTTTTATATGGAAGAAGAAAACTTTCGTAAAGAACTCTTGACCATTTCTTTTGGTAAGAATGCCGACGATGCTGCTCAGCGTTTTTTGCAAATAGCCGAAAATATATACAATGGTTCTATGGTAGCTTTGTGGTTGGACTACAGAGGAACAACCCAAATAGTCCGTTGTGTGAATACGGTTGAAGAGGCAGGCAACTGGGAAGTGGTAAAAAAGCAATTGAATTTCAGTAAAGTATCTATTCGCGCAAAAGGAATAGATATTTTTGTACCAATGAGCTCAGAGGATAGTGGCTTAAATGATGATTTTGAAGGTTGGTATAATGCGATGATGTATGAATCGTAAAGAAAAATGAAAAATATTTTATTACAACAATTAGAAAATGCCCTCCCTGAGGGAATGCAAATCCCTGATGAACTCCACCAACTCTATCAGTGGATAGAGGACAATGGTTATTATGAGGACAGAGATGGCGTGCGTTATGGCTATCTATATCCGTGGGATAAATTAGAAGAAAGCTGGACAGATGATGAGCGAGAAGGAGGTACCATTATTACTTTCAATGTAGATGAAGAATCCTATCGTAATGAGCTATTAGAAATACAATACAAACAGCACGCCGAGAAGATAAAGCGCCGTTTGCTCGTCTTTGCACGCAGTGGTGCCGATGGTTCGGAATGTGCCCTATGGCTCGACGATGAAGGGCGTACCCAAATCGTGCATATCGGGTCGGGTTCAGGCTCTATGATGACCTGTATATTGGTGAAAAACGCCTTGGATTTCTTGCGTCTTTTGGCTATTGGCTATGATGAGATTTGCTGGGACGAGGATTATCCACTCCCTCCTAACAGTGATAAGAACGAAATGTTCGTCCACCCCAATACACAATACCAAGAGTGGGTGCAAAATACGTTTCATACCACTATCCCCGCAATAGGATTAGAAGTGGTAACCCCTCATAGTATGGACGACGAAGCAACCGATGACCCTTTTTTAAATTGGTTTTATGAGATGACAGATGAGTAATAAGAAGTGATTATGCATCTTTATGCTACCTATAATCAAATGAAAAACAGCTATGGGAGATAGAAATACAGAAAAAAAGTTATTTCGAGACAAACTTTTAAAAGGTTTAGACGTTGCTTACAAGCGAATGATAGCCGAAAAGCGGAAGAATAATCAAAAGATTGTGGTGCACCGTGAGGGAAAAATCGTTACTATTAATCCGTAGGGAAAAGCATTAAATACTAATTACAAACATCAATTATTTTTTTATTATTGCATTTTTATTAAAATATTTTTAGTAATTTTGCCTTACCTTTACAATAATGATTAAGATTAAAATGCTATGGGACTAAAATTTTTAGAAGAAATTAAACAAGGCATCAGAAGCGCCTCATTGAAAAAGGATATTATCTGTTATTACATCAATAACGGAGATGATACACTTGCCGACCTTGGCAAGGAACTGAACTTCAGTGTTCCTACCGTTACTAAAATGGTGGGCGAACTGATAGAAGATGGTATAGTGATGGACTTTGGGAAGATGGAAACCCCAGGAGGTAGACGTCCTAATATCTATGGATTGAACCAAAGTTCGGGATATTTTATAGGTGTAGATATCTCTCAAAAACGCGTTCATATAGGGCTTATCAATTTTAAGGGAGATTTGATAGATGAACAGATGGATATCTCTTTTGAGGAAGCGCATCCTCACGAGCGTTTTGAACGTTTATGTGAAATAATTGAAGATTTTATGAGCCATACAGTGGTGCCTAAGGACAAAATACTGAGTATTGGCATTAATATTTCAGGGCGTGTGAACCCTCAAACGGGGCATAGTTATAGTTTCTTTTATTTCGATGAACGTCCGCTTACTGAAATGTTTGAAGAAAAATTGGGTATAGATGTCTCTATTGATAACGATTCGCGTGCGATGGCTTATGGTGAATATATTAAAGGACGCGTACAGGCTGAAAAAAATATCATCTACGTGAATGTAGGTTGGGGATTAGGCTTAGGAGTCATCGTTAATGGGCAGCTATATTATGGGAAATCGGGCTTTTCAGGTGAGTTTGGGCATATTACTGCCTTTGAAAACGAGATATTATGCCACTGTGGTAAGAAAGGTTGCTTAGAAACAGAGGCTTCGGGCTCTGCTCTTTATCGTAAATTCTTGGAAAAACTTCATAACGGTCAATCGTCTTTACTTACTCAACAGAAGGAAAATGAAGACGAAATTACACTCAACGATATCATAGATGTAGCTTTGCAGGAAGATATATTGGCTATAGAACTTATTGAAGAGGTGGGGAATACGTTGGGTAAACACGTGGCGGGCCTCATTAACCTATTTAATCCTGAATTGGTGATTATTGGTGGTACTCTTGCCAATGCAGGCGACTATTTGATATTGCCTTTGCGCAGTGCTATCAAGAAGTATTCTTTGAATTTAGTGAATAAAGACTCTTCGATAAAAGTATCAAAATTAGGAGATAAGGCGGGTCTATTAGGTGCAAGTCTCCTCGCCCGTAGTAAATTTATAGGATTGATATGAGAGAGCAACAACTTCAGGCTTTTGGGAGACTCCTCGATATAATGGACGACCTGCGTGCGAAATGTCCGTGGGATAAGAAACAAACAATACAATCGTTGCGCCATCTCACTATTGAGGAAACTTATGAATTGGGCGATGCTATCCTCAGTGGCAATCTGCAAGAAGTGAAGAAGGAACTCGGTGATTTGTTACTTCATATCGTTTTCTATGCCAAAATAGGTAGTGAAACGGGTGATTTTAATATTGCTGATGTGGCAAATGGTGTGTGTGAAAAACTCATTGAACGGCATCCGCATATCTATGGAGATGTGAAAGTAGACAACGAAGACGATGTAAAGCGCAATTGGGAAAAAATAAAACTCAAAGAAGGTAACAAGAGCGTACTGGGAGGTGTGCCTAAAAGTTTGCCTGCATTAGTAAAAGCTACTCGTATACAAGACAAAGTGGCAGGTGTAGGCTTCGATTGGGATAATATAGACGATGTTTTTGCGAAGATAAAAGAAGAAATAGATGAGCTACACGCCGAAGTAAAAGCGCAAAAACAGACAAATATTGAGAGTGAGTTTGGCGATGTTCTTTTTAGTCTTATTAACTATGCCCGATTTTTGAAAGTAAATCCTGAAGATGCCTTAGAGCGCACTAATCGTAAGTTTATAACTCGGTTTCAATACTTGGAACAACGAGCCAATGAGAAGGGAAAATCACTCAAAGATATGATTTTACAAGAAATGGAAACTTATTGGCAAGAAGCTAAGAAAATAGTAAAACAATAAAAAACAATGGCAATACAAAAACCAAGCATACCTAAAGGCACTCGTGACTTTTCACCAGCCGATGTGGCCAAACGCAACTTTATTATTAACACTATTAAAAATACTTTTAACGCTTTTGGATTTCAGCCTATCGAAACGCCCAGCTTTGAAAATTACGATACATTGATGGGTAAATATGGCGAAGAAGGCGACCGTCTTATCTTCAAGATACTCAATTCAGGTGATTTTACACAAGGAGTTAAACAAGACGATTGGGAAACTAAGAATACTCAGAAGCTCACTCCCCAAATATCAGAAAAAGCACTCCGTTATGACCTTACAGTTCCTTTTGCACGCTATGTAGTACAACACCAAAATGAACTGATTTTCCCCTTTAAACGTTATCAAATTCAGCCTGTATGGCGCGCCGACCGTCCGCAAAAAGGACGTTTCAGGGAGTTTTACCAATGCGATGCCGATGTGGTAGGCAGTACCAGCTTGTGGCAGGAAGTGGAGTTCGTACAGCTCTACGACACCGTGTTCACAGCGCTCAATCTTAAAGGGGTGACTATTAAGATTAACAACCGCAAAATTCTCAGCGGTTTTGCCGAAGTGATAGGGGAGAGTGATAAACTCATCGACTTTACCGTAGCTCTCGATAAGCTCGATAAGATAGGCGAAGAGGGTGTTATCAAAGAAATGATAGAAAGAGGTATCAGCCACGAAGCTATTAGCAAGTTACAACCTATCTTTGCACTTAAAGGAGCTCTTGCTGAAAAGCTCACTGCTCTGAAAGAGATACTAAAAACTTCTGAAACGGGGTTGAAAGGTATTGAAGAGGTGGAGTTTATAGCACAAAAAATAGAGCAACTTACCTTACAAACAGCTATTTTAGACCTCGATGTCACTCTCGCACGTGGACTGAATTATTACACAGGAGCTATTTTTGAGGTTGCTGCTCCAGCGGGAGTGCAAATGGGTTCTATTGGTGGAGGAGGACGTTATGACGACCTTACGAGCATCTTCGGATTGAAGGGGATAAGTGGTATAGGTATCTCGTTTGGTTTAGACCGCATAGGATTGGTGATGGAAGAATTGAATCTTTTTCCTGAATCACTGAGCAATAGCATAGAAGTGCTTTGTATAAATTTTGGCAATAACGAAGCTTTACAGAGTATGAAACTATTGAAAGAGTTGCGTAAACTCGGAAAAAGAGCAGAACTCTACCCCGATGTAGCTAAGATTAAAAAGCAAATGGAATATGCTAATAAGCGAAGCATTCCGTTTGTAGTGATGATTGGGGAAAGCGAGCTTACCAAAAATACTTTTGTATTGAAAGATATGCTTAAAGGCACTCAAAAAGAATATAATTTTAATGAAGTAAATGAAGCATTATTTCAATAATATGAATCATAGAATATATATAAAGGGACTGATATATCATCAGTCCCTTTTTTATTGTATGCTTTGCTTGATTGTTGCTTAAACAATAACGGATAATAAGAAGATAGATTTATTTCACTATTATCTGAACCGTATCTGAAGCCACTTGTTTAAGCAGCACTTCTTTGTTCATTTCCACTTCTTTAATAGCCTCTTCCGTAGCGTGACGAATGGTATAAAGTGTTACGCTCTCAGTTACCGATACCTTAAAGCGTTCTTCCAACTTTTCTAAAAGTTCAGTTAAGGTATCGAATTTGTTGTCTACACATACTGAAAAACTAATAGCCGAGTTCTGTATCACACTTACTTTCATCTTAGTCTTATGCAAATTCTTGAAGATATAGCTAATACCCTCTTCCATTATAAATGAAAAGTCAAGTGAAGAGAGAGAAAGCAGTATTTGTTCTTTCTTGAGGATAAAGCAAGGTACCTTTGGAAATAATTCAGCTACATTACACACAGCGCTTCCTTCAGCAGTAGGATTCAAAAACGAACGTACATAAAGAGGGATTTCCTTTTGTTGGAGTGGTTGTAGAGTTTTTGGGTGTATTACTGAAGCGCCATAAAAAGCGAGTTCTATAGCTTCCTTATAAGGGATTTTATGCAAGAGCTCTGTATGCTGAAAATATCGAGGGTCGGCATTGAGAACACCAGGAACATCCTTCCATATCGTTACACTTTCAGCGTTTAAACAATAGGCAAAAATAGCCGCTGTATAGTCTGAACCTTCACGCCCTAAGGTAGTAGTGAAGAAATTTGCATCGCTTCCTAAGAAACCTTGAGTGATGTTTAGCAATGATTTGTTAATATGCGTGCGAATGTTACTTTGTGTTTCTTCCCAGTCGATAGAGGCATCACGGTAATTACTATCTGTTTTTACGAGATTACGGACATCTATCCACGTGTTTTTAATACCATTGTCATTCAGATATTGACTGATAATAGTAGTAGAAATGAGTTCACCAAAGCCAATCACTTGGTCATATACAAAACTGTGTTTCGGCGATTTGTTGCGTTCTAAAAACGAAGTGAGCTCTGCAAACAAGCCATCTACTTTCCAATACACAGGGTGATTTTCATCTGTAAATAGTTCGCGAATGATATGGTAATGAAAGTCTTTTATCAGCTGAACGCTTTCCGAAAGTTTTTCTTGTTCTTTAAAATAGCTATTTACCACTATTTCTAAAGCATTAGTGGTTTTTCCCATTGCTGAAATGACGATGAGCGTATTAGCATAGCCTACCGTTTCTAATATTTTAGCTACATTGCGCACACCTGCAGCATCTTTTACTGAGGCGCCTCCAAATTTAAATATCTGCATTTCTTTTAGATATGAGGTAAAGTCTGCGACAGCAGAGTATGGTAAGAGGTAAGTAATAAACCTAAATACCCAAAATACCGAGATTAACAGTGCAAAGGTAGTGTATTTTAGTGAAAAGAGAAAAGTGAAGATTAAAAAATGTCATTTGGAAGTGATATTGTTATATTTCTAACGTTCTTTTTTATCTGTTGTTTTAGATATTTAATAAAAAATAATGAGTGTTGAGAAGTTCTTCTCAACACTCATTTGTATAGTCAAGTATCAAACTATTTTTATTTGTTTCCAGCCTGTTTTTTAGCGTCTGCTTTCATCTTTTCATTAGGAACGATTACTACATTCACACGGCGGTTTTTAGCTCGTCCATCAGCAGTTTCGTTACTTGCTACAGGGTTTCTTTCGCCATACCATTTGGTAGTAAAACGGCTACCTACTAAACCTTTACTTTTAAAATAGTTAGTAACGGCTTGTGCACGGCGTTGTGAAAGACCTAAGTTGTACTCATCTTTACCTACATTATCAGTGTGGCCAGCTACTATCACATTAGTATCAGGATATTCTTTAAGAATAGCAGATAGTTTATCAAGTGTTTGTCTTGATTTGTTGTTGATGTTATACTTATTAGTATCAAAGTATACACCTCCGTTATTTTCGTCGAAAGTAACCACGATACCATCGTCTACACGTTTAACATCGGCACCTGGGATTTCTTCTTCTATTTTTTTAGCTTGTTTATCCATTTGGTTACCGATAACAGCTCCTGCAGCACCTCCTACTACTGTACCGAGTACAGCACCGAGCTCGCTGTTTTGTCCGTTACCTACGTTGTTCCCTAAAATAGCTCCTAATAAAGCTCCACCAGCAGCACCAATTACAGCTCCGCGTTGTGCTTTGTTAGAGTTGTTGTATGCCTCGCAACCGGTAAGCAATACAGCTGCCGATAAGGCTAAAACTACGATTTTTTTCATCTTCTGTTTGTATTAATCTTTAATTATTTTACAAAATTCATTGAGATAACAAAAGGTTTGCCATCTACTCTCACGGTTTGTTCCCACACCATTGAGTTGTCAGAAATACTTGCCAAGTGCAAACGAATACCTTGTCTAGTTTCTGAAACATATTTTTCATTAGTAGGTTTCAATAGAAAATCATAGTATCCTGTTGATTTATCTACTTCTTGTACAATAAAAATGAAGTTTCTTTGTCCTGTTGAACAACCACTCGCGTTGATAGTATAGTGTCCGCGATTGTTATTTGGAACGAATTTCCAAGTACTGCCTTCAAAGCATTCTTTGGAAGTATCGTTTAACAAGGTAACTTCATATTTACCTTTTTCACTATATGTGATGGATTGTAATGTCCATTCACCTTTAATAGCTTTATTAGCTATATTTGTTTCTTTGGGTTTTGCAGTCATTGAGCCTGAAGAACTCTTACAAGCCATTACCAATACTGCCATTACAAGTAAAAGTGCAATTTTTTTCATCTTTAATTGTTTTTGATTACGAGGGCAAAAATAAACTTTTTTTTCTCGCCCACCTAATAATTAACTAAATATTAACATTCTATTACTAAGTTATCATATGCCAAAAATACGTTTTTAGGCAATCTTTTTTGTATCTCATCGTGAAAACCAAAGGTTTGGCTCACGTGTGTGAGATAGGTGCGCTTAGGTTGTACATCTCCTATAATTTCCAAAGCTTCCGCTAAATTGAGGTGTGTAGGGTGCACATCATCTCTTAGGCAATTCAATACTAAAACATCTAAATCTCGTAGTTTTTCTCTTTCGCTCTTGTCTATATATTTGGCATCGGTAATATAACCCAAGTCTTCTATCCGATAGCCTACGATAGGCAAATTGCCGTGCATTATGTGTATAGGTTCAACTGTTTTACCATACAAAGTAAAAGGCGCTTCGTCTATCTCGTGAGGTATTACCGAGGGAGCTCCTTCATATCGGTTTTCAGTGGCAAAGATATAACCAAAACGCACTCTCAGCTCATCGATTACTCTTTTTAGTCCGTAGATAGGCATATCGCCTTGCAAGCGTACAAAAGGGCGTATGTCGTCCATTCCGGCGGTATGATCGGCGTGCTCGTGAGTGAACAGTATAGCCCCCAAATGCTGTACATCGTTGGTGAGCATTTGCTGTCTAAAATCAGGGCTGCAATCTATTGCAATATTGGTGTCTTCCCAACTGATAAGTGCCGAAGTGCGCAACCGTTTATCTTTGGGGTTGGTACTTTTCCCCACAGGGTGGTTGCTTGCTATTACGGGAATCCCTTGTGAAGTACCTGTACCGAGGAAAGTAATCTTCATAATGATAAATGATTAATGGTTAATGATTAATTTCACAAGTCATTAATCATTAACCACTAATCTTTAAACAATTAAAATTGTTATTTTTTATGTCTTGGCTCAGAGGATACAGTAAGTTTTTTGCGTCCTTTAGCGCGACGGCGTGCTAACACTTTTCTACCATTGGCAGTTGCCATACGTTCTCTGAATCCGTGTTTATTTCTTCTTTTTCTCTTTGAAGGTTGAAATGTTCTTTTCATTGCTTGTTAATCTTTAAAATCTTATTAAAAATGATACTTTATCTCTCTATTTTATCAATAGCGGGGCAAAAGTACGTCAATTTTTTGGAATGACAAAATATTTTTTATTTTTTCTTGTGCAAAACCCTATATTCTTCGTAACACTGACTGATGGCTTCAAGCACTTGCAGGTCGTTTGCCGTCATTATAAAATCGTTAGAATAGTTGCAAGAGCGAATGATATCTTCTAATTCACTACGGTCTACTTGCAAAAGTTCTAATAGGGTTTCGCGGTCGTAACGGGTGGAAAGAGCATCGCTCAATTCGTTGTCTTTGCGCATCTCTCTCAGTTTGCGCATTTCTTTCCCTTTGGCACCAAACGAGCGACTCAGCAAGTCGGCAGGGTTCATTACAGCGCTTAGCACTCTACCCACAGCACTTGCACTAGCTCTACTTTCATAACCTATATCTAACCCCGAAATGCTATAACGCGTATTGTCATTGATAGGTGCATTTTTAGCGTCAATATCCAAATAACCTGTGAGTTTATAAGGAGTTACAACCACTTCTTGTAAAGTATAAGCAAGCTCTGTCATTCCTATTTTCAACCCTTGATATTTTATCATATCGTTTGTTATGCGTATCTTGGTAGATTTATACCCTAAAAAAGAAATGTATAGCGTGTCGTTAGCACTTACTCTGATACTAAAATCACCTTTGTCATTGGTAGTGGTACCTCTTACTTTATTGAGGTTCAAGATGTGTACATTAGGCATTGGTTTATTGTTTTGCACACTGTAAATATGTCCGTGCAACACTGTTTCCTGAGCTACAAGTGTCGTCACACATAAAAACATACAAAACCATAATATCTTCTTCATCATACTTACTTCTTTTAAGGGTAAAAAAATGGGTGTTCGAGGAGTGCCCTCGAACACCCTAATCATATTAAAACATTAGTTCTTTACATTGAAGGCTTTTTCTTTAGGATAGTAAGCTACTGAACCCAAAGATTCTTCGATGCGGAGCAATTGGTTGTACTTCGCCATACGATCAGAACGTGAAGCCGAACCTGTTTTGATTTGTCCGGTGTTCAAAGCTACTGCTAAGTCGGCAATAGTGTTGTCTTCTGTTTCTCCTGAACGGTGAGACATTACGGCAGTATAACCAGCGCGGTTTGCCATATCTACGGCTGCGATAGTTTCAGACAAAGTACCGATTTGGTTTACTTTGATGAGAATAGAGTTGGCAATACCTTTGGCAATACCTCTTTCAAGGATAGATACGTTAGTAACGAACAAATCGTCACCAACCAATTGTACTTTTTTGCCCAATTTGTCAGTAAGGAGTTTCCATCCGTCCCAGTCGTTTTGATCCATACCGTCTTCGATAGAGATGATAGGGTATTTAGCTACTAATTCTGCCAAGTACTCAGCTTGTTCAGCTGAAGTGCGTACTTTACCTTTAGCACCTTCAAAGATAGTATAATCGTATTTGCCATTTTTGTAGAACTCAGAAGAAGCACAGTCTAAGGCGATTTTGATATCTTCACCCCATTTGTAGCCTGCTTCTTTTACAGCTTCTTTAATAGAATCGAGAGCGTCTTCGATGTCTTTAAAGTTAGGAGCAAAACCTCCTTCATCACCTACGGCAGTGCTCAATCCTTTTTTGTGCAATACCTTTTTAAGGTTGTGGAACACTTCTGAACCCATTTGGATAGCTTGTGAAAAGTTCTTAGCGTTCACAGGCATAATCATAAACTCTTGGAAAGCAATAGGCGCATCGGAGTGTGCCCCAGCGTTGATGATGTTCATCATTGGTACAGGCAAAGTGTGAGCACTTACCCCACCTACATAACGGTACAAAGGCAAACCGAGTTCTTCAGCAGCGGCTCTTGCTACTGCCAATGATACCCCAAGAATAGCGTTAGCTCCTAATTTAGATTTGTTAGGAGTACCGTCAAGCTCAATCATTGTTTTGTCGATAAGGTTTTGTTCGAAAACGTCCATACCTACGATTTCTTCAGCGATGATATCGTTTACATTAGCAACGGCTTTGAGTACGCCTTTACCCATATAATTTTTACCACCGTCGCGCAATTCAACGGCTTCGTATTCACCTGTCGATGCTCCTGATGGAACAGCAGCTCTACCAAGGAAACCATTCTCGGTCATTACATCTACTTCTACGGTTGGATTTCCTCTTGAATCCAAAATCTGACGTGCGTGCACGCTTACAATAATACTCATATATTTTGTTATTTAATTATTTACTTTGTTTAGGGGTTAGGGATATCGGACTTATCTGACTTTATAATGCTAATTGTCAATTGTCAATTATCAATTGTTAAAGCTTTCTCTTCCCCAAAAGAAAGGCGGTTCGATGCCCAAAGCGCGGAGGTAGGTATACCCTTGTCCGCGGTGGTGACTCTCGTTTTCAATGAAGTATAATATCCATTGGGCAAAGCTGAAAGTCATTTGATAAATAGTAAACGGTTGGGTATAATCACCTACTTTTTGCCATTCACGGTCGAGAATTTCAGTAGCTCTGTCCCATAAAGCCAATACTTCCGCTTTGGTAGTAGGAAAGGCTCCTTCCAAGAAAAGCGTGTGTTGCTCCTGAAATCTTTCTTTAAAAAGATAGTCCATAACTCTCAAAAACTCTTCTACCATTCCTGAAAACGGACGCAAGTTTGCAATGTTGAACTCAAAGAGGTCTTTCTCAGGAAAAGCCTCAATCACCTTGCGGGTGAGACCACGTACATCTTTTAGGTTAGTGAGCAATGCTTCGGGTGTAAGTAATTCTTTCATATTAATTGTTAGTGTTTAGTCCTTAGTTTTTAGCCTATATTTTATACTCTTCTTATCCTTTTCACGGCTTGTCCCTCTTCGGGGGTTCGGGGGTAATTTTCTAATTTTCACATTTTCTAATTCCTCAATTGCTCCACAAATTGGTCAAACAAATACGTCGCATCATTAGGACCAGGAGCGGCTTCGGGGTGATACTGCACACTGAAACATTTCTTGCCTTTCACTCGTAAACCCATCACAGTATTGTCGTTTAGGTGGGTATGCGTGATCTCCACATTAGGGTTAGCTTCTGCCTCTGCTCTATTCACAGCAAACCCGTGATTCTGAGAGGTAATCTCGTCCTTACCTGTAAGCAAATTCTTCACAGGGTGGTTGATACCGCGGTGACCGTTGTGCATTTTATAAGTACTAATGCCATTGGCTAATGCAATAATTTGATGTCCTAAGCAAATGCCAAAGATAGGTAAATCCTCATCAATCATTTGTTTTACTTGAGCAATGACCTCGGTAAGCGGTTCGGGATCGCCAGGTCCATTAGACAAGAAATAGCCATTGGGGTTCCACGCTTTGAGCTCAGCCAAAGGCGTGTTGTACGGAAATACTTTGATGTACATATCACGGGCTGCTAAGTTGCGCAAGATATTTTTCTTGATGCCGAAATCGAGTGCTGCTACTTTGTACTTCGCTTCTGGATTGCCAAAAAAATAAGGTTCAGTAACCGACACTTTCGATGCCAATTCTAAACCTTTCATATTAGGAATCTCATTTAAGCGAGCTTTGAGCAGTGCTAAATCGTCAGTTTCTGTGGAAATAACAGCGTTCATCGAGCCATTGTCACGAATATAACTCACCAAAGCGCGAGTATCTACTTCACAAATGGCTACCAAGTGGTTACGGTCTAAAAAGTCTTTCAAGGTTTCCTCGGCAACAGCACGGGAGGCATCATAACTAAAATTTCTACATACCAGCCCTGCAATTTTCATACCATTCGATTCGTTGTCGTCTTCACAGATACCGTAATTGCCGATATGAGCATTGGTCATCACCATAATCTGACCAAAGTACGAAGGGTCAGTAAATATTTCCTGATAGCCCGTCATACCCGTATTGAAACACACTTCACCAAAAGCAGTACCTTCATAGCCAACGCTTTTACCATAAAAGGCAGTGCCATCAGCAAGGAGTAATACCGCTTTTTTCTTTTGTTGATACTTCATTGTGCTATTTCCTTAAATCGACTGCAAAGGTACAAAATATTTTTGAAATATAAATAATCAATGATATTTTTTAGCCTAAACCTATTAAAATTATTTCAATATTACCCTGAAATACAATCAATATTCATCTTATCTCCATCTTATCTCCTTCTTATCTTCACCTTATCTCCATTCATCGTTCGTTCATTCTTCGTTTATTGTTCGTTCTTTGTTCGTTCTTTGTTCATTTGCCCGTGCGGCTCGCACCGTTTTTTGTTCGTTCATTGTTCGTTGTAGAACCACTGTAGACCCACTGTAGAGCCACTGTAGAGCCACTGTAGAGCCACTGTAGAGCCACTGTAGAGCCACTGTAGAGCCACTGTAGAGCCACTGTAGACCCACTGAAAGACCACTCATTGTTCGTCTTTTGTTCGTCTTTTGTTTGTCTTTTGTTTGTCTTTTGTTCGTTCATCGTTCGTCTTTTGTTCGTTCATCGTTCGTCTTTTGTTCGTTCATCGTTCGTCTTTTGTTCGTTCTTTGTTCATTTGCCCGTGCGGCTCGCACCGTTTTTTGTTCCTCCTAGCTTCCAATAATCTTCAATTTGCAACCTTATTCTCTTCTTCTAAAAACTTTTCACACTTCATTTCTCATTTACTAATTTTCAAATTTGCTAATAGTACCTACCCTTGTACTACCCTTTACCTTTTATCTTTTACCTTTTATCTTTTAACCCCTTCATTAATCATTAACCATTATTTAAATATTCATAAAAAAAGTTCCTATTTCCAAAAAAATATTATACCTTTGTCATTATTTTAAATTCTAAAGCTATGAAACAACTATTTATTGCATTTCTCATTGTGTTAGGATTGAGTGCTTGTACCAATCCTGAAGAAGCTATAAAAGCGTATCAGCAACAAAAGGAAGCTATAGGGTTGCAAACTCCCGAAAAGCAAAATGAACTTTTAGGGCAGAACCCCGTTGCTTTTCAGCAGAACCTACAAGCGATAAGTAAACAATGCGCTGAGGTGTTAACTAACGCTAAAGGATTACCTTCTGATTTTATAGTTAAAGAAGAGAAAGAGAACCAATACGAACTCTTGTCTCTTACTTCTGCTTATTTACTGAATCATCGCAAATATACCGAAGAAGAAGCCCCTGCTATCAAAGTCTTGGAAGAATCTCTTAAAGATGTAGATTTAGATAACGCTACCGATTTCGATGCGTATAATGCTTATAAAACCTTAGTGCATAATTGCTTCCAACTGAAAATCTATCGCTATCAAGTGCAATATGAGTTCAACGACCCGTGGGGTAAGATTTTAGCCGATTTCAAAACGCTCAAATCACAAAATATTAAAGAAGACCTCACCCCTTTGCTCATCGAAGGCGTATCGGCTACCTCCGCTGAGACTACCAATGAACAGATTATAGCCTTAGTGCAAAAAGCAGTGAAAGATAACGAACTGTTAAACGCTCTTTCAGGACGCATTGCTACAGTAAACCGACTTAAAGCAGGACAACCTTTCCCTCTTTTTAAAGGTCTTACCGACCTAAACGATAAAGAAGTGAAATATGAGAGTTTACCCCTCAAAGGCAAATTGCTATTTGTAGATATATGGGCTACTTATTGCCCTGATTGCCGTAAAGAGTTGCCCGCCTTAGAAGCCTTACAGCAATCCTATAAAGGTAAGCCTATTGTCTTTCTCAGTATTTCAGTAGACCGTGATAAAGAAGCGTGGAAAGAGATGGTAAAGAATGATAAACTAAGCGGTATTCATCTGTATACCACCCCAGAAGTGAAAGATACTTATAAGTTTTTGTACGACTTGCGAAGTATCCCTCGCTATATGCTTATTGATGCACAGGGTAATATCATCAACAGCAATGCACCAATGCCTTCCGATGAGAATTTAAAGAAACTCATAGATACCCATTTGATGGCTATTAACAATCCTAAAGCCAAGTAACTTTTTTAAACCATAAACATAACATAAAATGAAAAGAATTCTATTTTTAGTAGCTTTATTGATGGCAATTCCTGCCTCAGCTCAGTTGCTTCGTCATAATTTCGATGAAGAAGGCGACACTTTTATTCAAGGTATTGTGCGTGGACAGTTTTGGGCTCGCCTTACCGAAACAAACCCTGGTACTACCGTACAAGGTGAACCTGCCGATAAGGTATTCGACCTTTCTGTACGGCGTTATCGCTTAGGCTTCTTCGCCCAAGTAGAAAAGAAATGGTTGTTCTATATCCTAATGGGAAATAACAATCTCAACCAAAGTACCCTCCAAAGCTCCGATTTCCGTCTGCTTGACGTGCTCGGTCAGTATACTTTTAGCGAAAAATTGAGCATTGGGGTAGCCAAGACCACCTTTGCAGGAGCTGGGCGCTTTTCCAACGCTTTCTCTAACGGCTCTATGCTCACTCTCGACCCTTCCGTTTATTATCTTAACACCCTTAATCATTTCGATGATATGGGGCGTAGAATAGGTGTTTACGCCAAAGGTCAGTTAGGAAAGATTGATTATTTCGTGTCTTTGCAAAATTCACCTGCCCCCTCTGAGAGTGCGCGTACAGCTTTTAATTATAGCAAAGGGCAACCCAAAGTGCTTACTTCCTCTTACCTAAAATATGAGTTTTGGGACGATGAGAGCAACAAATTGCCTACTAGCGGAGGTAATGGCACTTATTTAGGAACTAAACACATAATGAATCTCGGTATTGGCTATGAATATCAAGCTAAAATAAGAGAAATCACTGATGGAACTAATACTTCCTATCGCGATTACTTCAATTTAGGAATCGACTTCTTTATAGATACTCCTATTTCTGAACGCAACGACGCTATTACCGCTTATTTAGGCTTTAACAGCACTCATTTTGGTAGTGATTATGTGAGAAGTGTGGGTGCTAATAGCATTTTTGCAGGAGGAACCTCTCTTAATGGGGCTGGTAATGCTACTCCCGCCATAGGTACAGGTAGTACCTTATTCTTGCAATTAGGCTATCTGCTTCCTAAATGGGAAGATTGTAATATCCGTATACAACCCAATGCAGGCTGGCGATTTGCTAACTATAAAGCCCTCAACAGTAACGTGAATATCTATTCAGTAGGCGTGAATACTTATTTTAACGGACAAAAGAGCAAACTCTCCTTAGGCTATGAGAACCGCCCTATCTTCGATGCTACTGATAAAAAGGTAAGTACTCGTTTAGGTACTTTTGTATTGCAATACCAAATAGAGCTTTAAGAAAGAATATTGGATAGTGAAAAGTCGTTTTTCTATCATATATTCTCCCTCCTAACTATTTAATTTGCATTGTATATCACCTCCTAAACAAATAAAAGAAGGCTGTCTGTTTTATATCAGACAGCCTTCTTTATATTAATATTAACATTAACCACTAATCATTAATCATTAAAAAAAGTGTTTTTTACTTTCTCTACAAAGTCTAACTTTTCCCAAGTAAAAAGCTCTACTTCTATCGTTTTTGTCTTGTGATAAGGTGACGAGAACACTTTGGTTACCACCTTAGGTGTACGCCCCATATGTCCGTAAGATGCTGTTTCGCTATAAATAGGATTGCGTAGTTTCAAGCGTTGTTCTATATCATACGGGCGCAAAGGGAAGATTTCTTGTATCTTCTTCGCTATTTCACCATCGGTGAGGTTTACCTTAGCTGTACCATAAGTATTTACGTACACGCCCGTAGGTTCAGCTACCCCTATGGCGTAACTCACTTGTACCAATATCTCATCGGCTACTCCTGCGGCTACTAAGTTCTTAGCGATGTGTCGCATAGCATAAGCTGCACTGCGGTCTACCTTGCTCGGGTCTTTGCCGGAGAAAGCACCTCCGCCGTGAGCTCCTTTACCGCCATACGTATCTACGATAATTTTACGACCAGTCAAGCCCGTATCGCCGTGAGGGCCTCCTATCACGAAGATACCCGTAGGGTTGATGTGGTAAATAATCTTGTCGTCAAAGAATGGCGCATATTGAGGATACTTTTTAATCACACGCGGTATGAGAATGTTCACAATGTCTTCTTTTATCTTTTGAAGCATCTTCTTTTCCGTGTCGAATTCGTCGTGTTGGGTAGAAATCACAATCGTGTTCACGCGCAGCGGTTTGTTATCATCGCTGTATTCAAGGGTTACTTGGCTTTTCGCATCGGGGCGCAAATAGGTAATCTCTTTGTTTTCACGACGTAAATCAGCTAATTCTCTCAGCAAAGCGTGCGAGAGGTCTAAGGCAAGAGGCATATAGTTTTCGGTTTCGTTTACCGCATAACCAAACATCATTCCTTGGTCGCCAGCCCCTTGTTCTTCGGGGTTACCGCGGTCTACCCCCTGATTGATATCGGGCGATTGTTCGTGAATTGCCGAAAGCACACCACACGATTTGGCTTCAAACATATAGTCGCTTTTAGTATAGCCAATTTTCTCAATCACGTTGCGCGCAATTTGCTGTACATCTATGTAGGTGTTCGATTTTACTTCCCCAGCCAATATTACCTGACCGGTAGTAACTAAAGTCTCGCACGCCACCTTCGAATGAGGGTCGAAAGCAAGAAAGTTGTCGATTAGAGCATCGCTTATTTGGTCTGCGATTTTGTCGGGGTGTCCTTCAGAAACGGACTCAGAGGTGAATAAATATCCCATTGGTAATTATGATTTAGTAGAGGACGCAATTGTAAAGAAGAATGGGGAACCGACGTGAAAAGCAAGTAAAGATTACTGTTTTAGCATTTTTCGGGGAGTACCCCAAGAGGTTGCAATCAGTACAAATTTGTCCTCTTGTTATGTTTTTCGGTGCAAAGGTATAAAATAATTATAAATGAACAATTATAAATAAATAAATTTCTCTACTGTTCATTCGCTCACACCTGTTTGTCGTGCTAATTGCCTGTGTGGCTCGCACTTCACTGTGTGGCTCACACTAAAGTCCTATCACTATCCCAACACTCGGTATAAAACCACTACTGAAAACACTTTTGTCCTTCTTGTAGAGCACATTGTAGCTCACACCTATCTGTATATACACATTACCCCCCACATTTTGCATATAACCAGCTCCCACATACAAGGCGTCTTCCTCAGTATTGTATTTGTAATTGGTGCTTTTATGCTTCTGAGAGATAAAATAATGCTGATAAGAACTACTCACATACGCCACCCTACCTATGTAATAGGTTAAAGCAGGACCTACGCCCACTAACAAACTGCGGTAGTATTCCGAGTTTTGAAAAGAACCATTCACCACAGCAGCAAGCTCCAAATCCTCAGTGATTTTGTACCCCAAGCGTGGCGATACATCAATCCCCAATCCATAAGTAGAGTAGCCAATGCCTATATTTCCCCCATAAGTCCAAGGGTTAGGACGGCTGTTTTGGTAATCAGGGTCTAAAATGTTAGGACTTTGTGACCAAGCTAAGTGGCTCATAACAAGGAGTGTGATAGCTGATAAAAAGCGCTTCATATTCATATGTTTATATTTTTCGGCAAAGATAATAAATAATTACAAATAGCCAAATCTTACCTTATCAATAAGCAATGGCGTATTTTTCTATAAGATAATACTTTTTTAGAAAAACCAATAACAGAACATAAGTGTAACTACCTTATAGCGCTCAGCCAAGGTGTACAAAGGCTTTCAGTAACATTCCTATATCTATCGTCCAAGATTCGTTCAAGCTTCCTATAAGCTTCCTATAAGCTCCATATAAAATTTTTTTTACCCAAAAAAACGCTCATAAAAAATATATTCATCACATTTTCAGTATATAAACTCTCAGTGTTCTAAAAACGCCATTTTGTCAATAAAGAGGCTATGAAACATATTTATTTTCTGTTTTGAGTTCTATTTTTAGAAAAATATTCTAAAAGAGGAATCTCTTTTTTCTTTTGTTTGTTTTTCTCATTTTTTTTTAGAAAACTTTGCACTGAAAAATAAAGCGATTTATGAATTTGAAAAATTTATTAGTTTTTGTAGGTATTTTCCTTTGGGTATTACCTTCCTTAGCGCAAAATGTAACGATTAAGGGCTCGGTGAAAGACACTAAAGGTGAACCTATGATGGGCGCTTTTGTCTTTATAAAAGGCACCCAACACGGTACTTCTACTGACTTTGATGGCAACTATACTCTCAATGCCCAAGTAGGCGATGTACTCAAATATTCATTCTTGGGAATGAAATCTGTCGAAAAGAAAGTAACGGCAGGTGTAACCCAAATAGATATCGTTCTTCAAGACGATATTCAGCAATTAGAAGGTACAGTGGTAACTGGCTATGGAGGCAAAAAAATAGCCAGTCGCACGGTGGCTTCGGTAGCTACTGTAAAAGGCAAAGATTTTGCCGAAACCCCTAATGCTAATATCACCGATGCGCTACAAGGTAAAGTGGCAGGTATGGTGGTAACTACCGAGTCCGGAAGACCAGGAGCAAGCTCTTCGGTACTCATTCACGGACTCAACACGTTTATGTCAGTTTTTGATAAGACGATAGTCTCAGAACCTTTGTATATAATAGATGGTGCCCCTGTAAGTGGCGATATAATGACGATGTATAACCCTACCGATATAGAAAGCGTAACAGTACTCAAAGACGCTGCTTCTACTTCTATCTATGGAGCTCGTGCTGCCAATGGGGTGATTTTAATTACTACCAAAAGAGGTAAACGCAATGAGCGCACTCATATTACTATTAATCATCAGTTGGGCTTCTCAATGCGCACCAATGTAACTCGCAAATTCTTTGATAATATGGCGAGCCCACAAGAGTATATGGACTTTTGGGTAAAAAAAGACCCCAATGCTATTGTTGCTTTCGGTAAGCGTTCGGGCTACACCCAAACTACGGCAAGAGCTATCGCCGATAGTATCTTGGCAGCAAATCCTTATAATACACGTTGGGATAAAGTTTTCTTTCGCGATTTCGCTCCTATCTCACGCACCGATGTGTCTATTTCGGGAGGAAGTAATACAACCTCTTATTACATTTCGTTGGGCTACTTAGACCAACAGGGTATCAAGGCGCGTTCGGACTACAAACGCTATAATCTCAATACTAATTTAGACACTCAAATAACCGATTGGCTTAAAGCAGGACTTTCAATCTCCTTAGGAACTACCACTGCCGAAGGAGTATCGAATGCTGGTAGTGAAACCGATATATTGTCGCTTCCTATTTATTCTCCCAAAGAGAGCGATGGGAAGAGAAAGAATTACATTCCTTCTTTTATTAATCGTCAAAATGGCTTTTTTCACCCTGATTATATGGCTGAGAAATACCCTTCTATTGATTATACTGAGGATATATTGCCCATAGGGTATTTATTAATAGAACCTATTAAGAACTTAACATTTAAAAGCCAAGTAGGGATACAGTATAATGTAAACGAAACAGAAAGTAAAGGGCCTCTGCCTTCTTATATAGATTATCGTTATAGTAATGATAGTAGCAAAACGGTAGCACAAACCCTTCGCTATCTCAATAAATACATACAGCGTACTTATACTAACCTATTGCAATACAAATGGAATATAAAGAACCTACACGATTTTGACTTTTTATTGGGGCAAGAATCTATCGAAACGCTGTGGCGCTCGTTCAACGCATCGTCTAAGGGGCAACCTTCTGATGCTTTATCAATGCTCAGCCACGGAACTAAAGAATATAATGTAGGAGATAGTCAGTCTGAATCAGGATTTAATTCCTATTTTACTCGCTTAGAATACTCTTATAAATACCGTTATTTTATAGACCTATCAGCACGCCGTGATGGTTCATCAGCTTTTGGTTCAAATAATCGCTATGCCAATTTCTGGGCGATAGGAGGGATGTGGAAACTCAAAGAAGAGAAGTTTTTGCAAAAGGTAAATTGGCTTACCAGCTTAGATTTGCGTTTTAGCACCGGTATTTCGGGTAACTCTTCTATTGGTGATTATCGCAATAGAACCTTGGTAGATGCTTCAAAATTATATAAACAAACCCCAGGTTATTTTATTGCGATGCTCGGTAATCCCGATATTATGTGGGAAGAACAACAGAAAACAACACTCGGCTTGCATATCGGTATCGCCAAAGGTACTACTATCAATTTTGAAGTGTATGAGCGCAATACCCATAAAACTCTTGCACAACGTTATATAAACTCAGCGTCGGGTTTTACTTCTATTCCAGATAATATAGGTGATATGCAAAATAGAGGTTTTGACCTTACTATTTCAACGATTGCGTATAGAAGTAAGAACAATGATTTAAGCATACGTCCTTATTTCAATATGAATTACAATGAACAGAAGGTAACCTCACTATTCTTGAGCAAAGATAATTTTGTGAATAGACTTTTTAATAATGGATATAGGCTAAATGAACCATTGCAATGGGCATTGCCAATATTCAAGGGTATCAATAAAGACGGAGATGCCGAATGGTATCAACGAAACGAAGATAACCCTATGATACAACAAAAAGACGACTCCAAAGTTACAACCCAATTCAGTGAAGACCTAATACAAACTACTGGTAAGAAAATGTTTGCACCTATCAATGGTGGTTTTGGGCTAAGTGCTACTTATAAGAATGTATCACTCGATTTGGCATTTTCTTATGCTTTGGGCAAATGGCTTATCAATGAAGACCGATACTATACTTTAAACCAAAGCACTTTTGGAGGTAAAAATTTCAGTAAAGATTTGTTGAATTATTGGAAACAAGAAGGTGATGATACCGAGCTCCCTAAACTCAGCAGTGCTTATTATATGCGCAAAGATACCCGCTTACTCGAAAACGCCTCTTATATGCGCTTGAAGAGTATAAGTTTAAGTTATGCGCTTCCTCAGGAGGTAATAGACCAAATGAAATTCTTTTCAGGGGTGCGCCTATATGCATCGGCACGTAATATTTTTACCATTACCAAATATTCAGGAGCCGACCCTGAGTTTTCTAATACATTATCAAGAGGAGGATATCCACCTACTCGCCAGTTTACCTTAGGTGTAGAACTTAAATTTTAATAGAAAAAGATGAAAAAAATAATATATACAGCAGTTTTATGTTCTTTTTTGGTGTTGTTGCCTACGGGTTGTGCTCGTTTGGATTTAGACCCTTATAATTACGCTAGTGAAAATACAAGTTTTAAGAATAAGCGTGATGCCCAAATGTGGGTAAATGGGATGTATAACGCTTTGCGTGATTACAATCAGGGGCAACAGATGTATGCCTCAGACCTCCAAGCCGATTATCTCAACGCAGCTGCGGGAGCAATGGAAAAATTGCCCGATATGCATCGTTGGTCTATTTTTGCTTCTTCAGAGCAGGCTACTGCCTCTATATGGAAAGAACGATTCCTTATCATTCAAGATATAAACACGGGTATTAAGGGCTTCCCTAATATACCTGAGCAATCAGAAATACAAGAACTTACAGGAGCTCTTTACTTAGGGCGTGCCTATTGCTATACCTATTTGGTTACGCACTTCTGCAAGCCTTATAACAGTAGTACAGCAACTACCGATTTAGGTTTACCTCTGCTTACAGCTCCTACGCTCAAGAACTTTCCTACGCGCAGTAGTGTAGCCGAAACCTATGATTTTATACTCAGTGATATTCAGAAAGCTGAAACCTTATTGGCAAACCAAACAGGAGCAGCAGGAGCTGATACTTTCACCCTCGATGCTGCCAGAGCTCTCAAAGCAAGAGTCTTGCTCTATAAAAATGATTGGGCACAAGCCTACCAAGTAGCAGTAGCACTTATCAATACTAATCGCTATCCACTGGCTACCTCTGCCGATGCTTTCAAGAAAATATGGACAGAAGATGATAATACCGAGAGTATTATCCAGTTATACGCAGCTGTCAATGCAGGAGTTTATGAAACTTCTGATAATACCAATGAGCTCTATTTAGGCGAAAGTGAAAGTTTCTTTTTCCCAGGACAGATAGACGCTAATCCTAATGTGTTGCCTACTAAGGATTTTATAGATTTATTTACTACTGGCGACTGGCGAAAAGATGTTTTCTTGAAAGAAGTAACCGTAGGGTTTAGCTTTCTTTATGCTGTAAACAAGTATCCTCGAAATAGAGAATTAGAACCTATTGATAGTTATAATTTTTATTATGGGCATAAGGCTAAGCTTTTTCGCATAGCTGAGACTTACCTTATAGCAGCCGAAGCTGCCTATAAGAACAATGATGAAACTAATGCTAAAAAGTACTTAAACCTATTACGTGCTGCAAGAGGGCTTAGTGCTATTACTACCTCAGGAAGCAACCTTTTTGCCGACATACAAAACGAGCGCAATAGAGAGTTAGCTTTTGAAGATTTCCGCCTGTATGACCTTAATCGCTGGGGATTGCCTGTAAAAAGAGGCACTCCTCAGGATGTAACGACTATTAGGAATACTCCTGCCTCTGATTATAGTGAACTCAATATTCAGGTAGGAAGTAATTACTATTACAAAATAGTATGGCCTATACCAGTAGATGATATAGACTACGAACAAGGCAATTGGAAACAAAATCCTAATTGGTAATCCTATAATTAGCAAATTAGTAAATGTGGAAATTTGCTAATTTGCTAATTTTCTAATTTATAAAAATATGGAATATCACGAATTATACAAAAACTAAAAACAGTTTTCGATACCCAGCGCGATACCGAATTACCCGAGCTGGGTATTCGTATTTTGCATAATAGCTTCTTCTCCGAAGGGGCTAAGTATTACCTGCCAGGAAGTCCGCATTTGTTTTGCCAAGAGCATAACTTATCGTTTTCTTCTCAGCTTAATGATGCGCAAGACGACCTTCATTGGGCTGACTATGATGTGGATTGTAATATTCATTTCCAGTATCATATAATACAACCTTTAGGAACTCCAAAAGCTGACGGGGTGATTATCGTATTCCACGGACTCAACGAAAAGAAATGGGATAAATACTTACCGTGGGCTTATGGATTGGCAACACAAACAGGTAAGGCAGTAATGCTCTTCCCAATAGCCTTCCATATGAGTCGTGCCCCTGAGCGATGGAGCTCTCGCCAAGAAATGTACATTATTGCACAAAAGCGTATGAATGAGTTTCCGGATAATTCCGAAACCTCTTATGTGAATGCAGCGACTTCTACGCGTTTAGATGCCTTTCCTCAACGTCTCTTTTGGTCGGGGTTGCAAACGTATAACGATATAGTACAGCTCATCACCGACCTGAAAGCGGGCTTGCTCCCTACCATTGCACCTACGGCTACGGTAGACCTCTTTGGGTATTCCATAGGCTCTTTCCTTTCTGTAATATTGATGATGGCAAATCCCAAAGGCTATTTTACTAATTCCAAGCTCTTTTGTTTCTGTGGAGGTATGACTATCGACCGTATGTTTCCCATCTCTAAATACATAATGGACGGACGTGCAGCGATAACAATGCAAAAAACTTTTGCAGAACTGCTCAGCACCAATTTCAAGAACGACGACCGCCTAAGACATTATCAAGACAGTAACCTTCATTTTGGTGAAGGCTGGTTCAAAACGATGTTGCGCTATAATTATTATCAGAAAGAACGTGAACAGCGCTTTTTGCAGTTGGAGAAGCAAATCAAAGCTTTAGTATTGGAGAAGGACGAGGTAACACCTCCTATTGAGGCACTCAATACCCTTAAAGGAGGTTACAGAAATATCAATATAGAGGTACAAATAGAAGATTTTCCTTATCCGTATACTCATATGAGTCCGTTTGCTCTCACCACCAAGAATGCTCCCCAAGTAACCGAGGCTTTTGAGAAGTTTGTAACATCGGCAGTAGCGTTTTATTTAGGTAAAAGGTAAAGGGTAATACAAAGGTCGGTGCAATTAGCAAATTTGAGAATTAGCAAATGAGAAATGGAGTGTGAAAAGTTTTTAGAGGAGGGGAATAAGGTTGAAGATAAAAGGCTATTCGGAGCTGGAGCGAACAAAAGACGAACAAAAGACGAACAAAAGATGAACAAAAGACGAACAAAAGACGAACAAAAGACGAACAAAAGACGAACAAATGACGAACAAATGACGAACAAATGACGAACAAATGACGAACAAATGACGAACAAATGACGAAGGAAAGACGAATAAATGACGAATAAATGACGAATCTATACCGAGGATAAGGCGAAGAAAGGTTATAGAAATATTGGCTATTAGGAGTTGCACTTGTGATGTATTTAACCTATATAATTGTAAATAACTACTAAACACTAACGGCTGACAACCGATGATAGATACACATACACACTTATATTCAGAAGAATTTGACGCTGACCGTACCGAGATGATCGCACGAGCCAAAGCAGCTGGCGTAACCCGTTGTTTTATCCCAGCTATTGATGCGAGCTATACCCAGCGAATGTTTCAGCTGAAAAACGATTATCCTGACTACGTTTTCCTAATGAACGGTCTGCACCCTTGTAGCGTGAAAGAAAACTATCAGGAGGAACTTGCGCACGTTGAGAATTTGATGCAATCGCATTTCTTTTGCGCTATTGGCGAAATAGGCATCGACCTTTATTGGGATAAAACTTTTCTCAAAGAGCAACAAGAGGCTTTCCAGAGGCAAATACAGTTGGCTAAAAAGCATCAGTTGCCTATTGTTATTCACTGTCGAGAGGCTTTCGACGAAGTGTTTGAGGTTTTAGAAACTGAAAAAAGTGACGACCTTTTTGGCATTTTTCACTGCTTTACGGGTACAGAAGCGCAAGCTCAGCGCGCTATTGGCTACGGCTTACATTTAGGTATTGGCGGAGTGGTAACTTTTAAGAACGGAAAGATAGACCAGTTTTTAAAAAATATAGATTTACAGCATATTGTTTTAGAAACCGATTCACCTTATTTGGCACCAGTACCTTACCGCGGGAAACGCAACGAAAGTGCTTATATAGTGAAAGTTGTAGAGAAATTATCAGATATATATGCTTTGCCCGAAAGCGAGATTATACGCCTTACTGACGAAAATGCTACAAATATATTTAAGATTTAATTAGGTATTATCAAATATATTTCGTTACTTTGCCTTTCGTTATCCAAAACAAGAGAATATAGAGTATCTGAAATGACCGATTATTTCAAGTCCATACGTCCGTTTAACGACAACGAAGTAGCACGTGCCTTGTCGCAAATTAAAGATAATCCTTTGATTCGAGCGATGATGGCTTATGCATTTCCTGATGAAACTCCTGAGGAGCGAGAGCGACGACTGCTTGCTTGCCAAAAGGTGTCCGATTTTCAGGAGGATATAATGTATCAAGTGGTTACTAAGGCGATTGAGAAAAGTATTTCGGAATTTACCTGTGATGGGTTTGACGGTTTAGACCCGCGCAAAGCTTATGTATTTGTTTCCAATCACCGCGATATTGTTTTAGATACTTCCTTATTAAACGTTGCCCTATACGATAATCACCTCTCGATGACGGCTTCGGCTATGGGCGATAATTTGCTTAGGAAAAAGTATTTGAAGATATTGGCAATGCTCAACAGAAATATTATTATATATAGGAGTCTGCCCCCACGAGAGGCTTTGGAGCATTCTAAATTGGTATCGGAATACATTTACCACTGTATTAAAGAGGAGCACCGCAATGTGTGGATTGCGCAACGAGAAGGGCGTACTAAGAATGGAGACGACCGTACCCAGCAAGGGGTTTTGAAGATGCTCACCCTTAATGCTCCCGAAGATATATCACCTTTGCAGTACCTGAAGACACTTAATTTAGTACCGATGTCGATTTCCTATGAGTTTGACCCCACTGATGTGTTGAAGTTGCCCGCACTTATTGCCCAACATAACGGGGTAGAATACGTGAAATCTAAAAAAGAGGATTTTGAGAACATCATTCAAGGCTTGTTGGGACAAAAAGGACGTGTGCATATTTCGGTAGGACAACCGCTGTACGACCAGATAGACACTATAGAAGCTACACATCAGCATCTTAACAAGCAATTGCAAGCCTTAGCTGAATGTTTGGACAAAGCTATTCATCAACAGTACAAGTTGTTTCCTGCGAATTATATTGCTTATGATTTGCTGAACGACACCTCTATATATAAGGAATACTACAACGAAAAAGATTTTCGACGTTTTGAACGCCGAATGAACAACCGAAGCAATTCTGAAGATCTTTCACAAAAGAAGTTCTTAGAGATGTACGCTAATCCTGTAAAGAACAAATTCGATGGAAACCAATAATTCAAAAGTGCTCCTCATCTATACGGGGGGGACTATCGGGATGATAAAGGACTACCAAACAGGAGCCTTGCGTGCTTTCGAGTTTGATAATCTTTACAAGCGTATTCCTGAGCTCTCGCACTTAGATTGTGAAATCTCGGTGCACTCGTTTGAGAAAGTGATAGACTCCTCGGATATGAACCCCCAGCATTGGATTGAAATTGCTGAGGTGATTGAAAGAGAGTATAATCACTACGATGGTTTTGTAGTGCTTCACGGCAGTGACACGATGAGCTACTCGGCTTCGGCTTTAAGTTTTATGCTACAAGGACTTACTAAACCTGTAATATTTACCGGTTCACAACTGCCGATAGGCGATTTGCGCACTGATGCCAAAGAGAACCTCATTACCTCTATACAGCTGGCAGCCCTAAAAGAAAATGGTGAGCTGGTGATACAAGAAGTGGGGCTCTATTTTGAGTACAAGCTCTACCGAGGTAACCGCACTACCAAAATAAACGCCGAGCACTTTCAAGCTTTTGCCTCGCTGAACTACCCTCTGTTAGTAGAAAGTGGTGTACATTTAAAGGTAATGAAAGAGAACCTTTTACCCCGCAAGCAAAAGCAACACTTAGAAGTGTGGAAAGATTTTGAAACTAATGTAGCGATTATCAAGATGTTCCCAGGCATTACTGCACCTATACTGAATGGTATTTTCAATATCCCAAATCTGAAAGGGGTAGTGTTAGAAACCTACGGTTCAGGTAATGCTCCTACCGATGCGTGGTTTGTAGAGAGTTTGCAGAGTGCTATTCATAAAGGAATATATATAGTGAATGTTACCCAGTGTTCTGGAGGTAGTGTGATGATGGGCAAATATGAAGCGAGTGAAGCCCTCAAAAAGATGGGAGTGATAGACGGAAAAGACCTCACAACCGAGTCGGCAATCACAAAATTGATGCTTTTGCTTAAAAAAAATATTTCTCATAAACTATTCAAAATCAAGTTTGAAGAAAATATAGCTGGAGAAATTTAGCAAAAAATTAAGAAAAAACTTGTGGGATAGAAAAATAATTTGTTACTTTGGCATTCAGAAACAGCATAGAGAGAGGTGTCCGAGTGGTCGAAGGAGTACGCCTGGAAAGTGTATATACGCCACAAGCGTATCGAGGGTTCGAATCCCTTCCTCTCTGCTTCTTTCTAAAAAAAAAACAGAATAATTATTAAACATTAAATTATCAACTAACAATTTAAAAAGATTAAACAAATGAAAAAAATGTCATCTAAGCTACTTCTAGTAGCAATGTTAATTTTAAACGTGGCTATGGTTAGCGCTCAGGAAGCAACTGAAACGATGCAACAAAGCAAAGGCTTCCACCAAGTATTTAAAGAGCGTTTTATTGAAGGGGGTCCTATGTATATGGCTCCTATCTTGCTCTGCTTGATTATTGGTTTGGCAGTAGCTATTGAGAGAATTATTTACCTCAATATGGCGACTACCAATTCTAAAAAGCTAATTGCCGATATTGAAGAGGCATTGGATAGCAAAGGTATTGAGGCAGCTAAAGAAGTGTGCCGTAATACAAAAGGTCCTGTTGCATCTATTTTCTATCAAGGTCTTGACCGTTCATCAGAAGGTATTGATATGGTTGAAAAATCAGTAGTATCTTACGGAGGTGTACAGATGGGACAATTAGAAAAGAACGTATCTTGGATTTCGCTCTTTATTGCTATTGCACCGATGTTAGGGTTTATGGGTACGGTAATTGGTATGATTGAAGCGTTCGATAAGATTAGTTCAGCTGGTGGTTTGGACGCATCATTGATTGCTGGTGATATCAAGGTTGCCTTGCTTACTACAGTGTTTGGTTTGATTGTAGCGATGATACTACAAGTATTCTACAACTACATCATTGCTAAAATCGACGCTATCGTAAATGATATGGAAGATGCTTCTATCTCATTGATAGACCTTTTAGTAGCAAGAAAAATGAAATAATTTATTCACCCATTAAACAACTTTAAGTATGTATAAAATAGCAAAATATGGAGCTCTTGCTTTGGGCGTAATTGGGGTAGTTCTATGGATTGTTTTGTCTTTCTTTACAAACGCTGAGGATCCCAACAACGGTACTATGCAAGCTTTGTTTGTGCTGACTTATGTTCTTTTAGGTATTGCTTTGTTGGCAGTAATCGTATCAGCGGCACAAAACATTTTAGCTTCACCAAAAGCACTTAAGAAAACGCTTATCTATACGGGAGGATTTGTGGTAGTTCTTCTTTTAGCTTATATCTTCTCATCAGGAGCTGTAGAAGCTAATGCTAGTGACGAAGTGAAGAAAGCCAGCGAATCTGTAAGAAGATGGGTAAGCACAGGTTTAATCGCTTTGTACATATTGGTAGCAGTAGCCGTAGTAGCTCTTATAGCTTCCAATGTGAAAAAAGCACTAATGAAATAAGAAATTATGGCAAAACGTTCCGCACCCGAGGTAAATGCAGGTTCAATGGCTGATATTGCTTTCTTGTTGTTGATATTCTTTTTGGTAACAACAACTATTGAGAGCAACTCAGGGATTACTGTAAAGTTACCTCCTAAACCACAAGAAAATACGCCACCACCTCCACCAGTAAAAGAGAAAAACGTATTGGTAGTGGTAGTGAACAAGTACAACCAGTTGTTAATAAACAACGAAGTTAAGGAACTTAAAGACGTAAAAGAAACAGCGCTTAATTTCTTGGATAATAATGGAGATGGTTCTTGTACTTACTGTAAAGGTAAAAGAGACCCTCTATCATCTGACAACCCAGATAAAGCAGTTATTTCTTTGCGCAACGACCGTGAAACTTCATATCACACTTATATAGCTGTACAAAATGAATTGATTAAGGCATATAATGAGTTACGTGAGCGTGAACGCAGACGTTTGTTCCCTAACGAAGTACCTTACGTTCAGATAGAGGAAGAATTTAACGCAGCTCGTACTCCTAAAGACAGGAAAGATGCGTTAGAACCTAAAATCGTGAAATTACAGGAGCTATTCCCAAGAAAATTGCTTGAAACAGCACCTAAGAAACACTAAAATTAGAAGGATATGTCAAAATTTACAAAAAAGAAAAGTGGCGAAACGCCCGCTGTTTCTACGGCTTCTTTGCCAGATATCATCTTTATGCTTTTGTTCTTCTTTATGACAGTAACAGAATCTAAAGACAGTGATTTGATGGTACAAAATAAGTTGCCAGTGGCAGACCAGGTACAAAAATTGGACAAGAAAGACCCAGTTGTGTACATTTATGCAGGGAAACCACTTCCTAAGTATCAGGCTAAGTTTGGTGTAAACGCTAAAATCCAAGTGAACGATAAATTCATTGATGTTTCGGAGGTAAGCCACTATATATTGAATTATAGAGAAGGTTTACGCGATGCACTAAAAGATGTATTTATGACCGCTTTGAAAGTAGATGCTGATACCAATATGGGATTAGTGAGTGATATTCGTGAGAAATTGCAAGATGTTAATGCCTTGAAATTGACTTATATCGCTCGTGAAGGTTCTCCTTTGAATCAAAAATAAATAAGAAACATATTTCTGTGTTAAAAAGACTACCTTAAAAATTAGGGTAGTCTTTTTTTGTTATTATCAATAAAAATATTACCTTTGCATTATTAAAACAAGTTAATAGTAATTATTTATGAGAAAAATCGTTTTACTTTTTGGATTACTCCTCAGTGCAGGAGTAGCTTCAGCACAGTCTTTTGGGGCTGGTGATGTACAAATTAACGGAGGTTTAGGTGTTTCAACTCCAGGGGTTATGGTATATGGTTCAGTGGACGTTGGGATTAACGACCAAATAACTGTAGGAGGTGAGTTATTTTACCGTGGCAGAAACTACAATAGCGTAAAATACAATAATATAGGTGTTTTAGCTACGAGTAATTACCACTTCAATAAACTTATAAGAAGACTTCCTTCAAACGTAGATTTGTATGGTGGTTTAAGTTTGGGATATTACAATTGGAATAATGATTATAAATATGACAATTGGGATCCTTATTATGACTCAGGATTTGCAGTGCGTCTTCAAACAGGGGGGCGTTACTTCTTTACAGAAAACTTCGGTGTGAATGCTGAGTTATTTGTAGAACACAACTCTTTTGCAACAGGAGGTTTTAAAGCAGGTGTTACTTATAGATTTTAATAACTTAAAAAATGAAAAAAGGGACTTCTGAGGAAGTCCCTTTTTTATTATGCTTTTTTAGCTTCTTTTAGTAAGTAGGCTCTGAATAAACGCAGTTCGTCCCAACTGTATCTTTCTTCTGTCTTTTCATAAAGACTTTTCAGGGTAGTAAGTTCTTCGTTTTCTTTAAAAATTGTATTCAGTTCATTGATGGTTTCCTCAGGGAGTACTTCAGTAATAGCAATTTTATCTTGTTCTATGCATTTGGCTATGTGAGAATAGATAGTAGCCTGTGATAGCGTACGCTCTTTGGCTATTTCGACTACTGTTTTGCCTTCTTTCCAAAGCTGAAGTGTGATATCATAAGTAGAGCGTTTTTCCTTCTTAGGTTTATCATCTTTGGAGGGAGGATATTCGCCTATAAAGAGTTTTTCGTTCTTTAAAATATTATTAATTTTTCCGGTGAGTTTAGTGTACAAAGTTTCTAATTTAGCTGAATGTATCTTTTCTTTATTAAAAGGTTGGTCGGATTGTGCTAATTGTACCATTTGCTCTAAGCGGAAGAGCTTCTTTAGCATCTCGGAAAGGCTATTGTCTAACTCTTTTAGTTCGGTGAAAAATTGTTTGACTTTTTTCTGATTGGCTATTTTTCCTTCAACTAATAGCACTTCATACCATAATTGTTCTAAGAGCGGTGTAAAATAAGTGATACCTTTGGCTACGCGTTCGAAAATATGCTGAACATCGGTTGCATTATTGAAAAGTGTTTTGAGTTGCTTGATGAATTTTTCGGAGACGGTAACAAGTTCTTGCACTCTTACTAACTGCTGTGATGCCCAATCCTTATATAGGTTTTTATTGCCAATTTCACCTGAATAACTATTGCGGTGTAGCACCCATTCTTCTAAAAGAGTATTCCATTGGAAAGTGTTTAGAATATTCTCCTGCAAAAATTCGGTTTTTCCTGTATAACAAGCGGTTTGTACTTCTTTTTCGGAGGCTTTGTTCTCGGCATAACCTATCACTTCACCATTGTTGTTGATACCATTAGCACTTACTGAGGAAAGCAAAATCAAGCCTTCTAACGAACGCAGGCGCGAAAATGCTACATAGGCTTGACCTGAGGCAAATACGCTTGCCAAATCTAAGATGGCTTTCTCGAAAGTGAGCCCTTGACTTTTGTGTATGGTAATTGCCCACGCCAAACGCAATGGGTATTGGGTAAACGAGCCCAGGCGCTCTTCTTCTATATCTTTGGTTGTTTCATTCAGTTTATATCGCACGTTTTCCCATTCGTAGCGTTCGACGTTTATGACCCTTCCACCGTCTAATTTCACGGTAATTTCACCTTCGGAAAGAGAGACTACTGTACCCATCTTTCCGTTGAAAAACAGATGTTCTCCTGAAATGTCATTTTTGATGAACATTACTCTTGCGCCTTCTTTTAGCTGAATGACTTTTTCGATAGGGTAGAGGTATTCCGGAAAATCATCAACAATATCAGCCTCGTAAGAGAATAGGGGAGAAGAGAGTTTACTCATTTCGCGTTGGTTCATTGCATCGGCTTTGGCGTTGTGAGTGGTGAGGGTGATGTAATCTTTTAGGTGTTTTTTAGGGAAATCTGGCTGTACATACTTTTCTAACTGTTTGATATCCTCAGAGGTAAGTTGGTTTTCACGCAAGTGGTTTAAAATGGAAATAAACAGCTTATCGGTTTGTCGGTAAATGGTTTCGAGTTCTACATATAGCAAAGGATTTTGAGTTATGACTTCGGACTGGAAAAAATACATTCCTTTATAATAATATTTGAGCACTTCCCATTCCTCTTGTTTTACTACGGGGGGCAACTGTAACAAATCGCCGATGAAGAGCACTTGTACGCCTCCGAAGGGTCGTTTGTCTTTTCGGATAAACTGCAACATATAGTCCATAGCATCGAGCACATCGGCACGGAGCATACTCACTTCATCTATAATTAGCAACTCCATATTGCGGATAACCTGCTGTTTATTTTTGTGCATTTGGAAATGTTTGCGCAAAGAAAATCGGTTTTCAAAGCGCAAGAATTCATTCACAATAGGGGGATTGCTGAGTGTTGGTAAGAAAGAAGCAAAAGGGAGTTGGAACATCGAATGAATAGTTACCCCTCCAGCATTGAGAGCAGCAATACCCGTAGGGGCAACTACCACCGTATTTTTATAACAAGTATTGATGATTTTGTGTAGCAGAGTAGTTTTACCCGTTCCTGCTTTCCCTGTGAGAAAAATATTTCTATTTGTTTGATTTACAAGTGTAAGTATGTACTCTTCCATACCATTTGTTTGGTTGTTATCATTTAAAACGCAAAGATACGAAACTTATTTTAATTAGCAAATTAACAAATTAGGTGTGAACTACACAGCCAAATTTTGGTAGGAAGGAGGGTAGGTTTAGCTTATAGAAAGCTTATAGGAAGCTTATACGAATCTTGGACGATTGGTATAGAAAGGGTATATAAATAGTTGAAAGTGAATGGTTAAGAGTGAACGTTTTTTTGTAAAAAAGGTACTGAAAAGTAATTGTAAAGGAGTGGATAAATAAATCTTTTTTACTTTTCTTTTGTTACTATTAATTTTTTTTGCTACTTTTGTCACATTAATAATCAACCTTTAAAAATATTCACAGCTATGATTAAAAAAATCTATCAAGTAGCCATAGGCATTGCTGTATGTCTTGGCTTTGTGGCTTGTAACTGCAATCAAGCTACTTCTAATGAGAATAAGAGTAGAAGTTCTTATCAAATTAAAGTAACTACCCCCCCTCGTCCAGCTGGGCAAACAGATGTACTAAACCTTACTACACCTAAAATGGATACCGTGCGTGTAGGAATCATTGGTCTTGGAATGCGCGGACATAGTGCGGTAGAACGTTATATGCACGTGCCCGGAGCGAAAGTTACAGCTATCTGCGATATACGTCCTGAAATGGTAGAAAAAGCGCAACAAGTAATTGAAAAAGCAGGGCATAAGCGTGTAGCCCAGTACACAGGTGATGAAAATGCTTGGAAAGCGCTATGTGAGCGCAAAGATGTAGACCTCGTGTACATTGTAACTGACTGGAAACACCACGTACCAATGGCGCTTTATGCTATGGAACACGGTAAACACGTGGCGATAGAAGTACCTGCAGCTCTTGATATGGAACAAATTTGGGCATTGATTAATATGAGTGAAAAGAAACGCCTACACTGTATGATGCTTGAGAACTGCGTGTATGACTACTTTGAAATTACTACTCTTAATATGGCACAACAAGGGCTCTTGGGTGAAGTGATTCACGGTGAAGGCTCTTATATTCATAACTTAGACGACTTTTGGACTGAGTATTGGAACAACTGGCGTTTAGACTACAATGCTAAGAATCGTGGAGATATATACCCTACGCACGGTATAGGTCCTGTATGCCAAGCACTTAATATTCACCGAGGAGACAAGATGAACTATTTGGTTTCATTTGATACGCACGCTTTTAGAGGTAAAGAAGTGTACAAACGCGTAATGGGCAAAGAAGATCCTAACTTCCAAAACGGTGACCTTACTGTTACAATGATTAAGACAGAAAAAGGGAAAACCATACAAATACAACACGATGTGGTAACACCACGCCCATATTCACGTATGTATCAGCTTACTGGAACAAATGGATTCGCGAATAAATATCCAATAGAAGGTTATCTTATTCAGCCAGAAAGTATAGCAAAAGACGAAGTGCCTAACCACGAAAATCTTTCGACACACAGCTTTATGCCCGAAGAGGCTAAAAAAGCAATGATGGAAAAATACAAACCACGTATTCTTAGAGAATTGGAAACTAAAGCAAAAGAAGTGGGCGGTCACGGAGGTATGGATTTCATTATGGACTATCGCCTCATCTACTGTTTGCGCAATGGTTTGCCTTTGGATATGGACGTGTATGACCTTGCTGAATGGTGTTGCTTAGCACCTCTTTCTAAACTATCATTAGAAAACGGTAGTGCTCCTGTAGAAATACCCGATTTTACTCGCGGAGCTTGGAATAAACAAAAAGGTTACAAACACGCGTTTGCTAATTAGAATCACCACCCCTTTCCCTCCTCCAAGGGGAGGGGGTAGGATAATATATTTTTCTAACTATTTATATCGTATTCTCCCTTCCTTGGGAGGGGGTGGGGGAGGATTATAGAACTTATGTCAAACGTATTACGTCTTCCTGCGGAACAACTATATGCAAAAGAATTAGAGGCTCTAAAAGAAGAGGATAAAAAACAAGAAAAGCCCATAGGCTGGCAATTGTCGCCTAAAGCAGTGTTGAAATTTGTAACTGGAGGTACTGCCAGCGGGGTAGAGATTACCCCTAAGTATATCGGTCATAATCGCTTGGTGGAGATAGCTATTGCTACACTCCTTACCGACCGCTCTCTACTGCTTATAGGCGAGCCAGGAACTGCCAAGTCGTGGCTTTCCGAAAACCTTACAGCTGCTATTTGTGGTGATTCTGGCAAAGTGATTCAAGGTACTGCGGGCACCAGCGAAGAACACATTCGCTATTCGTGGAACTACGCAATGCTCTTGGCTAATGGACCATCGCACGAAGCCTTACTTAAGTCTCCTATTTACCGTGCGATGGAAACAGGAACTGTTGCTCGTTTTGAGGAGATTTCGCGTTGCGCCTCCGAAGTACAAGACGCATTGATTTCTATTCTATCGGAGAAGAATATTGCCATTCCCGAACTCAGTGAAGAATTACCTGCTCAGCGTGGTTTCTCTATTATTGCCACAGCTAATACCCGCGACCGTGGTGTAAACGAAATGTCGTCAGCACTCAAAAGACGTTTCAACATCATCGTGCTACCTGCCCCTGCTACTTTAGAAACCGAAGTGTCTATTGTAACCAAACGTGTAGCTGAGATTTCTAACAACTACAAACTGAAAGCCGCCTTGCCAAGCAATGAAGCTATAGAGAAGATTGTAACAATTTTCCGCGAATTGCGCAAAGGAGCTACTTTAGACGAAAAACAAAAACTCAAATCGCCTAGCGGGGTTATTTCTACGGCAGAAGCTATTTCGCTTATCACCAATAGTATGGCATTGGCAGGCAGTTTCGGCAACGGCACTGTTACCGATGAAGATTTAGCATCAGGATTGCAAGGAGCTGTAGTGAAAGACGAAGACAAAGATAAAATGGTGTGGAAGGAATACCTTGAAAATGTAATGAAGAAACGCGGAGCGTCTTGGCGTGAACTCTATAACCAATGTTCAGCAATGAACAATTGATAATTGATAATTATTACATTGGTATATTAGTAAAATTGCACATCTCTACATAGTAGTAAATAAGTGAATTGTATTCAGGATGTGCCTGCATCCACTGATGCAAGATAGGTATAAAGGTGGCGATAATCTCTTTGTCGCCACTTTCTAATATATGTTTGCTATAAGCAATATAGATTTGTTCCGCTAAAGGCATTATAGGCATACCTTGGTATGACTTAGGTACAAAATCCTCAGCGCACAGAAACGGCATCACGTCAGTAATCACTTCTAAATATTCCTCACGGTCTTTATAGGCTTTGTGCAACTGCTCTGCTAGGGCAGAAAACGCTTTTGAAGGCATTGTGAAATACATACCTTTCAAACTCTCGTACAGCACATCAATAAGCGCTATTTTTCCTGTTTTGCGCAACTGTGCGAAGAACTTCACGTATTGCCAAAGTAGTTGGTCGGTGATGAGCACTTCTTCAATGCTAAAACGCAGGTCTTTGAGAGCTTGCACATATTGTAGAAAAATGTCTAAGTCGTTTTCGGCTACTGCCCTCTTGCAAAAATCGTAATACACCCAGCCCAACGAATATTTGTTGATACTGCTATCGTTTTCCTTAAATTCTTCAAGAGCGATACGCAATGCTTCATCTAATTCACCTGCCTTTCGCAAAGCTGTTACCTCACTTACCATCATTTTTTTACGACTCTAAAAAGGGTGATTTTCTCATTGCCCGAAGCAACCATAGTTTGCTCATCAACAAAGAGTAGTGCGTGATAGGATTTATCCGAAAGTTGTTGCCAGCTCCTACCTTGGTCGTTAGAGAAGAAAAGACCATTAGGCGAAGTTGCCACCAAAGCATTTCCCTCACTATTAGGGATGTATTGCACACAACTCGCATAGCCAATAGCCTTGTCGGTCGCGATAGGTTGCCACGTTTTACCCCCATCGAAAGTGAGTGCGCCAGAGCCTTTGCGCTCTGTAGGTTGTTCATAATCACCACCGAGAGCGATGCCCTGCTGGTCGTTGTAGAAAGCTATGGTGAAAGCCCCTTGAGTAGCCGAACCTTGGGCGAGAGGTAGGGTAGCGAGGTCTTGCCATTTATAACCCTTGTTGTTCGAGAATAACACCCTGCTCTTACTGCCGCCTGTTACTACCCATAGTTTGTTGCCATAGTGCGCCAAAGCCGAGTTGCTAGCGGCAAATACACTTTCACCCTCTTCGAGTTTGGGTGATTGTGACCACGTGAGTTTCGTCCATTGTTGTCCGCCATTGTGCGTTGTTACTACCGATAGGCGATTGTCGATAGGGTCGCCAATAACGATGCCAAATTGGTCGTCCGTAAAGCGCAATACATCGTAGAATATATCGGGGTGTTCCTCGCGATACACTTCTTCCATACCACTTTGTTCTGCTTTGTAGAGCAATGCAGGATTGCCGATAGAGAGCATAAAAAAGTTCTGAGTCGTTGCTGCCACTGCGCGGAAATCCGAAATCACTCCGCGGTTTTTTAGGTTAGAAGTTGCAATAGTTTGGTTTTGTGTGTTGATAAAACCAAAGGTAGCATCGGAGCCTGCAAAAGCCACGTTTTTCTCTAAGAGCACCATTGCTCGCACGCTTACTTTCTCTAACGGAAAGGACTTTACTTCTACCAATTCAATAGTAGTGTCCTTATAAGGATTGGAGTGCTTGCACGCTCCAAGACAAAGCAATATAAAAATAATAGCAATATGTTTCATACATCAGTGATAAACAAAGGCAAAGATAATGTTTTTGGTTCGAATAACAAAGAAAGAATATATTTTTTCTCAACACTGACACGATTTGTCAGAGTAGCGCCTTACCTTTGCACCGTGAAACTAAAAAAGAAATAATCATTACTAAAACTTTTTTGAACAATCCTAAGGCGTATTTTAGAGAGGATTAGAGAATCTTTACCACTTTTCCCAAATCCAAATACACTAAATATTTTCCTTTTACTTGCCAGCCAATAGCTTGCAGGTTTTGGGCGTAGTACGATAGCTGTTGGTGGTACTGAGGGTTGGGTTGTCCAGTTTTGTAATCTATGATATAGACTTCGCGAGTGTTTGGGTTGTAGGCAAGTCGGTCGGGACGGAAATAGTTGCCATTAGCATCTATAAACTCACGTTCCATAAAGTATTCGTAGTCCTCACTAAAGAAAGGTGCTAAAGTGCTGTCGTTGAGTAATCGCTCCATTTGGGGTTGCAATAGCTCATATTGTTCGGCAGTGAGAGTACCCTCTTGTAGCGCATCGTTGAGTACAGTGTCGAGGTCGGTGGCGTAAGTGATTTTTGAGAATAACTCATGAATCAGGTTACCGCGCTCCAAGGCTTCTTGTTGGTGAGTGTCCCATAGCAGGGAAGCCCCTGTCGCAATCTTGTAGTTCGGATACTGCCAACCTTTTTGGAAAGGAATAGGTGATTCTTCAGCTGCTGCATTCTCTTTCTTCTCAGGAAATACAGGGTTTCCAAAGGTATATTCCACTACATTCTCATTCCACTGTTTGTTTTCTTCTAAAAACTCTCTAAAGAGCGTGCCATACGTTCCTGCACTACTTTTGGATAGTGAGGTGATTATATAGAGGAAAGATTCGGGACGCGTCATCGCTACATATAACACATTTAGCTGGTTGAGGAGGTTTTGTTCGTGTAGTTGCATCATAAGCTCTTCGGCTTGTGCGTCGTAATTCACTAAGCTTTTATTGCTGTTTACCAGCAGATAGTCAAAACCGTTAAACTGTTCGTGATTTACGGGAAACCAAAGTTTTTCAGTATGTGTATCGATGAGTTTGCTATCGGCGAAAGCGTAGATAATCACGGGGGCAGAAAGTCCTTTGCTCTTGTGAACCGTCATTACAGTAATAGCATTCAACCCTTCGGGAGAACTGATACTCAGTTTTTCTTGTTGGTCGTCCCAAAACTCCAGAAAATCGGCTAAGCCTCCTTTGCGCGCATTCTTAAAATCGAATACAATATCCATAAAGTGAGTGAGATAAGCATCGGAAGAGCGAGCGAGGTCAAAACAATTCACCGCCAAAGCTACTCCTTCGTATAAAGAATATTGGTTGAACAGCTCTATGGAGAAGTGAAAATCGGCAAGGAAAGTATTTACGGGTTTCTCTACATATTTGCTGAGGAAGAGGTGAGGGTCTTTAGTTTCTTTAAAACGAAGATAATCAAAGAGCAATTGCAGTTTGAGTTCTTCACTTTCAGGGTGATAAAGCAGACGTAATAGGGTGACGAGAAATTGTACTGATGCCACGTTTTTCAGCAATAGCGAATCGGGGGAAATTACATTTCTTTGGTGTTCTGAAAGGAAAGAGGCAACGGCTGCTCCTTCGCGGTTGGTGCGCACCAATATAGTAATATCCTTATCGGCTGCCCCTGCTCGGTTAGCGTGTTCTATTTTCTCTAAAATCGCTTCACAATAACTCCGTTCGCGCGGTGAAAGTGCTACAACATTGCTATTGTCTTCTTCTGTAGGCACTTCTTCTTCTCCAACTTCTATAAAGGAAAGATTGAAATAGCCCTCGGGTAAGGATTGGTCTTTTTTGTTTTTGGGATATTCCTGTGTAGAGTTTTTGTAAAGTTCTTTGTAGGTCTCACTTTGGAAAAGGTCTGCTGCAAACTTAAAAAAATGGTTGTTAAAATCGATAATGGCTTCTAAACTGCGAAAGTTTTCATTGAGGTCTTTTACTTCTCCTTTGATGCGGAAAGGGTTTACTTCATTGTTATACAGACTCATAAACTGTTCCGCTTTTCCTCCTCGCCAACGATAAATCGATTGTTTGGCATCGCCTACAAGTAATACCGACCCGCACTTATTGTTCACTTCACTTTGCACTGCATTGAGGATAAGCGGTATAAAGTTCTGCCATTGCAGTACTGAGGTGTCTTGAAACTCATCGATAAAATAGTGGCGGAATTTCTCACCTATACGCTCGTAGATAAAAGGTGCAGGCTGGTTGCTGAGCTCTGAGGAAATTACTCCGTTGAACTCCCATATAGGCAAGATGTTTTCTTCTTCTTTAATGGTCTCTATTTCTTTTTGTATACGGTTGAGCAAAGCCAAAGGCACAACATATCTCAGCGCGTTGTTCGCAAAGGCAAGAGCTCCAAAAGCTTTTTTGATTGCCAAAAACAAGTTGGCAATCATCTCTTGCAAACTATCTATCAGGGCAGTGTCGTACTTCTTAGCCGCTGAACCAGAATAAAGAGGTTCGCCTTCTAATAGATTGTTTTGCCAACCACTGCCCCACGAAGGTTCCTTAGGGTTGTCGGCAGTGAGGTTATCGAAGAATTTGTATAAATGTCCTCCATTAAAAGCACCTTTATCCAAACCGTGCTCACACATCAGTTGCATAAAGTCTTGGGCAGAAGTTTTAATGCTTTTCAGGGCATTGTTGCGTTGTTTGAGTAAGGTATTTTTAAGAATTAGAAAATCGGGTATTTCCTTGTCTTTCAGCGATTGTAATTGCTTGTAATGGTTCTCATTGGTGAGCATTTCGGCTACGCCTAATAATTCTTTAGTAGTATCCCAACTCTTGTCGTCATCTATCTTTTCATTGGCGAAATCGATGAGCAATTGGGTAAGCTCGGGGTCGTTTCCTGCCTGATTCATCAAATTATCAACCGCTCGCTCTAGTAAAGCCTTGCTATCCAACTGTACTTCAAAGAAAGGATTGAGATGCAAATCCTGTGAGAAGTGGCGTATCAGTTGGTGGTTAAACCCATCGATAGTACTGATATTAAAAGCCGCGTAGTTGTGCAGTATATGCTCCAAAGCTTTAGCCGAACGCGTTCTCAGTTCTTCGTCGGGGAGATTCAATTCCTTTGCTAATTCAGTAAACATAGCGTGAGGTTTAGTGAGCATTTTGTCCTCACTGAATACCCCTAATAACTCTATGATGCGGTTCTTCATTTCAAAAACCGCCTTATTGGTAAAGGTAATAGCGAGTAACTGCCTAAACAAATCGGGTTGCTTACTGCCGAGAATAATTCTCAGATAAGCTTTCACCAGACTGTAGGTCTTTCCAGACCCTGCCGAAGCGTTGTATATAGTATAATTTGCTGAAGGTGTATTCATTTTTTACCTCTTACCTTAAAACTGCGCTGCAGGAGCGGTATCGTTGTTGAGCTTCTTGTCTACCGAATTGTTCTTTCCTTTGGAGAAATCGTAGCTAACCCCTAATACAAACATATTGCGGTTGTTCTCTATGTAGGTATAGCTATGCTGGTTTACCAAACCTTCGTAACTGCTCTTCATCTTGTATTCCGAAGGCATTCCTAACCAAAACACACCACCTTTAAGTGTCCAACTACCTAACTGGTATTCTATAAAAATATCATTGTTATTTTCATAAGTGCTCATAGTGTTGCCGTCTATGTAATAAATAGGGAAGTTGAAACTGTAATCTACCCTCAAATCTTTATAGGTAAAAGTAAGTGATAGGTTGTTGTCGATATAATTATTGCGAGCGCGTAGTCCAGCATCAGTAACCAAAGTCTCACGTGTAGGGGCTATATTAGCTGAAAATACAAATAAATCATTCCTTAATGGTTTAAAAGTACCATCTAATGAAAAACCAAACTCCTCGTGATATTTACTGTTTTCATAAGTGCTGAGTATTCCATTGCGTACGGGGTCTTTGATATAAATATCAGTAATTACTCGTTGGGTGTTTTTGTAGAAGGGTTGAAGGTTAAAATCGGTGTACTCATTGTTGAAAGTATAAGAGAGTCCAGTCCAAAATATATGTTGTGATTTTAGGTAAGGATTTCCTGTCTCCAAGATGTTCGGCGCTTGTTGTGCTATATTGCTACTGAGTTCTGCACTACGCGGACTGCGGGGTACATAGTAACTTGTGAGGCGCAAACTCTGGTTATTGGCGAGTTCATAACCCAACACTACCTTCGGCGTAAACACCCATTCGGTAAAAGTGTTTTCGGCACTACGGTTGTGGGTGTGGGTAAGCCCAGCACTGGCTCTGTACATAAAATTAGCTTTTTTGCCTACAAACTCGGTGTACAAATACTGATTGGTATAGGTAACATCGTAAGCCGAAGTACCTGCCAAGTTACGTAAGTCGTTGTCGATAAAAGTACTGCTAATACGGTAGCCCGAATTGAGTTTGCCTATAGTAAACTGATGAGTATGTGCTACTTCACCTACCCAACCGCGTTGTTTTACTTTCAAATCCATATCATCGTCGTACACATTCTGCTGGGTTGCGGTCTCCCATTCCTTTGAGAGGTTCTCTTTGGTAGTGTTGTAATAACTCCCCACGGCGTTCACGCTCAATTCATCTCGTTTGCCTAATTTTTTAGAGAAGTATAGGTCTACTTTGGGGCGCAACCAGTGGTCGTGACTTTTACCTGATAATGTGTGATGGCTAATGGTTGTACCTTGTGTAAATAGGTTTATGCCATTGCTATGTGCAGAGCGATTCAAAAGTTCCATTCCGGCTTTAGCTTGGAAACTATAGTTTTGTGGTACTACTGCGCTATAACGCACCGAAGCGTTGTGCGCATTATAGCTAAACCCTGATTTTGATTGTTGGTCGTTTGCATAACGCACACCCGATAGTTCATAATCGGAGTGTTTTTCATAGTATCTGTCGTTGTAATTGCGAAACTCCAATTTGTATTCCACTCCCAACGTATGCTTGCCTTTGGTGTAGTTACCATAAGCCGAAGCATCTACAAAACCTGTAGTAAGAGCCGAAAGCCCATCCACCCCTACCGAATATCCCTCTTCAGCCGAACGTGTGATGATGTCCACCACTGTGTCAGCCCTATTGCTCCAGCGCGCAGGCGGAATATCGTAATAGTCTATGCGTGCCACGTTTTGAGGGGCAATACCGCGTATTTGCAAGTCAGTTGCCTCTACACCGTTTACCAATACCAAGAGCGTACCCCTTTTAAGGGTAGCAATCTGGTTGGTTACAGGATTGAGGTGCAGGTTAGGCAAACTGCGCAAGAGGTCTTTGGCATAGCGTGCTTGTTCCACAGCTTTCTTTTCAAAGGTAAAGCTCGCCTTATCGGTATATTGTGTTTTGCGCTGTGCTTTTACAATTACCTCATTGAGCACAATCGTATCCAAAGGTGTTTCAGGCACTACTTCTTGCGCTGTAGTGGTCATAAAATAAACTAATAGTAAGCTGGTTAAAAGGAGTTTCATAAGATTAGCAAATTGTACGTGCTTTTTTTCTAACTTCAGTATAAGGTTTTAACAATCCATTATTAGCTTGTTCAATACCTCTTTCTATGGAAGTTAATTGTGCTTCAGTGAAATGTGTTTCACTCCTTTCAAAAGAGATTTGTTGTTCCTTGAGCCATTCTTCCACTAAAAGTTGCTCTTCTGTGTTTAAAGGTTGTACTAATATATTCATAGTTTTTTAGGTATATTGTTAAGGATAATTAGTTGTATAGCTCCTTTTATCCTGCAAACTCGTCTAACATATCCAAAGATGGTACAAAGAAAAGTGTTCCTGTTTCGGCTGTGCTGAAATCTAATAGGCGGTCGTAATTGCCAGCGGGATTGCCTATAAACATATTAGTAAGCATCTTTTCTACCGTACTGAACGTATTGGCATAGCAGATGAAGTAAGTGCCCATTTGGTGACTTACGGGGTCGTGGAAAGGCATATTGTCTCTCACTACTTTCAAATCATCGCCTACATTGGCAAGTGCCGAGTGCGCATTGGTAGGCTTGGTATCCTCGTCCATTTCTATGTCCATTTCTTTGCTACGCCCTATTACTTTTTCTTGTTCGCTAACGGGGAGCGCACGCCAAGCGTTCATATCGTGTACGTATTTTTGTACGAATAGATAACTTCCTCCTTGGTAATCGGGGTCTTCATCACCTACTACGGCAAACTGTTCGCGTTCTGCGCCACGCGGGTTTTCGGTACCGTCTACAAAACCGATGATAGCGCGTCCGTCCCAATATCTAAAACCTTGTACGTTTACAATACCATTGGCAATGGGTTGCATTACCTCGCTAATGGCAGCTGCCATATCGTAAGCCAAGCTGGGGTTATGAGCGCGGATATGAAAGTGTAAGTCGCCTTCGGTGGATACAGCAGTGTGTTTACTACCTCTGATGGGCTCAAAATCTTTGAGTTCTTTGGGGAGTGGTTTGGGTAACCCTAAAGTAAGCCACGCCCTATGGCTAATGCCTATGGTTACACTGGCACGACCTTCAGGAAAGCGGTCGGCTACCGAGTTGTTGAGGTTTCCTACCAAACCACATACTTTTGCAAAAGTATTATTAAGCAATGTCTTGTCTATATCTTTTTTAAATGCCCATACCAAAAATATGGTATTGTTATTAGGCAAGTCTGTTACATTCTGATAATTCATTATATTAAGTATTTTTAATTTTTTAGGAATATTTCACGCGCTCTTTTCTTAACTTCAGTATAAGGTCTCAACAATCCGTTATTAGCTTGCTCAATACCTCTTTCTGTGGAAGCTAATTGCCCTTTTGTAAAATAAGTTTTTCTTCTGTTAAAAGAAATCTGTTTTTCCTTGAGTCATTCTTCTACTAATAATTGCTCTTCGGTATGTAAAGGTTGTGTACTATGATGTTCATAGCTCATTCATTTTATAACTTCCTAAATCATCTAATGTTCTACCGAATAATCGTTTGAGTTCTATCAGGCCCCACCGATACTACTTTGATGGGCACTTCGAGTTCTTTCTCTAAGAAACTGATATAATCCAAAAGTTCTTTGGGTAGTTGCTGGTAATTGGTGAGTTTGGTAAGGTCTTGTTGCCAGCCTTTGAGTTCCGTATATATGGGCGTTACGTTCTGTTCTTCTATATTGTAAGGCAAGTGCTTGATTTCTTTTCCTTTATAAAGATATGACGTACATACTTTTAAAGTCTCAAAACCGCTGAGCACATCGGCTTTCATCATTGTAAGTTCGGTAACTCCGTTTACCTGTACAGCGTATTTAAGGGCTACCAAATCAAGCCAACCACAACGGCGACGCCTACCGGTAGTGGCTCCAAATTCGCGACCTACTTGGGTCATTGTTTCGCCCACTTTGTCAAACAGTTCGGTAGGGAAAGGCCCACTGCCCACACGGGTTGTATAAGCCTTAAAGATACCTATTACCTCACCAATACTGCGAGGGGCTACACCTAAGCCCGTACAAGCTCCAGCAGCCGTTGTGTTCGACGAGGTAACAAACGGATAGGTACCAAAATCAATGTCCAACATAGAACCTTGTGCTCCTTCGGCAAGTATTTTTTTACCCTTTTTGAGAGCTTGGTATAGGTATTCTTCACTGTCGATAAGCTGAAACTCTTTCAGCACTTTTATCGCTTCAAAAAACTCGGCTTCCAACTCTTGTAGGTTATACTGAATATCCACCTTGTAGTTAGCGAGCATTTCTTCGTGTTTATCGGTGAGGTTACGGTAACGATCGTTAAAGTCACTGAGCTCTATATCGCCTACGCGCAAGCCGTTACGACCTGTCTTATCCATATAAGTAGGTCCTATACCTTTAAGAGTAGAACCTATTTTAGCTTTACCTTTGGAAGCTTCCGAAGCAGCATCTAAGAGGCGGTGGGTAGGCAAGATAAGGTGTGCTTTGCGCGAGATGAGCAAATTCTGTTTCAAATTTACCTCGTAAGGAGCGAGTGCCTCTATTTCTTTTTTGAAAATGATAGGGTCTATCACTACCCCATTGCCTATAATATTTACAGCACCTTTGTGGAAGATTCCCGACGGAATAGTGTGTAACACGTGTTTAATACCGTTAAATTCAAGAGTATGCCCTGCATTAGGACCTCCTTGAAAGCGTGCAATAATGTCGTAGTTTTGCGTAAGAACATCTACTATTTTCCCTTTTCCTTCGTCTCCCCACTGAAGACCTAATAATAAATCTACTGCCATTTTTGTTTCTTTTATTTAGTTGCTCTCTCTTCTTTTGGGGCATCTGCTTTGCGTGTACCGTAAAAATAAAGAGAGTGATTGCTAATATTAATATTAAAAACTTCTTCTATGGTTTTCTGTATTGCTTGAATACGAGGGTCACAAAACTCCACAATCTCACCCGTATCGGTAAGGATTACGTGGTCGTGCTGACGGTCAAAATACGATTTCTCGTAATACGCTTGGTTTTGTCCAAACTGATGTTTGCGCACTAAACCACATTCCAGCAAGAGCTCAATCGTGTTGTAGAGGGTCACTCTACTCACCCGATACTTTTTCTTTTTCATATTTTCATAGAGGGTCTCTATGTCAAAATGGTCGTTGTATTCGTAAATCTCCTTCACAATCGCATAGCGTTCAGGGGTCTTACGGTGTCCATTGTCTTCCAAATATTTGGTAAGCACCTTTTTTACAATCTCCAAGTTCTCTTCGGAGGTGTTTTTTTTATCTTTCTCAGCTATATTTTTCATATATTAAATATGTTTTTCAATAAAGGGCAAAAGTACTATTTATTTTTCAGAAAACAAAACACTACTATTATTTTTCAAAGCAAACACACCTCAGCCTCGCTACATTCGCCCTTTTAGCATTGCATCAACTCCCCCTTTGAAGGTAGCCAGCGACAGCTAGGTATGTGCCCTGCGAGAGCGGAGTATGTGATAGAGGGGAGGTTTCCGTCCCTACATTCCCCCTTTGGAGGGGGCTAGGGGGAGGTTTCTTTTGATTTTCCTTCACACTCCCCCCTATTGCCTATGTCCTAAGGCCTAGCACCTTTTCCTCTTTCTTTCGCCTCGAAACCCCGTTTTTAACATTTTTTGCATCGCTGTATTATACTATGAATCAATTATTTGTATACCCTTTCTATACCAATCGTCCAAGATTCGTATAAGCTTCCTATAAGCTCTCTATAAGCTAACCCCACCCTCCTTATAGCCTTTTTTCACCAAAATCTCTCTCAATCCTCTTCCGAACTTCTCCGTTTCCTTTCGCCTTCTCTAACCTATCCGATTTGTCCGACAAGTCTCACCTATCAATAAACAATTTTTATCACTACTCATTTGCTAATTTCCTCATTTCCTCATTTTCTCATCTCCCCATTTCCTCATTTTCTAATTCTCTCATTTTCTAATTTCTGGTATTATTGGCATTATTGGTATTAAAAAATTATTTCCTACCTTTGCAGTCTAAATTCATTGAACAGCATATATGAAACTTCAAAACATCATCATTACCATAGCCTCGCTATTCACATTGCAAAGCTGTATCAAAAGCGAAGCCCCAAATACCGAAGCCGATATCCTAACCTGTGAGGTCGACGGCAATCTGCTCATTCGTGAGCCCATAATCCAAAACACTGAGGTAAAACTCTACGTAACCGATTTAGATAAAGTAAAAAATCTCGCCCCTCGCTTCACCCTTACACAAGGGGCAACAATCAGTCCTACTAGCGGTACCGTACGCGACTTCTCTACCCCTCAAACTTATGTGGTAACCTCTGAGGACGGTAATTGGCAGAAAACTTATAAAGTGAGTTGTCTCACTAATGAAATTATCGCTCACTATCACTTCGAAAACGCTCGTATTACTGATGGCTACTACACTTTTTACGATACCTCAGTAAGCGGACAAGAAATCGCTTGGAGTAGCGGAAATGCAGGTTTTAAATTTACCAACAGTAATGCTAAACCCGATGACTTCCCTACAAGTCAGAGTGAGAGTGGATACAGGGGGAAATGCGTGAAACTCGTAACACAAAGCACAGGGGTCTTAGGAAAAACTTTTGGTGCTCCTATCGCAGCTGGTAATCTCTTCACAGGAAGTTTTGAAATAAATTTGTTCACCCCTGCAAAATCTACCCATTTCGGGATTCCTTTCAAAAGAAAACCTACTCATCTATCAGGATATTACAAATACAAAGCTGGTGAAAAACTTACTGATAAAAATGGCAATGTAATACCTAACCAAAAAGACAAATGTGATATTTATGCAGTGTTCTACGAGGTAACTTCTCAAGTACCTCATTTAGATGGCACTAACATCAAAACGCACAATAATATAGTGTTAATGGCACAACTAACCGACAAGAGAGAAACCGATAATTGGGTACAATTCTCTATTCCTTTTAAAACAATAAAAGGTCGCTCTATCGATACTAAAAAACTAAAAGAAGGAAAGTATAGTCTCGCTATAGTACTTAGTTCCAGTGAAAAAGGCGCTGATTTTACAGCAGCCGTAGGTAGTACTCTTTATGTAGATGAAATGCAATTGTCTTATGAATAATGAAGTTATGAAAAAGAATATCGTTATTGTATGCTTAATGCTATTGAGCTGTTTTTCATATGCGCAAAACGAACGTACTGAAACGCTTGTACAATCAGAAGAAAAAGGTTGGGAATACGAACTAAAAGCTGGCGTAAATATAGGAGGTGCAAGCCCAATACCACTCCCTAAAGAAATACGCAAGATAAAAGGATATAGCCCAAAGTTTAATGGCTCATTTGAAGGAACTGTAACCAAATGGCTTACTCCTAAATGGGGTATCTCAGCTAGCTTACGATTCGAAGAAAAGGGTATGGAAACCGATGCAAATGTAAAGAACTACGGTATGGAGATTATAGAACAAGGTAACCACGTGGCGGGCTATTGGACGGGTGATGTACATACTACCTACAAAAGTTCATTTGTTACCCTGCCCATATCACTGAACTATCGCCTTGCCAATCGTTGGAAACTGCGCTTAGGTACATTCGTTTCTTATCGTATGGACGGCAATTTCTCAGGCTATGTTACCGAAGGTTATTTGCGAGAAGGTAGTCCTATCGGTGAGAAAGTAAGTTTCACTAATGGGCAGATAGCCTCTTATGATTTCAGCAATCATCTCCGCCATTGGCATTGGGGCACACTGATAGGAGGCTCTTGGCAAGCGTTCAAGCATTTCAATATCAATGCTGAAGTCACCTACGGAATAAATAATATCTTTAAAAAGGACTTTAAAACAATTACTTTTGATATGTATCCCATCTATATGAATATAGGTTTTGGGTATCACTTTTAAGCACTTTATAATATCTTAATCCTTAAAGGAAATATATGACAAAGTTATTTGTAAAAAATATGGTCTGCCATCGTTGTATAATAGTACTCGATGAACAGTTAAAAGCATTAGGCTTAACACCACAAAGCATCAATTTGGGTGAAATTACTTTTACACAGGAACTTTCTTCTGATGAGATACAAGCTATCAAACAAGCTCTCTTACCCTTAGGATTTGAGGTGATGAACGATAAGAAAAGTGTTCTTATTGAAAAAATTAAATCTATCATTATCAATTTGATACATAACCAAGACAACAAACTATCGTTTAACCTTTCTGAAATACTCAGCAGTGAATTAGGTCGAGATTACGGGGCTTTATCGCGTTTGTTTTCTGAGGTAGAAGGCAGAACTATTGAAAAATTCTTTATTGCTCAAAAGATTGAGAGAGTAAAGGAACTCTTAGTATATGACGAACTGACGCTTAGTGAAATAGCTTATCAACTCAACTATTCAAGTGTAGCACACTTAAGCAATCAGTTTAAAAAAGTTACAGGACTCACCCCTAGCTTTTTCAAGCAGATAAAAGATAACAAACGTAAGTCTTTAGATGAGGTTTAAAATCTTACAAATTAAATACAAAATTGTGTAATATCCAAGTAGATGTTTTGCTGTATCTTTGCAGCGTAAAACAAATAACTTTTTAACATTTACAATTTATGGAATACAATATAGAAGGTATGGGGTGCAGAGGTTGTGCCAATACCATACAAAAAAAGCTCTCTGAAGTAGCAGGCGTAACAGCTGTTACCGTAGATTTCGCTACTAAAAAAGCTACTGTCGAAACTGATAGAGAAATCCCTTTTGAAGCTCTTGAAAAAGCCTTAGAGGGTACTCATTATAGCATTCATCAGGCTTCAAATTCTGAAGGCTCTGGTGTTTTCTATTGTCCTATGCACTGCGAAGGCGATAAAACCTACGATCACCCTGGTGATTGCCCTATATGTGGTATGCACTTGGTAGAACAAGTAGGAGGAGCTCAACAACAACATCATCACCACGAAGAAACCCCAAAAAAAGCCAAAGGCTCTGGTGTTTTCTATTGTCCTATGCACTGCGAGGGCAACAAAACCTACGACCACCCCGGTGATTGCCCCGTATGTGGTATGGATTTAGTAGAGCAAGTAAGCACAGAGGCTCCTGAAGGTGAAAGTGCGGAAGAGCAAAAGCGCAAAAAGTTACGCCGTCACTTTTGGGGTGCTGTAGCCTTTACGCTCCCTATCTTTATCATCGCAATGATCGGAATGTGGCACAACAATCCGCTGTATGAGTTAATGCCCGTAAGTGCTTGGAACTGGGTGCAGTTTGCGCTTTCTTTACCAGTAGTTTTCTATTTCTGCTGGATATTCTTCGAAAGGGCTTGGCGCAGTATCCGCACCTTGCACTTCAATATGTTTACCCTTATAGGGATAGGCGCTGGTGTAGCTTGGCTTTTCAGTGTAGTAGGACTGTTAGTTCCTGATATGTTCCCTGAACAATTCAAAGAACACGGCTCAGTACACTTGTATTTCGAAGCTGCTACCGTCATTCTCACTTTGGTACTCTTAGGGCAAGTGCTCGAAGCCGATGCCCACAGTCGTACGCAAGGGGCTATCAAAAAACTGTTGAATTTAGCCCCTAATGAGGCTACTAAAATTGTTCACGGCGAGGAAATAAGAGTCTCTATAGAAGAAGTAACCTTAGGCGATTTGTTGCGAGTGAAACCTGGTGAGAAAATCCCCGTTGATGGTGTAATTACCGAAGGTAGTGCGAGCATAGATGAGAGTATGATTACGGGCGAACCTATTCCTGCTGAAAAAGAAGTAGGCAGTAAAGTGTCGGCAGGTACGCTCAACGGTGCTCAATCATTTGTGATGAAAGCGGAAAAGGTAGGTAGCGATACCCTGCTCTCTCAAATCGTACAGTTGGTACAACAAGCCAGCAGTAGCCGTCCTCCCATTCAAAATTTAGCCGACAAGATAGCCTCTTACTTTGTGCCTATTGTGATAGGGATTTCAGTGCTTACCTTTGTGATATGGTCGGTTTTTGGAGGTGAAAATGCTTACGTATACGCCCTGCTCAATGCCGTAGCAGTATTGATTATCGCTTGTCCTTGTGCACTCGGTTTAGCCACCCCTATGTCGGTAATGGTAGGCGTAGGCAAAGGAGCTCAAAACGGTATCTTGATACGCAATGCTGAAGCCTTAGAAGTGATGAACAAAGTAAACACATTAGTCATCGACAAAACAGGCACACTTACTGAGGGGAAACCCAGTGTGAGCGAAGTATTTACCTTTGGCAACAGAAGTGAAAAGGATTTGTTACAAGTGCTCTATAGTCTCAATCAGCACAGTGAACACCCTTTAGCAAAAGCTACCAATGCATACACTCAAGCACAAGGTGCTACTCCCCTATCCTTTACTAACTTTGAAGCCTTGGCGGGCAGAGGGGTAAAAGCCTCTTACGAAGGAAAAAATTTTTTCTTTGGCAATGAACGATTGATGGAAGAAATCGGTGCTCCTTTATCCGAAGAAATACAAACTGTGGTAAAAACAGCGCAAGCAGCAGGAAAAACCGTTTCACTTCTCGCCATAGAAAAAGAAATCATTGGGGTAGTAACCATCACCGATAGAGTAAAAACCTCTACTGTTCAAGCCTTACAAGAGTTGCAGGACTTGGGAGTAGAAATTGTAATGCTTACAGGCGATAATTCGCTTACAGCTGCAGCTATTGCCAAAGAAATAGGCATCAGCAACTACAAAGCTGGTATGCTCCCTCAAAACAAACAAGCTGAAGTAGCGCGTTTGCAAGCTGAAGGAAAAATCGTAGCAATGGCAGGCGATGGTATCAACGATGCTCCTGCTTTGGCACAAGCTAACGTAGGCATCGCAATGGGCACCGGTACTGATATCGCTATAGAAAGTGCTGAAATCACCTTAGTAAAAGGCGATTTAAATGGTATTGTAAAAGCTAAAAAACTCAGCAAAGCAGTAATGAAAAACATACACGAAAACCTATTTTTTGCTTTGGTATACAACGTTGTAGGTATCCCCGTTGCTGCAGGAGTGCTATACCCTATTTTTGGTATCTTGCTTTCTCCTATGTTGGGTGCCTTAGCAATGAGCTTTAGCTCTGTAAGTGTTATAAGTAATGCTTTAAGATTGAGAAGAACGAAATTATAAAGAATAAAAAAAGCGATACAGAATGTTAATCTCCTCTTAATAAATCAATTTCAGCTACTAACTCTTATTTCCTTCTTTAAACCGAATATAAATTAAGGTTTTTGTACATTTTTTATTGTACAACTGATAAAAATGCCGTACTTTTGTAGCGAAATTGTTTAACGTAATATATACATATATAAAACTATAAAAGAATGGCAGGATTATTTAAAACATCTGTTGCAAGAAAGGTGACGATGGCTCTTTCGGCACTCTTTCTCATTCTCTTTCTAATCATTCACTTTGCGGTAAACTTCACCTCTGTGATTAGCGAGAGTACTTTCAACGAGCTATCTCATTTTATGGGCACCAATCCTCTTATTCAGTTTGCTTTGCAACCTGTATTGCTCGCTGGGGTGTTGTTCCACTTCATTATGGGATTTGTCTTGGAAATCCAAAACAAAAAAGCTCGTGGTAGTGAGGCATATTACAGCTATAATGGGGGGGCTAACTCCACTTGGATGTCTCGTAATATGATTATCACAGGAGTGGTGATTCTTCTCTTCTTAGGGTTGCACCTCTATGATTTTTGGGTAGGCGAAATGAACTACAAGTACATCGAGCAATTACCTCCAAACCCCGACCGCTACTACGGAGAATTAGTAGAGAAATTCCACAACCCTGTGCGTGTAGGTATTTATGTGTTAGCCTTTATCGCTTTGGCTTTGCACTTGCTACACGGTTTTCAATCATCTTTCCAATCTATGGGCTGGAAAGACGATGAGCGCAAAAAGTTTATCAGCTGCGTTGGCAATTGGTATTCTTACATTATCTGTGGAGGCTTTATCTTCATCGCCCTCTTCCATTATTTTAATCACTTAAATGCTTAATTTTATGAGTACATTAGATTCTAAAATTCCTGAAGGTCCTATAGCGGACAAATGGACGAAATATAAAGACCATATCAACCTCGTAAACCCTGCTAACAAGCGTAATATCGATGTGATTGTGGTAGGTACTGGCTTGGCAGGAGGTTCGGCTGCAGCTACCCTCGCTGAATTAGGCTACAACGTAAAAGCATTCGCTTACCAAGATTCTCCTCGCCGCGCGCACTCTATCGCTGCTCAGGGGGGTATCAATGCCGCTAAAAACTATATGGGCGATGGCGACTCTAACTATCGCTTGTTCTACGATACTGTAAAAGGGGGCGACTACCGCGCTCGTGAGGCTAACGTATATCGCCTTGCTGAGGTATCTGGCAATATCATCGACCAATGTGTGGCGCAAGGCGTACCTTTCGCTCGTGATTATGGTGGGCTACTTGATAACCGCTCTTTCGGTGGGGTATTGGTTTCTCGTACTTTCTATGCCAAAGGTCAAACAGGACAACAGCTTTTGCTCGGTTGCTATGCCGCAATGAACCGCCAAATTGCTCGTGGTAAAATAGATATGTACAACCGCCACGAAATGCTCGATGTGGTAATAGTAGACGGCAAAGCTCGTGGTATCATCGCTCGTAACCTTGTTACTGGTGAAATTGAACGCCACTCTGCTCACGCGGTGGTTATCGCTTCTGGTGGTTATGGTAACGTATACTTCCTTTCAACCAATGCGATGGGCTCTAACGCTACCGCAGCTTGGAAAATCCACAAAAAAGGTGCTTACTTTGCTAACCCTTGCTTCACTCAAATCCACCCTACTTGTATCCCTCGTTCAGGTGACTATCAGTCTAAATTGACTTTGATGTCTGAATCTTTGCGTAACGACGGACGTATTTGGGTGCCTAAGAAAATGGAAGATGCTGTAGCGATACGCGAAAAACGCAAAAAACCTACTGAAATCCCTGAAGAAGACCGCGATTACTACTTGGAACGCCGTTATCCTGCTTTCGGTAACCTCGTGCCTCGTGACGTAGCTTCACGTGCTGCTAAAGAACGTTGCGATGCAGGCTATGGAGTAAACGAAACAGGTGAAGCTGTTTATTTGGATTTCTCTTCTGCTATCGAACGTTACGGTAAAGAACAATGTAAAATTCACGGCGTAGAACCTACTAAAGAAGAAGTTACCAAGCGTGGTGAAAAAATCGTAGAAGCTAAATACGGTAACCTTTTTCAAATGTACGAAAAGATTGTAGCCGAAAACCCTTATAAAACTCCAATGATGATTTATCCTGCTACTCACTACACTATGGGTGGTATTTGGGTAGATTACAACTTGATGACCACTATACCTGGTTGTTATGCTATCGGTGAGGCAAACTTCTCCGACCACGGGGCAAACCGCTTAGGAGCTTCTGCCTTGATGCAAGGTTTAGCTGATGGTTACTTTGTATTACCTTACACTATTGGCGATTACTTATCCGCTGATATCCGTACCGGTAAAATCCCTACTGATACCCCTGAGTTTGACGAAGCAGAACGCATCGTAAAAGAACGTTTGGCTTACTTCATCAACAATAAGGGTACCCACTCTGTAGATTACTTCCACAAAAAACTTGGTAAAGTGATGTGGGATAAAGTAGGTATGGCGCGTAATGCTGAAGGCTTGAAAGAAGCTATCAAAGAAATACGCGAAATACGCGAAGATTTCTGGAAAAACGTAAAAGTACCTGGTGAACTCACTGGTATGAACGTAGAGCTTGAAAAAGCAGGTCGTGTAGCCGACTTCCTTGAACTTGGTGAGTTATTTGCTAAAGACGCTTTAGAACGTAATGAGTCTTGTGGTGGTCACTTCCGCGAAGAATATCAAACTCCTGATGGTGAAGCTCTCCGCGACGACAAAAACTATGCTTATGTAGCCGCTTGGCAATACACTGGTAATCCTAAAGAAGTAGTGAATACCTACAACCCTAGTGAAGAGGTAATGCATAAAGAACCTCTTGTATTTAAAGATATTGAACTTAAACAACGTAGTTATAAATAGAAAGATATGGCAACGATGAACCTAACACTCAAAGTGTGGCGACAAAAAAACTCGCAAGAGAAAGGTCGTATGGTAGATTATAAAGTAACCAACATTTCAGACCATATGTCTTTTTTGGAAATGTTGGATGTACTCAACGAACAACTCATTGAAAAAGGAGAAGAACCTGTAGCATTCGACCACGATTGCCGTGAAGGTATTTGCGGTATGTGCTCTCTCTTCATCAATGGGGAAGCTCACGGACCCGACCGTGGGGTAACTACTTGTCAGTTGCATATGCGTATGTTCAAAGATGGTGATACCATCACTATTGAACCTTGGCGCGCTACTGCTTTCCCTGTTATCAAAGACTTGATGGTAGATAGAACTGCTTTTGAACGCATTCAACAAGCAGGGGGATATATCTCTGTGAACACTTCTGGTAATACCCAAGATGCCAACGCTATTCCTATCCCTAAACGCGATGCCGACCGCTCTATGGATGCTGCGGCTTGTATAGGTTGTGGGGCTTGTGTGGCTACTTGTAAAAACTCTTCGGCTATGCTGTTTGTGGCTGCCAAAGTATCGCAATTTGCCCTCCTTCCTCAAGGTCGTGTAGAGGCTACTGAGCGTGTACTCAATATGGTAAACCAAATGGAGCACGAAGGTTTTGGTAACTGTACCAATACAGGAGCTTGCGAAGTAGAATGCCCTAAAGGTATTTCACTTGAAAATATTGCACGCCTCAACCGTGAATACCTCAAAGCAAGTATTCGATAATTAGCAAATTTGAAAATTAGCAAATAAAAAAACTGCCTCAATTTGTTTGAGGCAGTTTTTTTATTTAAAATTCAGAGTTATTTTTTTCTCAAAACGGGGTTCAACTCCTCATCATTGTACATCTTCATTTGTTTATAGACTTTCATATACTTGCGACCGGCAGCGATATCGTCTAAAAGTTGGTTGAGAGCCGTTGAAAGATCTTTTTTCTGTTCGAGCAGTACATTGAGTTTTTCTTGGCATTTAGCACGATGCTCAGGAGTGGCATCGGGGCGGTTTACTTCTTCCTGCATATGATAGATTTTCAGTGCTAAAATTGAAAGCCTATCCACTGCCCACGCAGGACTCTCGGTGTTGATAGTAGCCTCAGGAAGTGGTTTCACCTCCTTATACAAGTCTAAAAAGTAGCTATCTATATACTCTACCATATCGGTACGATCCTGGTTAGAAGCATCGATTTTGCGTTTGAGGTCGAGGGCTACCACTGGGTCGATGTTCGGGTCGCGAATAATATCCTCATAATGCCATTGCACGGTGTCAATCCAATTCTTGCGATAAAGCAAGTGATTGAGCAAGTCAGTTGATGGATAAGGGTTTACAAAAGGCTGATATACATCGTCCGCAATGTGGTATTGCGCGATACTTTCTTCAAATATTTTAAAGGCTTTTTCTGAAAACATAGTCATTAATTTTTTGGCAAAAATAAAGTTTTTCTTTAATAAATCAAACCTTTTACGTAACTTTGCCACAAATTTTAATTTTTCTATGAAATACTTCATTTTTATTATCACTTTATTCACCCTCACTATGGAAAATCTACAAGCTCAAAACAACGCTGATAATCAAACTATTTATCAGTTTACTGTAGAAGATATCAATGGCAAACCCTTTGTCCTTGCCGACCTCAAAGGCAAGAAAGTAATGATTGTTAATACTGCGTCAAAATGCGGTCTCACTCCCCAATACAAAGAGCTTGAAGCCCTCTATAAGCAGTATAAAGACAAAGATTTTGTCATTATAGGATTCCCCGCTAATAATTTCTTAGGGCAAGAACCTGGTAGTAATGAACAAATTGCTTCATTTTGCAGTATCAACTATGGAGTAACATTCCCGATGATGAGCAAAATATCGGTAAAAGGAAAGAATATGCACCCTCTATATCAGTTTCTTACACAAAAATCAAAGAACGGAGTAGAAGATTCTAAAGTAAAATGGAATTTTCAAAAATACCTCATTGGCAGAGATGGCAAGTTAGAAAAGGTAATCGACCCTAAAACTTTACCATCCAGTGATGAAGTAATACAATGGATTGAAAAATAACACTGATAACAATGCTAAAAAAACTATTTGAAAATTACCGCTTTATAACAATACTATGGTTTGCTCTTGCGCTGGCAACTGTGGTGCAGAACGTGTGGATAGCATGCAAGTTCAACAACTACCTAATTTTTGATGGGGTGTTTTGGCATACTCTCAAGCAATTGCCCCTCTACCTTCCTTACCCCGATGAGTATTTCGATACAAATCATTACGGTATCTTTTTCAGTGCAGTTATAGCTCCTTTTGCCTTGTTACCCAAGTGGATAGGTTGTACTTTGTGGATAATAGCAAATACAGCTTTCTTGTATTGGGCAATTAGGCAATTGCCTCTCTCTAAAAAAGCGATCATTGCCATACTGCTTATTGCTGCACACGATTTGTATACTGCGGCAGCTATGCAACAGTTTAATATCAGCGTGATAGCACTATTAGTAGGTGCTTTTGTGTTTATAGAACGCAGGCAGAGTCATTGGGCAACCTTGCTCATTGTAATAGGCACACTCACCAAAATCTACGGCATTGTAGGCTTAGCATTTTTCTTCTTTGCTAAGGACAAATGGCGATTTATTTGGTCAGGATTATTTTGGCTCATCGCTTTATTTTGTTTGCCAATGCTCTACTCTTCACCCGATTATGTAGTTTCTCAGTATTTTGATTGGTATGCTTCTTTGGCTGAAAAGAATGTATCCAACCTAAATACCACCACTTACAACCTGCAAAACCTATCACTTTTAGGCTTTTTGCAACGCACAGGGATTTATAACAACAACAGTATAGTCATTCTCATTGGATTAGGGCTGTTTGCTCTGCCTTATTTGCGCATTCAGCAGTACAAAAATCTCAATTTTAGATTGCTATTATTAGCTTCAGTGAGTATTTTCCTATGTTTGTTTAGTACAGGCACTGAAAATAGCACTTATGTAATAGCTTATGTGGGAATTGGGATATGGTTTATGGTAAGTGAGCTCCATCCTAAACTCAAAATAACCTTATTGGTATTGGCTATGTTAGGCTCACTCTCCCCTACTGATTTATTCAAACCACTGAAAGAACCTTACATTATCCGATATTCACTAAGAGCTGTACCTGTAACCTTGGTTTGGCTTGCAATAGTGTATGAAATGTTATTTATTCAGGTAAGAGATAAAAAAGATGAAAACAATAGAAATAATAGTACCGTGTTATAACGAAAGTGAAAATATACGTCCGTTATATGAGGCTATAAAGAGTGTCTTTACTGAAAAACTCTCTGATTATAGCTATACTTTGCTTTTTGTGAACGACGGCAGCAGCGATAATTCTCTTGAGGTGCTCAAATCTTTAGTTGAAAGTGATGTGCGCGTGAAATATCTATCGTTTTCGCGTAACTTTGGTCATCAATTAGCAGTAAAAGCAGGATTAGACCACTCGTTTGCTGATGCTGTTATCTCTATGGATTGCGATTTGCAACACCCTCCTGCCCTTTTACCCGAACTCATTGCCAAATGGGAAGAAGGCTATCAAGTAGTCGCAACTTTGCGTACCTATCCCGCGGATACCCCTAAAGAGAAACAAAAAAGCTCTCAACAGTTTTACAAACTTCTCAATCTGCTTTCGGATATAGAAATCAAAGAAGGTTCAGCTGATTTTAGACTCTTAGACCAATCAGTGGTAGAGGTCATTCGCTCGATGAGAGAAAATGAACCTTTCTTGCGAGGCATCGTACCTTGGGTAGGATTTCGCCAAACTTATATCCCTTACACTGCAGCTTCTCGTTTTGCAGGTGAAAGTAAATACACGGTTAAGAAGATGCTACAATTAGCAATTACAGGTGTTACTGCTTTCAGCATCAAACCCTTATATTTCGCTGTATTTTTAGGCTTTGTATTTTCTGCCCTATCACTATTGTACATTCCTTACGTGATATACGCCTTTGCAAGTGGTACTGAAATATCGGGCTGGGCTTCACTGATTATGACGATTGTTTTCTTTGGCGGGTTACAACTCATCATTTTAGGTATCATAGGTATTTACATAGGAAAAATCTTTAAACAAACTAAAGACCGACCTTGTTATATTATTCAAGAAGAAAAATTGTAAATAAAAACATATAAAAATGAGAAATCCAATTCTAATATTGCTAATACTTTTTAACACATTTATCCAAGCACAAGAGAAATATCAATTATCAAGTCATATTTTAGATATTTCACAAGGCAAACCTGCTCCAAATGTAAAGATAGCTCTATCTAAGCAAGATAAAAATCAAAACTGGGTATTGATAGATGAGAAATACACAGATAACAATGGGAGAATTAAAGATTTTTTGAAAGAAGAATCTAATAAAAATAATAATGGGGTTTATAAACTCACTTTTTATATTACTCCTTATTTTGAAAAGTTGAAACAAAAAACATTTTATCCCTTTATAGAAGTAGTTTTTGAGATAAAAGATAATCAACATTATCACATCCCGATTACATTATCTCCATATGGTTATTCTACTTACAGAGGAAACTAATAACTATAAAAATGATTTATTTAAGTTTCGACATAGAAGAGTTTGATATGCCCAAGGAATACGGCTACGACATTGCTTTCGAGCGACAAATAGCCATTTCACGTGAGGGGCTTACCGCTATATTAGATCTGCTCAAAAAACACAACGCCAAGGCTACTTTCTTTTCAACAGTAGTCTTTGCCCAGCAAGTCCCCGACCTTATAGAGCGACTTCTCAGCGAAGGGCACGAATTAGCCTCACACACTTATTATCATTCCGAATTTGAAAATGCACACCTCAAAAGTTCTAAAGAAGCTTTAGAACAACAATTTGGGGTAACTATTGAGGGATTGCGTATGCCGAGAATGCTTGAAGTAAGTGCTGAGGAGGTAAAAAAAGCCGGTTATCAATACAATTCATCGGTAAATCCTACTTTTTTACCAGGAAGATACAACAAATTACACGTACCAAAGCGTTTTTTCAAAGAAAATGGCTTATGGCAAATCCCTACAGCGGTAAGTTGGTTTAGAATTCCTCTATTTTGGTTATCATTTCATAATTTTCCTTTGTGGATTTATAAGTTTTTGCTGAATAGATGTGTAGCTTCTACAGGCTATGCTACTTTGTACTTCCATCCTTGGGAATTTACAAATTTACACCAAAAAGAATTTAATTTTCCTGCTTATGTAATGCGTAACAGTGGTGAGCAGATGATAGCACGCTTCGAGCAGTTGTTGCAATATATTGATAAAAAAGGCTGGAAAACGAGCCTCTATAAACAATTAACAATCGAGAATTAATGACGACAAGAAAACTACTACACGATGCTTTAGCTTTGACAGAACATAGTTTTGCCAACGAAAATCCTAAATACATCAAAAAACAAAAGAACAAGATACTCTTCCACACCTTGTTAAATATCCCATTTGCTAAAAAATGGTTCAGCTTGATACAATCAGAAGAGTATAAATGGGTGCTTTCACACCGTCCTCGTATTTATTTTAAGCCTTTTAGGGTGTATATGTCTACCAAATGGGGCAAGAAAGAACGAACTAAAGCCTTGCTGAGTTGTTATGCTTTTATCAAGCAACAGCCTTTTTTGACGCGTGTTATCCAAGAAGAAAAGCCTATCAAATTGGCTGAGTTCACAATGAAATACAACGGCGAAAAGGGACAAATATACCTCGGATACAATGAACGTTTCCGCAAAGAGGGAGAATTAGTGGTCTCGTTGCATTGTGATAGTTATCAGGAGGCTATCTGTGAAGCTTCTTTTGTGATTGACAAAGAAAATGAGGGATGGGTATGTCGTATAGGCTGTGTGCAAGGTAATAAAAGTGCCGAAACCGAGAATGCTATCAAGGAATTACAAAAACAAATGTATGCTCTTCGTCCTAAAGCCCTGATGATATTTATCATTCAGGAACTTAGCAGGCAATTAGGCTGCACTGCTTTGTATGGGGTAGGCAGTAAAATTCAGGCACATAACAAAAAACACTTTATCCATATAGAATGGTTGCACAAACTCTCTTTTAGTTATGACACGCTGTGGAAAGAAGCCGATGGCATTCCCGATAAAGATGGGTGGTTCAAGCTCCCTATTGAAATGCACTGCAAACCAATGGAAGAAATCAAATCGAGCAAGAGGTCGCTCTACCGCTATAGGTATGAGATGTTAAACAAAATTGCAACAGAAATAAAAGAGACAATTAACAAATAACAAGATGAAATTAGATATATTAGCTTTTGGGGCGCACCCCGATGATGTAGAATTAGGGGCTGCAGGCACCATTGCCAAAGAGATTAGCTTAGGCAGGACGGTAGGCATTATCGACTTAACACAAGGCGAATTAGGTACGCGTGGCAGTGCCGAAATACGCCATCAAGAGGCAACTAAAGCCAAAGAGCTATTAGGAGCAATAGTACGCGAGAATTTAAAATTCCGTGATGGCTTTTTTGTAAATGATGAAGCTCACCAAATGGAGATTATCAAGAAAATACGTCAATATCAGCCCGAAATAGTGCTTTGCAATGCTATAGACGACCGCCATATCGACCACGGCAAAGGTAGCAAACTAGTGAGTGACGCTTGTTTTCTCAGCGGTTTACGACGTATTGAAAGTACTCTCGATGGTGTAGCACAAATGGCTTGGCGTCCTAAAGTAGTGTATCACTACATTCAGTGGAAGAATACAGTCCCTGATTTTGTGGTAGATATCACAGGATTTATGGAAGCCAAAGTGAATGCCGTATTGGCGTACAGCTCTCAGTTTTACGACAGCAATAGTAATGAACCTACCACTCCTATTTCGGACAGGAATTTTTTAGACAGCGTTACTTACAGAGCACGCGACTGGGGCAGGCTAATTGGTACAGATTTTGCGGAAGGTTTTACTTGTGAGAGAGTTCCCGCCGTAGAGAGCCTTTTTTCTCTCAGATAAGAGATAATTAATAAAATGTAAAGATAATGAAATTGATATTATTAACCATTGGCATATTGCTATTGTGTGTAGTAGGTATGGCAATTAAGATTTGGGGCAAGAAAGACGGTAAGTTTGCCGGTACTTGTGCGAGCCAAAATCCACATCTAAATCCTGAAGGAGAGCCTTGCAGTTTCTGCGGTCGTTTGCCCGATGAACAAGAGTGTAGAAACAACAAATAATGGCAGAGGCACTTGCTGAAAATATAGTCGCTGCAAAAGCAGGTAAACAACGAGCTTTTAGCTGGTTGCTAGACGAGTTTTGGACTGATGTGTACAACTTTCAGCTCAAGCGTGTAAATAATGAGGTAGAGGCAGAGGATATTAGCATACAAACATTTGCTAAGGCTTTCGACAAGCTCCATACTTACGATGAACAATACTCATTCCGCACTTGGCTCTTCACTATTTCCAAAAATATTCACATAGATAACCTGAGAAAGCAAAATGAGTCGCTATTGCACTTAGACCGAGAGGAAAAACAATCTAAAACGCTCATAGATGAGACTCCTATCATAGAGGATAGCCTCATTATGGAACAGCAGTTTGATTATTTGCTAAAGAGTATAAAACAAATGAAAGAGCCTTACCGAACGGCAATACAACTGCGCTATCTGCACGAAAAAAGCTATAAAGAGATTGCCGAAGAAATGCAATCAACGATGAGCAGTGTGAAGATTACCCTGCTAAGAGCTAAGAAGATACTAGCAGAGATATTAAAGAAAAACAGATGAGACCTTTATGTTTCATCTGTTTTTTTATACTTGTTTTATAAAGCTACGTTCTTGCGGTGAATATCTATAACTTCGGAGATTTGGTATTCATCAAAAAGACTGAGAAGCTCGTCAACACCTTCTTCTAATTTTAAATCCATTTCTTCTGGATAAATAGGCAAAATACAATAGAAATTGATAATTGTACCGTCTTTGGTGTGTAACTTTAAGAAGTCCTGTGGAGCCGATAAGTAAGGGGGCATTAGCAGTATACAACCGAAATCGGTATTAGCAATAGGCTCGGCATCGGGACCATTGGGGATAGTGTGCCCTTCTGCCATCCACGTTTTGTACTGATGAGGAAAACGTGATATCATTTTAAGAAAGTAGATAGGCCAATAGTTATCGTCGTCTTTAAAAGCCTCATCGCTGATAGGCCAATCGACGGGGAGATAGACCATTAACTCGGCGTGGCTATAATCGTTCGGGTCATCTAAGCCTTCGGGCAAATACATCGGGTAGTCGCTCATACCGGTAGTAAAAAGCACGTGGTAAGGGGTTTCGGGGGTAGGTTTGATCCAATGTACATCTATATGCACGTATTCTGAGAGGATTTCGTGGAAAACGCTGTCTATTTTGCCGATATATTTTTCGAAATGGTCGCAAATTTCGTCCATATACACACAAGTACGGTCGGGCAATACAAAATCGCTTCTATCTTTTTCGGAATAGTTATAGACGTTAGAGCCTCCTTCCGATATATAATCGGGGGTAGGGGCAAAGATATTAGGCAAATCGTTTTCTTCATCATAAGAAACGGCTTCAATGAGCGAGTGCATCTCGTTGTCGTAGTACACGATTCCCTTTTCGATATCATCAGTAAGGAATTCGAGCCAATCTTCCATAGAGTCGTGGTACAAATCCATAAAAGAGGCTTCTATAGAGTCCAACACCAAATCTATTTCTCCTATCTGACCTATCACGCCTTCTTCATCGGGATCGAGGTCTATGAACATAAAGCGCGCCCCATTGGAGAGGAACGGAATCCATTTAGGATTATAAAATTGGTTTTTCACTACCTTGTCCCAGCACATATCAATTGCCTCTTCTTCATCAAAGCGGAGTGACTGCCAATTAGGCACACTCTCCAATTGCTCAAGCCAGTGTTCTTGGGTGCGTTTGATTTCTTCTAAGGGAATAAAACGCAACCCATTTAAGAAGAATATATCGTTTTCGCCTTCTTTTTGCCCGTTGAAAGTCTGGTATAGCTTTCTCACCTCAGAAGGCAAAGTAATACCCATTTCCGCCTCAAATACCGCTATTTGGGTATCCGAAACGCCTTTGTTGAGACTTGCAATAAGAGGAGTTGCTTGTTCAAGTATTACGTCTAAAAAACGTTTGACAGTTTTTTCCATAGTCATTTTATACAATTAGTTTTTCGCAACAAATGTACGACTTTTCTATTTAAAAGCAAATATCATTCTATATTTTTTCGTTTTTCTTTTTTAACTCTTAACCACTCTCTCCTGTCTATTGATAGACTCCTGGTGAATTGCCTTAAATACCTGAATCACTAAATCCTCACTTAGGTTGCGTTGTTCGCCTTCTGATATCATTTTGCCAAGAATTTCGTGCCAACGTTGGTTTTGTAAAATCGCTACATTGTTCGCTTTTTTCAGCATTCCAATCTCATCGGCTACCTCCATACGTCTTTTCAGTAAATCCAATAATTTATTGTCCAGTATATCAATGCGCGAACGCAAATTACTTAACTTACTCACATAGTCTTCCTCAGATACCGAAGCCTCGCGAATGCGCAAATCCTTCATTATTTGTATGAGGCGTTCAGGGGTAATCTGTTGTGCTGCATCGCTCCACGCAGCATCAGGGGTACAGTGCGTTTCAATCATCAAGCCATCGAAGTTTAAGTCGAGAGCCGTTTGCGATACATCAAAAATCATATCGCGTTTGCCGGTGATATGCGAAGGGTCGCAAATAAGTGGCAAGTCAGGGAACTTGTTTTGCAGTTCAATTACCAATTGCCATTCAGGAATATTGCGGTATTTGGTCTTTTCGTAAGTAGAAAATCCGCGATGTATCACCCCCAATTTTCTGATGCCTGCGCGTTGTAATCGTTCCAAAGCTCCTATCCATAACGGAAGATCGGGGTTTACAGGATTTTTTACCAAGATAATCTTATCAGTGCCTTCTAACTCATCGGCTATTTCTTGAATAATAAACGGACTCACAGTAGAGCGCGCTCCTATCCACAACATATCAATATCGTGCTCCAAGGCAAGCTTCACGTGGTCTTTATTGGCTACTTCGGTAGCCGTTTTGAGTCCCGTTTCTTCTTTTACCCGTTGTAGCCATTTGAGACCTAACGCTCCTACACCTTCAAACATACCTGGGCGGGTACGAGGTTTCCAAATACCTGCACGGAAGAAAGATACATCAGTATCTTTTAGGCTATGTGCTATTTTCAGTACTTGTTCTTCAGTCTCAGCACTGCAAGGTCCAGCAATTACTACGGGGTGGTTAAGGTGTAAGTCATCAAGCCACTGTCTATTTTCTTTGGTTATTTCCATTCTATGGGTCTTATTCTTTTAGTTGTCAGAGGGCAAAGATACAAAAAACTAAAGAATAAGTAATGAAAAACCAAAAAACTCTACATTATCAACTGATAAATCAGCAAAAAAGTAAAATATACCCATTTTTAAATCTTTAGCAATTATCTTTATAATCACTTACCTTTACCTTAGTTTTTTCTTACCTTCGTTCATTCTTGATTTGCCCGTGCCACTCGCACTCTCATTTACTAATTCCCAAATTCGCTAATTTGCTAATTTTTCTACCCGCCCGTGTGGCTCACACCATCTGCTCGTGCGGCTCGCACCTTTGGCAAAGTTGAAATTCACTAATAACCTTCTTTTTATCTCTGCCTTAGCTTCAACTTTCCTTTGCCTTAGGTTCGTTATTCCTTCGTTCATTGTTCGTCTTTTATTCGTTGTAGAGCCACTGTAGAGCCACTGTAGAGCCACTGTAGAGCCACTGTAGAGCCACTGTAGAGCCACTGTAGAGCCACTGTAGAGCCACTGTAGAGCCACTGTAGAGCCACTGTAGAGCCACTGTAGAGCCACTATAATACCACCCTTTGTTTGTATTAGCGTCGTTGTAGTTTCTTCTCAGCGAGAGGGGATAAAGAGGGTAGCTTCTCTTTGTTCATTAATTATTTTCTTTAAGATTACTATAATTTTTAAATACATAAACGAAAATAATAGAAATTTCCTCCTATCACTTTTTGCTCATCTGCTATCAAAAATATTTAAATGTTTAATAGTTAGACAATTAAATTTTATACATTTTTCTTCATTATCAAAAATTAGCCACAATTTTGATAGTGTTTGACCGATTTTTGATAGTGCTATACTTTCTTTTGCCTTACCTTTGCCTCCGAAAAAACATCGTATTTTCATCAATGCGAAGAAAATAAAACCAATTGTTAAAAAACAAATACCAATATGATGAGTAGAAAGATAAACAAGCGCATTTTACTATCGCTTTTGCTCTGCAACTGTTCGGGTGCTCTTTTCGCCCAACAAGTAAAAGGAGTGGTGAAAGCAAAATCCGACAACAGCCCTATGATGGGTGTAAGTGTGGTGGTAAAGCACAAAACAGTAGGTGCTTCTACTGATTTCGACGGGAATTATACCCTTCAACCCGTTGTAGCCACCGATAGTTTGGTCTTTTCTTATATAGGCTACAAATCCCAAACCGTAGCCGTGAAAGGACGCAAGGAAATAAACGTAAGTTTAGAAGAAGAGGTGACTACTCTCGAAGGAGTTACCGTTTCTGTAGGGTATCGTACTGAACGTAAAACCGACCTTACCGGTGCAGTATCAGTAGTAAAGGTAAACGAGATGATGTCTACTGCCGAAAACAACCCTATGAAAGCCCTCCAAGGTCGTGTAGCAGGTATGCAAGTAACCGATAATGGGGGTCCTGCTGGTAAAGCTACCATTCGCATTCGCGGTATCGGTACACTTAATAACAACGACCCTCTTTATATCATCGATGGAGTACCTACTCAGGGCGGTATGCACGAGCTGAACTCTAACGATATCGAGAGTATACAAGTGTTGCGTGACGCTTCGGCAGCAAGTATCTACGGGTCACGTGCTGCCAATGGGGTCATCGTTATTACTACCAAAAAAGGTAGAAACGGAGTGTTAAAGGTAGATTTCGACCATTATACTACCGTTTCGATGTTTCACTCTCGTATGAAGATGCTCAATGCTAATGAGTATGCACAAGTGCTTTGGAAAGCAGCCGTAAACCGTGGTAACGACCCTAACCAAAACGCTTTAGGTATTCACTACGATTATACTACCGATGCCAATGGTCACAGCACCCTTAATAATTTGTATTATCCACGTCAGTATTTCGATAAGTCAGGAAGCCCTATGCTCCCTTCTAATACCGATTGGTTCAAGGAAATCACTCGTATGGGGGTAACTGAATCTTATAACCTTTCGGTTACCAATGGTACTGAAAAAGGTAACTACTTCCTTTCGTTAGGCTATTACAACAACGATGGTTTGGTAAAGAATACCGATTTCTCTCGCCTCTCTGCGCGTATCAATACCGATTACAAACTCTTTGGCGATGTAGTAACCATAGGTGAAAACTTCACTGTAAACCGTACCAGCGAGGTAGAGCAACCTTACCAAATTACCGAAGCAGCAATGATAGCTGTACCTTTCATTCCGGTACGCACTCAAGACGGTAAACATTGGGGAGGTCCTGTAAATGGGTTGCCCGACCGTCAGAACCCTGCTCGCTTAGTAAACGACAATAAGAATAATCGTTATAACTACTGGCGTATGTTCGGGAATGCTTTTGTAAACATTAAACCTATTGATAAGCTCAATATCCGTTCTAACTTTGGGGTAGATTACGGTAATTTCTATAAACGTACACTCAATCATTCGTATATTTCCGGTTTTATGGAAGAAGGCAAAGAAAAAACCTTCTCTCAACTCGAACAATCTCACTGGACGAAATGGAACTGGGCAAATACAGCTACCTACGACTTCGAGCTTGGTAAGAGTCGATTTGAAACCTTAGCAGGTATGGAAATGTTCTCACAAGATGATATAAACTTCTCTGTAAAAGGTACTACTCTTGCCTTAGAAACTCCTGAATATATGTGGCCTAATCTCGCTACAGGAGGTATTACAGGAGGTGGTGGAGCTACCGGTTATAAGTTGCTTTCTTTCTTCGGAAAAATCAACTATGCTTTTGATAACAAATACCTCGCTTCAGCTACTCTTCGTCACGATGGTTCTTCTCGCTTTGCCAAAGAGAACCGCTGGGGTACTTTCCCTGCTTTCAACTTGGGTTGGCGTCTTTCTCAAGAAGCCTTTATGGAGAATATTCGCAATACCGTTTCTGAAATCAAATTGCGCTTCGGTTGGGGGCAAAACGGTAACCAAGAAATCGGTAACTACTCTATTTACGATATTTACGATCCTTACTATGGGGTAACAGGCGACTATATTTGGTCTGGAACAGGTATTTGGAATACCTCTTACGATATCGAAGGAAAAGGCTCTGGTCAGTTAGCTTCTGGTTTCCGTCGCAGTCGTCTCGGTAACAAAGATCTCAAATGGGAAACTACCACACAAACCAACTTCGGGTTAGACTTCGGTTTCTTTAATAACAATCTCTACGGTTCGGTAGAATACTATATCAAAAAGACCAAAGACATCTTGGTAGAACCTCCTTATGCAGGTATCAAGGGTGAAGGTGCTACCCAATGGGTAAATGGTGCTGGTATGGAAAACAAAGGTTGGGAAGTATCAGTAGGTTATCGTAACGAGACCAAAGGCGGACTCAAATACGATATCAATGCCAACGTTTCAACCAATAAAAATAAAGTTACTGAATTACCAGAATCTGTAGTCAATGCTTACGGCGGAAATGGTAAATGGGATAATATCTTAGGTCGTCCTTATCAATCTTATTACGGTTATGTAGCTGATGGTATCTTCAAAACCCAAGAAGAACTCGATCAGCACCCTATACAAAACGGTAAAGGTATTGGTCGTATCCGCTACCGCGATTTGAATAACGATGGAGTAGTAAACGAAGACGACCGCACTTGGATAGGGACTCCTTACCCTGATTTTATCTACGGTCTCAATCTCAACTTAGAGTACAAAAACTTCGATTTTACCCTCTTCTTGCAAGGCGTACAGAATGTCGATATTATCAACGATGTGAAAAAACATACTGACTTTTGGAGTGTGGTGGATACCTACTCCAATAAAGGACGCCGTTTGCTCGATGCTTTCGACCCCGTTACCAATCCTAGTTCCGATATTCCAAGTGTAGCTTATACCGATGATAATAACGAAGGGCGTATGTCTACTTACTATGTAGAGAATGGCTCTTACCTAAAACTTCGTAACGTACAGTTAGGCTATACTTTACCTAAAGAAGTATCCGAAAGAATTAAGCTCAGCAAGTTGCGCTTGTATGTAAGCGGTCAGAATCTCTTTACTATCAAGAGCAAATCGTTTACAGGTAAAGACCCTGAAAACCCTAATTATGGTTATCCTATCCCAATAACATTCACTATGGGATTGAATGCTAGCTTTTAAATTATCAATAGTCTGACGTCTGATAAATAATAATAAAATGAAAAAGATAATATATACCACCACAATATTTGCAACTCTACTTACAGGTTGCAACTTCTTAGACGATAATCCACAAGGGATTATGACCGAGAAAGAAGCTATCTCTAAAGCCGATGAGTTGGTAACTACTGCTTATTCGTCTTTGGGTAACGACCACTACGATGTACCTTTTAGTCTTTGGATTTACGGTAACGTACGTGCCGATGACGCTTATAAAGGCGGACAAGACGTGAGCGATATCCAGCATTTCCATTTCTATGAAATCGCTCAGAATATCGACCCTACTTTTGGTGAAGCTGACCGCTTTTGGTTTATGTGTTATATGGCTATTTCGCGTACCAATACTGCTCTGAAAGCCTTGCAACAGGCTTCCGATGCTGAAGTAGTAAATCGTCAATCGCGTATGGGCGAAATGTATTTCTTACGAGGTCATTTCTATTTCGTGTTGAAGACTATCTTTGGGCATATTCCTTTTGTAGATGAGAATACACCTGATAGTGCTTACGAAACCACCCCTAACACTTTGCCTAATGATGAACAATGGCAAAAAATAGTAGCCGATTTCAAAAAAGCTTACGACTTATTGCCTAATACCCAACCTCAAAAAGGTAGAGCTGATAAATATGCAGCAGCAGCTTATTTAGCTAAAGCCTATTTGTACAAAGCGTATCGCCAATCAGAAAACAATAGTGTAACAGGTATCAATAGCCAAGATTTGCAAGAGGTACTTACTTATACAAGTTTTGCATTAGGTTCTTCTTATGGTTTGGAAGATGACTTTGCGTTTAACTTCCTCCCCGGTGGTTATGAAAATGGTAAAGAATCTCTCTTTGCGGTACAATACTCAGTGGACGATGGTACCCAGTACGGACGTCTCAACTGGGGTGATCAGCTCTCTACTCCACAGAAGTTAGGGTGTTGTGATTTTCATAAACCAAGTCAGAATTTGGTAAACGCCTTCAAAACAGTGAATGGCTTACCTGATTTTGATAACTTCAACAACAACGATTACAACGCTGCTAGTGATAAAGCCGACCCTCGTTTGTTCCACACTGTTGCCTTACCTGGCTTGCCTTATAAGTACAACACCGAGTTGATTTACAAGAACGACTGGAACCGCAATAGCAATGTGTATGGCTTCTATGCATCACTCAAAGAAAATGTAGACCCTTCTTGCTCTTGCTTCCGCAATATCAACCCTTTCCGCGGTAACTCTAAGAATCGTATTCTTATCCGTTACGCCGATGTACTTCTAATGCGTGCCGAAGCTCTTATCGAGCTCAACCGTAGCAACGAAGCCCTTGCACTTATCAACCAAGTGCGCCAACGTGCTAAACAAAGTACTTCGCTTATCGGTTATGCCACAAACACCGATATAGCCTTGTACCAAGATGGAGTAAACATCACTTGGAATCAAGAAAACGCACGCAAAGCACTCCGTTGGGAACGCCGTTTAGAGTTTGCTATGGAAGGCTCTCGTTTCTTCGACCTTGTACGCTGGGGTATCGCCGACCAAGTACTCAACGACTATTTCACTAAAGAGAAAACACGTCGTCCAGCGATATTCAGCAGTGCTTATTTCACTAAAAATAAAAATGAGTATATCCCTATTCCACAAAACCAAATAGGGTATGTAAAAGGTATTTACAAACAAAATGCAGGATTCTAATATGAAAACAATAGTACACAAACTCGCCCTCAGTGTAGTAGCTTTGCTCGGCTTACTCAGCTGTGACGAAAAGCACGAAGGCGAACTTATTAACGACAAAGAGGCAAAAATTAATGTCTTTCAAGCCGATGGTATCGATGGGATTATAGACGAGGAGAAACAAACTATCACGGTGTATGCTCCTTGGAATACCGATCTTACCAAAATGACCACTTCCCTCTCATTGCCCGAGGGAGCTACCTCAGTGCCTACTGCAGGAACGAATGTCGATTTGAGCAAAGGTGCCAAATACCGCATTTTTAATGGTAACCTCTATTGGGATTACACTGTTACCGCTCAATATCCACAGTTAGAGAATTTTGCTATTGGCAAATACAAAGCTACGATTGACCACAGTACGGGTAAGATAAGCGTGAAATACCCTAAGGGTGAAAGCCTTACTGCGCTTACCCCCACCTTCAGCACAACACCTAATGCTACTGTGAGCCCTGCTTCGGGAGTTACCCAAAACTTTACCCAAAGCGTTACTTATACTATGAGTTATCGTGGGAAAAACTTTGTGTATAGCGTAGAGATTATCCCTACTAACTTTGCACCTATTGCCTTTGTAGGTACAGCTAACAGTGCTTCTGCTATAGCTGATGAAGACGAGAAAGCGGCTTACACTTGGCTTACCGAAAATTACGACACTGCTAAATACATTTCGTTTAGCGACATCAAGGACGGCAAAGTTAATCTCAACGACTACAAAGTGATTTGGTGGCATTGGGATAACAACAAAGAGTTGCCAGCTGAAGCCAAAGCAGATGCTGTTGTGAATAAGATGAAACAATTCTATGCTGCTGGTGGCTCGTTCTTATTGTCTTCTTGGGCAGTACAATACGTAGTCGATTTAGGTATCGCCTTAGACGGCAAGGTAGTAAACAATATGTGGGGTGAAAATAACGTTCCATTTACAGTAGGTGAAGATTGGTCACTTTGCTACAAAGGCAATGAAAACCACCCATTGTTTAAAGGATTGACTAAAAAGTCGGGGGTTGATTATATATCCTTCTTTCTTTCTAAAGGAACAAATACAAAAGGACATAATGCTATTTGGAACTTCGATTGGGGAGATTATGAACATAATGCTGCAGGTTGGCAAACTGCTGCAGGCTCTAAAATATTAGCGAGTTTGCATTGGGACGTAACGATGAGCAATCGCGCTGTCATCTTTGAATACCTCAAACGAGGCAATGCAGGTCGCACTATCTGTATAGGTAGTGAAGCTTACGACTGGTATAACGAAAACAATTCACCTGCCAATGCTTATAAGGGCAATATCGAATTGCTCACTGCCAACGCCTTAGAATATTTAGCGAATTAATAGAAACATAAAATACCTCTTTTCATACGTATATGTGTAACCGTCCTTTCTTCCCCCTTTTTAAGGGAGAATAGGAGGAGGTTAAATAATTAAAAAGAGGTTAAAATTAAATTAATAAACAATGAAAAAGACACTTACATTGGCACTTTGTGCTACCGCTTTAATAGCTTGTGAAAAAAAAGAATATTGTAGTAACGACCCTAATGCGGCTCCCGATGCTTCTACTTGTTATGCCGTACAAGATTATGGTCGTACTTATAAGCATTTCTTCCAGCCCAAGAACGCTTGGGTAGGAGACCCTATGCCGTTCTATGACAACGGTAAGTTCCATATCTTCTATCTCTACGACCAACGTCCAGCACCTGCAACCTTCCACCCTTGGTATAGTGCTACCACTACTGATTTGGTTAATTATACTGATAATGGTGAAGCAATTGCTTGTGGTGCCGACGGTTCGCACGAAGATGCCCTCGGTACAGGTTCAGTATTCAAAGATGGCAATACCTATTACGCCTTTTATACGGGGCACAACGGCGATTTAGACCCCAAAGAAATCATCTATTGGGCTACCTCTACCGATTTGAAAACGTGGACAAAGGATACACAACACTCCTTCCGTGCTCCTGATAAGTACGATGCCAATGAGTTCCGCGACCCTATTGTATTTAAAGAAGGAAATGCCTATAAGATGCTCGTCAGCACCCGTGCCGATATAGGAAGCGGTGTATGGAAAGGTGTCGTAGCACAATTCACTTCTACCGACCTTAAGAACTGGACAAAAGACCCGAACACTCCCTTCTTCTATACTGACCCTAGTGCTTTTATGGTAGAGTGTCCCGATGTGTTTACACAAGGAAACTATCAGTATTTAATATTCTCTAACATCGAAGAAAGCGTGCGCCGTGTGCAATACAGATACCGTCGTGTAGGTGACAAGAATTGGATTACCCCTGCACAACAAGACTTAGATGACCGTGTGTTCTATGCTGGAAAAACCGCTACCGACGGCACTCACCGCTATATATGGGGGTGGAATCCTTCGCGTATCAACTACGAAGATAATTCCGCTTATCACTGGGGAGGTTCTTTGGCTGTTCACGAGCTCACTCAAAACAGCGATGGTACCCTCAACGTAAAAATGCCTACCGCGTTCGATAGCAAACAAGCGGTATCTGCTTCTTTGGGTAGCATTTCGTTAGATAATAATACTCGTGTGTTCGACCGCCTTGGCACTGGGTTCAACAAAATAGTTGCCAAAATCAAAGCCAATACCGCCACAGAGTTTGGGGTGATGTTTGGCGCTTGTGGTAACCTTTATGAAACCTACCGCGTAACGATTAATCTCAACAAAGGAGAGTTACAACTCAACCGTGTGATTAGAGACGGAGGCACTGCTACCATTAATAGCATAAAACTTCCCGTGAACGCCAACAAGGAATACACCGTGAAAATAGTGCAAGAAGGCTCGGCAGCCGCAATCTATGTGAACGATGTAGTAGCCCTTTCTATCCGTTGCTATAAGATGAACCAAAACCCTTGGGGTATCTTTGCTAACGGAACAGCAAACTTTACTTTTTAGGTAAAAGGTAAAAGATAAAAGGTAAAAAGAGGAAGAGTGAACCTAAGATGAAGGAAAGACGAACAAAGGACGAAGGAAAGACGAAGGAAAGACGAACAAAAGACGAAGGAAAGACGAACAAAAGATGAGTCTAAGGCAAAGCTAAAGCGAACCTAAGGCGAAGGACGGGTATAAACATCTTATCTTTTACCTCAAAAACAGATACTTTCATTACTTTATAAGTCTCAGCTTCCTCCCTCTCCTTAGTGAGAGGGAATGAAGATGAGGAATTAGTTTACTTATTTGCTAATTCAAATAAAAATAATGTATATTTGTACCATCTTTTGATTAAAAGAGATATAAAAAAGTATATGAATAACAAACTAATAGCAGGATTAGGAGTCTTAACGCTCACTGCCTGCCAGCAAAACACCGATAACCTCATTATCGAGGACTTCGAGTCGGGCACTTATGCCAATTGGACGGTAGAAGGCGACGCCTTTGGCGCGACTCCCGCCACCGGTAGCTATACCGGTCAGCAGCCCGTAATAGACTTTGAAGGCAAATTCCTCGCCAACAGCTTCAACAACGGCGACGACTCTCGAGGAACGCTTACGTCAAAAGAGTTTACTATCAAGCGTGATTACATCAACTTCCTCATAGGAGGAGGTACGCACCCTGATACCTATATCGAGCTTTTAGTCGAGGGGAAAAGTGTGCTACAAACGCGCTCTCTATTCGAGACCGAAACCCTACAATGGCTCACTTGGGACGTAAAACCCTATAAAAACAAGAAAGCTACTATCCGCATTGTCGATAACCAACGTGGCGGATGGGGGCATATCCTCATCGACCAAATCGAACAAGGCAACAAACAAAAAAGCGTTTTTATGACTGATTACACCCGTACCTTTGAAGCCAAAGACAAGTACCTGCTCATCCCTATCGAAGACCAAGCAGTTGAAAACAAAGTTCAACTCTCGGTAGACGGGACTCTTGTAGGCGAGCCAATGACGATACGCATCGCCCAAAACAAAATAGACTACTGGATGCCTATCGCTATCGAGGCGTACAAAGGCAAGAAAGTAACCCTTACTTTCGCAGTAGCCAAAACTACCGATATGGGATTAGCCGAAATCAAACAGTCGGCTGAATATAACTTCAACTACAACGAAAAATACCGTCCGCTATACCACTTCACCCCTCAATATGGCTGGATGAACGACCCTAACGGAATGGTATACCTCGACGGAGTATTCCACCTCTTCTATCAATACAACCCTTACGGAGCGCGCTGGGGCAATATGCACTGGGGGCACACCGTTTCCAAAGACTTGGTGAATTGGGAATACAAGCCTTATGTATTAGTCCCCGATAAGTTAGGAGCGATTTTCTCAGGCAGTGCTGTGATTGACCACGAGAACACAGCCGGCTTTGGCAAAGGAGCTATGGTGGCTATTTTCACCTCAGCAGGCGAACGCCAAACCCAATCTATTGCTTATAGCCTCGATGGCGGAAAAACCTTCACCAAATACGAAGGAAACCCCGTACTCACTGATGCCAATATCATCGACTTCCGCGACCCGAAAGTATTCTGGCACGCACCCTCTAAACAATGGGTGATGAGCCTTGCCACTACCCAAACCATTACCTTCTATGGTTCTAAGAACCTCAAAGAATGGACACGCCTCAGTGAGTTTGGCGAAGGCTTAGGCGGACACGGCGGTGTGTGGGAATGCCCTGATCTCTTCCCGCTTACTTATGAAGGAAAAACCAAATGGGTGCTCTTCGTGAGTATCAACCCAGGAGGACCTAACGGCGGAAGTGCTACTCAGTACTTTATCGGTAATTTCGATGGCAAAACCTTCACCCCCGATACTATGAGCTATCCGCTTTGGTTAGACTACGGACGTGATAATTATGCAGGTGTAACGTGGAGTAATGTCCCCGCTACCGATGGTCGCCGTCTCTTCATAGGCTGGATGAGCAACTGGGATTACGCCAATGAAACCCCTACTCAAAATTTCCGTAGCGCGATGACCGTTGCCCGCGTTTTGCGTTTGGTGCATAATGGCGAGCACTTGGTAGTAGCCAGTGAGCCCGTAAAAGAGTTGGAGAGCTTGCGTCGTGAAGCAGTGCTTTTAGGTGATAAAACACGTACCAACACCTCTGATGCTATAACGTTCGAAAACTTCTTGCCCAATAATCAAGGCGCTTATGAACTCACTTTCACGGTAACCCCTAACGAAACCGATAGCTTTAGCTTTGCCCTTGAGAACGCCAAAGGTGAAACTATCAAATACCTATTTGATGGCGCTAATAAAACTCTATCGGTAGACCGCAGTAAGAGCAGTGTAGCCTTCAATGCCAACTTCGCCGAAACGCTTATCAAAGCACCAATGGTAGCTAAGAAAAGCTATACCGTACGCTTATTGGTAGACAAATCTTCTACCGAACTCTTTGTGAACAACGGCGAAGTAGTACAAACCAATGCGGTATTTCCTAGCGAAGTGTACAATACCCTCCGCTTCAATACCAGCAAAGGTACCCTCACTCTTAACAATGTAACTGTCTATAAATTGAAATAATAATCCTCTCCCTCTGCCCCTCTCACAAGGAGAGGGGAGTGCGTGAGACTAATAATATATTCATAGTATGCAACAGAATAATAACTATCTAAAATATTTATTGCCCGTACTTCTATCATTCTTCTGTATGGGCTTCGTAGACCTTGTAGGCGCCGCCTCTAACTTTGTAAAAGACGATTTTAGCTTGACCGAAACCACCGCCAAAGCGCTCCCTGCAATGGTATTCTTTTGGTTTCTGCTTTTCTCAGTGCCCACAGGCGTACTGATGAGCAAAATAGGTCGTCGTAAAACCGTACTCCTCAGCTTAGTGATTACCATCTTAGCAATGGTAGTGCCTTTTATCAGCTACAACTATACCACTATGCTGGTAGCTTTCTCCTTGCTTGGTATTGGTAACACACTGATGCAAGTATCGCTAAACCCTCTAATGTCAGCCATAGTAAAAGGCGACAAACTCGCGAGTTCACTCACTTTTGGTCAGTTTATCAAGGCAATAGCCTCGTTTTCTGCCCCCTTGCTAATGAGTTTCTGCTTTGATAAATTTAATGATTGGCGACTTTTCTTCCTGCTCTTTGTAGCTATTTCGGTAGTATCCCTCTTGTGGCTTGGAGCTACCCATATTGAAGAAGAGAAAAACGACAGTAAAAACGCCACCTTTGCCGAGTGTTTTGCACTGCTTGCTAACCCTTATGTGCTCTTGTGTTTTATTGGCATTATGTGCCACGTAGGGATAGACGTAGGAGTTAATGCCTCAGCACCTACAATCTTTATGGAACGTTTAGGGCTTACCACTACCCAAGCCTCTTTTGCTACCAGCTGGTATTTCTTGTTCCGTACCATAGGATGTTTGTCAGGAGCTTATATTCTCACCAAAGTATCACCTAAGAATTTCTTTACCCTTAGTGTGCTTTGTATGGTAGCCTCAATGGCGATACTGTTCTTTTTCAGTGATAAGACAATGCTCTACACTGCTATTGCTTTGGTAGGTTTTGGCAATTCCAATGTATTCTCAATCATCTTCTCGCAAGCCCTCTTGCAGAACCCTACTAAGAAAAACGAAGTGTCAGGTTTGATGATTATGGGACTCTTTGGCGGTACTGTCTTCCCTTTTGCAATGGGCTTAGCCTCCGATGCGATGAACGGTTCACAGATAGGAGCCCTTATTGTCCTCAGCATAGGAGTATTATACCTATTGCTAATGAGCACCCGACTCAAAGCAAATGCTAATAGTTAGTCGTTAGAGAGCCCTACAAATTGTATAAGTTGGATTAGTCAGAAAGATCTGACGACTGATAGTATTTATTATTAGTAGTAGGAAATCTCAAAAAGAATTTATAACTTTGTACGCTGAAAAAGAATTAACAACAACACTCTCGCCTCCTTCCCCCAAGGGGAAGACAGAGGAGAGGATAACATATAATACGATGAAAAATACAGTAGTAGGATTGGGAGAAATCCTTTGGGATGTCTTCCCTGAAAGAAAAGTATTAGGCGGTGCGCCCGCTAATTTCGCTTACCACGTGTCGCAATTTGGCTTCAACGGCTATGCTGTGAGTGCCATTGGAGGCGATCTACTCGGTAAGGAAATACTAAAAAGTTTAGAAGAAAAAGAACTCAACTACATCATTGAGAAGACTGATTTCCCCACAGGTACTGTAAAAGTACAGTTAGACGGTCGCGGGGTGCCTACCTATGAGATTAGCGAAAATGTAGCGTGGGACAATATTCCATTCTCTTCGCGAATTGAGAACTTAGCAAAGAACACTAATACTGTGTGCTTCGGGTCGTTAGCACAACGCAGTGAAATATCGCGTGCCACTATCCACAAGTTCTTAGATTTAATGCCTGCCGAGAGTTTAAAAGTATTCGATATCAACCTCCGCTTGAAATATTTCAGCAAAGAGGTAATTGCCGATTCGTTAGACAAGGCAACTGCATTAAAAATCAACGATGAGGAGATAGTGAAAGTGGCTGAAATGTTCAATTTGCAAGGAACTGATGAAGAGGTATGTAAGCACCTATTGGAGAAATACAATCTCAAATTCCTTATCTTAACACAAGGTACAAGAGGTAGTTATGTGTTTACGCCTAATGAGAAATCGTTCTTAGGTACGCCTAAGGTTACCATCGCCGATACAGTAGGAGCTGGAGACTCGTTCACAGCTGCTTTTGTAGCCTCTTACCTCAATGGTCGCAGTATTGCCCAATCGCATCAATTAGCGGTAGAAGTATCGGCTTACGTGTGTCAGCAACACGGTGCGATGCCTCGCCTCGCCGATGCTCATTTGGAGTTGTTTAGATAAAATGACTTTTAGGAAGTATCATATACTTTTTTTATATTTCGCTCTCTTTGCTTGCCTTGCTTGCCAAAGGGAGCGAAACCCCCGTTATGTGATAGGGGTGTCGCAGTGCAGTGAAGACCTTTGGCGACAAACGATGAACGAGGAGCTAAAACGCGAAGTAGCCCTTTACCAAGCCAATACTGAGCTACTGATTCGCAGTGTGAAAGACGATACTCCTAAGCAAATTGCCGATATAGAGTGGTTCATAGAACAAAAGGTAGATGTGCTCGTGGTTTCGCCTAACGAGTCGGAAGCGTGTACACCAGTTATTGAAAAGGCTTACCAGCAGGGTATTCCCGTGATTTTGGTAGATAGGAAAATAGCTACTGAGAGTTATACTGCCTATGTGGGAGCTAATAATTACCAAATAGGTAAAGAAGCGGGACACTATGCGATAGGTATTCTCAAAGGCAAAGGCAATATAGCCGAAGTGCGTGGTACCAAAGGCTCAACCTCCGATGCGGAACGCCATAAAGGCTTTGTAGATGCCCTTAATAATGCTCCTGAGGTGCGAATAGTAGCCGAGACCTGGGGCAACTTCCTCAAAGCAGATGCCAAAGTGCAAATGCAACAACTTTTTCAACAACACCCCAATATCGACCTTGTGTTTGCGATGAACGACCCAATGGCAGCGGGTACTCACGAAGCAGCGATGCAATTCAACGGTAAAATACCCTTTATCATAGGGGTAGATGCGCTACAACAAGAAGGAATTAGCAATATAGAGAACAACGTGCAAGACGCATCGTTTATCTATCCTACGGGAGGAGAAAAGGTTATTGACCTTGCAATGAAAATACTCCATAAACAACCTTTTGAGCGCGAGAATATCCTCAATACCGCTGTGGTGGACAAGAGCAATGTGCGTATTTTACAGTTGCAAACAGAGCAAATTGCTCAAAAACAAGCTAAGATAGAGGATATCAATCAGCAGCTGAGTGAGAGCCTTATTCAGCATACTACTCAGCGTACACTCTTCTACATTTCTATTATTGCTATTGGTTTGATTACTATATTTTTGGCAATAGCTATCAGAGCATATCGCACCAAGAGTCGTGCAAATAATCTGTTAGAAAAACAAAATGAAGAAATCAAACGTCAGGCTACCGAATTGCAACAACAGAAAGAACGCTTAGAGGAAATCTCGGCGCAATTAGAAGAGGCGACCCAAGCCAAATTACTTTTCTTTACCAATATTTCTCACGAGTTCAAAACACCGTTGTCGCTTATTTTAGGACCTGTGCAGACGCTTTTGGCTCACAATTCACTCCCCAAAGAAGAACAAGACTTGTTATTCCTCATCAAAAAGAACAGCAACCGACTTTTGCATCTCATTTCCGAAGTAATTGAGTTCCGCAGTTATGAGAATGGCAAGATGCAAATGTACTTCACTAAGGGCAATCTAAAACGGTTTCTTACTGAACTCAATTCTTTTTTTAGTGACCGTATCAAACAAAAGAAACTCAACTTTCAGTTTCTTGCCGAAGATACTTCTTTTGAAATGGCTTTCGATAAGGAAAAAGTAGAGAAAATCTACTTCAACCTGCTTTCTAATGCACTGAAATTTACACCTCAAGGAGGAAGTATCACCGTGTCGTTAGAAAAAGAAGACCTTCCCCTAACCCCCTCCAAAGGAGGAGTAGCTGTGCTACGTGTGTTCAATAGCGGTTCATATATCCCAAAAGACAAACAAAGTGAGGTGTTTGAGCACTTCTACAAAATAAATCCCGATAGCGAAGGTTCGGGTATAGGTTTGGCTTTGGTACAAGCCTTAGTAGCCTCACACAACGGTACTATCAGCGTAGAGAGTACAGAAGGGGAGGGGACAACCTTCCTCATTCGCCTGCCTTTTACTCAAGAACAAGTATCGGTAAAAGCGGTATACGACAGCAATTACATAGAAACCCATCTCGACTTATTGCCTTCGTTGCCCGCACCTACCGAGAAACTCAAACTACCTACGGTTTCTCCAACGGCTTCGGAGAAACCTACTGTACTGATTGTGGAAGATAACGAGGATATGCGTCAGTTTATTCGATATATCCTCAGTGATGACTATAACCTTATCGAAGCTGAAAACGGTGAAGAAGGCTTTGAAGTCGCTAAAAAGCACCTTCCCGATGTAGTAATCAGCGATGTGATGATGCCCAAGACTGATGGCTTCGATTTATGTCAGTTGATAAAAACTAACGTGGCTACTAATCATATTCCTGTGATTTTGCTCACCGCTTATGCGTTAGACGAACAGAAGCAAGTGGGCTTCGAGAGTGGTGCCGATGCCTATATTGCGAAACCTTTCAACATAAAATTACTGAAAACACGAGTGCGCAAGCTCATTGAGAACCGCAAGAAGATACGTGAGAGTTTTAGTAATTTCCTCTTGAACGAAACTAAACAAGAGACTTTAGGTAAGGTAGAACAGCAGTTTATCACCGATTTTACGCATTACGTAGAGAACTCTATCGCCAATCCTGAAATGAATATAGACGAAATAGCCGATGCCTTAGGTTTGTCGCGCTCTAACCTATATCGCAAAATCAAATCCCTCACCGACTATTCGCCTAATGAGCTTATTCGTACCATACGAGTAAAATACGCTAAGCAGTTGCTCAACAGCAAAGCCAAGAGCATCTCGGAAGTCGCTTATGAAGTAGGATTTTCTTCTCCTTCCTACTTTGCGAAATGCTTTAAAGATTTTTACAACGAGAGTCCGACAGAGTACTTGGAACGGATTAGGTAGTGTTATAGACCGCTTTAAAATCTTGCACTGATTTTTCCCAGATAATTTTTTAATTAACGCGAGTTTGATGTAAGAAAAGTGTAGCTTACGCTACAGAAATCTTACAAATCTTTAAAGAATCAAACAAATAGGCAATAAATTGCCTGAAAGTCTTGCACTGATTTTTTCCAGATAATTTTTTAATTAACGCGAGTTTGATGTAAGAAAAGTGTAGCTTACGCTACAGAAATCTTACAAATCTCTAAAAAAAATCAAACAAATAGGCAATAAATTGCCTGAAAATCTCGCACAGATTACACGGATAGTCTTTCAATTGACAAATGTGATGGGCACGAATTGGCAACTGCGTTGCTGGATTTCACAGATTGCAATGTAAACGTAGCTGTAAATCAGTATTATATATATGTTGAACTGAGATTAATTAGCAAATGAGGAAATGAGAGAATTAGAAAATTTGGAAATTAGCAAATGGGGTAAATGCCAATAATGCCAGAAATACCAGAAATGCCAATAATACCACCAAGAGGAATGGACGGGTCGGACAGGTCAGAGGAGGGGTTAGAGGATTCGGAAGAAAACGGAGATTTTCAGAAGGAGGTTAAGAGAGTTTTTGATGAAAAAAGGGTGTAAGGAGGGTATGGTTAGCTTATAGAGAGCTTATAGGGAGCTTATACGAATCTTGGAAGATTGGTATAGGAAGGGTGTATAAGTAGTTGATTCTTACTGTAATACAACAGTGAAAAAAATGTTAAAAGTAGGGTTTCGAGGCGAAAGAAAAGGGAAGAAAAGCCGAATGACGAATGACGAATGATGAGGGTAATGTGGTGAAAAACTTCTCTTGGAAGATTGTTATAAAAAAGGTATGAAGCATTGGTTTTAAGTGAGATTTTTTTGTGTATTCGGGATTGATTTTATACTTTTGCGTCTTATTAAATAATATGCTTAAAAACGATGAAACGATTACTTTATATGTTATTGGCGCTATTGTCTTCGGCTTCTGCCTATTCACAAATGCTTTTTTCGGAAAACCTTACTATGACGATAGACAGCACCAAAACTCTGCAAGGGAGCCTAATGCCTATCTTGGATTTTAAAACCGAAAAAGAAGATGTCTTCACTTTTAAAAATACGGCTAATCTCAACTTGCTTATCAATTGCAATAGGATTATTAATGTAATTAACAAGTTTGAGTTATCTACTTATGGTAGTCAAGTAATATTAAGTGGTGGCTATGTGCATATGGAGTACCGCTATCTGTTAGACCACGCTTTTGAGGTGTATCCTTATGCTGAGTCGCAATGGGCAGAGAGCAGGGGAATGAACCACAAGATTTCTACCGGCTTACAATCGCGTTATCGGTTGCTGAATACTCAATCCTCGCTGATGTTTGCTGCGGTGGGCTTCTTCTTTGAATACGAAAAATGGGAATATCCTGCTCCCGATAACGTTGAGGCTACTTATGCTTACAGTCGCAGTATCAAAAGTCATTTGTCGCTCAGTTATAAACTTCGAATAGGTGAAAAATGGGAGCTTACCACTACTGCCATTCATCAAACTAGACCTGATAGTACTTTTAAGGAAGCGCGCTATGGTGGGGCTATCGACCTCAAATACAATATTACGCCTACCATAGGTATACTTGGTACCTACCGACTTATCTACGACTCTGCCCCTATTGTACCTATAAAAAAGGACTATCATTCGCTTGAAGTAGGGCTTAATATTTCTTTCTAATTTCCCCATTTGCTAATTTACTAATTTTCTGATTAACATTATGTATACAATTCCTTATATTGAATCCGAGGAGTTTTTCTATTTGGATGTATTCCTAAAATTGCTTTTAGGATTGTTGGCTCTTGCCTTAATCATCAACAAATCGGGCAAGGGTAATTTAGCACCGAGTTCGGCAATGGATCAGGTGCAAAATTACGTACTTGGGGGTATTATTGGAGGTGTGATTTACAGTCCATCGGTGAGTATCTTTCAGTTTGCTATCGTATTGGCTATTTGGGCATTCCTTATCATAGGGTTACGTCAGTTAAAAACTAAAAACCAAGCTTTTAGGAGGTTTATAGACGGCGCTCCTGTGATTGTTATCAATCGAGGTAAGATAGATATAGCCGCCTGCAAAAAAGCTAAAATTACAGCACACGAACTCGCTTTCAAACTGCGTAAAGAAGGGGTATACTATATCAGAGAGGTGAAAAGAGCGGTACTTGAACAGAATGGCGAACTCATTATCGTGTTGGCAGGAGAAGAAAACCCCAAATATCCTGTCATTACCGATGGGATTATTCAAAAAAGCGTGCTGGAAGATGTAGATAAAAGCGAAGAATGGCTACTTGGAGAGCTACAAAAGACAGGATACAGCAATCCTTCTGAGATATTTTTAGCAGAATACGAAAATGCTCAGATAAAAGTTATACCCTATATTTAGTAACAATGAGAAAGAAAAGCCCTCAAAAACATTTTGCTATTCGTTGTTATTTTATTATTTTTGCCCAAAATACTTAATTGCTATTACAATGAAGTTAAAACATATTACTCTTTTGGTAGCCTCTACTTTTGTACTAGGGGCTTGTAATCAATCTAAAACAGCTTCTGAGCAAGAAGCACAAACCCCTCAAAAACCGCTTATCAGCTATGTAGACCCGTTTATTGGTACAGGCGGACACGGACATACCTACCCTGGAGCGACTACTCCTTTCGGTATGATACAAGTGAGCCCAGTGAATGGTCTCAGCAACTGGGATTGGTGCTCTGGTTACCACTATTCCGATAGCCTTATGGTAGGTTTTGGACATTTGAGCCTTAGTGGTACAGGTATAGGAGACCTAAATGACATCTTGTTAATGCCTACTACTAAAGAATATGACCTCAGTGTACTGAAATACGGACGCAAAGAGCAATACCCTGTGAATGCCCAAGAGTTTCGCGATATGGTGCCTTACAAATCGAAGTACAGCCACAAGAACGAAAAAGCAGAGCCTGGCTATTATCAAGTGTATTTAGAAGACCCAAAAGTAAACGTCGAACTTACTGCGACACAACGTTATGCCGTACATCGTTATACTTTTGAAAAAGGGGCAGAACAATCAGTACTACTGAACTTGGGATTTGCAATCAACTGGGATAGCCCTACCAAAACTTCTTTTAGCAAATCGGATAAGAAGTTAGACGCTAATAATAGCGACAATATTATTACAGGTTATCGTTATAGTACTGGCTGGGCTGAAAACCAAAAAGTGTTCTTTGCGATTCAGTTTTCTAAGCCTATAAAAAATATTACCTATCAAAAACACAAAGATGATGTTACCTCAGGGCAAATCTTCTTTGATAATACTGATGAGAAGTTAGAGGTAAAAGTAGCGCTTTCTTCAGTGAGTGAAGAAAATGCTTTAGATAACTTGGAGTTATATAACGCTCCTAATTTTGATAAAACCAAATCATTAGCACAACAACAATGGGAGAAGACCCTCAGCAGTATAGTAGTAGAAACCCCTGTTGATTCTCTCAAAACCATTTTCTACACTGCCCTCTATCACGCACAAGTAGCGCCTGTAACTTTCTCTGATAAAAATGGTCAGTTCCGCCTACAAAACGATGAGATCGCAAAAACAGAAGGCACGGCTTATTCTACCCTTTCTCTGTGGGATACTTTCCGCGCCGAGCACCCACTGCTTACCCTTTTGCAACCCAAAGTAACTGCTGATATTATCAACTCAATGTTAGCTTACTACCAAGTGCACAAAGTATTGCCTGTTTGGACGCTCTATGGTAACGAAACCAATACAATGACCGGCTATCACTCGGTAGCAGTGATTGCCGAAGCCTACCTTAAAGGCGTACGTGGTTTTGATGCTGAAAAGGCTTATGAGGCAATGAAAACTACAATGATGCAAGACGCACGAGGACTCAAAGCATACAAAAAATATGGTTACATTCCTTATAACGCAGGGGTAGACGAATCAGTTACTATTACCCTTGAATACGCTTATGACGACTGGTGTGTAGCGCAAATGGCTAAAGCCTTAGGTAAAACCGAAGATGCTACCTTCTTTACCAAACGCTCAGAAGCCTATGCTCACCTATTCGATAAAGAAACGGGCTTTATGCGCGGTAAAAGTACCGACGGTAAATGGCGCACGCCTTTTGACCCTAAACGCTCTGACCATCGCGAAAATACCGACTATACCGAAGGTAACGCTTGGCAACACAGTTGGTTTGTGCCTCACAACGTACAAGGACTTATCAGCTTATTTGGAGGCAATGAGCCTTTTGTAACACACTTAGAAAAACTCTTTACCGAAAGTTCTGAAATCACCGGTGATAACACCTCTCCTGATATTTCAGGACTCATAGGTCAGTATGCGCACGGCAATGAACCTAGCCACCATATTGCCTATATGTTCAACGTAGCAGGACAACCTAAGAAAACCCAATATTGGGTAGATCGCATCTTGCAAACTCAGTACAACACTACCCCTAACGGACTTAGTGGTAATGAGGATTGCGGACAGATGTCGGCTTGGTACATTTGGAGTGCTATGGGCTTATATCCTATGAATCCAGCTTCTACCGAGTATGAGTTCGGTCGTCCACTCTTTGATAAAGTAACCATACACTTGCCTAACGGAAAGACGTTTACAATCATTGCTAAAAATGTCTCTAAGGACAATAAATATATCCAATCTGTAAAACTCAACGGCAAAGAATATACCCAATGGCATATTTCTCACCAAGACCTTCTAAAAGGCGGTGAATTAGTTTTTGAAATGACAAACAAATGAAAAGAAATATCTTAATCACAGGAGGAGCTGGATTTATCGGCTCTCACGTCGTGAGGCTATTTGTAAACAAATACCCCGACTATCACATTTTTAACTTAGACAAGCTTACTTACGCTGGCAACTTAGAGAATGTTGCCGACGTAGCCAATGCCCCTAACTATACTTTTATACAAGCGGATATTTGCGACTACGAGCGTATGAAAGCCCTCTTCGCTGAAAATCACATTGATGGGATTATCCACCTCGCTGCCGAAAGTCACGTGGATAGAAGTATTGAAGACCCTTTTATCTTCGCGAAAACAAACGTAATGGGCACTTTGAGCCTCTTGCAAGCGGCTCGTGAGGCGTGGAAAGATAATATGCAAGGCAAACGCTTTTATCACGTCTCTACCGACGAGGTATATGGAGCCTTAGAAATAGGCGAAGCACTCTTTACTGAGCAAACGCCTTACGACCCCCAATCACCGTATTCGGCTTCTAAAGCTTCCTCTGACCATTTTGTGAGAGCTTACCATAACACTTACAAATTGCCTGTGGTGATTTCAAATTGTTCTAACAACTACGGTTCTCACCAGTACCCTGAAAAATTGATACCGGTGTGTATTTATAATATTGTAGATAATAAGCCGTTACCTATCTATGGCAAAGGTGAAAATATTCGCGATTGGCTTTTTGTAGAAGACCACGCTCGTGCTATCGATACTATTTTCCACCAAGGAAAAGATGGTGATACCTACAACATTGGGGGCTTTAACGAATGGCGTAATATCGATTTAGTGAAAGTAATCATCAAAGAAGTAGATAAACAGTTAGGTCGCCCCGAAGGTACTTCCGAAAAGCTCATCACTTTCGTAACCGACCGTGCTGGTCACGACCTCCGTTACGCTATTGATGCTACTAAATTGAAAAAAGAACTCGGCTGGGAACCTTCCTTGCAGTTTGAAGAAGGTATACAGAAAACCGTAAAATGGTACCTTTCTAATAGATAAGAGGTAAGAAGTAAGAGATAAGAAAAACAGAGGTTACTCAATAAAGTAACCTCTGTTTTTGTTATTCTATAATTGAATTGACACATTAGTAAATTGACTAATTGTCTCATTTTCTACATACCACTTGGTTGGTGTATTTTAGGTTTACGATGTTATATTCATTCAGTTTATCAGTCTTCTCCAATTGCTTGTAAAAGGCTTTGAGGTTTGCTTTCTTGAGCGCTTCGTCTTCAAACTTTCCGAAAACGACCTTAAAGTGAGGTACACGCATTAAAAACTCGTATTCTCCGTTAGGCTTTACCAATACTTCGGTAATGTTTTCAGCCATCCATTGGTCGTTTTGGATAAACTGCATCAGTGCATAGGAGGCTTGCCAATAGCGCTCAGTATTACCTCTGAGAATAGGCACACGTGCTGAGTAAGAACTTGAAAGAGGCATCTTCTTTCCTTGTGTATCCATATAATACACTCCACTGCCGTCGTATACGCGTGCAATAGGTTCTCGCTGTTTGATTTTAGCATTCAGAGTGCCGTCGATAGTGCAAAACACTTCCGATTTCTCAATCATCACATTGTTGTCTAAGAGTTTTTCAATTTCATTTAGCCTAAGAAGCCCCATAGGGTGTTGTGCTTGAGGATCTTTGAAGATAGTGCGGCGTATAGCCTCATCGGTAACGTACATATTCTCGTCCTGATGGTCTACCACCACCTCTTTCACTACACGCATCTTGTTGCGCCCCGATGCAAATATTTGTATACAAAAGGGCAAAAAGACGATGACGAATATCTTTATGATTTTTTTTATGTACATTTTTCTTTATTTGATATCGTAACCAAACCTGCGCAATTGTCGCACATTGCTACGCCAATCTTTGTTTACTTTTACGAAAAGTTCTAAGTGTATTTGTTTGCCGAAAAACTTCTCTAAATCAGTCCGTGTCTCAATGCCTACCCGCTTTAAGGCTTCCCCTTTATGACCTATGATAATCCCCTTTTGGCTTTCGCGTTCTACCATTATCACCGAGCGAATGTGAATGATAGTCTCGCTATCGGCAAAACTTTCGGTCTCTACTTCTACCGAATAGGGAATTTCCTTCTTGTAGTGCAATAGTATCTTCTCGCGTATAATCTCGTTTACAAAGAAACGCTCCGGTTTATCGGTGAGTTGGTCTTTTGGGAAAAACGCAGGTGACTCGGGCAAGAGTTCTATAATGCGGTTGAACACCACTTCGGTTTGAAAGTTGCGCAAAGCCGAAATAGGATATATTTCGGCACGAGGCACTTTTTCCTTCCAGTAAGCTACTTGTTCCTCTAATACATTTTGGTCGGAAGTATCCACTTTGTTGATGAGCAACAATACAGGCACGTCCAACTGGTTGATGCGATTAAAGAAAGCCTCGTCTTTCAGCTCTTTTTCGCCTATTTCTACCATATAAATGAGAATGTCGGCGTCTTCAAAAGCACTCTTTACAAAGTCCATCATCGAGGCTTGTAAGGCATACGATGGCTTGATAATACCAGGGGTGTCCGAAAAAACCACCTGAAAATCATCACCACTTACGATACCAAAAATACGGTGCCGCGTGGTCTGTGCCTTGGAGGTGATAATAGAAAGTTTTTCGCCTACAAAGGCGTTCATAAGGGTAGATTTTCCTACGTTGGGGTTCCCGATGATATTTACAAATCCAGCTTTGTGCACTTGTTAATTGTTATTTGTTAATTGATTTTGCCATTCCTTTGCCCCAATGAGGATGATTAGGCGTTTTCGGAGTAAAATGTTCGAACTTCTCTAAGGCTTTATTGAGCATTGGTTTAGCTTTCGCTACGCCCCCACCAAATACTTTGGGTGTAAAGTAAATACCGATAGCACGAATGAGATAGGGCCTTGGATTTTCGGAATTTTCCTTAATAGATTTCTCGGAATACTCACGACTCAGCTTACCGTATTTAGCTCCGCGAAACATTCGGTTTACCTTCACTTTGACACTGTACAGATAGGCGTATAAGGCGTTGATTTCCGATGCGTCGGCATCGGGTTGTTTTTCAGCTATCTTTATGTACTTTTCTGCCTGATTGCAATAACTATCAATAGACCCTCCCGATGATTGGTCGGCAAGGCGGATATTTGTGTAAGCTACGTAGTAATTAACTAACCAATTAGTAGGCGCAACAGTGGTAAGGTGTTCAAAGTCGTTTGCCAAAGTTTGCAGTTCTTTAAGATTATAGCTTTTGTCTAAGAGTTTTACTTTTTCGGTAAGCATTGCCTCCACATCTTGAGCATAAGCAACACTACAAAAAAGAAGCAAAAAAAGTGTAATATATCTGTTCATAATAACATTGTCAATTATTATCTTCTTCCTTTCGGTTTTTTAGCAGGAGCTGAAGGGGTAGGAGAGGAGGTAGTTTTTTGCGTATCTGCCTCTTCTTTCTTTTTCTCTTTTTTATAAAGAGGAATGAGATAGCTGAGAGTGTAGTTGAATCCTACTCCAAATCTGCTTCCTTCGTATACCCGCCCAAAGGCAGGAATATAGTAGTTAGGGAAACCACTGCTGCCCGTTTGAGCCACCAAAAGACCTACACGCACGCTTGCTCCTGCGTAAAGATTGTGCAAGAGTTCCGCTTTAATGCCTAATACGAGTTCCAACCAATGAGCAGTACGTCCGTCGTATTTCTTTAAGAAAGAAGGGTCGGAACCTGTGATAGTTTCGTTCCAATATTGGTTATCTTTATGGATAATATACGAGGTAAGGTCTTGAGAGAAGAGCGAAATGCCATAGCGAGCCCCCACGTAAATCATATTCTCCATACCATACCAATTGCCATAGGTGTTATAATCGAAACCAGCACGTAAAAACTGACCTTCGGTAGAGTAAGTAAAGAAATCTTCGTCCTTAGTTCTTTTTTCCATACCGAGTTCAGCAGCGAAGTAGTAGTTGGTTGTTAGGCGGTAATCGCCTACCAATTCGAGTCCGTAGTAATTCTTATCAAAGAAAGGGCGTACCAGTTTGCTCAGGTCGGCACCTACGCGCAAGCCATACCGCTGTTTGTACACAGGGGCTTCTTGCTTTTCGGGCAAGGCAATAGTAGTTTGTGAGGTCGTGCGGGTAGCCGTTTGAGCCATTGCACCTAAGCCCCACCAAATACTAATGATACAAATGTATATGAGCTCTTTTTTCATTATCTACGGTAGTGTTCTTGATGTTAAGACCTTTTAGCCAAGAGGTATTTGTATCTTGAATGGTAGCTGAAAGGGTGTTGTAAGTAATTTTCACTCCACAAGCCTTGCTTACGAACGACTGTTCGGGAGTATAAGTGAGCGTGAGGGTTGCGGTGCTAGTGGTAGTACCTGAAACTACGGTTTGGAATAAGTAGGTAGTAGGCGACTCCAAGCGCAAAGGTAGTGCAAGTGAATCTAAAGTTGCACTGCTTACCAGAGGAGTAGTATTTCCTTCGCCATAAACTGTAAGGTTAGTCACGCTAAAAGGCGTACGAGTATTGTTTTGGTTGTAGAAACGCACCACCAAGCGAGGCGTATTCACGCTGTGGTCGCAAAGGTCGTCGGACTCACAACTTATCAACATTGAAAGCGAGAGTATTAAAAATGATATAAAGATAGTTCTTTTCATTATCAAAAATAAAGTTGGTGCAAAGATACGAAATAATTACAAATGACAAAAAAAACTTCACAGAGCAACTTAGTATTGATACTTATAAGCTTGATGGACAAAGCTTATTCGAAAGAAGAGCGAAGCTAAAACGAACCTAAGACGAAGGAAAGACGAACAATGAACGAAGAAAAGATGGGGATAACCTAAACCTAAACGAGAGCTTTTATATTGCAAAAGAGGTTATTTGGCGACTCACAACTGACAAAAATTATTCTGTTAATTTGTCTTTTTTGTTTAGGAGTTAGGTTCATCTAATCGAAAACTGTATTGTAATACCTTTGTTTCATCGGTAAAAGGTGTTTTTCTATAAAAAGCAATAGCATCTTCATTATCATCTTGTTCCGTACCTACAAAGATATCTTGAAAATCGTTTTGCGTTGCATAGGCTATTAAATAGTTGATAAGCTGTTTGCCAATGCCTTGATTTTGAAAACGCTCTTTCACTCCCAAATCATAAAGGTATAGAGAAGGTTTTTCTACTTCATAACTATCAAGGATATAAGCTGTTAAACCTCCTACTACTTGATTTTCTATTTTGGATACTACTGCCAAAAGGTTTGTGTTTTTCAATAAATGATGCAACTTCTTGTCGGTAGGATAATGATAGTTTGTCCACTGAAAAACTTCTTCAAAAACATCTAAAAGACCTTTAAAATCATTGATATTATTAGTAACGAGCTGTATGTTTAAATCATTTGTGTTCATTATATAATGCTTTTTAGTGTTATTTATTAACTTTTTTCTTTACTTATTTAGACGTTACTGCTGAAAGGTTTTAACTTTGCCAAAGGTTGTAGCTCGACCGGGGTTAGAAACTTTGGTAAAGAGCTTGTCTTTGACTTCAAAACGCCAAGATTGGGCAAAGTAGTAGGGGTGTAAACAAAAAACCCGAAACGGGACGCTTCGGGCTCTTCTATATATTATACTATTCTTATAATCAAACAGATACGACACGAAGCATTACCTTGCAAAAAGGTAGAACTGATGCGATATGTAACTTGACATAGGTCATTTTTCTTCGTGTATATCTTTATTTAGTTAAACAAATGTTCTTGAAATCGTGGGCAAAGGTGTGACTATTTTTTACCTAAATGAATTCATCGGCTTCTTTATTGGCAACCAAACGGAAGCCTTCGCCGTGAATGTTTAGTATTTCTACTTTATCGTCCTTTTTCAAGAGTTTGCGCAGTTTTGCGATATATACGTCCATACTGCGAGAGGTGAAATAGTTGTCGTCTTTCCATATTTTGGAAAGGGCTAACTCACGTGACATAAAATCATCGGTGTGTAAGGCGAGCAAACGCAAAAGTTCATTTTCCTTAGGGGAGAGTTTTACAGGTTCTTCGTCCTTATATTTGAGAATACGCAATTTGGTATTGAGGAAGAATCTTCCTATTTCGAACTCAAACTTATTGTCGTCTACCATTGTTTCGATGCTTTTACGTTGCAAAATTGAACGTATTTTCATCAATAGGATTTCGGAGTCGAAGGGTTTGTTTAGGTAGTCATCAGCTCCTGAGCGATAGCCTTTTATCACATCTTCACGCATTGTACGAGCTGTAAGGAAGATAATAGGTATTTTCTCATCTTTCTCACGAATTTCTTTGGCTAAAGTAAAACCGTCTTTATAAGGCATCATCACGTCTAAGATACACATATCGTATGTTTCTTTCTTAAACTTTTCGAAGCCTTCCATACCGTTTTTAGCTAAGGTAACGTCGAAACCGCTCATTACCAAATAGTCTTTTAGTACAGTGCCGAAGTTGGGGTCGTCTTCTACTAAGAGAATGTGTTTATTGTCCGTAGAAGCATTTGAACTGTAATAGTTTCCGTCTGTATTCATTTTTTTATTGTTTTAGGCAATTATGAATTAAATTGTTAAGTTCTTAAATTATATTACCGGCAATTTGATAAAGAAGGTACTCCCTTTTCCTTTGTCGCTTTCTACATCAATGCTTCCTTGATGGTATTCTACGATACTTTTCACGTAGGCAAGCCCTAACCCGTGTCCTTTTACGTTGTGTAAATCGCCAGTATGTTCTCTATAAAACTTGGTAAATACGTGTTTCATAGCCTGCCTGCTCATTCCTTGCCCTCTGTCTTTTACACGTATTAGTATTTTATTCTTTATATTTTCAGTATAAATGTCTATTTCGGGGGCATTAGGTGAGTATTTGATAGCATTTTCAATCACATTCACAAATACATTAGTAAGGTGTGATTTGTTTGCTGATACATCGCCGTTTTCTGCTAAAAAGTGAGTGCGCAGTACGCCTCCACGTTCGTCGAGCATTACTTGTAGGTGCCCTACGGCATTGCTTATAAGTTCGTGCACGTCCAACGGCTCTCTCTCTAAATGTAAGTTTCCTTTTTCGAGACGTGATATTTGCAAAATGTTTTCTACCTGAGCCAGCATTCGCTTGTTTTCCTGTTTGAGTATTTTTACATATCCTTTTATTTTCTCAGGGTCGTGCAGGGCAACAGGTGTTTTAAGACTGTCCAGCACTAAGTTCATAGTGGCAATAGGTGTTTTGAACTCGTGCGTCATATTATTGATGAAATCAGTTTTGATTTCGGAAATGCGACGCTGAGTGATGAGCTGGTGGAAGGTAACCACAAACACACCTATAACTATTAGTAAAAATACTACTGATAGGGTTGCTACCCCTATTACTGATGATAGCACATAGCGCTCGCGCTGAGGGAATACTACTGCTAATTCGTATACTGAATCGTCGGAGCTATTGCCTCCAAAAAGCAAGGTGCGATATTCCTTAGTTTCATTAGGGTCAAAGTACTTAGAGTGTATCTTCGATAAGATATTGCGGTTATACACGGCAAACTCGAAAGGTAAATTCAAGCCTCTTTTTTTGAGTTTTTGCTCTAAGAGTGTGTTTATTTGGCTTACGGACACTCGTTCGCTAAGGGTTTGTTGCCTTATGATACTCTTAAATGATTCTTCTATCATTAAGCGCTCAATCTCGGGTAATTCACTTAGCTTTTCGTAGGCTTTTATGATAGGCAACTGTTTGTTATCTATATTATTACCTCTGTTGATGTGCTGAAAACTTTCTCTGTTTGTATAGTTCTTTAAGGTAAAAGAATCGGAGAGTTTCAAATCATCGATGAGTACAGGGTTGCGCAGATTGGTAGCTAAAGCGTAATCTTCCTCTAAAATACCGTGTTTATAAATAAAGGTCTCTTTGCTTAGTTTGTTTTCTTGCACATAGATAAACTCTCGCAGATGACTGTCTTTGAGCTTTAAGGTGCTATCGTTCTCGCGCAAATAGATAATTTGAGCTACATATTTATCGACTTCATCTTGCTCTATTTGTTTAGCTACATTATTGAGTACCTGCTGAATAGAATAAGTAAAAGCCTCTTCTTTATTATCGATGGCTGATTTAATCCAATACCCTTGTATGGCAATAATTCCTACAAGAGAAAGGCTTATGAGCACTACTGCGAGTATGTATAATCGCTTATTCACCGGGCAAAGTTAAAACAAATATTTAATATAAAAAACAAATTCTCTTAAAAATTTAACAAAAGATTAAGGAGTACCCTTTTTAAGAAGGCTAAAATACTGTGGTTTTTCTTTTATAAACCCTTGTTTTTACTAAGGAAGAGAAGCGACAATGTTAATAATGCCAATAATACCAGAAATGCCAATAATACCAAAAATTAACTTTGCCAAAGGTCGTAGCACGACGGGCGATTAACTTTGGCAAAGTTTGAGATGAAAAAACGATGTGTTGGGAGAGTTAGGAATATTCGGAAAAAAACAAAGAAGTTCGGAAGAGGGGAGGAAGAGTTTTTGATGAAAAAAGGCTATGAGAAGGGTGGGGTTAGCTTATAGAGAGCTTATAGGAAGCTTATACGAATCTTGGAAGATTGGTATAGAAAAGGTATGTAAGTAGTTGATTTATACTGTAGTACAACAACGCTAAAAATGTTAAAAAAGAGGTTTCGAGGCGAAAGAAAGAGAAAAGGAACTAGGCCTTAGGCCATAGGCACTAGGGGGAGTATGACGGAAAAGTGCGAGCCACACAGGCAGGTGCGAGTCGCACGGGTAGGTGTAACTCGCACGGACAATCAAGAATGGACGAAGAATGGACAAAGAATGGACGAAGAATGGACAAAGAATGGACGAAGAAAGAACGAAGAAAGAACGAAGAATGAACGAAGAATGAACGAAGAATGAACGAAGAATGAACGAAGAATGAACGAAGAATGAACGAAGAATGAACGAAGAATGAACGAAGATAAGACGGAGATAAGGCGGAGATGAGAATATTTGAGAAGAGGGAGTTGCTCAATGAAAGATGGGGTTTTTGAGGGGATATGATGTGGTTATGATAAAAAAGTGAGGTAAAAAGTTTGTATATAAAAATAAAGTTGTATCTTTGCACCTTGAAAAATGAACAATTGATTACTAAACTTGTAGAAAATGAGAAAGTTAAAAGAATACGATATTTCTTTTGCAGGCTTGAAACAGGGGAGACATCAATTTGTTTATGAGATTGACAAAGCGTTTCTACAACTGTTTAATTTTGACGAGGTGAATGATATTCATCAGCAGGTAATCGTTGATTTAGACAAGAAGAGCAACTTGTTGGAACTGCATTTTCACAACAGGGGTACTGTGAATGTGAATTGTGATGTTTCTAATGAGCCTTTTGACTTGGCAGTAGAAGGAACACTTTTTTTGGTGGTGAAGTTTGGTGAAGAGTATAATGATGACGATGAAGAAATCTTGATACTTCCTCACGGAGAATACCAACTGAATGTGGCACAATATATATATGAGCTTATTGTGTTGTCAATCCCTGCTAAGCGTGTACACCCTGATGTTTTGAATGGGACGATGCACTCGGTGGTATTAGATAAATTGGAAGCACTTGCTCCAAAAGAGCACCACAATGCAGTGACTATAGACCCGCGTTGGGAAAGTTTAAAGAATTTAATAACAGATAAATAATATAAAGATTTAAGTAATGGCACATCCTAAGAGACGACAATCAAAAACAAGAAGAGATAAGAGAAGAACCCACGACGTAGCGGTAGTTCCTCAAATAGCAAAAGATCCAACAACTGGTGAAAACCATTTGTATCACCGCGCACACTGGCACGAAGGTAAATTGTACTATCGTGGGCAGGTGCTTGTGGATAGTACAGAAGAAGCAAAATAGATTTGCTTCATCTGATTTTATAAGATTATAAAAAAAGAGAACAATATTAATATTGTTCTCTTTTTTTGCTTTGTGAGGGCGATTTGCAAATCGCCCCTACAATATAACTAAAGGAAATTGATTGTCAAGATAGTCTACTCTGACAAAGGTCGTAGCACGACAAGCGATTAAAATTTTGGGAAAGTAATACTGATTGTAAAATGATTGTACTGTGAATTAGCTTTTTTGGGTGTCTTCTTGAGCGTCTTCTTCTAAGAAACCTTTGGCTAATAGAAGGTTGTACCATTGGATTATTTTCTTAATATCGCTGGCATACACACGGTCGCGGTCGTAATTAGGGAGTACTTGAGAGAAATACTCTTCGAGAGTAGCTCCATCGGATTTTGGAGAGATACGCGCTTCTTTTCCTTCTTCAAAGTTCTTCATATTAGTAAAAACTTCGGTGAGAGGCACTTCTTTTTCGAGTGTATAAATTGCGATTTCAGACAATAGGCTCACGTTGTTGCGAATGCCTACTGATATACGCTTACCATCGGCTAACGAAGTGGCTAAGAAGCCAGAGCGCGTTTGAGTTTCTAAGTGATATAAACCAGGTTTGCCAGAAATGGCTAATACTTTTGTTAGATTCATTGTATTTATTTAAGAGTTAAAAAGTTAAGAGTTAAAAGTTATGAGTGTTACTAATTATAACTGTAAATTAGTGTACTATCTTTTGTTTTTGGCATCAAAGAATTTCATTCGGTAGTCTACCTTTACCTTTCCTTTACTGATATTAGCCAGCTTACTTTTGATGAGTTGGCGTTTAAAAGAAGAGAGTTTATCGGTGAACAGAATGCCTTCGATATGGTCGTATTCGTGCTGAATGATACGAGCCGCGAGTCCGCCAATGGTAAGTGTTTGCTTATTAAAGTCTTCATCAAAGTATTCAATGGTGATTTGCTTGTGCCTGCTAACATCTTCTCGTACGCCAGGAATACTGAGGCACCCTTCGTTGAAGTTCCAAGTATCGCCTGTTTCTTCTACTATTTTGGCATTGATAAAAGTTTTTTTGAAGTCTTTTAAGAAAGTTTGCTCTTCTTCTGAAAGCTCATCGTCATCGGCGAAAGGAGAGGCATCTACCACGAACAAGCGTATAGAGAGACCTACCTGAGGAGCAGCGAGCCCCACGCCATAAGCGGCATTCATAGTGTCGTACATATTAGCAATCAGTGTTTTGAGTTGAGGATAATCAGGGGGGATTTCAGTTCCTACCTTTCTGAGCACTGGGTCGCCATAAGCAATAATAGGTAAAACCATTGTGTTTTAATTTGTTTATCGGGCGCAAAGGTAAGAATAATTTGGAAATTAGCAAATGAGGAAATGAGAGAATGAGGAAAAATTGTTGTATCTTTGCACCAGAAAGAAAAGCTACACAGTTATACCGTGTAGTGTTTTTCCTTTTTTTGGAAAGAATGGAGAGAAAAACTCTTAATAAAACGCCTTTTTATTTAACAGAATACAAAATGCACAACAAGATAGTGTAAAAGACGCTATCTGTTGATTTGCAGTATGTTTAATGTGTAAAAAGGTAATTTACATTGTATACTACTGTGTTAAATAATGTTAAATATTTGTGTGGAGTATATTATATAAAATAAATATCTTACTTTTGCGTTTGAAGAGAGAGGTGTAACTATTATACAAAAAGATATATGAGGCACCTTTATATATTATAAGATTTCAAGCAACAATATTAATAATTTCACTATTGCTATACTGCAATAGCATAAATACAAACATAACTTCCATATGAAAAAGTTATTACTATTACAATGTTTCTTTTGGGCGACTCTCTCAGTTGCCTTTGGGCAGAATTATATTCCTTTTAGTATTCGTTACCAAGGTACTGTAAAGGGGGATATGATTGTGGTTGGGAATACTATTCTTAGTCCACAGGGCAATCAAGACTATACAGGTACGCACGCTGATAATTCACGCATTGAGATGAAGTATATCAATGTGGTGCCTGAGTCGGGGGTGTTTAACTCGAGTTCGGCAACTGTGCCCGACCCTAATCCTGCCTCTACTTGTAAAAAGGTAGTGAGGGCGTACCTCTATTGGGCAGCTGCTTATACCGAAGAGAGACTTGCCAACCAAACGAATCCTCGCTTAGAGAGAAGTAAGTTTGCGAACGTAAAATTTAAAGTAGGTTCGGGAGCTTATCGTGATTTGGTAGGGGAGCGTGTATATGATGGTAATGATATAGTGAGTACCTTTGGAGATAATTATAGAGCTCAACGTGCCTATGTATACCGTGCCGAGGTGACCAATTATCTCAATGGTACTATTGCTAATACCTATACTGTAGGGAATATACAAGCACCTAATGGTACAGAATCTACAGGTGTAGGTTATGCAGCTGGATGGACGCTTGTAATAGTATATGAGGACTTGACCCGTGAAGCCCGTAATATTACGGTATTCGATGGTTTTTCAGTAATAAATTTAAGAAATAAGGATAATAACCCTACTATTAACATATCAGGGTTTAAAACTGTACCTACCGGACCTGTAAAGGCTAAGATAGGCTTTGCAGCTTTGGAAGGTGAGTTAGGAATTGAAGGAGACCAGCTCACAATGAGAAGAAGAGATGGTGTTTACGAAGCACTTACAGTACCTGGTCGACCTTCTGATAACTTCTTTAATAGTACTATCACCAATGAAAATGGTGCTAACACGAACCGCCGACCTGCTTCTACCAACTTATTAGGGTTTGATGCGGGTATTTTTGAGTTGGCTAATAGTGGTAAAACTTTTTTAACTAACAACGATACTTCTGCTTCTTTTAAACCTACTACAAATGGTGATTCTTACTATCCTTTTATGTTTGCTTTTAACGTGGAAGTGATAGCACCCCATATTGTAATGGAGAAACGCGTGCTCAGCAGTGCAGGTGCCGATATTACAGGGCAAAATGTGCAAATGGGTCAGTCGTTACGTTATAAAATACGTTTCCAAAATATAGGGAATGACGATGCTAAAGATGTACAGATTACTGATATACTTCCTGTAAACTTACAAGATTTTGATGCTACAACAGCAAATATTTCGAAGCCATCAGGGGTAAGCTATACTTATATACCAGCCTCTCGTAAACTTACATTTAATATTCCTGAGAGTTTAGTGAAGAAAGGAAGTACCGTACAGGAACTTTCTTTTGGTATAAAAGTAGTGAACGACTGTAACAAATGGCGTGATGCGTGTTCTAATGTAGTAGAGAATAGAGCCTCAGCAAGCTATAAAGGAGTGTCTAACCCATCGACACCCTTAACAGCAGGTAGCTTCAATACACAATTTACAGCTTGTAACGGTGGGGTAGAAGGACCGTCTAACTTTATTGTAAACCTTGATTTTACCAACTGTATGTTTAAAGCTACTACGGTATTGTGCGAGCGCACGGTTACCTTGGAGGCAGGAGCTAACTTTGACTCTTACAAATGGGAAAAAGTAGGCGGAGGTACTATAGGAGGTAATTCACGCACCTTAGTAGTAAGTGAACCAGGTGTGTATAAAGTAACGAAGACTAAAGCAGGTTGTGCTACAATGTACGAAGAGCACACTGTGAACCCTAATGCTTATGCTAATGCAGTACATCCTATTAAAGATTTGCTTTCGAAAGGGAAACTAAATGGTGAGGTGTACATCTGTGCAGATACAGGGGGTACTGAGTATCCACAAGTGTATTTGTGCGGGGGTAGTACAACAGTGCCTGTAAGTCTTAAAATTACTGGGGCTACAGCTTATCAGTGGCAAAAATTGGGCTCTTGTGGAGCTTTACCACCTACCCTAAGCAAAGAATGTCCACCTTCTAACGACAACTATAACTGTAACTGGACAGATATAGGAAATAGTGGAGACATTACTTTGCGAGATGAAGGAGTATACCGTTTGGTAGTTACTTATGGCAACTGTGTGTCGCCTTATTACTATTTCCGTATTACCAAAAACAATGTAGACCCACAATTGGTAGGTCGAGACCTTATTTGTAATAAAAACGGTAGTATTACTGTGAATGGGGTGCCAGCAGGATATGAATACGGTTTGAAGAAAACAGGTTCTACTGGCTGGGTGAAAACCTATCAAAGCAGTAATGTATTTGATATAGTAACTCCAGACAACTATACCGTGTACGTACGCCAAGTACTTACTACTACCATTACTACACAACCTTGTATTTTTGAGAAATCAATACAAATAAACAAACGAACTCCTGCGATGACTGCCAGCGTTACACCTATGGCTTGCAGTACCAGTAAGGGAGGTATACGCGTACAACTTAGCGGTAACCCTTATCCACCTTTTACTTATACTATTCGCAATAACAACGCTACAGGTGGAGTGGCTTATACTACGGTTACCAATACTACCGACTTAAATATTACTAACCAGTTTACTGCTGGTAATTACTATATAGAGGTAACGAGCCCAGATGGTTGTAAATTTACTACTAGTGTGCGTATTGATAAAGTGCCAGACCTTAAAGCTACGGCTTCGGTATTGCGACACTTGAGCTGTGGCAGTGCTATAGTGCGTGTAACTGCTGAGGGAGGAAAGACTAACAGACCTAATGGCTATGGCTATAGTAACGATGGAGGAGCTTCCTACCAAAATAACTTCGCAAATAGTTATTACGACTTTACCTTTACTACTGCAGGGGTGAAAAACTTTAAGGTGATAGACGACAACGGCTGTATTGCTGAAGCTTCGGCTACTGTGAATACTTTGCCTACACCTGCTATCACAGCCAACTATACCGTACAAAACTGTGGTGATAGAGCAAAGATAACTATTAATGAACCTACTAATGCTTCCAGCTATAACGTATTACAATACAGTATAGACGGAGTGAACTTCCAATCAGGGCGAGACTTTCCGAACTTACAGACGGGAAGAAACTATACTCCTGTATTACGCTATGGTAACGGAGGAGCAGGAGCTTTATGTACAGTTACAGGTGCCACTATTACTATTCCTACTTTTGTGGGAGGTAACCTTATTGCTTCAGCAGGGGTAGAAGAATTGGTAGGTTGTGACACAGGAGTTAATGCCGGTAAAGCCCTCGTTCGTTTCTCGAACGTACAAGGTGGGCAAAAACCTTATGAATTTAACTTTGGTGATGGTAACTGGACTACCGATATGAAAAAATGGATGTTACCAGGCACCTATAATATGGCAGTACGCGATGCGATAGGTTGTACTCGTGAAAACATAAAGGTAACTGTAGCCCCAAGAATTCCAGAACCAACCTTTACTCCTTCACAAATTACTTACGACTGCCAAGGACGCGGTTCTCTTACGATTACTAATAACAAAAATGATTACAAATATAAATATTACGTAGACGGTCAGCCTACAACCGATAATAACTTTAAGAATCTTGCACCAGGCGTACATACTATTACTATTGAGTATGCAGATACGAATCCTCTTACCAAAAACGTACTCTTTTTTGAGGACTTCGGTACAGGGCGCAATGGTGGTAATGAATATATTAACAAGAAATACTATCTTGAATTACAAAATGGTTCAATGCCTAGAAACGGTTATGGGCAACCTTGGCCTAGTGGCGTAAACCCTGAAGGCCCATACGTTGCTGATGGTGAATACGTAGTATCACAAAGACTAAATCCTAATAATCCTGCTTGGATGCAACCTAATGACCACACAGGATTGGCTAATGGACGTATGCTCTTTGTAAATATTGGTAAAATCTTAGGACAAGAGGGGGCAATACTTTATCAGAGACCCATAGAGGATTTGATTCCAGGTAAAGAGGTTATTTTCTCAATAGCTTTGATGAATATGTTGAGATTTAATGACCCTCGTTATCCTGTGGGAGCTCCGGATATTGCGATAGAACTTTATACTGACCAAGCAGCTATAGATGCCCGAACACCTTTGGATAGCTATCGCATTACACCACCTATTAGAGGAGCTCGTGATGCAGATGATTGGACAGTAAGGCCAAGACCATTAAACCCAGGAAATCATACTAAACTTATAGCAGTTGTACGTTCTTATAGTTTGATAGAAAGCGGTAATGACTTGGTTGTAGACGATATCTACCTCTACCAAGAGCCAAAGGCTTGCGGCTTTACCTATACAACTACTGTAACAATTGCTAACGACAAGGCTTTCGACGTAGACCCTGCTACTGAAAAGATTACGCAACCTAAATGTAATGGAGAGCAAGGTAGTTACCAAATAGGCTTGAAAAATGCCCCTACTACCTATTACGTACAAAAAGATGGAACAGGTAGTTTTGTAGCTACCACAGGTAATCCTTTCAGATGGGATAACATACCTGCGGGTGCTCATACCGTGAAAATACGTGCAGAACAAAATAATCCTAATTGTGAGGCAACACGTACTTTCAATATTGCTAACCCCGTAGCTATTACTGTTTCAGTACCTAACAATGTATTGATAGGTTGTAACCCATCACGTGTAGAGGTAACTGTTACTGCCAATGGCGGTAGTGCTCCTTATAGTTATGAGCTATATAGAGGTGCTACAAGAATAACGGGTTCTAACAATCCTAAGTTTGTAATTACACAAGCAGGTACTTACAGGGTGGTAGTGAAAGATACTAATAACTGTACTAAAGACGCTACTTTCAATGTGGTGAGTCCGAATACTATTAGTTTGAGAGGTACTTCGGGTACAGCTAACGACTTCTGTACAGCTGCTACTTCACAAGCAAAAGTAGAGGTAGAAGTGACAGTAGCAGGAGGAGGAAATAATGCGCCTTATACATTCCAACTCAACGGAGTGACTAAGGCAACCCAAAATGGTACTAAATATACATTCACAGGTTTAGGAGTAGGCAACCATACTTTCACTGTTATAGATAAATATGGTTGTACCGCTACTTATAGTAAGGCTTTAACAACTCCTGTAGTTATAGATGGCTCAGGAGCACAAGTAGCCAAGGATATTGCCTGTGGAAGAAATGAAAATGAACGCAAGGGAAGAATTACCTTGAAAGTAAAAGGAGGTACAACGCCTTATACTTATACTGTAGAAAAAGTAGGTGGAGGTATCGTAGTAGGAAAAACTCCTGTACCAGCTAATAATACCGTAGTATATGAAACTGCTCAGGTAGGTACTTATAAGATAGTAGTACTTGACAGCAATAATTGTAGGGTAGAATCTTCGGCTACACTTAGAGCACCAGCAGCTGTAACTGCTAATGTAACCTCTACTGACGTATTATGTAAAGGTACTAATAATGGTTCTATATCTGTAGTTGTAACAGGTGGTAAAGCACCATTTACTTTCTACCTAAATGGTAATAACCTAGGAGGAGGTACTTCAAAAGAATTTAAAAACTTGCGACCAGGTTCTTATACTGTAAAAGTAGTAGATGCAAATAACTGTACGTATGAGACAACACGAAATATTAGTGATGCGCCCTCTGAACTTAAAGGATTTGTAGGTGTAGCAGAGCTTATAGGTTGTGGTAAAACAGGACCTACAGCAGGTAAAGCAAAGATTAAGTTTACTAACGTATCGGGTGGTCAGCCTCCATATTCGTATAAATATGATGGTAACTATACTTCTTCATCAGAAGGTTGGTTACCAGCGGGTAGACATACCGTTTATATAAAAGATGCGAGAGGTTGTGAATTGCCATTGCAAGTAACCGTAGACCCCGTTATTCCAGAACCAGCAGGATTTACCTATACTGCTACGGACTTTGATTGTAACGGTAAAGCTACTGTACAGTTTAAGACTTCATCACCTACCTCTTACGACTATGAGTATGAAGTAGATGGTAAAAAGGCAAAAGGTAGAATTGCTAATATTGCAGGCTTAGCACCGGGAACTTATACCGTAACGGTACGTTATAGAGATTTGAACCAATCGCCAAGTAATGCTATTATAAAAGAAGATTTTGGTACTGGTAAAAAAGATAAGTGTATTCCTAATATATCACCCTTCTTGACCTGTGCTCCATCTATTACTTTTCCAGCAGGTCCAGGACACTATGTAGTGGGTAATAAGAACTCTCGATTTATATCAATAGGGGATGTAGACCGTGCGGGTGTACCAGGTATATGGACGCATCCAAACCCACGTTCAGGAAATCCTGAAGATCTTTTCTTGATAGTGGATATAGGAAATGTAAGAAACCAAGACGTATTGTATTGGAAAGATGTAAATGATATAGACCCTCATAGGAAAGTACAATACGAGATGTACTTATATAACTTGTTTAAACCTTATAAAGGAGCTCAAGAACCAGACGTACAAATACGCTTGGTGAACAAGGCTAATAATCAAGTGTTAGACTTTAAGAATTCAGGTAAATTAGCACACCACAACGATCCTAATAACTGGGTGAAATTTGAAGGAGAGTTAGATCCTAAAGGAGCTACTTCTATAAGAGTAGAAATACGTACTAATAGCTGGGCTGATTGGGGCTGTGACTTTTTGGTGGATGATATATTTGTATACCAAAGACCAGATGTGTGCTGGCAAGAAATGACTAAGGTTATTACCATACCAGGTGATAGAGAGTTTAAGGCAGAAATGACAGCTAAGACAGATGTAACTTGTTATGCAACGGGAACAGCAAAAGTAACCTTTAAGGTACAAAACATAGGCGCTGGTAATTATAATGTAGTAGTAGATGGAGGAGCTCCTATTTTCTCAAACCAAACAGCGGGTACTATAGTAATCCCTAACCTATCAGTAGGTAATCACATCATAGAATTTAATCACAGTGGTAACTGTAAAGTAACTCGTACAGTTACTATCACACAACCTACTCAGCTTACTCTTAGTGCTACTATTACTGAACCTGCAATGTGTTCTAACGGACAACAAGCACGTGTAACCCTTATAGCAAATGGAGGTGTACCACCTTATCGTTATCAGTATACAGTAGGAGGTGGAGCAGGTAGGACACAAACTACACCTATTTTTAGCAATATACCTGCAGGAAGTGTAAACTTTAAGGTAATTGATAAGAATGGTTGTGAGGCTACTTTAGCAAGCAACTTGAATATACCTACCCCACAAGCTGTAAACTTTACCCTTTCGGCTACTGATTGCTACGAAGGAGGTAATACAGGTGAGGTAACCGTGAAAATAAATGGAGGTAATGGTGGTTATAAAGCGAAATTGAACAATGGTACTCCTGTAACTTTAGCAACGGGAGTTACTGCTCACACTTTTACAGGACTTACTCAAGGAAGCTATAGAGTAACCGTTACTGACCAATACGGTTGTAGTGCAGTACAGAATATTGTTATTCGTCCTACTTTGAACACCAGTGTGAAGGTAACTAACGAAAGTTGTGTGCCAGGTAAGATAGAAGTAACTGCAACAGGAGGAGATGGTAATTATACCTATGCTTTTGCACAAGGTTCAGTAACTACTGTTACAGCAGGAACTTTTGGAACTACCAATACTTACAATGTACCTACTATCACAGGTTCAGTACAGACTTATACTGTATTTGTGAAGTCTGATCGTTGCGTGAAACGTCACGAAGTGGGGGTACGCAAAGCACCAGCTGTTACCTTCGATACTGAAACGATAACACCTACTTGTCAGGGTTCAGGTAACGGTAAGATAGTAGTGAAGCATATTACCGGTGATGCTAACTTTACCGTACGTTACGGTAATACAGGTACTCCAGTAATTGCTACTTTCACAGGTATTGCAACTAATACTTATACAATTGACAACTTGGTGGCAGGAGCTTACTCTATTACTGTAACCGACCGTTACGGTTGTAGTGCAAGCAAAAATGTTACCTTGCAAGATATGCCAGCGCTTACTGCTAGCATTACGGTACCATCTAGCCCAGGAGATTGTATCACAGCAGGTCAAGCAGTATCTCTTACTCTTACAATGTCTAACGAGGCGTGGAATGCTTATAGAGCAGGAGGTAACCAAATATATTATAACTATAATGGAGGTACTTGGCATCCAATGCCAACCAACCCATATACTTCAGCACCTATATCAGGGGTGACTGAGCCGGGTAAAACAGTACGGGTGCGTTTTGCTACTCGTCCAGCATTAGGAGGTTCCGATATTTGTAGTACAAGTGCAATAGATTATGTAGTGCCACGTCCGTTAGGAACAGTGAGTGTAACTACTGATATAGGAGATTTCCGCTTAGGTTGTATTACAGCAGGTAAGACTTACTTTACTGCTACAGTAACTGTGAGTACAGGTAATCCTCCATTCCGATATAATGTAAATGGAGGAGCTTGGTCAGCACCTACTCCGTCAGGAACCTATGTCTTTACTAACTTGATAGTAGGAAGGACTTATACTTTTGGAGTGATAGATGCAAATAATTGTGAAACTGAATTTACTGGTGATATTTATGCTAATGTAGCTACACCGGCAATGACAGTGATTGTTTCGCCACAACCTGCTTGTCACGGAGGTCAAGGACAAGCTACCTTTAGAATCCACCGTGAGTCACAATACACAGGAGGTTCTCCAGCGGGTACACCACTTACTTGGGTGTTATATGAAAAAACACCAGGAGCAGGTTTAGGTAATCCAATTGTGAGTGGTACTGCTGTAATGCCAGCACCAGGTAATGATGCTACGAACGTTACCCCAGCAGGACCTCATAGCTTAGCACCTAACAAGACTTACTATGTGGTAGTAACAGAAGGTACTTGTGTATGGGGTAGTCGTGATGCTCATATTAGAGAGTTAGGTACTCTTACTGCTACCGTATCAGCAAGTACGCAAATTACTTGTGATAGCAATGGTGTATTAGAAGTGTTGAATCCATCAGGAGGTGGAGGTACTTATACATATAAAGTAACTCCTGTAACTCCAGGTGTAAGCTTTACGGTGCCAATAGCAACAGGAAACTCAAGAGTACAGATTATTAAGGATAATATAGCAACTCCACCAATGCCTGTTAACCCAGCTTTACCATATTCGTTCGCTGTGAAGTTAACAATGGAAGACCAATTTGGTTGTAGTGCAGATCTCGGTACTCATACCCTTACAGTACAGCCAGCACCTAAGATTAATAAAGTCAAACTAATGGGTTGTGTGAATGGTTCTATCAGTTTGACTATTGAACCACAAGCGAAAGCACCAGCAGGCTCTGGTACTTCGGCTACAGGAGCAGAACTCAACGGTTATGAATACTCAATAGATGGTGGTTTGGATTACCAAGCAAGTCCTACTTTTGGCAACTTGGTAGCAGGTGCTTACGACTTGCAAATCCGCGATAAGGCAACAGGCTGTATAGCAACACTTACCTATACCGTTACTGCCAACTTAGAAGCTGAAGCATCACTTACTAAAGCCTTAGGTTGTGGTGCGACAGGAAATGCTGAAATTACTATAAAAGTAGACAGAGGAACTGGTAACTACACTTATGCTATTACAGGTCCTGCAGGTTATACAGTAGCTTCTACAGCTATCCCACAAGTGAGTGGTAAATATGAGGCTAAAGTAAATAATATCACTACAGCAGGTGTTTATACCGTAACAGTAACTGATGTTAATGCCTCAGCAGGTTGCAACACCTTTACTAAGACTATAACCGTGTTGCCAGCAGAGTTACCACAAATAGAAACTGCAGTGAAATCAGTAACTTGTAGTGGAGGTAATGATGGTGAGATTTACATCACTGAGAAGAACGCTACTATAGGAACATTTAACTATACGAATGTACCTATTGTAGGTCCTGCTGGTTCTACACCTCTTTGGGCAGCTGCTACAAGAACTTACAGTAATTTGAAAGCAGGCGTGTACACAATTACAGTAGATGCTAATGGCTGTCAAGCAGTTTATACAGTAACAGTTGCAGAACCTAAACCAGTAACTATTAGCAGTACACAAATTGTGACACAACAGTTTGCTTGTACAGCGAGTGGTACAGCACAGCAAGCTACTATTAGTGTACCTAATGGAGCTATCAGTGGAGGTACCCCACCATATACAGTAGAATTTGTATATACAAGCCCTGCAGGTACTATCACTAGTACAGGCAATACTTTCACGGTGGGAGACATTCGCGGTGGAATAGTAACCATTACGGCTACCGATATGAATGGCTGTGCTACTACTACTACCCAAATGATTAAACCTTTTGAGGCATTAGACCCAGAACAAGTGAGTGTAACCGTACAAGGAACACCAACTTGTAACGCTCCAATACAAGTGAAAGTGGATATAGTAGCTGCACCAGGTATGCCTCCACTTACACAAAGTGAATTGCGTTACTATATGGGAGTTAATCAGCCTACTGTACCACCAAGTGCAGGAGCACCTTGGACAACAAATAATGTGTTCTCTGTAAATCCTAAGCAAACTTATACGTTCTGGATAGGTCACGCAGGTACAGATTGTGTAGTGAAAGCATTGTATGTAGCACCAGATCCAAATACGTTCCGCATTGTGAATCCACAAATTAAGAATGTTACTTGTAAAGGCAATAACGATGGTATAGCTACCTTCACATTGAGTAATACAGTAAGCACACATAACTATACTGTGAACTTAATAGCTTCAGGAGGAGTAACACCACCTACAGTACCAGCTGTATCAGGAGCTAATCCTATCTTTACAATTACAGGTTTGAAATCAGCTACTTATACAATGACAGTAACAAGTAGTGGTACAGGTTGCGTACAAACTTATACCTTTAATATATCAGAAGCTGACGTTGCTCTTACAGCAAGTATTAGTGTTCAGTCTATCACTTGTTTAAGTGCACCAAATTATGATAATGGTGAAATAGAGATTACCAATGCTACAGGCGGTTGGGGTGGATATCAGTACTATGTAAGTACTACACCACCTACTCCAACAAGTGCTGTATGGTCAGACACTAATGTGTTTACAGGCTTAACAGCGGGCACTTACCACGTAGCTATACGCGATAGAGGAGGTTGTATGGTAACGCTTAGCTCGACAGTGGTACTTGCTAATCCTAATAACATTATAGGTACTCTATCTATTACAGCACAAAACTGTACACCTAACTCAGGAGAAATAACTGTACAGAATGTAACAGGTGGTGAAGGACGCAATTATACTTTCCAACTCATTAGAAATGGAGTGTTACAAGGAGATACACAAACAAGTACTGTATTTACAGGCTTAGGAGCAGGTACTTACCAAGTAGCTATCAGTGATACTTGGGGTTGTACCGCTACCCTTACTCAATCGGTGACTTTGTATGACCCAATTGATAGTGCAAGTATAGGAGTAGTATTTATCAAGCAAATTACTTGTAATCCTGCAACAGGAGCTACTTTATCAGTAACTCACCAAGGAGGTTCAACAAACTTGCGTTATACTTTAACTAATAATGCTGGAGGTACTCCACAAGTAAATAATACAGGTATATTTACAAATGTAGGTGCAGGTGTTTATAAAGTATCAATTGCTGACCTTACTACAGGTTGTGCTACCGTAACAGGTGCTGATATAGACGTAACAGATGCTATGCCTGTGAACTTTACTTATACCACTACGGCGGTAACTTGTCACGGTGCAAGCAACGGACGACTTGTGATTACCATACCAGGTACACAAATACAAACCGATTACCAAATTAATATTGCAGGAGCAGGAGGAACTCTCCGCAGTGAAACGGTGAACGTAACACCTAAAGATATTGAATTTGATGCAATGCCAGCAGGTGTATATACAGTAACGCTTACCTCATCACGCAATTGTACTGCAACTCAGGTAATTACTATTGGTAAACCAGATGAATTGGTAGTAAGCAGTACAACGGTGACTACACACTTCAAATGTGACGCCAATAATAATGCACAACAAGCTATCATTCAAGCAACAGGTCGCGGTGGAACAGGTACTTATACTTTCAACTTTGAAGTGTTTGACGGTACCTCTACTACTACCTCAGGTTGGGTGAACCATACAGGAGTATACAGTGTAACTAGCAATGGTACTCACACTCAAACAGTAATAGTGTATATACGCGATGCGAACGGTTGTCAAGCTGATAACAGTGCGAACCCATTAGTAATACCGCCATTAAAACGCATTACTAGTATTGATGTGAACCGAACAAGCCAAATAAGCTGTAACGCTACCGAAAGTATTACCTTAACTATTAATGGAGGTAATAACAAAGGATATCGTATAGAAGTAACCTCTACAGGAGCTGGAGTGGCTATCCCAAGTACACAAACGCTTACCGCAGGAGTGAACACAGCTAATATAGGCTTTAATACACCTGGTTACTATGAAATGAAAGTAATAGACCTTGAAACAGGTTGTTATGCTACCGCATCGCATACGGTTATAGATTTCAGCGATATAGAAGTAACTGCTGCACAAACCAAACCAGTATCGTGCGTAGGAGGCAATGATGGTGAGATTACCCTTACTGTAAAAGGTTATCAAGGTATTTATAACTATCAAGTGCTTGATGCGACTACCTTAGCTCCAACAGGAATAACAGGAACTGTACAAGCAAATGCGGCTACTGAGAGAAGAGAGGTAATTGCAGGTTTATCGGCAGGAACATATGTGATAAGAGTAGTGGAAACACAATCACCATACTGTACAGTAACCACTACTTCGGTGATGGTATCGGCTCCTACACGAGCTTTGACAGTGAGTCCTACTATTACAAATCGCATCACTTGTGAACCTAATGATAATAAAGGTGCCTTCAGTATAGATGTAACAGGAGGTTGGGGTGATTATCAATACCGCTTGTTAGTGGGAGGAACTCCTCACGCTACTTATGGTACCTATACCACCACTACCTTATTTGAAGGATTGACTGCCAATACCTATACGGTAGAAGTAACAGACCGAGGAGGTTGTTCAACTACTACTAATGTAGTAATGGCACCACCAGCACCTATTTCGGCAAGCATATCACCAACTACTGTTTTGAATTGCTTCAACGATAGAACAGGAGTAATAACAGTGGTGAGCCCAACAGGAGGAAGTGGTAATTACGCTTACGAATTGTGGAATGTGGGAGGTGCACAAATAGGAGGTGCACAAACTAGCACTACTTTCACTAACCTATATGCAGGTTCATATAACGTGAAGATTATAGATGGTTGGGGTTGTGATGTTACTATTCCAGTAACCATTGATGAACCTCGTGAAATGAAGGTAACTGCCTCAATTGCTAAACCGCTTACTTGCTTGCAACAAGCTACTATTTCAATTACTGTAACAGGTGGTACTCCAGGTTATACTTACTATATGGTAGCCAACGGTACAACTACTACAACACTTACAGGAAATAGCACTCAAGCAGGAGTAGGAGAGTACGAGTTCTATGTGATAGATAGCCACGGTTGTCAATCGAAGTTGTCTAACAAGATAACGATAGAAGCATTACAACCATTACAATTACACGTAGATACTTCTGAGGCATATGTAAAATGTAATGGAGATAGTACAGCTAAGATTACTTTCTCAGCCACTGGCGCTTTGGGTAATTACCAATACAAATTGTATAAAGGAGGTGTAGCACAAACAGCTACTGCCACCCAAGAAAATGCTACTGATTGGGCATTTGGAGGTTTGTCTTCTGGTACTTACCAAGTGGAAGTAATTAGTGTAGACTGTGTACAAACTAGTACAGTTATAAATATTGGAGAGGCAGGACCACTTTCAGTAGCTACTGCAAGTACTGATATTAGCTGTAATGGTGAAGCCGATGGTACTATTTCGGTAACCGTAACAGGAGGTACAGGAAGAATCCTTTACGCTATCAGTCCACGATTAGACCGATTTGTAGATAGTGGTTACTTCACTAAATTAGCAAGAGGTAACTATATTGTAAGAGCTCAAGATGAAAATGGTTGCTATACTGATACTACCTTTGAAATTAAAGAACCTACTTTATTAGAGGCTTCAATAGACAAGATAACTGATGAGGTATGTAAAGGTGGTAATGATGGTACAGTATCTATCACTATCAAAGGAGGAACTGCTTCTTACAGTACTTCAATAGATAATGTAACTTGGACAGTAGGCAAGACCCTCTATACGGGATTAGCTTCTGGTACTTACACTATCTACGTGAAAGACGCTCGAAGCTGTACTACCGAAGTATCGGTAACAATCAAGGAAGGGGTAGACTTACAAGCTACTGCTACCGTAGAGTACAGTTGTGGTAATAATACCGTAGTGAATACTATTGTAGCTTCTTCTAATTCAAAATATGCAGGATATGTATCATATAGTATAGATGGAGGAGCACCACAAGCTTCAGGACGCTTTATAGTAACACCAGGTACTCATACTGTTACCATAGCACATAATAACGGTTGTACACGTACTATAACGGTAGATGTAGAAGCTTATACAAATCTTACAGTATCGTCTACTAAAACTGATATGAGTTGTTATGGTGTGAATGATGGTACGATTACTTATGCAACCACAGGTGGTACAGGAAGCTATACATTTACTATCTCACCAGAGGCAGGAACTTTTGATGGAACTAATAAGTTCACTAACTTGCCAAAAGGACAATATATTGTGAAGGTGAAAGACAATGTGATAGGCTGTGAAGTAGAACGCACCTTTACCATTGTAGAACCTGAACAGTTGATAGCTCACGCAAGCACCGTAACAGAAACTTGCTACGGCACTAATGACGGAGCTCTAAGCTTCCGATTCACAGGTGGACGTGCACCATACAACTATACGTTGAAAGACCCATCAGGTAATGTGATAGGAACTTCAAGCAGTGTAGCAACAGGTACAGTAGTATCTAGAACAGGAATAGCACCAGGTAGATACCAATTAGAATATGGTGACTCTGGTATCTGTTCACAAACCTTAGAAATAACAGTAGCCGCTGCACCAAGCATCAATGCTACTTTTGAAAAAGGCTTTAACTGTTCTACTGTTTCTACTACTTGGACGACAGGTTACTTGATGCTAACGTTCAACAATTTGGACGGTGCACTCACACGAAGCAATACAAGCTATGCTATCAATAGTACTGATGCGCGTGATGCGAGACCATTTGAATCGTTTGACGGTAATAGAGCTAAGACAGCTCCTATTGAACCAGGAACGAACCAATATATAACTGTATTCTATCGCGGAGCAGGTGTAGCATCTACTTGTCAGGAAACTATTGCACAACGTTTTGATATAGAACGTTACCCAGGATTGGAATTGAAAGACAAGAGCGACCCACGTGAATTGAACCTTATAAAAGTAGAAGCAAGAGGAGGTAATCCTCCATACACTTACTACTTTAACGGAAGTTACGAAAATGGAAGCAATGAGTATACTCTTAAACCTACTGACCCAACCAGCCGTATAGTAAACGGAAGAGTATACAAAGTGGTAACCGCTACTGTACAAGATGCAAATGGTTGTGAAGCCGACTTGCGCATCGAGAAAGAGTTTATGAAGTCAGTACCACCTAACTTCTTTACACCGAATGATGATGGTAGCAACGATGGTTGGGATCCTGATAGATTCCGCAGTTATCCAAACTTGACTGTAGATATCTACGACCGCTACGGACGTTATATCACAACGTTGCGTTCAGGACAAAAATGGGACGGACGTTATGACGGTAAAGAATTACCAGCGGGTGACTACTGGTACGTCTTGAAGACTCACGAAGACGGTGAAGATGCACGAGAATATATGGGTCACTTCACATTGTATAGATAGTAAGTAATATCTATAATAAATAAAACCCCTGCGAAGGAAACTTCGCAGGGGTTTTTTATTAAAAGTAATAAATAGTTTAAATTCGTTCAGCAATCCAGCGAGATATGAACGCAGGTTTAGGAGCACCTATTTTTTGTGCGTACAGATAAGTTTCTACCAAGTTATGAGCATCGTCGATGTATTTACCTTTGCTTTTAAATCCTTGCATTTCGTCTCCCATAAAAGTTTCGGATAAGAAATTGATATCATATTCTTTAATAACAAACTCGCGATGGTTGCGCTCTGTCATCATATCGAGTGCCCACTGAGTGTATTTTACATTATTTACGTGTGAATTGACATCTAAATCGCTTACACGCACTTTAAAATCGTTTACTTGATACATACCTTCGGGGAGATTGATACGGTCGGTATGGAAAGAGAGTCCGCCTTCGGTACGAGGAGAGAAGATTTCTTGGCGGTCAGTAAGCTCAATGGGGCGACGTGTCTGAATATCTAAGGTAATCCAAGTACTAGCACATTCACCTATTTTTTGGTCGTTGCAAAAAAGTTCGAATTCGCGAAAAGCATACACTCCTTTTACAGGGAGAGACCACGTTTTGACGGTGATACGTTCATTCCATTGAGGCCAATAGTGCATTTTTAGTTTTTGCTGTATGAGTGCCCAAAAGAATCCTTTTTTTACTAACTCTTCATAACCGAACCCTAAAAGTGAAGCGTGTTCGGCAGCGATATCTTGCAACATACCTAATACGCCATATAACCCGAGTTGATTGTTAAGGTTTACTTGTGTGCTGCGCACTTTATAAGTTTCGGTGAAAATTGTTTTATCTTCCATAATATACTTTTAATGATAATTTATTTTTGAATATGCAAAGATATAAAACTATTTTCTATTTACTTACTTTTTATGGGACAGAATAGAGCAAACGCACAAAATTTTCTTTAAAAAAGAATTGTACCTCTGACGGTACAGAAATTGAAATAAAATAGGTGTGTGAGCCATACGAGCGGGGAAAAATGAGAAAATGAGGAAATTAGAAAATGGGGAAATGAGGAAATGAGAGAATGAGGAAATGAGAGAATGAGAGAATGAGAGAATGAGAGAATGAGAGAATGAGAGAATGAGAGAATGAGAGAATGCCAGAAATACTAATAATTAACTTTGCCAAAGGTGCGAGCCGCACAGGCAGTCGTAGCACGACGGGCGATTAACTTTGGCAAAGTGTTTACTCCTAAAAGTGACACATCTGAGCTATCGGAAGGAAACGGAAGATTTCAGAAGAAGGTTGAGAGGAATTTTGGTGAAAAAAGGGTGTAAGGAGGGTGGGGTTAGCTTATAGAGAGCTTATAGGAAGCTTATACGAATCTTGGACGATTGGTATAGAAAGGGTATATAAATAGTTGATTCATAATATAATACAACAGTGCTAAAAATGTTAAAAACAGGGTTTCGAGACGAAAGAAAGAGGAAGAGGCACTAGGCCTTAGGCCATAGGCACTAGGAGATAACATCCCCCTTTACACATACCCAGCTGTCGCTGGCTACCTTCAAAGGGGGGAATGTAGGAACGGAAAAGCGGAGGAAACCTCCCCCCTTACACATACTCCGCTCTTGTAAGGCAAATACTCAGCTGTGTCTGGCTATCTTCGAAGGGGAATATAATGACGGAAAAGTGAGAGGTACACTGGCGGAGGTTCGTAGGAGTTTTAGGAGAAGCTCAGAGGAGTTAGGTCGTCGTAGTGCGACAGGCAATTTAAAAATAATATTATATATTGAGGTAAGAAAAGTGTAGCTTACGCTATAAAAAAACTACAAATCTTTACAAATCAAAGAGAAAGGCAACAAGTTGCCTGAAAGTCTCGCACAGATTACACGGATTGCACGGATAGCCCAATTGACAATTGATAATTGACAAATGTGATAGACACGGATTGGCAACTGCGTTGCTGGATTTCACAAATTACAATGTAAATACAACTTTATATCAGTATTATATATATTGAACTGACATTTACTAATAGATGGTTACTGATGCAATTCTACTGGGAGACGATAATTAATGCCTTTGTGTAGCAAATATTGCAATTGGAGGTCTAACTTTTGGGTGAATTGTTGCCAATCACGCTTAGGCATCTCTGTCCACCCTGCTTCGGATAAGGCTAAAGCGCGAGGATAGGTCATATAAAAAGCGCGGAATACATCTTTCACACTTTCGCCCCACAAAGTAGCTTCAACTCCTAAAATATATTGCTTTTCTTCTTCGGCTGTGAGCGAAAAGGCGGGATTAAATTCATATACGCGTTGTAGGGTCAGGGTAGGCATCCAATCTACATTAGGCAAATCGTTTTTGGCTTGTGGATAATCGAAGTAGGCGTATTCACCGGGGGAACAAATCAGTTTGAAATTATCTTTTTTAGCGCGCTCCAATACTTGCGGAGTAGTACGCATTCGCCATAGATACATCACACTATTTTTCGGATAGGAGGGGACTTCTAACTCTAACCAAATAAGAGGACGCTTGTGGTTTTTCTCTAATGATTGATTTACCCTTTTGAAAAACTCACTCATCAGTTGTTGGTTATTGGTAGTGTGAAGGCTTTGTTTGAGTTTGAGAGTAGGGGAGTGTTCAAGCCACTTGTCCATAGGGGCTTCATCACCCCCGATATGAAAATAAGGGGAGGGGAAAATAGTTGATAATTCGGTAATGACATCATCGATGAATGTAAAGACTTCTTCTTTGCCTACACACAACAAATTCTTAGAAACACCTGCGGTAGTGCGTACCCCAATGAGGGTATCGTTGCAACTGAGGAAAGGATAAGCAGCTATGGCAGCATCGCTATGACCTGGTACATCGAACTCAGGCACTAACTGTACGTTGCGCTGAAGAGCGTATAGTACGAGATCTTTTATTTGCTCTTGGGTATAAAAGCCTTCGTTATTGCGTTTAGAACCTTCGAAATCGGAACGTTTGCTCCCTATTTCGGTGAGTTTAGGATATTTCTTGATTTCTATACGCCACCCTTGGTCGTCGGTGAGGTGCAAATGTAAGTAATTGAACTTGTAATGAGCCATTACATCAATGTATTTTTTAATATCGTCTATCTTCCAGTAATGCCGAGCGGGGTCAATCATTAAGGCACGATAAGCAAAACGAGGCGCATCGGTAATGGTAAGACAAGGCAAAGATTTTTTGTGTGTTACCTCTGCCCCAAAAACAAGTTGGTTGAAGGTTTGTTCGGCATAGAACTTTCCTGCTTCGGTAGCAAACTTGATGATAATTTGGTTAGGTTTGAAGATAAGCTGATAGCCTTCGGGATTATTGATGAACTTATCCTGTATATAGGTAATTTTGGTACTTATCGGACAAGTACCCTTATGATAAGTTATCTCATTAGGCTGTGGTACCACATTGATTTGTGCGGAAAGTGGTAAGGCTAAAAATAGTAAGATGTAAAATAGTTTAGACATAATATAAGAAAATGAATGATTATAAAAGTATAAATGCTTCCCTCTCTCCCCCTTAAAGAGGGGGAACTGTGGCGATGCAAAAGAGGCTTTGGTAATATTCTGTTAGGGTGCATTAATCAATCTTTACATTCTTAGTGCGTTCTAACTTAAAACGTTCTTTATTCCAATGAAAAGGTTTGAACTCTTGATTTTTGATAATTTTATTATTGCGGTAAATGAGATTCTCTACTGATTTGGCATAGAGAATAGGCTCATCAAAAGTTTCAAACACATTGTTTTCAATAGTAATATTAGAATGGAAATACTTTTGTTGTGCTTCTAAGTTGGGGATTTCGGGATAGATGGAAATGATAGCGTTCGTAAATTGATAATTAGCGGTAAGTGCATTGATGAAGTGGTTGTTTTTGATGATAACATTGTGGCAAGCACCTGTTTCATACCAGCCATTACAATCGCCACAGAGTAAGATAGCAGTGCCGTGAGTATGGTCGAAGGTGTTATTGGCACAGACGACCTTTTTAGGAGTGCTAAACAGTGCCCCACGAGCCCGATTGTTACGCACTATATTGTTTTTGAAAATCACCTCAGGTGTCCAAGTAAGGTTTTCTACCCCACAAGGTGTATCGGGATTTACTTCGGTAGGTAGTATTTCATCAAAAGTGATTTTAAATATCTTAGCACCTACTTCGGTAGGTTTATCAACGGCTTTAATAGCTTGAATGCGATAGGTTTTATCACCGATAACGTCCATTGTCTTGGAGGCAATGAACTGCACTTTATCACCTACATTGCCCCAGAGGAATCCCCACGATTGGGGGTGCATATACTGCGCTTTGATAGTGTGATTGTCTTCACGAGCTATTACTTTTAGGTAAGTGCCGTGTACGTTAATAGCATCATCAGCCATACCTTCATAGAGTCCGTTTTCAGAGCGTATGAGTCCTTTGCAAGCAGAAAAGTGAGTTGCATCGGCTTGGGTAGTGAAATAGCGTTCGGTGCCTTCTTTTAAAGCTACGCGAAAGCGGTTGAGGGTTATATTTTCGGTGAGTTGCGCTAAGAGTCCCATACCTTGGGTGTTATGCACAGTTATATTTTCTAACTTTACGTTCTTGCTTTCAGTAACGAAAATGGCAGGTGTAGGACGTGTGTAGGTGCGCAATACAAAACGCTCTCCTTTTTCCAAATAAGGTTTAGCACCTATGCCTTCGATGCGGAACTCATTAGGAGCTATTTCGGTAATTTTAGTAGGGTTAAAATTTACGTCAGCTCGCTTATAAGCCAAACGTTTGTCAGCTCTGAATATCATACCTCCAAAGGGAGTTTCTTCATAATCTTCGCCAGTGAAGAAGAGTTTCCCGTCCTTGATTTTATAGTTTCCTTCGGGGTATAGTTGGGCTTTTACCGTGTTATTTTTTGCATCTACTTCGGTAATGTGCAACTGACGCAAATGAGGGGTTGCAAAGTCTATCGAAAAGTTTTTAAGAGTGATATTGGTACAGTTTTTCACTACGATAGGCAAGATAGTGCCGTGAAAGAGCCATTCGCTGTTACTGCCGTCAATCACTACATCGTTTAAGTTTTCGAGATAAAGTCCTACTTTTTTGGGATTGGTTTGGTCGTGGTTGGAGATGTAGAGTTCTTTATCGGTAGTTTGGTTGAGATAAAAATGATAGGTATCCTTGTTAAGGACGATATGTTTATGGCTACTTACTTCCATTTGAGCGGGTGTAGCAGAGGTAGTAACGGCTGTTTTGCACGATGCCAAGCATAGCAATGCGGTGCATAGGGCAATGGAAAGAGTTTTCATTATTTTCAATAGATAATAAGTTAAGAGGCTGTTTAAAAAAGGTTTGTTTTGTAGGGGCGAATGCAATTCGCCCCTACAAGTTAATAATTAGGATTTTGAACTAAAATACCTCTGTTTTTATCAATTTCTGATTGAGGTAGAGGCCATAGATAGTGTTTGGATTCAAACTTACGTGCTACGATACCGTCAGTAACATTGTTGAGCACTTGAGGGGCAATTTTCCAACGTTTAAGATCGAAATAGCGCTCGCCTTCAAAAGCCAATTCCACCCGACGTTCGTGGCGAATGCGGGTTCTCATATTCTCTTTAGAAAGACCTGCTGGTAGATTAGGCATTCCTGCTCTTGTGCGTACTTGGTTTATATAGTTATACACTTCGGCAGAGGCTCCTGAAAGTTCGTTTTCTACTTCTGCTTTCATTAGGAGTACATCGGCGTAACGCATTAGTACCCAGTCTTGTTGGCTTTGGGTAGAGTATTGATAAGGGGCATCTAAGTTAGGAGACAAGAATTTTGCTAATCCTATATTGGTAGCACGTGCATTGCTGGGTGTTACGTAAACGCCACGGTGCAAGAACTTATCTACGAAGATCGTCTTTGCCATACGTGGGTCACGACTTGCCATAGAGGCATTGGTGAAAGTATTGATATCTATCTTACCATTAGTTTGTGCTACGGCAGTAGCGGTGGTGCCATTGGCATTTTCGAACTCGTTTATAAAGTTAGCTAATGGAGAAACTACTATCCAATCGCCATACCATAAATCAGCATTTGTATAGTTGTTGGGAGCAAGATATTTGACTGACATCATTATCTCAGGACAACTTTCTTGTTTTAAATCGAAAAAGTTATCGGAGAAATCAGTTGCTAATGAATAACCTGAAATAGAGGCTAACACTGTTTTTGCTTCTTGCATTTTGGCGGCAATGGCATTACCACTGTCGTCATAGGCGGTATACAAAATCAATCGCGCTTTGAAGGCTTTAGCAGCGTTGCTCGTCCAACGTCCTTTTTCAACGCTATAAGGTTGAGAAGGCAAGTTGGCAATAGCAAAATCGAGGTCTTGCATTATGAAGTTATACACTTCGGTAGCAGGACTTTTGGCTTTGAACTGGGTATTTAAATCTAATACCTCGTTTATAACAGGTACATCGCCATAACAGCGGTAGAGATAAGAATAGAAGAAAGCGCGTATCATACGAGCTTCGGCTTCATTTCTCTTTTTAGTATTGGCATCGATACCAGAGAAAACTTCTAAGTTTCTCAAGAAGATATTTGCACGCATTACAGCTTTGAGACCATAAGTGTATACATTGCTAACAAAACCTTCGGAATTGGCATAAACATTACCTTGCGATAGCCCAATGGTCATACCATATTGGCCTTCATTATGTTGCCCATAAGCATTATCGGTAAGGTTATCCCACGTAGGAAGACCTTGCGCAAAGTGAGGGTGTTGCATAGCACCATAACAAGCGGTGAGTGCCATTTTATAGTCACTTTCAGTTTTCCAAAACGTACCAGAAGAAGGTCTGTCGTTTGGATTAAGATCTAAGAAATCTTTATTACAAGCCGTTAATAACAACACTGTAACGAAAAGTGTCAGTATTTTTTTCATATCTTTTCAAAATTAAAATTCTACATTTAACCCCATTGAAATGATTTTATTTTGTGGGTATTGGACAAAGAGTCCGTCGCCAGCACGTTCGGGGTCTAATCCTTTATAGTCAGTAAGAGTCCATAGATTATCACCTGCGAAATACACTCTGAGTTTGGTTAGACCTACTTTAGAAATGATATCTTCGGGGAAAGAGAACCCAACGGTGATATTTTTCAAGCGTAAGTAAGAGGCATCTTGCAAATACCAAGTGTTAAAGCGGCAGTTATGTTCGTCGCCTACTTGATTAAAGTACATACGTGGATAGCTGTTAGAAGTACCTTCGCCACGCCAACGGTTGTTCACATAGTCTAAAGTAGGAGCTGTACCTTGACGAAAAGGGTCTAAGCCCCACCCCGTAGTATAGATTTTGCGACCTTCTACCCCTTGAAAGAGGACAGAGAAGTCGATACCTTTATACTCTAAATGTGCATTGAATGAATATTCGTATTTAGGGAAACGACCATCTACTACAGTACGGTCATCGTTATCAATTTTGCCATCGCCATTTACATCGCGATATTTAAAATCACCAGGACGTACGGGGTCGTTGAATTGTTTGGGAGAGTTATCAATTTCGGCTTGGTTTTGGAAAATGCCTATCATCTCGAGCATATAGAAGGAGTTATAAGGCAAACCATCTTCGCGAAGGTTATAACCGTCAATTTCACGCGCTCCAAAATTTACTAACTTGTTACGTGAAATATCAACATAGAAACCAGCCCCATAGCTCAACCCTTCTAAACGACCTTTATTGATAGAATGATTATATTGCACTGAGAGTTCGTGTCCATAATTATCCATTTCACCACTGTTAATAGTAGGAGCATTTAATCCTAATGCTCCTGTTACTTGTGCGCTACGGAGTATATCAAAAGTGTGCTTTTTATACCAGTCATACACAATAGAAATACGCTTAAATAGAGTGATATCAACTCCTATATCGGTAACGGAAGTAGACTCCCATTTGATATCGTTATTTGCATAACTTGTTTGTGCTACTCCTGGAGAAAGGGTAGTGTTATCAAACGGATAAGCTCCTGTGTAGTTGAGCAATGATTGATAAGGGTAGTTGCCTATATTTTGGTTGCCCAATAGACCGTAAGAACCGCGTATTTTTAAGTTGGTAAGCCATTGCATAGCAGGAGTGTCTTTGATAAAGCTTTCTTCAGAAATGCGCCAGCCTGCTGAGAAAGAAGGAAACCAACCCCAACGGTTAGCTTTAGCAATACGTGAAGTACCATCATAGCGTACATTAGCTTCAAGCAAATAACGTTCTTTATAATTGTAATTAAATCTTCCGAAGAAAGATTGTAAAGCCCATTCTATTGTATTACCATTATTGGTTTGAATGGCGGTAGTACCCGCATCAAGTTCGTGTAAGTTATTAGCTATATAGTCACGTCTATGACCTTGTAAGGTCTGATAATTATTGTACTCTTGGCTATACCCTGCTTGTAAGCCTATGGTATGGTTTTCTGCAAAGGTTTTAGTGTATTTTAGATAGGTGAAGAAGTTGGTATAAAAGTTTTTAGCGTTGTTAGAAATTAAACCTTTACCACCTACATCGAGGTCGCCCGTTACAGCTCCTGTGTGATAATTGTAAACAGGTACCACAGGGCGCCAGTCTTTATAGGATTCATCGGAATAAGTAACGGCTAATTTGGAATACCAATTCAAGCCTTTTGTCAAAGTAATATCGTCCCACAACTGACCCGATAAGTTGTATTCGGTAGTGTTGCGAAGTGCTCCACTATCAATAATGGCAGGCATATTCTTGTTAGCTTGCTCGAAATCGTAAGCCTTAGAAACATATTTGCCATCAGGAGTAAAAGGTCTATAAGTAGGAGCTTGTGCTATAGTAGAAAGGAAAGTATCTACGTGACCTTGGCGAGGACGTTCAGTTTTACCTCTATCCAAAGCTACGTTTACACCTACAGTAGCCCACGGTTTAATTTCGGATTTTATATTGCTACGGAAGTTAAGTCGGTCATACTTAAAGCCTCGTAGCACCCCTGGCTGGTCTACATAACCTAAAGCAATATTGTAGAGAGTTCCTTTAGCACCCCCACTGAGCGTAAGATTGTGGTTTTGCACAAAAGCAGGGTTGAACATATAGTCTATCCAATCGAAGTTTGGATATTGAATACGATCGGTAGCATTCTCATAGGCAGCTATCATTTCGGGAGTGTAATGCCCATCAGTAATACCCGAATTGGTTTTAGCTTCGTTGAACAAGCGCATATATTCAGCTGAATTGGTAACCAATTTGAGCATACGTGTAGGGGTATGAATAGCAAAGTTGTTTTGATAAGAGATTTTGAAATGTCCGTCGTTACCTAATTTGGTAGTGACTAAAATTACCCCATTAGCAGCTCTTGCCCCGTAGATAGAAGCTGAAGCTGCATCTTTGAGCACTGAAATGTTTTCGATGTCATTAGGATTGATGTTTGCCAAAGAACCAGGAACTCCATCGATAAGTACCAAGGGGTCGGAGCCAGCGGAGCTATAAGTACCTTGTCCACGCACACGTATTGAAGCCGACTCGGCACCAGGTTGCCCTGAACCTTGCACAATGCGTAACCCAGGTACTTGCCCTTGTAGCATTGTAGCGGTATTAGCTACTGGACGTTTCGTAAGTGTTTCAGCCGAAACTGCTGCTACGGCTCCCGTAAGGTTTTCTTTCTTTTGAGAACCATAGCCCACTACTACTACTTCACTCAATTCTTGGGTGTCTTCTTTTAGTTTTACATTGATAATCAAGCTATTACCCCCCCCCTTACCAACGGTTTTTTCTTGGGAGGCATAGCCCATATAACTGAACAATAGCACGTTGCCTTGAGAGGCTTCAATGCTATATTTACCATCAAAATCAGTAGCTACCCCACGGGTAGTTGATTTGATTTGCACACTCACTCCGGGAAGAGGAGTGCCTTTCTCATCGGTAACAGTACCGGAAATTTGTTTGTTTTGTGCCCATAGCAGAGAGGTAGTACTCCATAGAGCTATGAGTAATAAGAAGATTTTTCGTTTCATACTTCCAAAACTTTCTATTGGTTATTTAATGGCGCAAATATATTAATAAAAAGTTATATAAAACAAATATTTTCGCAACTTTTTATCAAAATATTTTGTTAAAAGTTTAACAATTGAATAATAAAAAGGCTACCCTGAGAAAATAACTTTTCAAGATAGCCTTTTTGTGTTATTGGAATCTGATTAATATCCTGGGTTTTGTTTCATACCAGCGTTTTTGTTTTTGTCTAAAGCTGTTTGTGGAATAGGCATATACATAAGGCGTGCAGACCAGGTTTTGGTAGTACCAGGGTTACCTACTACGTCTTTTATTTGTCCTCTCATTACCACACTTGCAGCTTCAGTGCCTTTAAATCCTCCGTTGCGAGTATCGTCTTCATACAAGCGGATATCAAAGAAACGCAGACCTTCACCTGCCAACTCTATACGACGTTCTTTACGAATAAAGTCGAGAGCATCATTTTTAGAAAGACCGGTAGGTACTTCGGGCATACCCACACGAGTGCGCAACTTGTTGAGTTCAGTTACTACTGTACCGTCATAACCTGTATTTTGGGTATGGGCTTCGGCATAGATAAGCATCATTTCAGCCAAACGAATGAGCGGGAAATCTACTCCTGTAGTGTAATAAGCGTCACCCCATATAGGCACTACGTCGTCTGCACCACTCATCTTCCTAAAGGCATAACCACTTTTACCGTAGTTTACAATATCAGGAATGTATTGCTGATATTCGTTCATTCGGTATTTACTTACAGAGGAGAATGGAAAGATGATAGAAGCATACAAACGACTATCTCTATTTTTGAACTGTGTCATATAGGCTTTATTAGGCAAGGTGTTCACAATACTATTTACTGCCTGACTGTAAGTAGATTTATTGGCTTCTTGAATTGTTTTTACTTCATCGGAAAGTGCTTTATAATCTAGAATACGTTGCTCCATAGTAGAAAGGGTAGGCTTGGTTTTACCATCGGTTGTCCAGTAAGCATCTACCAATTCTTGAATAGGGACAATAGTAGCCCAAGCGTGTTTAGACACTAAATTAGGAGTTAATAAGGCTGTTACTCTTAACCAGTTGCCTTCACGTTCACTTGCGATAAACTCCTTAGCAATAATGGTTTCAGGACTATTATCGGCTTTCCAAATATTTTGATAATTGAAAAGTCCTTTGATAAAGGTGTCTTCATCAATGCCATAAGCAGAAAAGTCTACGAATTTCTTAAAGTATTCAGCATCTTTTATCATATCAGGAGTAAGGGATGCTACTTGATGCAAGCGATAACCACCGTTATCAATAACATAGCGGGCTGCTGCTTCGGCTTGATCGTATTTACCAAAATAATAAGCTAAACGCGCTTTAATGGCATAGGTCATTGCTTTATTAAAACAACCTTTGTCATTAGTTTGAGGCAATATAGCAATGGCTTCGTCTAACTCTTTAAGCACCCACGTTCTGATTTCAGAGGCTGGTGTTTGGGCTAACCCATCGGGGTAATCATTGGCAACGGTGGTTACGAAAGGTACATTATTAAAATAAAGCGTAAGGTTTCCGTAAATCCACGCGCGCATTACGCGAGCTTCAGTTTTATACTTCTCACGTAAATTGGCTGAAATCTGTTGAAAGTTATCGACTTGTTCAATAACTTGGTTACAAGCACGTATGCCTGAGTAAAAGCCATTATAACCATAATCTTGAGAGGATGTAAGTGTATTTCCTTGTACAGAACTACCATTACTATCCCACAGATTTCGTGAATAGCCATTATCGGCATATCCGTCTTCGAAAATTCCGCCATAGCCATCATTTAAATGGCGATAGATACCATTTCGGAGCCCTATAAAAAGACGTTCATCTATCTTTGAAGGATCTAATGAATCTTGTGGGGTTTTATCGAAAAAGTCATCGCCACAACTCATTGTACCCATTAAGGCAAGCGCAATAAATGATTTTTGTATGATATTTTTCATTGTCTTTAAATTTAATAGTTATGATAGGTTAGAAAGAAAAAGACAAGCCAGCGATATAGCTTTTTAACACCAATGAATAACCACGACCACTGGCTACTTCGGGATCGAAATCTTTCATACGTTTATCGCCTCTAAAAGTAAAGAGGTTTTCACCTGAAAGATATACACGTGCATTGGTTACTCCTAATATCTTTTGTACTTCATCGGGTAGTGTATACCCAAGGGTTATGTTTTTAATTCTGAAATAATCGGCATTAAATAACCAAAAAGATGAAGTTTGCGTGTTATATTTATAACGAGCATCAGAAGGGACAAAAAGTTTAGGATAAGAAGCTCCTTGATTTTCGGTTGTCCAGTTATCTCTTTGCCACTCACGAGGTACAGAGTTATCAAAGAATGATTGTGAGGCTTCATTCCTTAGATATACTTTTACGCCTTGAATACCTTGCCCCATTATGGAGAAAGAGAAGTTTTTGTAGTTAAGTTCAATGTTTACTCCATAGGTGTATTTAGGGACATCATTACCTACTACAGTACGGTCTTTGGCATCAATTTTTCCATCGCCGTTAATGTCTACATAACGAATCATACCAGCTTCAGGGACTTGTTCTCCCAGAGGCACAAATTTTCCGTCAGTAATCTCTTGTGGGGTATAGAGACCATTGGAGTCATACATATAGAAATCGCCAATAGAACCTCCTTTTTTGTATATCCAAAGATCCTCAGGAGGTAATTGGTCTACTTTATCACCTAAGTCGACAATTTCGTTGTGGTTAAAAGTGCCATTTAAAGAAACGTTATAACTGAAGTCACCAAAAGATTTATAATGAGAGAGTACTAACTCAATACCTTTATTACGTACTTTACCTACATTACGTGCAGGTATTTGACTAGAAGAGAGGCCAGTTTCAGCCATTATATCATTAGCACGAATAAGAATACCTTTTGTTAAGCGGTTGTATAAGTCGGCGGTGATATTGATGAGCCCTTTACCAATACTCAAATCAAGACCTATGTTAGTGGAAGCAGTAGTTTCCCAAGTAAGGTCTGGGTTTCCTATACGTCCTTCGGTAAGGGTAGGAACGCTTACTCCACCTAATACCGTAGTACCTCCACTATCGTAAGTAGAATAGGTATCGTATAATCCTATGTTTTTAATATTACCATTCTCACCCCAAGAGGCGCGCAATTTGAGTCCGTCGAGCCAAGTGGCATTTTCCATAAACTTCTCTTGGTCTACACGCCAGCCCACTGAAAAAGAGGGGAAGTAGCCCCAACGACCTTTTTTAGCGAAACGAGAAGAAGCATCGGCACGGAAATTGGCTTCGAATAGGTATTTTTGGTCGTAAGTGTAACCTATCCTACCAAAATAAGAATTGATACTTTCTTCTTCGTAATAATTTATATTATTTTTTGTGTCTGTGAGTATTTGGTCTACTTCTTTTAAAGAACCACCTGAAAAGTCGTTCATATCATTGCTGGCGAAGTTTTTACGTCCTACGGTAAGACGCCTAAACGAATAGATATCGGTGTGCGCCCCTATCATTAAGGTTACGGCGTGTAGGTCGTTAAAGGTCTGGTCGTAGTTAAGCCAGCCGTCATAGATAAACTTATCGGAATAGAACCAATCTAAGTCCATTTGGTTATTAGTGGATGCTGTACCTGCAATAATTCCAGAAGCAGGATTTAGGAAACTTGGTACACCTTTCTTTCTGTTAGCAAAAGAGAACCCTCGATAATCATAATAACTATAAGCGAACTGATTGGTAACTTTTACTTTTTCGAACGGACGTACTTCGGCAGCGATAGAACCTAAAAGACGACGCGCTGTAGAACTACTTCTGCCATTTTCAGCCCAAGAACGGTAAGGGTTTGCGTTGGTTTCTTCAGAAGTTGTTTGTCGCCCGTTACGAACAGTACCCCATTCACCATTAGAATGTTTGGCTACTTGGGTGGGAGGTACGCGTAAAGCCTCTACAAAGTTAATACCACCGCGAGTATTGTTATGTTTGGTATAGATGAAATTAATATTAGAAGTAAGGGTAAGCCATTTTTTAATATCGGAAGAAGTTTTGGAGTTCAAGTTGTAGCGGTCGGTTACATCACCTCTTGAAGCTCCTTCTTCTCTAAAGAAACCTCCGTCTAATAGATATTTGAACTTTTCTACGCCTCCTGAGAATTGTACGTTGTGTTTGGTAATAAAGCTTTGTTTACGCACAATGAGGTCGAACCAATTGGTATTGGGATAGCGGTCGGGGTCAGAGCCATCACGATACTTTTGTATCATCTCATCGGTAAAAGTAAGGTTGGCTTCAGGGACACCTGTGTTGCGTTCGGCTAAGCGATACATTTCGGCATATTCAGCTGAATTTACCATCTTAGGTAAGTAGGTAGGCATTTGTACTCCTGTAGCACCTTCATAACTAATTTGCATTACGCCTGTTTTGGCGGCTTTTGTAGTTACCAATACTACGCCATAAGCAGCTTTTGCTCCATAGATAGCTGCCGAAGAAGCGTCTTTTAAGAAAGAGATGTTCTCAATACTATTAGGATTCATAGCATTGAAGAAATTGCTACTTACCTCTATACCATCTACGATATAGAGAGGGTCGGAATTACCTAAGTTACCGCGCCCGCGAATGTTAAGAGTCGTACCTCCAGGACGAGAGATAACGGTAACCCCGGCTACACTTCCTTGCAAGGCTTTGGTAATGCTTGTTGCCGGACGGCTGGCTAATTTCTTAGCGTCTACCGCTGCTACAGCTCCCGTAAGGTTTTCTTTCTTTTGGGTACCATAGCCCACTACTACTACTTCGCCCAATTCTTGGGTATCTTCTTTCAGCTGTACATTGATAATCAAGCTATTACCCCCCCCCTTGCCAACGGTTTTTTCTTGGGAGGCATAGCCCATAAAACTGAACAATAGCACGTTGCCTGGAGAGGCTTCAATGCTATATTTACCATCAAAATCAGTAGCTACCCCACGGGTAGTTGATTTGATTTGCACACTCACTCCGGGAAGAGGAGTGCCTTTCTCATCGGTAATAGTACCGGAAATTTGTTTGTTTTGTGCCCATAGCAGAGAGGTAGTACTCCATAGAGCTATTAGCAATAAGAAGATTTTTCGTTTCATACTTCCAAAACTTTCTATTGGTTATTTAATGGCGCAAATATATTAATAAAAGGAATATAAAACAAATATTTTTGCAGATTTTTAATTATTTTTTATTACGATGTAAAATATATAAGGAAAAATAAGAAAATAATAATAATACCAGAAATGCCAATAATGCCAGAAATGAGAAAATGAGAGAATTAGAAAATTAGTAAATGAGTAGTGATAAAAATTGTTTATTGATAGGTGAGACTTGTCGGACAAATCGAATAGGTTAGAGAGAGCGGAAGGAAACGGAGAAGTTCGGAAGAGGCGAGAGAGGGTTTTTGATGAAAAAAGGCTATTAGATGGGTATGGTTAGCTTATAGAGAGCTTATAGGAAGCTTATACGAATCTTGGAAGATTGGTATAGAAAGGGTATATAAATAGTTGATTAATAATATGATACAACAAGGGTAAAAATGTTAAAAAAGGGGTTTCGAGACGAAAGAAAGGGAATCCTCACCCCGTCCCTCTCCCAAGGAGAGGGGGTGTAGGGACGAATGGTGAATAACGAATAACAGAAGAGGCTGGCTCTTAAAGAGCCAGCCTCCCCTCAATTAAATTTAATTTAACTTACAATGACAACAAATTAAATTTCTATTCTAATATCACCATAAATTCGGCACCTGTGGCGAAATCTTCGCCATAGAAATCACTTAGGGCGGTGAAACGCACATAGCGTGCTTTTGTAACTTTGTCGAGCAACACTTGTTGGGCGCTACTCACATCTTTAAAAGCTCCTACTTTCACGGGTTCGCCCCAGTTCTTACCGTCGTTGCTCAGTTGTATTTGGTAATCTTTTACCTTTCCGCTCCAGCTATCAGTGCGCTGGGTAAAGCTAAAGCCTTTTACATTAACTACCTTTCCCATATCGAAATCTACCCAATGTGGGTGTTTGGCTACAGTAACTGAATAGGCGGAGTGCCAAATGGTATTGGGGTCGCCATCTACTAAATGTTTGGCGTCACCTACGCCTGCTTCTTCACTGCTGGCGAAAATTACTTCCATTGCCGTGCTTTCGGCTTTACCGAAAGTAAGGGTGTATTTCTGAGTTTCATTACCTGCAAACCATGCTTTTACAATACCTCCGTTAGGCAAATCGAAAGGAAGGGTGTATTTCTGTGCTTTGCTATTATTGATGCTGTAATAGATAGTTGCAAGGGCATTGGCTGTACTGATAGATACTTTTCCTACTTTGCTACGAGTAATAGAAAGAGGTTGCTCACCGCTTGCACTTACATTGGTTATGGTTTGCAAATCTTCTTTGGCTGGACGAATGATGAAACCGAAATTATGAGGGGTTGCTAACAAACGGTCACGCAACAACGGACGAGGACCGCAACTATGTCCACCCAAACCTGTGTTGCCTATGTTCAGTTGCAAGTACACGCCATCAGATTCTGGTAATTGGTAGGGGTGTCCTGCCAAAGTCATATCGATAGCTTTATAAGGTAAAGCTGCTACCGATAGCGGTTCAGCCCCCACAAACACTGCGCCGGCGCCCTGAGCATTGGTAAGAGCTGCCCAGCGGGTTTCTTGGTGTTGCCCCATATCTTGTGGTTTAGGGAAAGGCACAAATTCATCGGCTACCTTACCGCTGTAGAGACCTACAAAAGCCCCCGATTTGCGGTCGGGATAATTATCTTGTTTACCGCGACCGTAATAGGTGAAATTTTCGTATTGCTTAGGCAGTTTGAGTAAATAGCCCAATTCTGGCAATACCAAAGAGGCATCGTTAGACACCACGCTGGCTTGTAGTTCGATAGAGCCATCGGGATAGACGGTGAAAATTTGGTTGGTAGTGAACTTGAAGTCGTTTGCACCAAACTTCTGGTGAGTAAGTTCCTCTATCTTATTGCGCCCTGAGCTCGCACCCCCTGTTATTTTAGCTGCATTAGGCGCTTGTGATTCCACCGTGAAAAAGAATGTATAACCACCTTCTTTATTAGGTTTTACAGAGGAAGCAATGGCTTTATGATGCAGGTTATGCAATCCTTTTTCGAACCATTGTTCGTATATCCAGTTGTCGTTATTGGTGAAGGCGCGGAAAGCGTTGAGACTTAGGTCGCTGTTGGCAATAATAGTATGCTCACCATAGCGGAGTGTGCCTATCGTACCTTTATCGAAATCAAAAGTTACTGAAAAGTCTTTTCCGGTAATGGTCTTTTTGTCTTTGCTAAGGGTGAGTTTTTCTCCTTTGGCTACAGAAGAAAGAGAAGGCTTTTGGGTAGCAGGTTGCACTAAGAATTGTTCGCGAGCTTGCACAAATCCTTTTTTAGCCCAAGGAGTATCTGCTTTAAGGCGGAATTCTACAATACTGTAATATTCTTCATTGCTATCTAAGGTTACAGAGGTAATGGTCACACTTGATTTTTGCTGTGGCATCACAGAAGGCACTTCAAAAGGACGCTCTTCTACAAGCACACCGTTCTTATAGAGTTTCCATATACCCTCATAGTTTGAAAGATCGGTAAAATAGCCTTTATTGAAAATTTCAAAAGTAAAACTATTAAGTTTTTTCACGCCTATATTCTGATACACTTTCTGCACTTCGTAGTACTGTGGTTTTACTGTTCTATCGGCAAAGATAATGCCGTTCATCACAAACTGACCATCGTTAGGGAAATCGCCAAAATCACCTCCATAGGCTTGATAACGAATGCCGTCTTTGGTATAGTTGTACATCGCTTGGTCTACCCAATCCCAGATAGCACCTCCGCATAGAAAGTTGGAGCTTTCGATAGCCTCCCAATAATCGGCGAGATTCCCTACCGCATTACCCATAGAATGTGCGTATTCCGAGATGTGAAACGGATATTTGATGTCGTACTTACCTGTAGCAGCACCCTGTACCCACGCTACGGAAGGGTATTGGTTAGAGCCCATATCTACGATGTCGTTATTGCGCTCGTATTGTACAGGGCGAGAAGTATCGAGTGTTTTGAGGTGATTATAAGCCGTTACAAAGTTCTGACCAGGGCCTGCTTCATTACCAAGTGACCATATCACAATGGCAGGCGAATTATAGGTAGCCTCTACCATTTCGGTTACGCGGGCTGTATGTGCCTTTTCCCATTCTTTAGGGTGAGAAAGTGATTCTTTGCCGTAGTAATACTCGTGAGACTCTATATTAGCTTCGTTTTCTAAATAAATACCATACTTATCGCAGAGGTAAAACCAATAAGGGTCGGGTGGATAGTGAGAGTTGCGCACGTGGTTGATATTGGCTCGCTTCATCATCATCACCTCTTCTTCCATTTGTTGATGTGTGAGCACGTGTCCTTGTGCGGGGTGACTTTCGTGACGGTTTACGCCTTTAAATTTGATAGTTTTACCATTGAGATAATAATACCTTCCTGCCTTTCCGAAAGCATCGTCTTCAGCCTTAGTATCTTTGATTTCAACTTTTCTAAAGCCAAAGTAAGACGATACTGTTTCTACCACCTTCCCTTTTTTATCCAAAAGTTGAGCTACGAGCACATAACGATGAGACTCCTCAGCCGACCATAGTTTAGGATTCTTTACGGTTATTGTACCGCTCACTTTATCGATAGTGTTAGGAGCTACCGCTTTTAGGGGAATACTTCCTTTGGTAGCAGTAGAGGTAACGTCGTCTTTATACAATGAGACTTCGTATACGTTATAGCGCACTTGATAATCTTTGACTGCTTTTGGGCTGAGGTTACGCACTTCGGCATTGACTTTTAACTGCCAATCGGTGAGGTTTTGGGTATCTGTAAGAATGTTGAGGTTAAAGATTTGCACCTTAGGAGTACTGCGCAAGGCTACTGTTCTGAATATACCAGGTAGGCGGAACATATCTTGTGATTCGAGAAAAGAACCATCGGAATTGCGGTATACTTCTACGGCTACTTTATTCTTGCCTTTGTGTAGATATTTGGTAATATCAAAAGAAGCCACATTGCGTGAGTTTTTAGAAAAGCCTACATACTGCCCATTAATCCAAAGGTAGAAGAAAGAGTCTACTCCATCGAAATCGATGAAGATTTCACGACCGTCCCAATCGGTAGGTACTTCAAAATCGCGAATATAAGAGCCTACCTCATTGCGATACTCATAGGTTGTCCACGTTTTAGGAGGAGTGCGCATTACTCCTTTACGCCAATCGTCTACCTTGCGCTCGTGATAGAAAATCACGGGTTGGTTTACATAGATAGGCACTCCATATTTGAGCGTACCGTTTTTTTGGATACCTTGAATATTCCAGTTAGAAGGTACAGGAATCAACTCCCAAGCAGAAGCGTCGAAATCGGGTTTATAGAAGTCTTTGGGACGCTCTTCGGGAGTTTTGCACCAGTGGAATTGCCATTGTCCATTGAGAGATTTCCAATAGGGAGAATGTTCAGGCAATACTTGGGTAGCCGTCTTTTCGTCTTTAAACGAGAAGAAATAAGCACGGGGGTACTCTTTGTTAAGCGAGAGTTCTTCTACTGACTCCCATTCTTTACCCGTAGGGGCTGAGAGAGTGCCATAAGCAAAACCACCCAAAGGCTTGTGCTGGGCTAATAAATAAGGAGAGAGTAGTAAACTTAGCAGGGTACTTACTGTTCTAAAATAGTGTTTCATAAATTATTAGTATTAGTTTTGTCTTTTTGAAGATTGGATAATAAGGGCTCTACCTTGGCGTAATCTTTTACGACTTTGATGCATAGAAAAAGGGAAATGATTAACAAAAGGGTACCAATCACATTTATAATTGAAGTTGTATATGACATCTCGATAGTAGGGTCATCAAGCATAGAGGCTCTAAAAACAAAGTAATTTACTACAGAAGAAATAATTGAAATCGTCCACCAAATGGTTACAAAATTAGTAGGTAGTTTGGGTTGTATGTCTCCCCTTTGTATGAAAAGATTGCGAGTACTATCGTATATTTCTTTCATTATGCGATATGGGAGTACCCAGTTAGCAAAAGGAATGAACCAACTCCCTACTGCCCAACCATCGGTATATGAGAGGTTATTTTTCAGTTGGTGCAAGTTGTAATAAGCGCGCCTGAACCACATCAAAAAAAGAATACTCATTATAATGAATATCACAAGCCACAAAATACCTACTATACCTGAGAAAGTATCACTCAGTTCAGCTCTTGCAAACAATTCGTCATCTATTTCACCTACAAGGAACTCTCTAATAATATATAGTTCAAAAATATCTGAAATCAGAAATATGAATAAAAAAGCAAAGGATATCCACAACATTATTATGGCATTCTTAGCACGGGTAGTATTATCTCTTAACATTTTTGTTGGTTTTTATAAGAAAAGGCGTAACTGGAAGTTGATATTAAAAAAGGTTACGCCTTTTCTTGTTGAATATTGAAATCTCTAAATTTATAAATTATTAAACGCCTAACATATTCTTGGGGTCTAAAATCTCATCTAGCTTATCCTTAGAAAGCAAGCCGTGTTCTAATACTAAATTGTACACTGACTTACCTGTTTCAAGGGCTTCTTTGGCTATCTTGGTGCTATTTTTATACCCTATATGTGGGTTTAGCGCTGTAACGATACCGATACTGTGTTTTACCATATTGAGGCATACTTCGCGATTGGCGGTAATACCTTCGATACACTTGGTGCGCAAGGTGTCGATAGCGCGTTCTAAGAATACGATAGACTCGATAATGCACTGGCAGAGCACGGGTTCCATTACGTTGAGTTGCAACTGACCTGCCTCAGCGGCGAAGGTAACGGTAAGGTCATTACCAATCACTTTGAAGCACACTTGGTTCACTACTTCGGGGATAACAGGGTTTACTTTGCCGGGCATAATAGACGAACCAGGTTGCATTTTAGGCAGGTTGATTTCGTTGAGTCCTGCACGAGGTCCTGAAGAGAGCAAACGCAAGTCGTTACAAATCTTAGAGAGTTTTACAGCCATACGTTTTAACGCAGAGGAATAAATTACATATGAACCGGTATCAGGGGTAGCTTCTACCAAGTTAGAAGCAGTAACGAAGGCTTCGCCTGTGAGTTTAGCCAAGTTTTCGGCACATAGTTTGGCATATCCCTTAGGAGCATTGAGTCCTGTACCAATGGCGGTACCTCCCATATTGATTTCCAAGAAGAGCTTGGCGTTGCTTTGCAAGCGGGCGATTTCTTCTTCGAGGTTGGCTGCAAAAGCTTCAAATTCTTGACCAAGCGTCATAGGTACGGCATCTTGCAACTGGGTACGACCCATTTTTATTACATCGGCGAACTCTTTACCTTTCTTCCGAAAAGCCTCAATGAGCAATGATAGGCGCTTGATGAGCGTTTCGTTCATCTTGATAACAGCTAACTTTACAGTAGTAGGGTAAGCGTCGTTTGTAGACTGTGATTGATTCACGTGGTCGTTAGGAGAGCAGTGTTGGTAATCACCGCGAGGATACCCCATAATTTCCAAGGCGCGATTGGCTATTACTTCATTAGCGTTCATATTCACCGAAGTACCAGCCCCTCCTTGAATCATATCTACGAGGAACTGATGGTTAAACTTCCCCTCGATTACTTCTTTGCAAGCCTCAGAAATAGGTTTGAGTAGTTCGTCGGGGAGTAATCCCAAAGCGTGGTTTGTTTGAGCTGCGGCGAGTTTTACATAACCAATAGCTTTTACAAACTCAGGGTAATCACCCATTTTAGTTCCTGTAATGCGGAAGTTTTCGATGGCGCGTTGTGTTTGTACGCCATAATAAGCATCGGCGGGCACTTGCAAGTCGCCGATAAGGTCGGATTCTGTTCTAAATTTTGTCATAATTTTAAATTTTATATTTTTAGTAATTTTATATATGATACTTACGTTATGCAACGAAAATGTATTGGTTTAAAAAATTTCGGTAAAAGTACGGAAGTTTTTTTTAATAGAAAAGAAAAAAGAAAAATATTTTTTAAGACAACGTAACTTCGATTTAAAGGAGTGAGGTTATGCCTTAGAAATTAAACAAAAATTGGTAGATTAGTAAATTTAGAAATTAGCAAATTGGTAAAAGGAAGAGATGAAAATAGTTATTTGGCAGGTCGAACTTGTAGACAGACCGGATGAGTCATACATTTGAGAATTGTCGAAAAAACTCCGAAAAACTCTGAGTTTTCGAGAAGGGTTGGAGAGGAAACAGAGGTACTAAGGAGGTATCGGAAGAAAATGAAGAAAATCGGAATAGGGTTGAGAGAAAAATTGGTGCAAAAAGGCTGTGAGAAGGGTGGGGTTAGCTTATAGAGAGCTTATAGGAAGCTTATACGAATCTTGGACGATTGGTATAGAAAGGGTATGTAAGTAGTTGAATCATAATGTGATATAACAACGCTAAAAATGTTAAAAACAGGGTTTCGAGGCGAAAGAAAAGGAATAGGTGATAGGCCTTAGGTCATAGGTACTAGGGGGGAGTATGACGGAAAAGGGGGAATGTGGTGACGGAAAAAGGGAAGAAAAATTAGAGAATTAGCAAATTAGAAAATTAGTAAATGGGGAGGTGTGGGGGCTTAGGGCATAGGTATTAGGGTTATGACGGAAAGTGGATAGGCGGATTGGGAAATTAGAGAATTAGTAAATTTGGAAATTGGCAAATGAGGACGAGAGGGACGAGGTAAGATGGGTGGGATAGAAGAGACGGGAGATTAAATTAGCAAATTAGTTGGAGTTATATTGAACAAACGTTGATAATCATTTAATTGCTTGGAAGAATTGCCGGACAAAAAAAGGGAGGTAAGCTTATAAACAAAAAATATTAGTTCGTAATTCAAAATTATTTTATATCTTTGCATTCTAAAAAATCAAATAACGCTTAGTTTATGGAATATTTAGATTTTGAACAACCTATTAAAGAGCTTGAAGAACAGATGGAAAAGTGTCAGGTCATCGGTAATGAAAGTGATGTGGATATGACTGATGCTTGCAAGAAGATAGAAAAGAAACTCAACCAAGTAAAGAAGGAAGTTTATGGTAATCTTACGGCGTGGCAACGAGTGCAAATCTCTCGTCACTTAGAGAGACCTTATACTCTTGACTATATCAACTCACTTGCAGGAAACACTTTTTTGGAACTTCACGGCGACCGTACAGTGAAAGACGATAAGGCGATGATAGGAGGTTTTGGAAAGATAGATGACCAGAGTTTTTTGTTTATTGGTCAGCAAAAAGGAGTAAATACTAAGATGCGACAATATCGCAATTTTGGTATGGCAAACCCCGAAGGGTATCGCAAAGCCTTGCGATTGATGAAACAAGCTGAAAAGTTTAACATTCCTATAGTGAGTTTTGTAGACACGCCAGGAGCTTTCCCTGGTATTGAAGCTGAAGAACGCGGACAAGGAGAAGCTATTGCTCGCAATATATTGGAGATGTCACGTTTAAAAGTGCCTGTAATAGTGTTTATCATAGGCGAAGGAGCTTCGGGAGGAGCGCTAGGTATCGGTGTAGGTGATAAAGTGTATATGCTTGAAAATACTTGGTATTCGGTAATATCGCCAGAGTCTTGTTCCTCTATATTATGGCGTAGCTGGGAGTACAAAAAAGAAGCTGCTGAAGCACTAAAACTCACCGCTCCTGATATGAAGAAGTTAAAACTGATAGATGAGATTATTAAAGAACCACTCGGGGGGGCACATCGCGATCGCGAAATGATGTTTGCTACTGTTCGCAAAGTGATATTGGACACTTATAAGGATTTGAAGAAGCTTCCCACCGATAAATTGGTTGAAAAACGAATGAACAAGTACCTCGCGATGGGGGTGTTCAGTGAGAAGTAAGAAAATGATAATATCAACAACTTATAAAGGCGCTATTTAAGCGCTTTTTTTATAAAATGAAGATAGTAAACGGTTGCTAAATAGAAGAGTAAAGAAAACTTTTCAGAAGTTATCAACAGACTATTAACAGTGTTTGTGGGTAAAATCATCTACCCAAAATTAAACTATTTCGTATCTTTGCCGTATGAACGAAACAGAAAACACATCAGTACCAGAAATTGTTCCTGCAATACAACCATTCTCGCGAACACAAGTGAGTTTAGAGCGAGGAAAGCTCCCTCCACAAGACCTCAATCTTGAAGAAGCTATCTTGGGAGCTATGCTCATTGACAAGAAAGGCGTTGATGATGTGATAGATATACTCAACCCTGAAGTTTTTTATAAAAAGCAACATCAACTTATCTATCAAGCTATCTTTGAACTTTTCAACGAATCGGAAGCTATCGACCTGCTTACGGTGGCAGAACAACTTCGCAAAAATGGCAATTTGGAGGCGGTGGGAGGAGAGTTTTACCTTATTAATCTCACCCAACGAGTATCATCATCTGCTAACGTAGAATTTCACGCGCGTATTATTTTACAGAAGTTCATCAAGCGCAAGCTCATTGAAATTTCTTCGGAAATTATAGAAGACGCTTACGACGATACTCGCGATGTGTTTGATTCGTTGGACAGTGCTGAGCAGAAGCTCTATGAAGTAACACAAGGTAACCTAAAACGTTCCAGTGAAGCAGCGGGAGATTTGGTGATAAAAGCACTCAAGAAAATACAAGACCTCTCTAATAAAACTGATGGGTTTAGTGGAGTACCTTCGGGCTTTACCAAGCTTGACCAACTCACCTCAGGTTGGCAAGCGAGCGACCTTATTATCGTAGCGGCACGCCCAGGTATGGGGAAAACAGCCCTCACGCTTTCTATGGCAAGAAATATAGCAGTAGGGCAGGGGATACCCGTAGCGTTTTTCTCGTTGGAAATGTCGTCGGTACAGCTTATTACGCGTTTGATTTCCTCAGAAACAGGTTTGTCGTCAGAGAAATTGCGTACAGGGAAGTTGGAAGAGCACGAGTGGTATGTGCTAAATACTAAGGTGAAAGACCTAGAAAAAGCTCCTCTTTTTATAGATGATACGCCTTCTATATCAATTTTTGACCTCCGAGCTAAAGCGCGCCGACTCTCTACACAGCACGGCATTCAGCTAATTATTATTGATTACTTACAGTTGATGACGGCAGGAGGTAGCAAAGGAGTGGGTAACCGCGAGCAAGAGATTTCTACAATTTCTCGTAACTTAAAAGCTCTTGCAAAAGAGTTGAACATACCCGTAATAGCGCTTTCACAGCTTTCGCGTAATGTGGAATCACGTCCTGGACAGCAAAAGCGTCCGCAGTTATCCGACTTACGTGAATCAGGAGCTATTGAGCAAGACGCCGATATTGTATCGTTTATCTACCGTCCTGAATACTATAAAATTACAGAATGGGACGACGAATCAGGAACACCTACCGCTGGACAAGCTGAATTTATTGTGGCTAAACACCGCAATGGAGGTTTGGATAGTATCCGATTGAAGTTTGAAGGACATTTGGGAAGGTTTGCTAACTTAGAGGAATACGACAGTGGAAGCTATTTACCTATGGGAACACAAGAATTTGTTTCGAAGATGAATGAAAATGTAGCTTTTGAAACAGTGCCTACTGCCAATCCGGAGCAGGCTTTTGGTGCACCTTCAACAGCTTCAACCGAAGACGATATACCTTACTAAAAATAACTCTTGGAGTTTGTGAATATCCAAGAAAACTTTTTTGCCATTCTTCTCAATAGCATAAAATGATGCGGAGAGAGGAATGGCTTTGTTATAAAATTAATACTTATCGTATTCCAAATTAAAAAAAGTAGTATCTTTGCGGAGTCAAACAGACTTCATTATGATTAAATCATATATATCCAAAATATTTGCCTCTATCGTTAAAAAAAAGATAGACCGCTGGGTTAAAGCTCCAATAGACACACAACAAAAAGTATTCCTGTCGCTTATAGAACAAGCCAAAAATACGGCTTTTGGGCGTGACCATCATTTTGAGGAAATCCAAACGTATGAAGATTTTGTTGCCCGCGTGCCTATACGCGATTATGAAGCCTTGCGTCCTTATATCGATAGGGTAGTGGAAGGCGAAAAAGATGTGCTATGGAAAGGCAAACCGCTCTATTTTGCCAAGACTTCAGGGACTACCAGCGGGGCGAAGTATATCCCTATTACCAAAGACTCGATGCCCTTCCATATTCAGGCAGCACGTGATGCGATTTTATGTTATATACACGAGACTAAAAAAGCCGATTTTGTAGAAGGAAAGATGATTTTCTTGCAAGGAAGTCCTATTTTAGGTGAAAAAAACGGCATTAAAACAGGACGACTTTCGGGCATCGTGGCACACTATGTGCCTGCTTATTTGCAGCGCAATCGTATGCCTTCGTATAAAACCAACTGTATAGAAGATTGGGAGACCAAAGTAGAAGCGATTGTTACCGAAACTTTTTCTGAAAATATGACTCTCATCAGCGGGATACCTTCGTGGGTGCTGATGTACTTCGAGCGATTGTACACGCGCTCTGGTATTAAAGTAGGAAAACTGTTTCCTAATTTCAACTTGTTTATTTATGGAGGGGTGAACTACGAGCCTTATCGCCAACAATTTGAGCACCTCATCGGGCGCAAAGTGGATAGCATAGAACTCTATCCCGCCAGCGAGGGATTCTTTGCCTATCAAGATAGTCAGACAGAGAAAGGAATGCTCTTATTGCTCAATTCGGGTATTTTTTACGAGTTTGTAGAAGCTGATACTTTCTTCAGTGATGCTCCCAAACGAGTGGCTTTGCAGGACGTACAATTGGGGGTGAACTATGTACTCATTATTTCTACCAATGCCGGCCTTTGGGGTTACAACATAGGCGACACGGTGCAATTTACTTCGCTTGCGCCTTACCGCATCGTAGTTACAGGGCGCATTAAGCATTTTATTTCGGCTTTTGGCGAACACGTGATTGGCAAAGAAGTGGAAGAGGCAATGCGCGAGGGGTTAGAGGCTACAGGAGCGCGTATCACAGAATTTACGGTCGCTCCTCAGGTAAATCCGGTAGGAGGTGAATTGCCTTATCACGAGTGGTTTGTAGAATTTGAGCAAAAACCTACTGATATGAAACGCTTTGCCCAAGTGATAGATGAGGCGTTACAAAAACAGAATATGTACTACTACGACCTCATACAAGGTAAAGTACTCCAACCACTCAAAATTACCGAAGTTCCCGAAAGCGGTTTTGCTTCTTATATGAAGTCGCAAGGAAAACTCGGCGGACAGAATAAAATACAGCGATTGGCGAATGATAGAAGCCTTGTGGAGCGATTAGTTAAAAGTTAAGATTAAGACTGATTACCTTAAGAATCGCGAATTGCCTTACATATTCAGTTATTGAAGACTTTGACTCTACAAACAAATGCAAATCATTTTTGCTTAACAATAATGTAGAATTATTAAATGATATGAGTTCGACGTAAGAAAAGTGTGGCTTACGCTACAGAAATCTTATAAATCTTCACAAATCAAACAAATAGGCAACAAGTTGCCTGAAAGTCTCGCACAGATTACACAGATTGCACGGATTTAAACACAAATAGATTTTAATATTATGGAACAAAAATCCACGGATGACTAGCTTCGCTATTAGATTTCACAGATTACAATGTAAACACAGCTGTAAATCAGTATTGTATATATCGAACTGACGTTAAATAAAAAAGCCAATAGCATTTTACTATTGGCTTTTGTTTTTTAGTTGTTTTGTAATTTGTAGTTGATAGGGTAAGCAAAGGTAACTGGTGTAGGTTTACCACGTTGTTTACCAGGGATAAGTCTAGGAAGTTTCATAATAAGCTTCTTAGCATCATCTTCCAAAATTTTATCGGGACCACGCACTCCTAAAACGGTAATAGTACCATCGGTATTGATGCGGAAGTTTACAAATACTTTTCCTTGAATACCCATTTCGGCGACAGCTTGTGGATAGCTAAAGTTCTTTACTACGTGTTTGTTCAAGTTTTCTTGAAAACATTTCATTTGTTGATCTTTAGGAACGTTTTTACAAGCTTCGAACATAGGTTTATCTTCGATAATAGTAAAAGGCACATCTACATCAGGAGCTTCTTCTACTACAGTTTGTTTAATTTCTTCTACTTTAGCTATTTGCTCATTTTTAGTAGTTTCAGTAGTACCAATTACTTGTTCTTCGATTTTAGTATCGTTTTCCACTACTTTTACTTCCTCTACCACTGTAGGGGCTGGAGGTGGTGGAGGTGGTGGAGTTTCAGGAGGGGTCTCCATTGTGTAGTTCTCTTGATTTTCGTCAAGAGCCTTATCCACATCTGACGTACGGTTGTCTTGAACGCTTTTGTCATACACTTTTGTTTCGAACCCCCATAAGGTAAGGGCTGATACAAGAGCGAATCCTATGGCAAAGAACAATCCGCTACTTTTTGCCAAATCGGCTTTCGGATTTTTTTTAGGTTGCATAATGATTTTCTTTTAAAAGGTTATTAAATATACTTTTTATCTGAAAAGCTTTTCATACTTTCTCATAAACAGTAGAGCAACAACTGTGCCAAATGTATTGAAGAGCATATCAATATAGTCGGCAGAGCGAGTAGTGGTGAGTAAGCCTTGTAATATTTCCATTGTTGCGCCTAAAAACAAGGCGGTGATTACTGCCCATAATTTACTTCTAAATGCTAATATAAACAGTACTGTGTAACCGAAATAGAAGCTGAAATGAGCGACTTTGTCTAAATAGGGAATGCGAGGTGCTTTGGGCATTTCGCTGGATGAGATAAGACTTAGAGTGATAATAGCTATCGTCCATATACCCCATAACAAAGTGTATTTGTGTTTTTTAAGCATTTATTAGGGTTTTATAAGCTTCGGCTGAGAGTAGATTATCTAACTGGGTAATATCGCTTATTTTCAGTTGTATTATCCACCCTTTGCCATATGGGTCGGTATTTACTTTCTCAGGTTTTTGGTTTAGCGGTTCATTAAACGCGATTACTTCGCCCGTGAGGGGCATAAATAAATCGGATACTGTTTTTACGGCTTCGATACTGCCAAATATTTCATCTTCATTAAGGGTATCGCCTATGGTTTCTACTTCCACATACACAATGTCGCCTAATTGGTGTTGTGCAAAATCGGTAATGCCTGCTGTGGCTATATCACCTTCGATGCGCACCCATATGTGTTCTTTAGTGTATTTTAAATCAGATGGAAAGTTCATTGCCCAATAAATGTCTTAAAAAGCGAGCCAAAGGTACTCTCTTTTTTTGTAACTACCAAATTTTTATTAGAAAAATTTTAACATTTTATTTGAGTTGTGGGATAATGGTCGGTAAATTAGTAGATTAGGTGCGGGCTATACGAGTGGTTAATGATTAATGGTTAATGGTGAAATTGGGAGAGGATTATACAAAGCTTATAGGATAATTGAACAATGAGTGGCTTTATAGAGGGTCTATAGTGGCTTTATAGAGGGTCTACAGTGGCTCTACAGTGGGTCTACAGTGGGTCTACAGTGGGTCTACAGTGGGTCTACAGTGGGTCTACAGTGGGTCTACAGTGGGTCTACAGTGGGTCTACAGTGGGTTAATAACGATAGATGACTAAAAGGAGAAGGGGGATAAAGTGAGGAAAAGAAGAGGATAAGAAGGTGGGCGCTGGGAATAAAACTGAAAGCAAAATGTTTTTATATATTAAATTATTTGTACCTTTGCCCTCTCAAAAGAAAGAATTTGCAAATGTTGAACTTAAACGATACTCTTAAACAATATATATTACAAGCTGTACAAGAACTGTATGGTGTGAGCTTAGAAAGCGTTGAATTGCAACAGACTAAAAAAGAGTTTGTGGGCGATGTTACTCTTGTGGTGTTTCCGCTATTGCGTCATATCAAAGGTAATCCTGTGCAGATAGGAGAACAAATAGGAGGTTACTTAAAAGAGAAAGCAGGTGATTTGGTAACTGACTTCAATGTGATTAAAGGTTTTTTAAATCTTGTAATTGCTGATAGTTACTACATCGACTTTTTAAAAGAAGTGAAGAATAATCCTCAGTTTGGTTTGGCAACGCCTAATAGCAAAGAGGCTATTTTGGTGGAATACTCATCACCTAATACTAATAAACCGTTGCACTTAGGGCATATCCGCAACAATCTCTTAGGGTATTCGGTAGCTGAAATCTTAAAAGCAGCTGGACATAAGGTGTATAAAACCCAAATCATCAACGATAGGGGGATACACATTTGCAAATCGATGGTGGCGTGGCAACGTTTTGGTAATGGTGAGACTCCTGAAAATACCGGGTTGAAGGGTGATAAATTAGTAGGGAATTACTATGTGGCGTTCGATAAGGTGTACAAAGCTGAAATACAGCAATTAGTAGAACAAGGGAAGACCAAAGAAGAAGCGGAAAAACAAGCTCCTATATTTGTAGCAGCCCAAGAGATGCTTCGCCAATGGGAAGCAGGCAACCCCGAAGTAATAAAACTTTGGAAACAGATGAATGGCTGGGTATACGATGGTTTTGCCGTCACTTATAAGAATTTAGGTGTTGATTTTGATTCGTATTACTACGAGAGCAATACCTATTTATTAGGGAAAGACATTGTGGAACGGGGTTTGGAGCAAGGTGTGTTCTTCAAGAAAGAAGATGGTTCCGTTTGGTGTGACCTTACCGCCGATGGCTTAGATGAGAAGTTGGTGCTTCGTGCTGATGGTACGTCGGTTTATATGACGCAAGATATGGGGACTGCTACCCAGCGTGTGAAGGACTATCCTGACGTAAAAGGAATGGTGTACACGGTAGGTAACGAGCAAGATTATCACTTCAAAGTGCTTTTTCTTATCCTGAAAAAGTTGGGTTACGATTGGGCATCACACTTATATCACCTGAGCTATGGTATGGTAGATTTGCCCAGTGGCAAGATGAAAAGTCGCGAGGGTACCGTAGTAGATGCCGATGACCTTATTGCTGAAATGGAGCAAACTGCCAAAGAGATTTCACAAGAACTCGGCAAACTCGACGGTTATACCGAAGCGCAGAAAGAAGCCTTGTATCACACCATAGGTTTGGGAGCCTTGAAATACTATATATTAAAAGTAGACCCCAAGAAGCGTATTTTGTTTGACCCTAAAGAGTCTATCGATTTTCAAGGGAATACAGGTCCGTTTATACAATACACTTACGCTCGTATCCAGTCGATTATGCGCAAGTATGCTGAAATGGGAGGTAGGAATGAAGCAGCGGTAGAGAAAGTTAGTGGTTTACACGAAAAAGAGAAGGCTTTGTTAAAGAGCATCACCCTATTTCCGTCGGTTGTACAAGATGCTGCTGATAGTTATAGTCCTGCTATTATTGCCAATTATGTGTATGATTTGGTAAAAGACTTCAATTCGTTTTACCAAAATGTATCAATTTTAGGAGAGGAAGAGGAGAGCAAGCGTGATTTTAGGGTAATGTTGAGCAAGAAAATAGGAGAAATTATAGCAGAGTCGTTTAAAATGCTGGGCATACAAGTTCCTGAGAGAATGTAGGTTATAATAGTAGTATAAAAAAGTTATAAAAAAAGTATTCAAAAAATTTGCAGGAATGAATAATTGTTGTACCTTTGCAACCGCAAATAAAGGAAAAGCCAGTTGCAAATTTATTGGAAAAGAAATAAGCGAAAATAGCTCAGTTGGTAGAGCGCAACCTTGCCAAGGTTGAGGTCGCGGGTTCGAACCCCGTTTTTCGCTCTTTTTTTATGTTTATCATAGAAGGCTCGGATGGTGGAATCGGTAGACACGCTGGACTTAAAATCCAGTGGGCAGTAATGCCTGTGCGGGTTCAAGTCCCGCTCCGAGTACAATCTTCAATCACTACTTACGAAGAAAGGTAGTGATTTTTTTGTTATTACATACTCCTTAAATATTAATTTAATGAAGTAATTATCCTTCACTTTTATTGTTTTTATCATTAAAAAGCGTACCTTTGCCTGCACAATAAAATAACAAGATGATGAATACAGGTTTTTTCAAGGGGTATCAAGAGGCAGAGTTATACTTCTACGAATGGAATTACAAGCCTCAACAAAAAACACTTATTGTAATACATCGCGGTCACGAGTACGGTGAGCGCTTACAGGAATTTGCTACGCACCCGCTGTTTGCGTCCTATAATATTTTTGCTTTTGATATGAGAGGACACGGGCATACTAAAGCTTCAGTATCGCCTGCTTTTATGGATTCAGTACGAGATTTAGATGCTTTTGCTAAGTTTTTGCAACAAGAATACGGCGTGCAAGAAGAGGATATTTTTGTAGTAGCCAACAGCATAGGAGGGGTGATTGTATCGGCTTGGGTACACGATTTTGCTCCACGTATTGCTGGAATGGCACTTTTAGCACCTGCTTTTGAAATCAATTTAATAGTTCCCTTAGCCAAGCAAGCTATAGAATTAGCACTAAAAGTGAAACCTAATCTTGTTGTAAAGAGCTATGTTAAGTCTAAAATGCTCACTCGTGACCCTGAACAGCAACGCGCCTATGATACCGATAGGTTTATCACGCGGTCTATCAACGGGAAACTGCTTATAGATTTAGCTAATGCAGGTAAGCGATTGGTGGAAGATGCTGCTGCTATTACTATTCCTACACTACTGCTTTCAGCTGAAAAAGACTTTGTGGTGATTAACAAGCAGCAGAAACAATTCTATGTAAACTTATCTTCTGAAATAAAAGAATTTGTTACCTTAGAAGGATTCCACCACGGCATTTTGTTTGAGCAAGGCAGAGAAGAGGTATATAAATTACTTGAACAGTTTATCAGTAGAGCTTTTGAAACACCTCTTGTATCACCTTCTTTGAAACCCGATACTTTTACTCAAAAAGAGTATGAAATAATGCAATACGAGCTCATACCCAATAGAGAAAAGTACTATTACCGATTTCAGAAATGGGCACTGAGTAAGTTAGGATACCTCAGTGGCGGAATGGCGATAGGACTGGAATATGGATTTGATTCAGGAGCTTCAATGGATTACGTTTACAAGAATATTCCTCAAGGGAAATGGGGTATAGGTAAACTGATGGACAAAAGTTATCTCAATGCCATTGGGTGGCGAGGCGTACGTATACGCAAAGCACACTTATTGGAGCAAGTAGATAAAGCGATACAAGCTTTGCAAGCCGAAGGGAAGAAAGTAAAGATACTTGATATTGCTGGAGGAGTAGGTAATTATTTGTTTGACATCAAAGAAAAGCACCCAGAGGTAGAAATTGTCATCAATGAGTTTTTACCAGCTAATATAGAAAAAGGGGAGCAAACCGTCAGAGAAAGAGGCTTTCAAGATATACGATTCACTAACTACAATTGTTTTAAAGCCGATAACTACACAAGTTTAGACTATAATCCTAATATCACTATCATATCTGGTATTTTTGAACTTTTTGGTGATAATAAATTAGCTAATGAGGCGGTAAAGGGAGTTGTGTCGATTTCAGAAAACGGTTTTTTGATTTATACAGGACAGCCGTGGCACCCACAACTCAAAACGATAGCCTTTGTACTAAAAAGTCATCAAGAGAGAGATTGGGTGATGCGTCGCCGTAGTCAGCGAGAGTTAGACGGGATATTTTCTCTTAATGGAGTGCAAAAGCAGGATATGCTGATAGATGATTTTGGAATTTTTACAGTTTCATTAGGGAAGATAGAAAAATAGGACTTTTCAGTATATCAAATAAATAGCCCTTGTTGTAAAATATTTTAATCTATTTATTTGGTAGTTTCTGTAAAAGGTAGTAGTTTTGCGCTCTGAAATTAAAAATCGGGATGTGGCGCAGTTGGTAGCGTACACGTATGGGGTGCGTGTGGTCGCTGGTTCGAGTCCAGTCATCCCGACTTTTTCTTTTTATACAATAGCTATTTGAAATGAATAAGGTATATCTTCCTTTGTTATTATATCTCTATTTTACCCTTCTTTAGCGTCTATTTCTTTGAATGTATATCTACGGATATTTATGGTGGAGAACAATATGGATTGTTCTAAATTCAGCATAAAGGTTAGGATACCATTTATAAACTGATGATTATTATATAGAAAATATATGAAACTTTCAAACTTTAATTTTGAACTTCCTAAAGAGCTATTAGCTGAGTATCCCAGTGAGAACCGCGACGAAGCACGCTTAATGGTAATACATCGTAAAACAGGAGAAATCGAACACCGACTATTTAAAGATGTAATCGACTATTTTGACGATGGAGATGTGTTTGTACTGAACAATACTAAAGTATTTCCTGCTCGCTTGTATGGGAATAAAGAAAAAACAAAGGCAAAGATAGAAGTATTTTTGTTGCGTGAACTCAGTGCTGAACAACGTTTGTGGGACGTACTTGTAGACCCTGCTCGAAAGATACGGATAGGCAATAAACTCTATTTTGGCAAAAATGCCGAATTGGTAGCCGAGGTAATAGACAATACGACCTCTCGTGGTCGCACTCTTCGTTTTCTATACGATGGTACTTATGAAGAGTTTCGCCAACATCTTACAGAATTAGGGCAAACACCTCTGCCTAAATACATCTCTCGTCCGGTAGAACCTGAAGATGAAGAACGCTACCAAACTATCTATGCTAAATACGAAGGCGCTGTTGCTGCACCTACTGCGGGGTTGCACTTTTCCAAACACTTGATGAAGCGTTTGGAAATAAAAGGTATTACCTTTTCCGAAGTAACTTTGCACGTGGGATTAGGAACTTTCAATCCTGTAGAGGTAGAAGACCTTTCTAAGCACAAAATGGATAGTGAAGAGATACATATTCCTGAAAGTCAAACAAAAATCATTAATGCAGCTAAGGTGAATAAAAAACGTGTATGTGCGGTAGGAACTACCGTAATGCGCGTGTTGGAAAGCTCAGTTTCATCTGATGGTTTTCTAAATCCATTTGACGGTTGGACAAATAAGTTTATTTTTCCTCCATACGATTTTAGTATAGCCAATGCAATGATTACCAACTTTCACACTCCTAAATCCACCTTGTTAATGATGGTCTCGGCTTTTGCGGGGCACGACCTCATTATGCGTGCTTATAAAGAAGCCGTAGAGCAGAAATATAAATTCTATTCTTACGGTGATGCGATGCTTATTCTATAAGAAGAGTTATATATAAAGAAAATGACGGTAGAGAGAACTCCTTGCCGTCATTTTTTATTTCTGAATAGTATAGAGAGAAATTATATTTTGTTCATAGTTAATCAGTAAGATTTTGTAACGCTTACTTATTTCCTAATTTAAAGTGCCAGTGCAGTTCGCACTATTTTCCTGCAAACGCTTTTACATCGTCTTCGGAGATTTCTTTGCCTCCTAAGATAATGAGTCGCTCTACTACATTACGCAGTTCGCGAATATTACCCGTCCAATCTTGTTTTTGAAGAAGCTCTATTGCTTTTTTGCTAAATTTCTTCGGACTAATACCTTGTTCCTCGGCTATTTTTGCTGAAAAATAATCAATAAGTAGCGGGATATCGTCTCTGCGTTCGTTAAGTGACGGTACTCTGATGAGAATTACTGCTAAACGGTGGTACAAATCCTCACGGAAACGACCTTCGGCTATTTCTTTTTTTAAATCTTTATTGGTCGCCGCTATTACACGTACATCTACATTGATGTCCTTATCACTTCCCACGCGGGTAATCTTGTTCTCCTGCAACGCACGCAACACTTTGGCTTGGGCAGAGAGACTCATATCGCCTATTTCATCCAAGAAAATAGTACCATTGTTAGCAGCCTCAAACTTACCTGCACGGTCTTTTACCGCCGAAGTAAACGCCCCTTTGATATGCCCAAAGAGTTCACTTTCTATCAGTTCGGAAGGAATAGCGGCACAGTTCACCTCTACCATCGGAGCTTCACTGCGCTCGCTTTGGTAATGAATGGCGTGAGCTACCAACTCTTTACCTGTACCATTAGAGCCCGTGATGAGCACACGCGCTTCGGTAGGCGCTACTTTTTCTATCATCTGACGGATTTGTTGCAAAGGGGCACTTTCTCCTATCATCTCATAGCTCTTGCTCACCTTCTTTTTGAGGTGTTTATTCTCTACTACTAATTTCTTCTTGTCAAGTGCATTGCGCACGGTGTTAAGCAAGCGGTTTAAATCAGGTGGTTTTGAGATATAGTCGTAAGCCCCTAAGCGCATTGCGTTTACTGCTGTCTCGAGGTCGCCGTGACCTGATATCATCACAAAGGGTATTTCGGGTTTGAGTTTCTTGACCTCAGCAAGTACTTCCATACCGTCCATCTTAGGCATTTTGATGTCGCATAGCACTAAGTCGTAGTCCTCTTTTTTGAGTTTCTCAACGCCTTCTACACCATCAGCTGCTTCTTCTACTTCGTACTCTTTGCTTTCTTCTACCAATATTTTGGTAAGTACACGGCGAATTGCCGATTCGTCTTCTATGATGAGTATTTTTGCCATAAATTCAATCTTTCCATTTGCCAATTTGGATAATCTGCTAATTACTCCGCAAAGGTAGTAAAAAAATAAAAAACTCTTGACATTCTGCCAAGAGTTTTTGACGTGTGTTTATGAAAAAGTGTATTTATTAGTTTTTAAATGTAGGTTTGAACTTCGATTGATATACTTGAAACTCTTGTTGAGTAGTGATTTTTTTGTAATCATTGTTGTTAAACATCTTCAAGTAGAGTTCTAATTGAGTAGGCGACATATACCCGGTGATACCTGTTATCAAATCGTTATTCTCGTCTAAGAACACCATTGTTGGGTAAGCCTGTACTTGCATATAGCCAGTAAGTGGGTGTGTGGCGTTACGGCGTTCAGCCAATGCGGGGTCATAGCCTTTGTTCTCAAACTTTTGTCCTTTGTAGTTTGCTACTTCGTTACCTTCACCATTGAACTTTACAGCGTAGTAATTATCATTCACATACTTTACTAAGTCTTTGTTCTTAAAAGTGTTGTTCGCTAACATCTTGCAAGGTCCACACCAATTAGTGTATACGTCAATAAATATTTTTTTAGGTTTTTTCTTTTGAGCAGCAATAGCTTGGTCAAAAGTCATCCATTTAATTTCCTGAGCTTCAAGAGTAGCAGTAGCTACCAAAACAAAAGCTACAATAGCGATGAGTTTTTTTGTCATAGTTGATAAAAGTTTGTAATTTTTTCGTGTTTATAGATTTTCAAAAACCGTGCCAAATGTATGTTCATCAGTGGGGGTGAGGAATTGCATTGCGATAGGCAGGTAGTACAAGTCTTGCAAATGAGGTTGCAGGCGCACGTAGTCTTTCTCAGTGGTTAGGATTCGCTTACCTTGCAATTGCTGTATTTCTCTCTCGGTAAAATGATGATGGTCGGCAAAAGCTAAATGCTGAAAATCTGCTCCTTGTTCTTTCAAGAATGTGAGTAGCGGATTCGGATTGGCAATGCCTGTTACCAAAGTAAAAGGTTCTTGAATGAAAGTCGTCAAAGATATGTTTTCCGTCTCTGAAAATACTTGCTTATCGTAGGCAATGGTTGTAAAGACTATAGGACAAAGGCAATGCTTCTGTAAACGCGCTATAAGCTGAGTACGTTCTTTTTCTGACAATGAGGGAGGACATTTAGTTACAACCACTATATCGGCTTGTTGCACTCGGCTTACTACATCGCGGAGTCGCCCCATTGGCAGTAGCCAGTCGTCAGTAAACAGATGTCCGTAAGCGGTGAGCACTATGTTGATTTTTGCTTTTACGGGGCGATGTTGGAAAGCGTCGTCTAATATAATGAGTTCAGGAGGCATAGGCAAGGCGAGCATTCGTTCTACACCTTCTACTCGGTTGGCACAAACAGCTAAGATAATATCCTTAAATTTCCACCAAAATTGGAAAGGTTCATCACCTAAATCCAATACCGTAGAAGTCTCGGTAGCTAATATAAAGCCCCTTGTCTTGCGTTTATAACCACGACTGAGCACGCCCACTCTACGCTGTTTATGCCATCGCCTGATGAGGTATTCCACCATTGGGCTCTTACCTGTCCCTCCTACTGCTACATTGCCCACGCAAATAGTAGGTACAGCAAAAGTATGTTCTTTAAAGATACCCACGTTGTAGCTCCAATGGCGCAGACGAACTATTGCACCATACAAACACGCCCAAGGGGAAAGAAGTATTTTAAAAAGATATTTAACCCATTTTCTCATAGTGGATATTTTGCACAAATCTCTTGGATTACTTCATCGATATCACTGTACTGAAAATCGATAAACTCTTTTATTTTATTGCCATTATAAGTTCTTATTAAGCCGAGAGCATCGGCTGTTTGGAGAGTGAGGGTTCGTTTTTTGATACCCAAGAAACTCAAAAAGCCGTCTAAACGTGCCAAACGACGCAATACTTTATGAGAAATCTTTTTAGTAGGAGCTTTCACTCCTAATCCTTTGGCTATCTTCTCAAAAAGTGATTGATAAGTAAGGTTAGCCGTATTCAGCACAAAGCGTTCTCCCGTAACTTCGGAGAATTGTAAGGCAATCATTGCACGTACGACATCGTCTACCGCGACAAAACCTGTACCCCCTGTGGGGTAATATTTCTGTCCATCAGCTACTTTTTTAAACCACAAGCCAGAGCCTTGTTCAGAGAAATCAGCACCCAACACCACTGAAGGATTTACAATAACCACTGGCAATCCTTCTTGCGAGCCACGCCATACCTCCATTTCGCCACCGTTCTTACTGATAGCGTAATCAGTGTTATTGTCCTCACTATTCCAGTCGTTTTTCTCATCAATAGGTGTGTGAGGCAAAGCCGAAAGGGTAGCTACAGAGCTCACATAACAGAGTTTTTTTACCTTAAAGTCAATACACAAGTTTACGATATTAGCCGTTCCTTCCACATTCACTTTGATGAGCTGAGCAAAATCTTTAGGTTGGTAAGAGATAAAGCCTGCACAGTGAAAAACAAAAGAAATATTCGCAAACGCTTGTTCGAGTGCGGGAATGTTACTTATATCGGCTTCTACCCATTCAATAGAGCGGAATTGTTCCGCTCCATTGGGGGATTGTTGTATAAAAAGTTGTTCGATTTTTTCTAATGAATGGGCATTACGATAGATAGCCCTTACTTTATGCTCCTTGTTTTGAGTAAGGTAAAAAAGCAAGCGGCTGCCAATCAGCCCTGTTCCGCCAGTTACTAAAATCATTATTTTTCGTCTAAAAGAATGTGTTTATCAATAAGTTTAAGAGCTATAGGCGAATCTTTTTCGTCGTAGAACTCGAAGGGGTCAAGAATAGAACATACCAATTCTTTACTCACTTGGTTGTTCAGTAGTTCAATAATTTCAGTGGGCAAATTGGTTTGCGTTCTGCCATACTTGTGTTTTATCATTCTTGAACCTTGTTTTTTTAGTTTCTTAGTCGGGGCAAAGATAATAATTATTTGCCAAATATACCATTTGATGCATAAAAATAACTGAAAAGCATTTAATTAGGAGTGGGGTAGGGGTATCCTTTATATACTATTACTTTTGCAGTATGAGTTTTGCTAAAGTTTCAAACTTTGATAAAGTTGAAAACACCCAATTGTCTCTCTTCTTACCTCCGTCTTATTTTTATTTTGTGTTCGTTTATTCTTCATCTGCTCGTCCTACTCGCACCGTCATTTCTATGAACATTGCCAAAGTTTCAAATTTTGGCAATGTTGAAATCTATTAAAAACTTTGTTTTTATGTCTATCTTAGCTTTAACTTACCTTCTACTTAGGTTCGTTCATCTTTTGTCTTTTCTTCGTTCATTGTTCATTTGCCCGTGCGGCTCGCACCGTCATTTGTTCGTCATTTGTTCGTTCATTGTTCGTCTTTTGTTCGTCTTTTGTTCGTTCATTGTTCGTCTTTTGTTCGTCTTTTGTTCGTCTTTTGTTCGTCTTTTGTTCGTCTTTTGTTCGTCTTTTGTTCGTCTTTTGTTCGTCTTTTGTTCGTCTTTTGTTCGTTCATTGTTCGTCTTTTGTTCGTCTTTTGTTCGTCTTTTGTTCGTCTTTTGTTCGTCTTTTGTTCGTCTTTTGTTCGTCTTTTGTTCGTCTTTTGTTCGTCTTTTGTTCGTCTTTTGTTCGTCTTTTGTTCGTCTTTTGTTCGTCTTTTGTTCGTCTTTTGTTCGTCTTTTGTTCGTCTTTTGTTCGTCTTTTGTTCGTCTTTTGTTCGTCTTTTGTTTATCTGCCCGTGCGGTTCGCACCGTCTTTTATTTGGTTACTCTTTGTTTAGTTACCTATCGTACTACGACCTCGCATCATCATCGATTTAGTATTATTGGCTTTATTGACATTTTTGATATTATTACTTTTTTTTCACTACTTTACTGAAAATCCCTTTCCACCGGTATTGTCTTACCCATTTACCTTCTTCAGGAGTGAGTAAGTAAGGTTGTTTTTCTTGTTTAGCTTTATAAAATCCTTTGCAATAATCTAAGAAGAGTTTACCATTGCGTTTTCTTATGGCTAATTTTATGGCAGCGAGTAAAGTGAGGAAGAAACCGTATCGCAGACGGTAGAAAACGCTTCCTTGCAGGTAACGGGCATTGCTTTTATAGCCAGCACCTGTCGGGCGTAGGTGTTTTACGTGAAGAGTATCGTCAGTTTGTACTGTCCAACTGTGGTAGCGCGCCAATAGCTCATCGGCGGTGTCCCAGCCCATTGCTATTTTAAGTCCACCTATCGCTTCAAAACACGCCTTCCGATAAGATTTTACAGCACCTCTTAGGTGGTCTTTATTAGTGAGATTCTCGAGTACCCAAGAGCCATTTCTCTCAATATAACAAAAGCCCCCAAACATTCCCAACTGTGGATTTTCACTGTATTGCTGGCACATTGTTTCGAGATAGTTGTTAGGGAAGATGAGGTCGGCATCAAATTTGCAAATCACCTCTACGTCTTCTTTTAGGTAAGGAAGCCCATAGTTAAAAGTCTGCACTATTTTAGCCCCTGGTAGATGTTCACCCTTCTCACTGCGTTGCACCAATTGTACTACGGGATATTGGGTAGCAATTTGGTTCACTACCTCAGCAGTGGTATCGGTAGAACCGTCGTCTACTACTATAATTTGATAGGGAAGATAGGTCTGATTTAGCAGAGATTGCAAGGTAACACCAATGCTTTCAGCTTCGTTATAAGCAGGGATAATAATTCCGATATTCATTTACTTAGCGCTATCAGTTTCTATAAGTCCGTCTTTTAAGCGGACAATCCGTTTGGCATACCGAGCAATGTCTTCTTCGTGGGTTACCAAGATAACGGTATTCCCTTTTTGGTAGATTTCGTCAAAAAGGTTCATTATTTCATAAGAAGTTTTAGAATCAAGGTTCCCAGTAGGCTCATCGGCTAAGATAATTGAAGGGTGGTTTACCAAAGCTCTCGCTATAGCTACTCTTTGGCGTTGCCCTCCTGATAGTTCATTGGGTTTGTGAAGCATACGGTCTTCTAATCCTACTAATTTCAGTACTTCTTTAGCGCGCTCGTGTCGTTTTTCTTTCTTAACGCCTGCGTATACCATAGGCAAAGCTACATTGTCTAAAGCCGTAGTACGTGGCATTAGGTTGAAGGTTTGAAATACGAAGCCTATCTCTTTATTGCGAATGTCGGCTAATTCCGAGTCGCTCATCTTGCTTACATCTTTACCGTTCAGAATATACTCGCCTGAGGTAGGCGTATCTAAGCACCCTAAGATGTTCATCAAAGTAGATTTACCAGAGCCCGATGGTCCCATAAGGGCAAGGTATTCTCCCTTTTCTATAGATAGGTTGATGCCTTTCAGTACGTGCAGTATTTCAGACCCTAATCTAAAATCTCGTTTGATATTTTTAATCTCTAATAAACTCATTTTCCTTACTGAATATTTTGGTTTAAGAAATGTAATAGCTTTCCAAAGGCTTTCCCACGGTGACTGATACGGTTCTTTTCTTCTTGGGTCAGCTCGGCAAAAGTTTGGTCAGAACCCTCAGGAATAAATATAGGGTCATACCCAAAACCGTTAGTGCCCATAGGGGTAGTGCCTATACGTCCCTTTGCGATACCTTCAAAAGTATATACAGCACCATCTAAACATAAAGCAATAACCGTTTTAAACTGAGCCTCTCTGTGTGAGATTCCTTCCATATTCTTTAGTAGCAAATACATATTGTCTGCATCGCTTTTGTGCTCTCCTGCATACCGTGCCGAATATACCCCAGGAGCATTGTTTAAAGCCTGTACTTCTAAGCCTGTATCATCGGCAAAAACGTTGCAATGATAATGCTCTTTGATGTATTGAGCTTTCAGCAAAGCGTTGCCCTCAATAGTAGTAGCAGTCTCGGCTATATCGTCATCACACCCTATGTCGCTCAAACTTAGCAGTTCGATATTTTTAGGTAAAAGGGCTTGTATTTCCTTTAATTTATGCTGATTATGGGTGGCAAATACTAATTTCATACAGATATAAAACTCGAAAAGAGGTTACTTAGCAAGCATAACCTCTTCTCTAAATATGAAAACAATAAAATTATTCCTTTTCTTCTATTTTTTCTTCAGAGGCTTCAGCTAATTGTGTTTTTTGCAAATGCTTTAGCTCACGAAGTTTATTTTCCCACGTTTTAAGAGCTTCTTTTTGGTTGTTGATGTTCTTAATCACATCGCGTACTAATGGGTTCTTCTCATCGATATTACCAAAGAAAGCTAAGTTGTTTTCTAACTGTAGAATCTCCGATTTGAGCTCATCGATACGACGTCTTACAAAAATCACCTCATTGTTAAGGGAGTTCTCGTTATCATCGTTGATAAGTCGTTCTAACTTGTTGTTATACTTGATAAGCTCAATTTCTTGTTTATCAAAATTAAGTTTCTTGTACAGTGCATCGATAATCTTATGGAATTTGATGTCGATGGTTCTCTTAGAATGATGAGTATTTCCTATAGCATTCCATTCATTCACAAAGTTTTGTAAGGTTGCTATCTCTTTATCTCTATCGGTACCTAATTGATATTCTTTCAGCTTATCCAAAAAGGCTTTCTTTTGTTCAAGCGCATCAGACTCTTTATTTTTAGAATGCTGAATAGTCTCAGCAAATCTACTGAAATACGTATCACAAGCTCTCTTGAATTCCTTCCAAATTTTTTCGGTATTTCTAAGAGGAACGCTTCCTATTTCTTTCCACTCTCTCTGAATGTTCTTCATCAGTTCAGTAGTGGTTTCCCAATCGGTGCTATTTTGGTTAGCTTTTGCTATTTCTAATAAGGCTAATTTCTTAGTGAGGTTCTCTTGTTGCTCTTTTTTGAGTGTTTTGTAGAATTGGTTCTTCTTCTTGTTAAAAGCACGTAAAGCTATATTGAAAGATTTCCATACCTCATCAGCTTGTTGTAAAGGTACTTTTCCTACATTTAGGAACGACTGACGTAAATCTTCTACTTGCTTAGAAAGCTGTTTCCAAGCGCTGTGAGTAGTAGGCTCTTTCTCACCGAGTTTCTTAATCCGCTCAATGATGCCTTGCTTCTTCACTGCATTTTCTTCGTATATCTTATCTAAGTTTTTGAGGTAATATTGGCGTTTGTCGTGTATTTTCTTAGTAAGTTCACTGAAACGTTGCCATATGCTTTCGCGGTGTTCTTTATCTACAGGACCTATTTCCTCTTTCCAAACACGGTGTAACACTTGTAGCTCACGAGAGGCAATGAGAGCATCTACGTCGTCTTGGGCAAGTGCTTCGGCACGCTCAATAATTTTTAGTTTTTCTTCTAAATTGCGCTTAAAGTCGATGTCACGCAAGTCTTTGCTGAGGTGGATAAAGTCATAGAAATTCTCTACGTGGTGGTGATAAGTATTCCACAAATCCTCATAATCGGCATTAGAGACGGCTCCTGCTTTGCGCCAACGCTCTTGCAATTGTTGAAACTGCTTGAAGGTAGTACCCAAATGTTCTTCCGCATTGAGAAGACTTTTGAGTTCTTCGATGATTTCTCGGCGTTTAGCAAGGTTTTCTTTATGGGTTTTCTCAATCTCTTTATAGTATTGATTGCGCTTTTCGCGATAATCGTTGAAAGCGGTGTAGAATTCTCTATAAACAGGAATTTCGTAAGAAAAATTATACAATTCTCCTCCGTCGGCTATGAACTCTTCTTTTTTCTCTTCTACAAGAGCGTCGTATTTTTTGTCGAACTCATAACGAATAGCGTCCACTTGCTTTTTGATAGCTTGGGTTTTCTCAGTTTGGAGTAGTTCTTTTAGTTCTTTGGTTAATTCACTAAGAGACATTGCCTCATAGTTTACTAATGACGCTTCTTCTAAACGGTTGTCCTCGCGGTTATCCTCTATGGCTAATGTGTTTTTTTCCTCTGACATATCTAAGATTTAAATGCAACTATTGTTTAAAAACGCTACTAAATTACAACAATATTTTGAATTACCTACTATTTTTCTGTAAATATTTTTCTGCTTAATGTGTAATAGAAATGTAAGTAGTTTATTATCAGTGTTTATTATGGGAGATTTCTTTAAGGCTTTCGATAAGAAAATCGACGTCTTTTGCTGTATTAAAGATGGAAAAAGAGCATCTTAGCGAAGGATATTGTAGTGCTTCCTCAGGTAAAAAAGCCGATAGTACGTGAGAGGTTTGCACGCTTCCACTCTGGCAAGCACTCCCTTTGGAACAAGCAATGCCTTTTAAGTCTAACTGAAAAAGCAGGGTGCTATTTTGGTTTTTCAATGAGGGAAAACCTATGTTCACAATGGTGTAACTGCTTTCGTCTAAAGTATCGGACATTCCGTTAAATACCGCCTCTGGGAAATGATGTTTGAGTTGTTTAATAAAATAACGCTTCAGGTCTTTGAGCTTTTCAGTGTTTCTATCTAAATTAGTGTATGATAGACTAAAAGCGACTTCCATTCCTACTATATTATGAACAGCTTCGGTACCTGCACGTAAGCCTTTTTCTTGTTCGCCCCCTGTGATACTGCTGTGTAGCGCAATGCCTTTTCTAATAAAAGCAAATCCTATTCCTTTAGGTCCGTGAAACTTATGAGCTGAAGCCGTGATAAAGTCGGCAGGGATTTCCTCCAAATCAATAGGGTAATGCCCCACAGACTGCACGGTATCTGAATGGAAATAAGCATTGTATTGTTTACAGAGTGAAGTTACTTCTTTTAAAGGTAGAATGTTCCCTATTTCGTTGTTTATGTGCATTAGGCTTACCAATACCTTTTTTTCAGTATATCGCTGGAGCAAGTATTCTAAATGAGAGAGGTCTACAACTCCTTTGTTCGTAAGGTTTACGTAAACTATTTTTATAGGATATTCTTTGGCTAATACCTCTAAGGTATGCAATACAGCGTGATGCTCTATTTGCGAAGAAATGACAATTTGTACACCTAAATCGTGCACACAACTGCGCAAGATAAGGTTATTAGCTTCAGTACCCCCTGAAGTGAAAATAATTTCAGAGGGAGAAGCATTCAGTTGTTTAGCTATTTGCTTGCGACTATATTCAATAAGCGACTTGGCTTTACGCCCAAAGGCGTGTGTAGAAGAGGGGTTGCCATAAGTATCCCTCAGTACTTCCGTCATCTTCTGTATTACCTCTGGATAGACGGGGGTAGTAGCCGCATTATCGAAATAGACTTTCATAGTTTTGAGAGGAAGAAATAGTTATGCTCTGTTAGAAGTTGTATTATTTTTGCTATTATTGTTCTTGCGATAGTTTTTGTTGCGGTTGTTATTGTTGTTTTTATTCACCGCTCCTTTTTTCTGTTTAGAGAGGAAAAGCCCTACTATAAGAGCTAAAATAGCTACAGTAAAAGCGCACCAATAAGCATCGTTGCACGTGAAAGTTGAGTTAAATAGTGGAGCGATTAATAAGCCCGCAAATACGTATTTAGAAACGCCTAACAAAAAATCTGAAATTCTTTTTTTCATTCTTTACTTTTAAAAATTTCGGCAAAGATACAACTTTTTATTGAAATGGGAATAATAATGGCAATACGAATACCATTACAATCCCCATAATGATTTGCAGAGGTAAGCCCACTTTCACGTAATCCATAAAAGTGTAACGCCCAGCCGACATTACTAATGCATTGGGCGGAGTGGAGAAAGGAGAAGCAAAACACATACTTGCACCTACGGCTACTGCAAACATAAAAGCGTGGGGCTGTAAGCCTAACGATAAGGCGGTTTTAATAGCAATGGGTGCCAAGAGTACGGCTGTAGCGGTATTGCTGATGAACATCGTCATAAGCGAAGTGGTAAAATACACGCCTGCCAAGAGTATATATGGACTCTTATCGCCTAAACTCCCTACTAATGCATTCGATACTAAGGCTGATACTCCTGTTTTTTCCAAGGCTAATGCCATAGGAAGCATACCTGCAATGAGTACAATACTCTCCCAGTTAATCGTCTTATAAGCAGCTTCAATATTGCGCAAAGCTCCTGAAATAACCATCAATAAAGAGGCGATAAGCACAGCAGTAACGGGTGCTATGGGGATAAAATCGAACATCATCGCGACTACCATTCCTACCATTATTAGCGCAGCGATAGGAGCTTTGTGGGTGAGGGTTACCTTAGATGCCTCTGCAAGAGGTTGCCCTAATACTACCAACTGACTGCGTTCAGCGTCCATTTTAGCAATGTGCTCCCAAGTTCCTTGTACCAATAGTATGTCGCCAGCGTGCATCTTTTCGTCTTTTAAGTTTTGCAAAATATAGTTATCCTTGCGCTGAATACCTAAGATATTGAGCCCAAAGTGTTCGCGCAGTTTGCTATCACTGATGCGGGTGTTAACCAATTTCGAAGCAGGCATTATCAGTACTTCGGCTATGCCTATATCGTGGAAGTGCAACTCGTTAGGCAAGCGTTGTTCGGGGTGGTGTGTGTCGAGAAAGTTTAAGTGATTTTCGGCGTTCATTTGTTCAATCGACTCAAAGCTACCGCGCAAATAAAGAATATCTCCTTCATAAATTACGGTGTCAGCATTTACTACCTCTTGGTTGCCTGTTTTGAAAAAAGGATTGTTAGAAGTAGGTTTGCGTCTGATTTCTAATACCGAAATGTGATAACGTTGCGAAAGGTTGATTTCTTTGAGCGTTTTACCTATAAATAAAGTGTTTCCTTCTACTAATACGCGATATAAGTTGTTGGAGAGTTGATATTCACGTACCAAATCGGTAAGTGATTTGCCATTTCGGTTCCCTTCTTGCTTAGAATCACCTTTTTTAGAAAGAAAAAACTTACTGGTGGGAATTAAAACTAACAGTCCTATTGCCAAACACACCAATCCCACTGGAGTAAAGGAAAAGAAAGTGAGTTTATCGTAGCCGTTTTTCACTAACTCTCCATCGATTACCAAGTTAGGAGGCGTACCGATGAGCGTCATCATACCGCCCATACTACTGGCAAAAGCCATAGGCATCAGCAGGCGACTACTGTTGATGTTACCACTCATTGCCATACTCACCACTATGGGCATCATCAAGGCTACCGTACCTGTATTGCTTACAAAAGCCCCAATAAAAGCCGTAACGAGCATTACCAAGATAAGGAGTTTTACCTCGCTATCGCCTGCCAAGCGTAAGATTTTACTGCTCATCATCTTTGCTAATCCCGTTTGGAAAATAGCGCCTCCTACCACAAAGAGCCCTATCATCATCACTACTACCTTGTCCGAAAAGCCCGATAAAGCTTGCTCAGGGGTTAATATGCCAAAGAGCACTAAGAGCACTAAGGCACACATAGCTACCAAATCGGAGCGCACCTTCCCGCTCATAAAAAATAAAGCCGATATAAAAAGAATGATAAGAGTGGTATACATAACAAATTAGTTAATTAGCAAATGAACAGATTAGCTTATTAATTTGATAAATCAACACTATACTTACTTGTGTCGAATGTTACCGAAACGTGTTCTTGCAGTGAAGTAGATAGTGATATGCCTTTAAAATCGGCTTTTACAGGATAATCCTTGTGATTGCGATTAACTAATACAGCGGTAGTAAGTCGCTTTAAGGGGACTTCCAAAAAGTGTTTTACCCCATAGATGAGCGTACGTCCTGAATTGAGCACATCGTCTACCACTATCACTGCTTTATTGGTGTATTGTTCCGCAGGAATAGAAGTAGCAGTGCCTGCCAATGGGTTCTTCTTATCCATTATAATTTGACATAAAACTACTTTAAGGGGGGCTATACTTGCAAGTGCTACAGCAAGTTTCTCAGCAAACACATAGCCATTGCCATTAATGCCTGCTAGCACAATCTCCTCTTCATTGAGGTGTGTTTCGTAAATCTGATAAGCAATCCGTCTTATCTTGTGTTCAATATCAGTGTGGTTTAATATCTGTGTCATTGTATGCTTTTTTATATAATGTGCCAAAGATACAAATTGTATTGCTAAAAAGCAAGAAAAAATAGGTTATCTATCAAATAACTTATTTAATAGCTTGTATTTTATCGGCAAATTTGTTCCAACCATCAGCCTTTTTATAAGTCTCTACACTATTAGCAGGCACATAAATAGCATTAAGCGGAGTATCGCTAAAAGTACCAGGCCAACTGTCGATGTTTATGGTGGGAGGTGTACCTCCTTTTAAAGTAACCGACTTTAATGCAGGACATTCAGCAAAAGCATTATTTCCTATACTTTTTACGGTATTAGGAATAGTAATAGAAGTTAAACCGGTAGCCAAAAAAGTTTTTTCCTCAATGCTAGTAATACTATTATTATCGGGGAAGGTGAACGATTTCAATGCAGAACACAAACTAAAAGCACTTTCTCCTATATTTGTTACAGTATTAGGAATGGCAATAGAAGGTAAGGACTTACAAGAACTGAAGGCACCACTACCTATGCTTGTTACGGTATTAGGGATAGTAACCGAGGTCAAGGCTTCACAATTCATAAAAGTAGAATCTTCAATTTTTGTTATTCCCTTAGGAATTATTATAGAGGTTATAGCCTTACAGTTTGCAAAAGCACCCTCTCCTATGCTTCTTACAGTAGTAGGAATAACTAAGGAAGTAAGATTTTGACAATCAAAAAAAGCCCATTTCTCTATACTTGTTACCGTAGTAGGGATAGTAAACGATTTTAAGGCAGGGCACGAAAAAGCGCGCTCTCCTATGGTTACTAAACCTTTGTCAGGAATAGTAATTTTGGCTAAATTTGTACATTGGGAGAAAGCTCCATATCCTACGCTTGTAACACTTCCCGGGATAGCAACCGAAGTTAAGGCTCCACACCACCCAAAAGAACCCTCTTCTATGCTTGTTATCCCCTCAGGAATAACAATAGAAGTTAATTTTGAACAACTCTTAAAAGCACATTTCCCCATTTTCTTTAAGCCTTTGGGCAAAGTCACTGAGGTTATTTCTCGGTGTTCTGCAAAAGCATAATCTGAGATAGCAGTTACTTTGCTCAGCATCTCGTCTGCTGCCATATCAATGGTAGTTTCTTCATCAGTAAGCCATTTCACTAATGTTGAGCCATCTTCAGTAATTTCAAAATTCTCGTAAATCTTAGTTTTTAGTTCCTTAGGAGCGTCATCGCCCCCTTTCCCACAATTGCTAACAGTCAGTGCTACTAGCACTGCTACTGCTATAAGAATAACTTTTCTCATCGTTTTTTAATTATTAATCTTCTTTCCTAATGTTATATAAATGCGACAAAAGTACAAACTATATTACTAAAAAACAAGAAAAAACAATTTTTCTATTAGAAGCCCATTCCACCATCAAGTGCAATTTTTCAGATTACTTTCTGATAGAATAAATTTTTTGGTTTTTCAAAGTCTAATACTTTCTGTCGTCCTACGACCTTTATTAAAGTCTGAAACACAAGCACCTCTCCTTCCAGAACCCTTTCATTTTTCTCCACTTCTCCTCACTAATTTACCTATTTGCCAATTCGTATTGTCTGTCGTGCTACGACTGCCCGTGTGGCTCGCTCCTACCTGTGTGGCTCATACTGTCTTACCTTTGTTTTTGCATCGCTACACTCCCTTTTCCAGTATGGACTTTCTCAAAATTTCAGACTTTGGCAAAGCTGAAAGCTCCCAATAGTCTCTTTCTTATCTCCATTATATCCTTAATTTAAATTTGTCTTTTGTTCGTCATTTGTTCGTCTTTTCTTCGTTGTAGACCCACTGTAGACCCACTGTAGACCCACTGTAGAGCCACTGTAGAGCCACTCATTGTTCGTTTATCTCATAATCTTTCTATAAGCTAAACATAAGATACTTCAAACAAAAAAGAGCCTTTTTCTATTATTTGTATTTTCGTTTTATTACCTTTAGAAACGGTAGTCTTTATAGGTTGCCAATTTATTGGCAACAGTATTCTTCATTTTTTTCAAAGATAATTTTATTCCCTATTAATTTTTTTACCCCTTTTTACTATCTTTGCACCTTGGCAATTAGGACAATGTAATTCTATTACCAAAATTACAAATTTTGTTGTAATTGTCCATTCTTTATCATACTTTTTGAATCACTTCCGATAGTTAAAAACAAGAATTTATCGTTATGGAATCTATGAAAAACATATATAAAGAAAGTCTATTTCAATCTATAAGTAAGGGTGAGGTAGTTCTTTGGGCAGGGGCAGGCTTGTCTTTGTATGCTGGTTTACCATCAGGAGCACGACTTAAAGAGATTCTATACGAAGGCTTAACTCCTTTAGAGAAAGAAGAAGTTAGAAAAAATTCAGACCTATCTCATTTAACAGATGAGATTTGTAAACTTAAAGGAAATAGGAATTATATTATCAAGGTACTAACAAGTACTTTTATAAAAGATTTTTCATCAACAGAAACTCACAAAATTATTTCTAAAATACCTCATTTCAGGAATATAATAACAACTAACTATGATAGGTTATTTGAAAACGCATATGGTAATAAACTAAATCTAATTTTCTCAGACAACCATACTCCGTATATAGATGATAAAAAGGTAAATCTTTTCAAAATACACGGTGATTTATCAGATCCTGATTCTATAATTATAACAAAATCTGATTATAATAGATTTTTTGAAAATGATACAGAACAAAATACTATTTGGAATATTATCAAAGGAATAGTTGCAACCAAGAGTATCCTATTTATTGGATACAATTTAGAAGATTCCAATGTTGAAGTTATTTTTAATAAAATAAAGAATAAAACGGGGAAGAATGGTAAAGAATGCTATTTTGTAGCTCCTTATATTCCTCCTATCAAGTCAGTTAATTTAGAGAAAGCAAATATACATCCAATTTCTCTCACAGGAGAAAAGTTCTTTGAAGAGCTAATAGAATATCTAAAAAAGAATATCAAAAAAGACTTTGAAAATAAAAACATCTCATCGGATGTCTATTCTGAGTTCATAGGCAATTTTGATTTGAAATCGGAAATAGAAGTAGATTCATCAATAGGGAAAAATATTGTGAAAAATCTTACAGGAATAGAAGGAAAAGATACAAAAATAGAAATGACATTTTCTGTCAGTAAATTTTTTGATGAAATCAATAATAAAGTAAATGATTTAATAAGTATAGGAGATATTTCTGAAGAAATGACTATTGATAAAGAAATGTTAAGTAGTTTCAATCTTGATATAAATGGCATCAGTTATAGGAATATCGATGATATCAAAAGTATAAAATTTGCCTTATTACCTTGTTTCGACAAAAAAATAGATGTCGTCTTTGAAAATGGAAAGGAAATTAATGATATAAACTTAAAAGTTATTCCTTTAAATATAATTGGAAGAAAAGCAAAAGTAATAGCTCAGTTCTATGGAAATAAATTAGAAATCGTTTTTTATCCATCAACAAATAGAGAAATAGAAACTATATTTTCTTATACAATATCAAAAGAAATTAGTAATATTTCCAAGCAAATACTTTTCTTTGAATTGATTAAGCATCTCTCAATGAGACAGCTTTTTTCAATTTATGTAGATGGAAAAAGAGCTTTTGAGGGAAGATTTGGGAAAGAGGCAAGCTTTCTATCCCCAAAGAATGAGTTCTATTTAACTTATTTTAAAAAACTAAAGGAAATTGAAAAGTTAGGTAATTTTCGCTTTTCTAATATTAATATCAATGATGTTACTCCTAAGAATCATAATCTCTTGGAGATAGTTATTGCAAAATTAAAAAATAAGCCTATTAAAAAAAGAAGTCCTCAGATTCTTCTAAAACCAAAAAGTTTTGATTACACAGCATACAAAAATAATTTTGATTTGAATTTTACTCAAAACTTAGGGGATATAGTTATTCACAATCAAACTTTTAAGATAGGAGAAATAACAACACAAATATCAGACGCTTTTATTTCAAATTATGAGGAAATAATAAGTGATAGAACAAAATCTCCTATTATTGAAAGTCGCTCTAAAAGAGCTTTAATAACATTTAATAATTTAAAACAGCATACGTAAAAAAACAGGGAGAATATTAGCCTAAGAATATAGGGCTGAATTAGGTCTTGTACGTAGTTATCGGGTTGTAAGAAGCGGTGTAAGGCTGGGTCGTACAACCGTCCGTTCATATGTATAAATCCTACCGTTTGCAGGTGTTCGTGCCCTGTAAAACCTCGGTCTAATAGGGTGAGTTTGTCTAAAGCATTACCTGCGCCGTCTTCTACTTTTATGGGTTGTCCCCAAGGGTCAAAGTGTCTTTCAGCTATTATACCTTTTTCAGCTCTATAGTCTTACTCTCTATTAATTGCTTTGTAGAATTATCTATATATTCTATTAAGTCATCATACAAAACATCTATTCCCATCTTTTCTCCCTTTTTAGGTGGCATATAATATATGAAATTATGCCATTCGATAGGCCAGTCAAACTCTGAATGTATCATATCTACTTCATATAATTTAGATGTTTTATCTTTACCTAAAGCTACTATTTCTAATAATTTTTCCACAGCCCAAAATAAATAGTAATTCTTACTTACTTCTATTTGTCTTTCATAAAGATTGTCATCAATTTTTTTCCAAATCGGGTCAGGATATATCTTTCTTGTTAAGTTTAAAAGATTTTCATCTGAGAACTCAGATAACATATACATCTCAGTAAACATTTCCTCACTACATAGTATATAGCCATATTCACAATAAGATAGTACTTCTTCAGGAGTAAACCAATGTTTTTTTAATCCTACATATACAACTCTCCAGTCGTTTAATATAAAACCTTTGTCAAATAAAACCATAGTAAATTCTTTATTAATTATTTCTATTTCCACCAAGCACGAGGAGCTCCAACTCCTCCCCCTTTTTGATTATATATACCATTTATCACACCATTTTCTATAAAACGTTGATGAGTAATAACACCATCTCTAATTATTATTTCATAAACACCATCTACACCATATTTTTCTCCTAACATTTGTATTAATATTTCTTTACTACCATCTCCTCCTACAGAATTAAATATTTTTCCGTGATCTGCAACTATTTCAATAGTTTCTTTATTCCAATTATGATTCACATCAAGCCCTGTAACTTTTTTTATGTACTCGGCTCTATATTTTATTGGTTCTCCATTATCAGAAATAGCTTGCTTTATTTGATTTTTTGCTTCCTGCAAACTTAAACCATCTAAATTATTAGCTTCAAGATCAATATTTATGGGAGCTCCTTCTAAGGTTTGAACAGGTTGTTGTATTTCTCGTCCTGTCCAAATATTATGTCCTTTAGGAGTGGTAAGAGCTCCTGTGGCTCCACCTAATACGGCTCCACCTATAAAACCGGATAAAGCCCCCCAACTTGCACAGCTCCAAAACTTCCCATTCCCTCCGGGTAGTTGAGACATAAAGCCTCCGCTTATAAAACCTCCCACAAGTCCACTTGTCGCTCCTACTACAGCACCTCCTATAACTCCTCCGGTAATTCCATAGGCTACTAATCCTGCCACAGCTAACCCTCCTGCATAAGCCGCTACGCCCTCAGAAAGGCATCCTATTATACCTCCTCCTACTATTCCTCCCCAAGCTTCAACATTGTTAAAATCCCATTTAAAAGGTTTATAGGTACCATTGGCTTGTGAACCCCCTATATAAGCTCCTATTATAGCCCCTACTATGAGAGCTGTTATAATAAACTCCCCATTCTCATCCACATACACTAGCGGGTTATTCAAACAGTACCCATACCTATTAAAGTTCTGCGTGTTAAAAGGGTCTTGTACGTAGTTATCGGGTTGTAAGAAACGGTGTAGCGCTGGGTCGTACAAGCGTCCGTTCATATGGATAAGTTCTACTGTTTGCAGGTGTTCGTGCCCTGTAAAACCACGGTCTAACAGAGTGAGTTTGTCTAAGGTGTTACCTGCACCGTCTGCTACTTTTATGGGTTGTCCCCAAGCATCAAAGTGTCTGCACTCGGCTATATTACCATTCTCATCGGTGAGCATTACAATACTTCCCAAATAATCGCGGTGTAGGTAATAGAGTTTTGAGGTTTCTCCGTCCGAAATGAGTATCGCAGGGGCACTATAAGCATTACCTCCTAAGTAAAACACAAACTTGGTGCTGTTATCCGTTTTGTTACATACTATCTCTACACTACCGTCGTGGCTGTAGTGTTTTAGCATTGGGCGTTTGGCTTTCTCTACTTCAGCATTGCCATAATAGCAGTGTGAACGTTCGCCAAAGGCGTTATATTCATAGCTTATCCGTTCTTTGTCCTTTACATATATCTGCTCAGGAGCTTTGAAAGCGTTATACCTTACAGTGGGTAGTGGGTATTTTTCTAAATACTTCTCGCCTGCTTCATTAGTAGTGAGCTTTTGTTGTTGGTAGCTGTGTTGGGTGTATTCGTAGGTACCCATCGCGCTATTCTCTGTGATCCTTCCGCGTTCATCCTATTGGTGGGAGGCATTGCCCCAACGGGTGAGGCGGTCGGTGGTATCATACGCAAATTCTTCTTTTTCGTTGCTTGCGCTCAGTTTCCAGAGGGTTGCTCCGCTCGGTGTTTTCATTTCTATGAGTTCTCCATTCTCATAGCGGTATTGCACGGCACTGCTCACACGTTTGCCTGCCGTTTGGGCGGTGCTGGTTTCTTGTTGTACACGTCCAAAGCTGTCGTACGTGTAGTTTTTAGTAAATACCGCTTGGGGGTTGGTCTCGGTAGTTTGAACCAATTGTTTGAGTCCGTTATACTCATAGCGGTAACTGTCGTTATTGCCGTCTTTGTTTTGGTTGTCTATTTGGGTAAGCAGTTTGTCGGCGTTATAGGTATAGCGTATGCGCATATCGGTATACTCACCCGTAATATGTTTTTCACTCAGGCGGTCGGTACCTTGTGCATAGCTAAAGGTGGTCTTACCCTTAGGGGTAGTCTCTTCGGTGAGGTTGCCCCACGTGTCATATTGATAGGTGTAGCGCCCTGCTGAGGGGTCAGTGAGACTTGTTTTGCGTCCCCAGCCGTCTTGGGTTATCTTTTGTATGGCACCTCCATAGTCAGCTGTTTTTAGGCTACCGTTAGCAAAGTAGGTATAGCGCACGGTACCCCCTGTATCTTGGTGTTCTATAATGTTACCTTGTGCATCGCGGGTGCTTATCACTTGTTGCTGTCCGTCATCGGCAGTGGTTTTGAGCTTGTCATAAGTAAAGCGGGTAACTTTACCTTCGGAACTGGTGATAGTGGTAGGTCGTCCATATACATCGTATTCTCTCCTCTTCGCCTTTTGAGAAGCACCTCCTGGGTGAGGGGCACTCACGCTCATTAGTTGCCCTATACCGTCGTACTCGTAGCTAACCGCATAGTGGTTGTTAAAAGCATCGTTACTCTCTTTTTCTAACAACCAGCCTAAAGTATTATAACTCTCTTCACTGTAAGCACCTTCTTCGTTTTCGGTAATGGTTTTAAAAATACTTCCGTTAAATTCATAATGTTCGGTATGAGTCGTTATAAACGGTAAAAAACTATATCTTGGACTGTGTATCTTACTTTTCTAATATTAGTTCTCATAGTAAAATTTATCTGAGAGGCTTAACACTCTAAAGTGAGGTACGCCTCCCATTCTATCGTGAAAACCATTTTGTATAGGACCTCGTATATTGCGTTCACTGTTATAACCTATACGTTATTATCGTATATATACACTCGTGCTATCTGGCTTAGGACTAAATTTTTTAAATTTAAATTTTAAATTATGAAAAGACTCACTACCTTCTATACCTATAAATCGTTTCATTACAAAAGTTGAGTCATTAATAATTTCTCCATAGATATGATAGGTGTGTTTAAAACCTCTTCCTACAAAATTCTCCATCTCAAGAGATTTATTGTTAATAGTAAAAACACCTATGGAGTGAGGTTCACTACCCATTGTGGAAAGGAATTCTTCATTATGAAATAATTTTTCTTTTATTGACTGTAAAGTATCCTTACCTACACTAAAAAATGTAAGTATACTAACCCCATTTTGATAAAAAATACTAACCGCAATTGTTTTATCCCATATAGGTTCAGAATAATAATAACCATCTATTTTTAAATCTGTTCCTAAATAAGGTCTTCGTTGCATTCCTAAATCAGCAACCATTTTACTGCATCCTATCATTACTAATAATAGAATACAAAATACTACTAATATTGCTTTTTTTGCTACCATAATGTATAAGGATTTAATGAATACATACCATAGTAAAATTTATCTGAGAGGCTTAAAACTCTAAAGTGAGGGACTCCCATCCTATCGTGAAAACCATTTTATATAGGACCTCGTATATTGCGTTCACTGTTATAGCCTATACTGTATTTATGGTATGTACACGCTGGTACTATCTGGCTTAGGACTAAATTTTTTAAATTTAAATTTTAAATTATGAAAAGACTCACTACCTTCTATACCTATAAATCGTTTCATTACAAAAGTTGAGTCATTAATAATTTCATAATAAGATTTATATGTATGCCTAAAACCTCTTCCTATGAAATTCTCCATTTCAAGAGAGTGGCTATTAATACTAAAAACACCTATAGAATGTGGTTTACTTTTCATATCAGAAATGAAACTTTCATTAAGCAAAAAATCTCTTTCAGGAGACTGTCCCATTTCTAAAAAGACAAGCATACTCACTCCATTTCTATAAAACACAGCAACAGCAAAAGATTCTTTTTCTTTCCACATAGGTTCAGAATAATAATATCCATCTATTTTTAAATCTGTTCCCAAATAAGGTTTACGTTGCATATCTAATTCTGTCCGCCATACTTTACTGCACCCCAATATTACTAATAATAAGATACAAAATACTACTAATATTGCTTTTTTTGTTACCATAATGTATAAGGGTTTGATGAATAAATTCCGTAATAAAATCTATCAGAAAGACTTAAAACTCTAAAGTGAGGGACTCCCATCTTATCGTGAAAACCATTTTATATAGGATCTCGTATATTGTGTTCACTATTATACCTATACGGTATTATCGTATATATACACTCGTGCTATCTGGCTTAGGACTAAATTTTTTAAATTTAAATTTTAAATTATGAAAAGACTCACTACCTTCTATACCTATAAATCGTTTCATTACAAAAGTTGAGTCATTAATAATTTCTCCATAGATATGATAGGTGTGTTTAAAACCTCTTCCTATAAAATTTTCCATTTCAAGAGATTTATTATTAATCGTAAAAACACCTATACCATAGGGATCATTCTTTATTTTAGAGAGAACATCTTGATTATAAAGAAACTTTTTTTCAATAGATTGAAAAATATCTTGTTCTGCATATATAAAAACCAATATACTCACTCCATCTCTATAGAAAATTGTAACAGCTATAGTTTTATCCCATATAGGGCTATCAGAATAATAATAACCATCTATTTTTAAATCTGTTCCCAAATAAGGTTTACGTTGCATTCCTAAATCAGCAACGATTTTACTACATCCTATCATTACCAATGATAGAATACAAAATACTACTAATATTGTTTTTTTTGTTACCATAATGTATAAGGATTTGATGAATAAAATCCGTAATAAAATCTATCAGAAAGACTTAAAACTCTAAAGTGAGGGACTCCCATCCTATCGTGAAAACCATTTTGTATAGGACCTCGTATATTGCGTTCGCTGTTATAACCTATGCGGTACTGGTTATAGCCTATATAAATGACTCCCATACGATATTTATCTGCTGTACCTCCACCGTAAATATTCTCACTATCATAGCCTTCCGCCTTACCTGTAAAAATGTTTAGCCCCGCATTTAGTCCTTTTAGCTTACCTCCTGTGATATCAAATCGCAAAGCAGCAGTGCGGTATTTGTCTTTCTCGTAAGTACCTGGTGTAAAAAGTCCTGGTACAGGTGCCCAGGTATCGTTCTCATAGGTCAATCGCCAATTGCCTCCTCCCATATATATAGACCCTGTTTGCTGTGAAGTCTCTCCACTAAAGAAATAGGTAGAACCTATGCCTGCTTGAAAAGATTTACCTTTATAACCTATACCATATCCTATTCTTTTTTCCCAACCACTCTCACCTGTACCTATTGCACTTAGGTAATAAGTAGCTCCAAAATTCAGACCTATATTTAATCCAAAATTAGTTTGATAACCAAATGTTCCATTTACACCAACCCCTAATCCATCTGAACCTAAAACTAACTGTGGCGTTATGCTTATCCCAAAACCGCTCTGCCCTATGGGTATCATTGCCCCCACTAATTGTGATACATATCCATTAATAGCACCTATCGCAGCTCCTCCTAAAATATATCCCCAATTATCAGCATAATTCCATTTTATAGGATTAGCTTCTCCTTCATTAGCTATAGTTCCTCCTGTATAAGCTCCTATTAATGCCGCTACTCCAACTACCCACCAAACAATTTCTCCATTCTTATCTACATACACCAATGGGTTATTCAAACAATATCCATACCTATTAAAGTTTTGGGTGTTAAAAGGGTCTTGTACAAAGTTATCAGGTTGTAAGAAACGGTGTAAGGCTGGGTCGTACAACCGTCCGTTCATATGTATCAAGCCTACCGTTTGTAAATGTTCGTGCCCTGTATAGCCACGATCTAACAATATACCTTCCGCAGGGATAGTAGTTTTCCCTTCGGCATTCCAATAGTTCGTGATATTGCCCCAAGCATCAAAATGCCGTCTCTCTATTGCATTACCTGTGTTATCGGTGATAAGGGTAATACTACCCAAATAATCGCGATGCAAGTATAGGTATTTTTCACTGTCATCAGTAACTGAGAGCACTGCTGGAGCGCTATAGGCATCTCCGCCTAAGTAAATATAAAATTGTATTAGCCCTGTAGTGCGATCGTGTTTTACCTCAAAAGTGCCGTCGTGACTGTAGTGTTTAACATAACGGCGTTTTTGCTTTTCGGGGTCTGTACCTCCGTAGTACATTGTGGCTCTACTCTCAAAAGCATCATATTCAAAGCTTATCCGCTCTTTATCTTTTACATATATTTGCTCTGGAGCTTTAAAAACATTGTAGCGAATTGCAGGAAAAGGGTATTTTTCTAAATGGGTATCGCCTGCTTCATTAGTAATAAGCCTTTGTTGGCGGTAGTTACTACCTGCGTATTCATAACGACCTAATTGGTTGTTTTGTTCAATACGTCCTCTCAAGTCATACGTCTGCGCACCTTCTGTTCCTGTACCTTTCCACGAGGTAAGCTGTTGTTGCGCATCATAGCCAAAAGTCTCCTTAGCACCGTTAAAACTATAGGTACGTTCGTTCAGTAAACTTTTAGCTCTGTCAAATTGGTAAACCTTTGTTTCTAAGGTAATTTGCTCATTGCTTATGAGCTGACTTACGGGGTAATGAAAATCGTATTGGTAGGTTTCGGTAGTTTTTCCTTTTATCTGCCGTATAGGAGCTCCATACTCATTCACTTCTTGCAATTGCCACAATACTTCTCCTGAAGCTTTTTTCAGAGTAGTTGCTTCTCCATTTTGGTATTCATATAACAATTGAGTAGTGATGTGTTTACCATAGCCATCGGCTGTATAGGTCTCACGAGTGGTACGTCCAAAATCGTCATAAGCGTATTTTTGAATAAAAGTGAGGTTGCTACCTAATTTCTTTTCAGTAAGTTCACTCAGTTGTCTATTAGGGTTGTAATTGTAAGTGTAGAGTTCGTTATTACCATCCTTGTTTTGCAAACTGAGTTGAGTGAGCAGTTTGTCGTTATTGTAGGTATAAGCAAGGCGCATATCGGTATACTCACCTGTGATCTGTTTTTCCTTTACACGGTCGCTTTCTCCCTCGTAAGCGTAAATAGTACTACCTTTGGGGGTGGTTTCTTTGGTAAGCCTGCTCCAATCGTCATACTCATAAGTATAACGTCCCGCCGAAGGGTCGGTGAGGCTCGTTTTGCGTCCCCAACCATCTTGGGTAATGCGTTGTACAGAGCCCTCATATTGTGCCATCTTTAAGTTGCCATTACCAAAATAGCTATAGGTAATAGTACCTCCGGGGTCTTCTTGTTTTACCGTTTGCCCTGTTGCGTTTTGGGTAGTAATCACCGTCTTACTACCATCGTTTATAGTAGTAGTTAGCTTGTTGTAACTTATCTGGGTAGTTTTCCCTGTTGGGTGTTGTGTTTGGGTCACTCTGCCATAGCGGTCATAAGTGGTAACAATCCAATTTTCAGCCTTGTCTTCAAAGTGAGGCAAGCTCTCTCTTATTTTTCTTCCTTGGGCATCGTATTGGTAGCTTACCATTACATTTTGCCCAAAAGCATTTTTAGCTTTGCTATATTGCAAGAGTCCTAACCAACTGTATTTTTCTTCACTTTCGCTACCATCATCAGCACGTGTAGCTGTTGTATATCCTGAAGCATCAGTACTATAAGTAGTGTAAACACTTTTGCCGAGAAAGTCGGTAGCTTTGGTTGTTCGTCCCCAAGCGTCATAAGCATAACGAGTGGTTTGTCCAAAGTGATTGGTCTCTTGTAATAAGGTACCGTTGTAATCGTCGTATAGGTAAGTACTATCTTGTCCCTCAAAATCAGTGTGCTTTTTCAAGAAGCGTTTTGAGGCGTCATACTCCATTTGCTCTCGGCGTGTCTTGCCACTTTCGGTGGTTACCTCTTTTTGGGTGATATTACCTACTTCGTCATAAGTAAACTGCTCTGTTTTAAAACCTGTCTGATGTCCTTTTGCCTTATGGGTAGTAACTAAATTTCCTTGATAAGTATACTGTTCTTCAGTAGTAAAAGTATCACCATCTATAGTGTTAGAAGCCTTCTGCGAAGCCACCCTTCCTACTAAGTAAGGCGATTCACTTTTAGGGGCATAGGTCGTTTCTGCAGTACTTTTAGAGGCTCCTGCCATAGTTTCCACTCGTGTAGGTAGCCCATCTGTATTATAAGATATTTTTTGAGAGGAGGTTACCCCACTGAGTTTGTTATCAGTGTTTTTCTCGGTGAGTTGTATGCGGCAAATCTTGTTAGAGTTGGTAAGATTTTGGTACGTATAAGAAGTTTTTTTAAGATAATTAGTTGTCAAAAGCTCTTTGTTATATTTACGCACCATATAGTCAAATTCATATTCCTCAGTAGTAACCCCTCGCAATTGAGGATTGTTATAGGTGAATGTATAAAGAATCTCGTCTGACTCTTTCCCTTGAACATACCAATTAGTTCTGCCTACCGACTTAAAGCCTAAAAATCCTAAGCCCGTATAATGCGATACCCCTCCTACATATTTAAACTGTTGTTCAGCATCAGGTAGTCCTCCTCCATTACGTTCTAATTTGTTTACTAAAAATAGTGAAGGTTCATTTTTAAGATCAATATAAGGGAACTGTTCTCCACTTCCACCTTGATAAGTAAATATTTCATCTGCATTTAAATTGTTGTAATCGTAAGGAAATTTTTCAGTCATTGGTTGATAATATACCTTATGAGCTATGTTTTTCTGTAATACTGTCCCTAATAGCATATCCTTTCTGCTATTTTTCTCTGAGCGTATAACTTTGATTGTATTTCCTGATACAAGTGAAATATCCATAAATATGCCTCTCTCATCTGAGGGAGAAAATATATAATGAGGTATATATCCTGTATAAGGATAAGTATAAGTGTCGCCTTTACGAAATGCAAGTGTGCTCATCTGTATGTTTTCATACAGTTTGAGATAGCTTTCTTTCTTTTCCTCAGGAAATTCATCAGTAGAAACTCTATTAGAGTAAGTCTCTACAATATCGGTTTTACCATCATTATTAAGATCTATAGGAATTAAACTATGAGAATGCGTTACTTCATATTCAACCCATTTAGGATCTATCCATTTCCAAAAAGAAGTATTAGCCTTATCTATTTTACGTTGTTTATATGACTCTCTATAAGTAAACGGACAATCAATATCCGGCGAAGCTTCAAAGGAGTTTCCTGTATTTGTCAGTAGTACAAACTTGTTACTATCTTTTTCTTTTGGAAGTAAAAAGTCCATTTTACCGTCACCATTAAAATCGCCTGCAATAGGTTGCTTTGATAGTGATTTGATATAAGGGTGTGAATATTCCCATAGTAAGTGAGGTTTTAAATTCTCATCAAACTCATAAATATAAATTCTCCCTTCTGTAATGTGAATAAGATTCGTTTTACCATTACCTGTCACATCTAATGTATAAAGTAAATCGTTATGCTTATATTGGTTTAAGAGCGACCCTACTTCTTTTGTATAACTGTTTTTTTCTGCATTCGATTTTACCCAATATATCGAAAAACCTCCATCAATATATGTTCGACAATCACAAGCTTGTTCTGGATAGTAGGGATATTCATAAGAATTATAGTAATCATCTTCTTCTAACACATATTTTTCTTTTGGAGCACACTCATTACGTTCATAACTTTTTTCAACCGCAAGTATTTCTGTTAAACCATCTCCATCAAAATCACCTGAGAGTATTTTAATAGGTACCTGTTTTTTTTCTGGTACAAAAGTATGATAAAACCACATCCTGATAGGTATCCCCTTAGGTCTTCTTACTTTATTATCCTTTATCTTATCATAGCACCAAAAGGCATTTCTTTCATCATAAGTGGGTAAATTCCATTCTATATCATCACCCCATTTTTCTATTGGTGAAGCAGAACCTTTTACATAGGTACGAAACACTAATTTATCCTTTTTTTCATCTACTGTTATGAATCCTTCTGCTCCCGTAAATATATTTTTGTTTACACCTGTTAAAACTTTTGCAGAAAATAGTTGATTAAAAGGCGCTATTTGTTGTGGATAAAGCACAGGTTTTTGTCCCCATCCTTTTCTATAATCATCAAAAGCGCATACAGTGTTGTATGTGCCATTTCCACTGGTAGAATTATATAAAATTAAAATAAAATCCATCAACCTATCTCCATCAAAATCCAAAGGAACTGCTTTGGTATTCTCAAAAGAGATATATTGCATATTCTGTAATGTATAGGTGCTTATTTCTTCTTTAAATCCTGCTTTTGTTTGTAAATATGAAAAAGTGATAGGTGCTTTCTTCTCGTTATCCACCCATTCTTGTACTGTGAGCAATCGGTCATAAAATAAGGTTTCTTCTGGCTTTTCTTCTACTAAATAATCAAGGATATATTTCCTATATTCCTTTGCTCCTGAAGTTACTATAATTTTATCCAAGAGTGAGGTATCTTCAAATCGGATACCTCCCACATACGAAACTTCTGGTCGCCTACGGGGTCTATCATAGTAAAATTCTATTTTCTTATCTCCTGTAATATTACCCTGTTTGCCATAGGTAATGGCTTTTATGAAAAGCATATTCCCTCTGCGCTCATAAGTATAAGATATACGCACCCCTTGCGCATTCTCCCTGTAAGTTATAGCATACACTACAGGAGACCTACTGTCCTCTGTTTGCCCGTAATACGCTTTAGAGCCATCAGGGTACAATACTTCAAATCCCATAGTAGCACCCTCTGAGAGTTGTTTTATTTTTAAATCAGAAAAAACTTCTGTTTGATAAGTAGCTCCTGCTTTGCCATATACTCCTTCTTTCAGCATCAATCGCTGTCCGTCCAAAGCAAACTGGTCTGTTTCCGTAAGGTTTACTTCGGTAATCTTACCATTGTGATACATCGTGCTCCCTACTCGGCTTATCACCGAAAGCCCCGCTAAGTGCCAACCATAACCCGCAATGCCGTTACCACTCTGGCTGTTGTAAGTCAGTGCCAAGGTAGGGGCAACGCCCTTAATCCCTTGAGGTACCGCAATAGGCACGGTATACACTGCTGCACCCGTGCCTGATACACTCAGTTCACCCGTAGTCAAGCCCACAGTATTACCGCCACCATCTCGTGCTGCTATGTTCCCCGAAGGAAGTGCCGTTTCAGTAGGAGGGTCAACAGGCTCTGCATAAAATGAAGTGCGTTCAATAGCCTGCAAAGGGTAAGTCTCTTGAGCTACACTGCCAAGAGTATAACAAACAGATAGTAATAATAACAACTTTTTCATATGCTTAATCGTTTATAACTTAACATTAACCGTTAATCATTAATATTATTGTTTCACCACCTTAAACACCTTCCTACTGCCGTCAGAAAACGTAGCTACCAAAAAGTAATACCCCACCGACCAAGTAGATACATTGATGTGAAAAGGCTCATTCGCAGGAATTTGATCCGTCCTATACATCATCTTGCCGTCTACCGAAAACACAACAAGTTGCGTCAGCACTCCATTTTCACTGTGATGCCAATACACCGCCAAGTTATCAGTTACAGGGTTAGGGGCTCCTTGCAGAGTAATTTTAGAAGAATTATCAGTCTCTGAAGATTTCAAAGCCTCAGGCAGTTCGTCAAAGAGCTCCTCATCGGTAGCGTCGTCTTTGCCGTTGAGGCACAAAAGCGCACTGCGCTGGTTACCCGCGCTGTCGTACTGAAAACAGTACTCTTTTTGAGCATAGATACTAAGGGTACCTAAAAAGAAGATAAGATACTTTAGCATTGTCCAACAGGTTTTGGTTATATGACCGCAAAGGTCAGAACTATTTTTGAATAATACAAGTTTTTTTACGTTTTTTTTCACTTTACATTCTAATAGTAACGTTCCCCCTAATATATTAATCCTTTTGGCTATCTCACCCCCCGAGATTCTCAACATCTCTCCGAGCCTCTCCTAAAACCCCAAGCAAACCCACAACCCCATTTCCTCATTTTCTCATTTTCCCATATTCTCATTTTCTCATTTGCTAATTCTCTAATTTCCTAATCTATAACTAAAAAGGTACTCCATCCCCCTTATGTTAAGGGCTCGGAGTACCTTATAATTATTTTTTAATCCTTCGGTTATCTCTTCTGTTGTGCCTTGCGTTGGGCTTCGGCTTGCTCCATCATCTCACGCATTTTGGCTTGGAATTTACTTTCCTTCTTAGGTTTTTTCTTGTTTTCTTGTATCTGTGCGTGAATCTTCTGCTCGTCTATAATCCAATACTTGATAGCCAACATAATGCCTATGGTCAATAGGTTAGATATAAAGTAGTACAAACTCAGTCCGCTGGCGTAGTTGTTAAAGAAGAACAACATCATCACTGGTGATAAGTAGATGAGGAACTTCATATTAGGCATTCCAGGTTGCTGAGGTTGTGCAGTCTGTGCCATTGTCATCATTGAGTAGATGAAAATAGCGATAGAAGCCAACAATGGAAACAAACTCACGTGACTTCCGTAGAACGGTATAGAGAAAGGAAGTTCAAAAATAGCATCGTATGACGATAGGTCGTGAGCCCATAAAAAACTCTTTTGTCTCAATCCAAATTCGGTAGGGAAGAAGTTAAAGAGTGCCAAGAACACAGGTAACTGTAACAGAGCAGGAATACAACCGCTGAGCGGGTTCACACCTGCTTTGTTGTAGAGTGCCATAGTTTCTTGTTGGCGTTTCATAGGTTCTTCATATTTCTTGTTGATTTCCTCAATCTCAGGGCGCAATACCTTCATCTTAGCCTGCGATACGTACGATTTGTAAACGATAGGAGACAATAATAAACGCACGATAATGGTCATCAAAATAATCACCAATCCTACCGAGAAATAATTAGTGAGGAAGTTGTAAAGCGGAATGAACAACCATTTGTTGAGCCAACCAAAAATACCCCAGCCTAACGGAATGAGCTCAGTAAGTTCATACTTGTCGTTGTACTGTTTGAGCACGTTGTAATCGCTAGGTCCAAAATAGAAGTGTAACGACTCGCTTAGCTCTCCGCTTTTCGCTTGTATAGGCAAAGAAGTAAGGAAGTTCTTGGTATATTTTACATCTTTTCCTTCGCTCATAGCGATATTGTGAGAAACAAAATCGCCTTTGGCAAACGGGTTGTCAGAAATGAGCACCGATGTAAACAAGTGTTGTTTGTAAGCCACCCAGTTCACTTTCTCTTCTTTTTGCTCGTCATTACCTCCTTGACTCAAGCGGCTAATGCGGTCGCCGTCGTACTGCACCGTCGCTTGCGTATAACGGTTTTCATAGGTGACGCTCTTCTCCATACGGCGTGCCTGTAACTTCCAGTCGATGTTCATAGGCTTAGAAGTATTCACAACACCCGATAAACCTTGTGAGCGCACTGCCACGTCCAACATATAACCTTCTTTTGGTAGGGTGTACACATATTCTAAATAAGCGTTTTCTGAAGTTTTGAGCTTCATCGAAAGCACTTTGTTGCCGTTGTTTTCGTTTAGCGTAGGCTCAAAGTACAAGTCTTTAGAACTTAGGGTTTGGTTCTGAGCAGTAGTAAAACTGAGGTTAAAAGTAGCATTCCAATCTTTAATTAAGTAAACAGGTAAAGAATCATAAGTTTTAAATTCTTTGAGCAAAACCTCCTTGGGTTGTCCGCCCCGGTTGCTGATAGTGAGCTTGATATCTTTGTTTTCCAATACAGTCACCCCGTCTTTAGCCGACGGTAGAGTAGCCGAATAGGCAAAAGCTCCTAAGCTGGCTTTGTACTTTTCTAAGGCTACCGAATCAGTAGGGATACCTTGGAAGGTAGCGGTATGGGTGTCTTTTTGGGTGTTAGTAGCTTGATTTGCTTGTTGTTCTTGTTGTGCTTTGCGTTTAGCTAATTCTTCTTCACTTGGTTTATTGTTATTCATAAACCACATCAAAAGTATAAAAATCAAGGTAAAACCTATAATACTCTTTAAATCGAATTTTTTTTCTTCCATATAAGTGTTTTTATCCGTGTTTTAGTTCTTTTTTAGTTTATTGTTTAAGGCTGCCCTCACAAAAGCTACAAATAGCGGATGCGGATTGGCAACGGTGCTCTTGTATTCGGGGTGATACTGTACGCCCACAAACCAAGGGTGATTGGGCAATTCTATCACTTCCACCAAACCCGTATCGGGGTTGATACCAGTGCACTGCAAGCCTGCCTTTTCGAGCTGTTCTTTGTAGTCGTTGTTAAACTCATAGCGGTGGCGATGTCGTTCCGAAATCTCTTTCTTGCCATAGGCTTCGTATATCTTACTGCCTTTGCTAAGCTCACAAGCCCAAGCCCCCAGGCGCATAGTGCCTCCTTTGTGAGTAATTTCCTTCTGACTTTCCATCAAACTGATTACCGGATAAGGCGTTTGCTCATTCATCTCGGTAGAATTAGCCCCTTTAAGTCCAGCTATGTGTCGCGCAAATTCAATGACTGCCATTTGCATCCCAAGACAAATTCCCAAAAACGGAATGCGGTGTTCACGCACGTATTCAATAGCTTTTATCTTGCCTTCAATACCGCGACCGCCAAAACCTGGGGCTACGAGCACAGCATCCAAATGACCTAATTTGGCTTCTATATTTTCTTCATTGAGGTGTTCTGAGTGAATACTCTCCACATCCACGCGCACTTCGTTCGCCGCTCCGGCGTGTATAAAGGCTTCTAAAATCGACTTATACGCATCTTGTAACTCTACGTATTTGCCTACTAACCCTACTTTTATGCGGTGTTTGGGGTTCTTGTAGCGTTGCAAAAAAGTGTTCCATTGGGTGAGGTCGGGCTCGTTTTTACAAGGGAGGTTCAGCTTCTTGAGTGTCACTTTGTCCAACCCTTCTAAAAGCATCATATTAGGTACATCGTAAATAGTAGGCACATCAATAGACTGGATTACTGCCTCTCGCTTCACATTGCAGAAAAGCGCCAGCTTGTATCGAAGCTCGTCCGAAAGTTCGTGTTCGGTACGACAAACCAGTATATCGGCTTGAATACCGCTTTCCATCAGGGTTTTCACGCTGTGTTGCGTAGGTTTGGTTTTCAGTTCACCCGCCGCAGCAAGGTAAGGTACTAAGGTAAGATGTATCACGATGCCATTGTGCTCTCCTAAGTCCCACAAAAGCTGTCTTACTGATTCTATATAAGGCAACGATTCGATGTCGCCCACCGTACCACCTATTTCGGTAATCACAATGTCGTATTCGCCTGTTTTGCCAAGTATCTGAATGCGTTCCTTAATTTCGTTGGTAATGTGAGGTATTACTTGCACCGTTTTGCCCAAGAACTCACCACGGCGTTCTTTCTCGATAACGCTTTGGTAAACGCGTCCTGTGGTTACATTATTAGCTTGCGAAGTGTGTACGTTTAGGAAGCGTTCATAATGTCCCAAGTCGAGGTCAGTCTCAGCACCGTCTTCGGTCACGAAACATTCGCCGTGTTCATAAGGGTTGAGCGTACCAGGGTCTACATTGATGTAAGGGTCAAATTTTTGTATCGTCACCCTATAGCCACGAGCCTGCAAGAGCTTGGCAAGCGAAGCCGCAATGATGCCCTTCCCCAAAGAAGAAGTTACGCCCCCAGTTACAAATATATATTTGGTATTTGCCATTTCTATTTAATTTGGTGCAAAGGTAGTGAATAATTACCAACTAACAATATTTAAAGCCTAAAATGTTAGTTTAAAGGCATAAAAAAAAGAAGAAACTTGCCTTACACGTTCAAGTATTCTTCTACTTAGTACTAACTTAGCTACACTCTTCCTTCGTTCATTGTTCGTCTTTTGTTCGTTCTTCCTTCGTCTTTTGTTCGTCTTTTGTTCGTTCTTCCTTCGTCTTTTGTTCGTTGTAGAGCCACTGTAGAGCCACTGTAGAGCCACTCTTTGTTCGTTTATCCTATAAGCTTCCTATAATCCTCTCCCAATTTCACCATTCACCATTAACAACACTTCCTATTTGCTAATTTTCAAATCTGCTAATTTGCTAATCTTTATTTGGCATTTCTGGCATTATTGGCATTATTGGTATTATTGGTATTAATTCGGTATTACCTAATGATTCCCAATTTTTTCATCAAGAAAGTAGCATTTTTGTTTTGGCAAACGCCCTCTCTTAACTTATAGTCGAAAGTGAGTTCTCCATTGGTGATGTCAGACTCAAAGCATTTATTTTGAAGTTGATGAGGATATTGTTCAGTAAGTTTACACACTTCTATATCGTGAGTAGCCAGCACGCCCAAAGCTTGTAAGGAAAGCAATCGTTCGATAATCTTAATAGTGCCGTACTGTTTGTCTTCTGAATTAGTACCCCGTAGTACTTCGTCTAAGAGCACAAAGCAACGTTCGTCCTCTAAGGTTTCCATTATCTGCTGTATACGATTGATTTCAGCAAAGAAATACGATTTGCCGTCGTTAAGCGAATCAGCAAGACGCATAGAGACGCGTAAACGCAAAGGGTGTATATTGGCTTTGCGCGCACAAACAGGTAACCCAACAAGGGTAAGCAACATATTAACTCCCAAAGTGCGCAAGAAAGTACTCTTACCCGACATATTAGAGCCCGTAAGCAATACAAAAGCGTGCTCTCCCAGTGTAATATCATTGGTAATCCGATGTTCAGAAGGGATAAGTGGGTGTCCTACGGCTTCAAAAGCTATTTTATAATCATTATTGAGGGTAGGATAAACGAATTCAGGGTTGTTATAACTAAAGTTAGCAAAACTGCACAACACTTCCGTTTCCCCCACCGACTCTAACCATTCTTCAATACAGCTTGCATATTGCGCCTTCCATTGCAAAAGTTGCTGATAACGATGTACGTGATAAAAAGAGAAAAGGTTTAGGGGTATAGAGACTAATATATTACTCACGTTGTCCAAATCGTCTAACAATCGGGAAAGTTGAGCTATTTTAGCGCTTGCTTGTTTGTTTTTCTCAGGGAAACGCGCTTCTACTTGTGCAATACACTCCTTAAAAGCATATAACATTGTATAAGTACGCTCAAAACCGAGTTTTTCTTTCGTCATTTTACCAATAAAAGAGAAAAACAGTAGCAAGTTTAGAGTGATTAAGAACTTTCCAACGCTTTTTAGTAGTTCGTTGTCGTTTCCATATCCTATCAAAAGACTTATGATGAGGAATATAGGTAGAACAATGAGAGTATATTGCATTGTTTTGCTTAATAGTTTCACAGTGCTACCTGCCCAAGTGCGTAGTTTAATGTAAAAATCTTTGCTGTCATCTATTTGTTGAGCATAAGCAGTAAAGGTTTGTCGCCAGCTTAGGTCGGGAGTAAGTGCTTTTATCTGTTCTTGTGTGTTGATAATGTCCTCAGAAGAAGGAGAGAGAAGTCGCTCGGCTAAAAGTTTTCTGCCTAAGAAAGTATGCGTACGGTTAAGATAATGATAGAGTGAATGTTCACCTAAAATATCCAAATCGTAAGCATAAGGGTGGTTTTCTTCTTGAAAATCTTTGCCGTTATCGGTGAAGAAAGTATGTTGTTCTAAAAATGCAATTTCCTGCTCATTGAGGCGTATTTTAGTTTGAGCGATACTGCGCAACGCACTTATTTTCTTGTGTTTTACTATCAAAAGAAGGAAAACCACAATAGTAAGCATACAAAATAGCCCCATTACTACTGATGGAGCTTTTATAAGTTTGTATACTGACCAAATGATAAGTAGCATTTCAGCTAATCGGAGGAAGCTAATTTGGTTGTATTGTTTAGTAAGTTTTAGGTATTGCTGTGTTGCCTCTGAAAGTTTTTCTTTATATGAATTTGTTGTCATTCGTAATTTGTCATTCATCATTATTATCGAATCCAATCGTTCAGTCTGTTAGCATCTAATCGTAAAAAGATAAACAGCAGAATAGTAAACGCCCAAAGCCCAGAACCTCCGTAGCTGAAGAAAGGCAACGGAATCCCGATGGTAGGAATTAAGCTAATTACCATACCGACATTGATACAGAAATGCACAAACAGTATTGATACCACACAATACCCATACACCCTGTTAAACTTAGATTTCTGTCGCTCGGCAAGTACTGTAAGTCGCAATAGTAAAAATGAGAAGAGTATGACCACTAAGGCAGTACCCATAAAGCCCCATTCTTCACCTACGGTTGTGAAGATATAGTCGGTATGTTGTTCAGGGATAAAGCTACCTTTGGTACGAGTACCTTCCAAGAAACCTTTCCCAAAAGTACCTCCTGAGGTTATCGCCGATTCAGCCATATTAGTATTATAGGCAAAGTCGCGCTTCATTGCAGCTATCTTCTGAGGGTCAGTTTCAAGACGTAGCCATAAGTTCAAACGATTGCGGTGGTGTTGTTTGAGTACGTTATCGTATACTGGGTGCGTAACAAACGCCGTAAGCAAGCATATAACCGATAAGATAAATATATTTTGAAACGGAATGCGTTTTGTTTTTCTCTTATGCCAAAAGCCGTAAAATCCAATACAAGCTGCACAAGCAAACAGAGTGAAAGTTGTTCCAAACTTTAGTGAGGAAACAAATACTACTCCTGAAAGAAATAGATAGAAGAGTAGGGCAGAGGGCATACCTTCGCGGAAAAGCACAAAAGCTAATGAAAAAAACACTAATAAGCTCCCTACGTCGGGTTGTAATAAGATGAGTACGGCAGGAATACAAATAATTGCAATAGCCCGTAAGAGGTCAGGAGTACGGCGAATATCGGTGTGGATATCGCTCACATAACGCGAAAAGGCAAGAGCTGTAGCTACTTTAGCAAACTCACTGGGTTGTACCGTAACTGATCCAAAGGCATACCAAGCTTTAGCTCCATTTGTCTCTTTACCAAAAATAAACAGTCCGGCTAATAGTATAATCGAAATGATGTAGAATATTACTGAAAAGTTGATATAAAACCTGCTATCTATGGCTAAGATAAAGATAATAAGCAAGAAACTAAGCCCAATAAAAAGCAACTGCTTTCCGTAAAACTGATTGAGGTCGAAGATAGAAGTAACGTTTAAGTCGCTGTAAGTAGTGGAAAAGATAGCTATCCAACCACACATTACCAATAGTAAGTATAGTATTACTGAAGTCCAATCGAGGTTCTTTACAAGGCTATGTCTCATTGTAAGTTATAAGTGGGTTATTTGCGTTTTCTTCTGAAAAGGAAAAACATAGCGTATTCAATAGCTAAGTTTAGCCATCTTCTTTCGTTAAACAAAAAAGAAAGCCACGTATGAGCGAGTAAGTTTTTAGGTGTTAAACTCTCTGCCACTGCCGATACTTGATTGGTAAGAGATAGTCGGTCTATTTCCTTTTCTAAGCGCAGTATTTTAAGGTCGTTATCAATTTCTTCAAAAGAGCTATAGATTTTATTCTTCGTCATCGGGTTCAGCTTTAAAATAGATTTCAGAGAGTTTTTCTAATAGAGGCTTCTCAATAAGTTTTTTGCGGAAAGCCAATATTATTACCGCAATCAACACATAGAAAGCTCCTACAATAGCAAAACCTAAGGCATTGCTACCAAGTGCTTCACCAATAGCATACGCTCCGGCGAAAGACAAAAAGAACAATACCAACAAACTCGCAAAGGATACTATAAAAAAGGTTATAAGTCCGTAAGACGATTTACCTATAAACCTAAAAAGGAATAGTTTATAGTAAGCTATTTGCGAATTGAGAGCGGTACTTGCTTTTGTAGGAACTTCCTCAAAAGTTTCTTTGATAGAGTGGATAGACATATGTGCTTATTTCTGCAATTTAGCGTTAGCTGCTTTTAAGGCGGCTAATTTCTTTTCTAAGAAAGTAATCACATCTTCGGCTTTATAGCTTGATTTGGAAAGTAAGGTGTCTACTTTTTCCTCTAAAGAACCTTTTAGTTCTGCTGATTTTTCTTTTACATTTTCAGTTAAACGGTCAAGTTGTTCTTTTAGCTTTTCAGCCTTGTCACTCACACTATCTTTAATCTTTTCGCGGGTGACTTTACCCTTATCAGGGGCAAAGAGAATACCTAAGCCCACTCCAATAGCAGCTCCTGCTGCCAATCCTAATAATATGTTTCCTGTTTTTGCCATAATATAATAAATTTTAGTTTTACTTACGATTAGAGTTATTAGTTGTTACACTCTAATAAACGCACAAATATACGAAGTATTTTTGAAAGGTGCAAATTTAAAGAAAAAAATAATTACAAATCAAATACAGAGGTGCGTTTAGCAAAGAACAAATCTTTAATTCTTAAAAGAGATGCTAAAAGCAAATATACACCAAACCAAGCTCCTAAGGTGGCAAAGGTGCCGTAAATAAAAACAATACGGACGTCTTTGGCACGCATTCCCAACTTCTCGGCTAAACGCGATGATACTGCAAAACCGTATTTCTCAAGAAAAAACCTAAATTCAGAAAATATTTTCATAATTATTCATTAGCTACACGACTTACTTTTCGCACTTTAAAAAGCAGTAACATTCCTAAAACAAAGAAAACTATTAGTGAAATAGTAGCATTGCGCATATTATTGGTAAATTGGTCTATCATACCATAAACCCCCATTCCTATTACAATACCCAATTTCTCAGTTACATCGTAAAAACTGAAAAAAGAGGTAGTATCTTTAGTTTCGGGTAAGTAAGCAGAATAGGTGGAACGTGATAGCGTTTGTATGCCCCCCATTACAAGCCCTACTAAAATAGCTATTGCATAAAACTCAGTAGGTTTATATACGCAATATGAAAGCAAACAGATGCCTACCCATATAACATTAAGCCCAATAAGCACTGCAATATTACCCCATTTGCGCACTGTTAAAACCGTAAGGTGTGCTCCTAAAATAGCTACTAATTGAATAATGAGTACACTTATAATGAGCCCCATAGTGCTTTCTTCGGAGTTTGCCCATTGTATTTCTTGCTCTCCAAAATAAGTGGCTATCAGCATAACGGTTTGTACACCCATACTGTACACAAAGAAAGCAATAAGATACCACTTCAAACGAGGAGAAGCTGAGAGAGATTGCCATACTTTGCGCAGTTCTTTAAAACCGTTGAAAAGAATGCTTTTGCTGAACTCCCCCCTACCTTTTTTATACGAAGGAAGATAATAGAAGGGGATACTACTAAACCCTATCCACCATATTCCTACTGTAATAAACGAGATGCGCATAGTGGTGAGAGTAGTTTCAGCATCAGCAGTAGCAAAGCCTACCCATTGTGGTTTCATTACCATTATGAGGTTAAAAATAAGCAGTAATACACTACCTGTATACCCTAAGCTGTATCCTTTGGCACTTACAGCGTCGTACTGTTCAGGGAGAGCGATATCGGGTAAATAAGAATTATAGAATACGATACTCCCCCAAAAGCCTACTACGCCACAAAAATAGCACAAGAGTCCGAAGTAAATATGTTCTAAGGAAAACCAATATAACCCTACACAAGAGATAGCTCCTAAATAGCAGAAAAAGCGCATAAAGCTCTTTTTATTCCCTAAGTAATCGGCGATACCACTGAGAATAGGGGAGAGTACTACCACTACTGCAAAAGCTAAAGCGGTTACAAAAGCAATCACAGAAGTGCTTTTAATCACCATTCCAAAGAGCTCAATATGGGTGAGCTTTGCAATGCGAAATAACAATCCGTAGAAAATAGGGAAGATAGTAGAGACAATGGTGAGAGAATAGACAGAGTTAGCCCAATCGTAAAAAGCCCACGCATTGAGTAGTTTTTTATGTCCTCGTTCTAATGGTTTCATATTAATTTTGAGTGCGTTTTGCGCCTAACTTTTCAATAGAGTAAATCACACAGAAACCTATAATAGCCAATAAGATAGCAGTTAGGATTTGCGGATTGGTATTGGTGATTGTTTTGAAAGCCCAAGGCGATATGCTTTTTTCCCATATCACACTGCCATTAGTAGGGTCTGTTTCGAGAGTTTCTTTCCAAGGCCATACTTTGTTTAGTGACCCAATAATAAAGCCTGTGAGTCCTGCAAAGGTAAGGTTTCGGAATTTAGCAAATAACCATTTTAAGGCTTTTGAAAAGCTAAGAATACCTGTGATAGCCCCAATAGCAAAAACGCCAATCACTTTAAAATTCCAAGAACTAAGCGCATCTAAAACAGTGTGGTAAGCCCCCAGAAGTACCAATACAAAAGCTCCTGATATACCTGGGAGTATCATAGCGCAAATGGCTAAGGCACCACAGAAAAAGATAAAGATAATACTTTGGTTACTGCCATTTACCAAGGGAGGAATAACAGTGATAATATAAGCAACAATCCCTCCAACTACCATAGTTAAGACAGCGGCGAGATTCCAACGTTTTATTTCTTTTGTTAGGAAAAAGACACTTGCAATCATTAGTCCGAAGAAGAAAGACCATACCATTATGGGGTGATTTTCTAACAGCCATTTCATACCTTTGGCAAGTGAGAGGATACTGATACCTATCCCTGCAAAGAGAGCTACAAAAAAGTTCCCATTGATGTGTTTCCAGAAAGCAACTATACCTTTTGTAAAAAGGAGTTTGAAGGCTTGTAAGTTTACTTTGCTGATAGAATCGACTAACTCCTCATAGATGCCCGAAATGAAGGCAATAGTTCCCCCTGAGACTCCTGGTACTACATCGGCAGCACCCATAGCGAGCCCTTTGAGGGTGATAAAAAAGTAATCTAAAAATGTGCGTTTCATAAAAAACGGTTTCTGTTTCAATATTGAACTTAACGGGTGCAAAAGTAATAAAATAATATTCATTGACCAAAAAGATAGATGTTTAAAAATCTTTGTTATCCACTTTGGAAGCAAGGTTAATGGTTGATGATTAATGGTTAGTGGTTAATGGTTAATGGAGAAATTGGGAGAGGATTATATAAAGCTTATAAGAAGCTTATAGGATAAACGAACGATGAGTGGGTCTACAGTGGCTCTACAGTGGGTCTACAGTGGGTCTACAGTGGGTCTACAACGAACAAAAGACGAACAATGAACGAACAAAAGACGAACAAAAGACAAATTTAAATTAAGGATATAATGGAGGTAAGAAAGAGACTATTGGGAGCTTTCAGCTTTGCCAAAGTTTCAAATTTTGGGAAAGTCCATACTGTGAAAAGGGGGTGTAGCGACCCAAAAACAAAGGTAAGACAGTGTGAGCACACAGGTAGGTGCGAGCTATACGGGCAGTCGTAGCACGACAGGCATATAATGAAAAGACAAACAATGTACGGACAGAGAGACAAAAGATGAACCTTATGGGATAGTATGCAAAAGGTGTATTAAGAAGATGCTGGTAATCAATAGGTATTTTGGTGAATAGAAATACGGGAAATATACTTATTTTGCTGTTTTGCTTTTTGCTTTTCAGTTTTTTTTAGTAATTTTGCCCCAAAATTGAAACTACTTTTATAATCTATTTTAAATAAAGAAGATACAGGAATTACAAGAAGATTAGGTAATGATTTAGTAATAGCTCTTATTTCATTTGATTATACCTATTTTCTCAGTAACTTCTAGGTGCAAAGGTACAACATCTTGACAATATAACCAAAAAAATTTACCTTTGCACCCGCAGACGTGCAGCAACGCACGTCTGCGTGGAGCTGGTAATGTGTCAGATGTGTTATTTTTAATTATGTAGTAGAATGCGACAAAATCAAAAAATTTTGTCAGATTGAAAAAAAATGTATCTTTGCTCCCAATATGAGATTTTTCACCTTCATACTTAGCTTATATCTGTTGGCACTCACTGGGCTGCCTTGTACGGATATGCTTGAAGGTGAGGAGTCTTCAGCTTCTTATGAATTTGTAACAGCCCCAACTGGGGAACACTCTCATTTTCATTTGGATAGCTGTTCACCTTTCTGCATTTGCACTTGCTGCCAAATGGTAATCAGCACGCCCACTACTTATGAGGCCTTAACCATTGCTCAAGCCACCGCAACCATTCCCTCCTATAGCTATCCCCTGACCGTATGGTCTTCGAACTACTATGGGAATATCTGGACTCCTCCCAAGATATAGTCTTTTCTTTCTTCATCTCAAGTGATTGTTCATTAGTCATCTCACCCATCATTAGTCATTAACTAATCATTAATTCTTATTAGAAATGTTAGACAAAATCATACTATTTAGCATCAAAAATAAGCTATTTGTAGGATTCATGACCCTTATGCTTATTTTTTGGGGCGTATGGAGTGCTACAAGGCTCCCCATTGATGCCGTTCCAGATATTACTAACAACCAAGTACAAATCATCACCTCTACCCCTACTTTGGCCTCACAAGAGGTAGAGCAACTGGTTACTTTTCCTATTGAGCAAGCCATCGCCAATATTCCTGGGCTGGAGGAAACACGCAGTATTTCCCGCTTTGGACTCTCGGTCATCACAGCCGTCTTTAGCGAGGATATGGACATCTACTTTGCCCGCCAGCTAGTCAATGAAAAGCTCAAGGAGGCACAGGAGCAAATCCCTCAAGGCATAGGCTCGCCCGAACTCTCACCCGTGAGTACCGGACTGGGGGAGGTATATCAGTATATCATTCGCCCTACGGAACAGAGCAAAAACAAATATTCCGCCAAAGACCTCCGCACCATGCAGGACTGGATCGTGGCTCGCCAACTCTATGGTACCAAAGGAATAGCCGAAATCAACAGCTTTGGAGGCGAACTCAAGCAGTATGAGGTGGTTATAGACCCCGATCGCCTCCGTGCCATGGGGGTGAGTGTCAGTGATATTTTCACTGCTTTGGAGCAGAACAACCAAAATACAGGAGGTGCCTATATCGACAAGCGCCCCAATGCCTACTTTATCCGAGGAATAGGCATGGCTCGCTCCCTTGAAGACATAGGCAATATAGCCGTAGGCAAGCACACCCCTCCCCTCTTTATCAAGCATGTAGCCGAGGTACGCTTGGGCAGTGCCATCCGCTATGGTGCCCTTAGCTATAATGGCGAGGTGGATGCCGTAGGTGGGGTAGTGATGATGCTCAAGGGCGAAAACAGCCACGAGGTAGTCAGTCGTATCAAAGAAAAACTGCCCACCATACAGCAATCCCTACCTGAAGATGTAGTGATAGAGCCATTCTTAGACCGCACGGACTTGGTACAACGCGCCATCCATACAGTAGAGAAAAACCTCTTAGAGGGGGCGCTGATTGTCATCTTCATCTTAGTACTTTTCTTAGGGAACCTGCGTGCCGGACTGATTGTTGCCACGGCCATTCCGCTCTCCTTGCTCTTTGCCTTAGGAATGATGAACCTCTTTGGAGTAAGTGCCAACCTGATGAGCTTGGGAGCGATAGATTTCGGAATTATCGTAGATGGATCGGTTATCGTGGTAGAAGCAGTGATGCACCACTTGGCGATCCGAAAGAACCACCAACGACTTACCCAAGCACAAATGGATGAGGAGGTATTCCATTCCGCTTCCAAAATACGCAGTAGTGCCGCCTTCGGAGAGATTATCATCCTGATGGTGTATATTCCCATTCTTACGTTGGTAGGAGTAGAGGGCAAGATGTTCCGCCCTATGGCACAAACCGTCGTCTTTGCTATTTTGGGTGCCCTGATCCTTTCCCTGACTTATATCCCTGCCATGAGCGCTTTGCTCCTACCTAAAACAGTAAGTGACAAGCGCAGTTTTGCCGAGCGAATGATAAGCTGGCTCTACCGTCACTACCAACCGCTCTTTGTCCGTTCTATCCGCCTTAGGGGATGGATAATAGGCAGTACCGTGGTACTGTTCGTTCTTGCGGTAGGCATTTTCAGCCGTATGGGAGGTGAGTTTATTCCACAACTACAAGAAGGCGATTTTGTTTTTGAATGTATTCTGCCACCGGGCACTTCCCTGAAGCAGAGCTTGGAGACTTCCATGCAGGCCTCTCGCCTGATTCGTGAGTTCGACGAGGTGAAAATGGTGATAGGCAAAACAGGTTCTGCCGAAATACCTACCGACCCTATGCCGCTGGAAGCCTCCGATATTGTGATCGTACTCAAGAGCCAAGACCAATGGAAAAGTGGTCGCTCCTATGAGGAATTAGGAGATGCCATCATTGAGCGGCTCAAGGATATTCCTGGGGTCTTCTTTGAGAAAAGCCAGCCTATACAAATGCATTTCAACGAATTGATGACAGGTGTCAGACAGGATGTAACGATAAAAATCTTTGGAGAAAACATGGATACCCTCGCCCACTACGCCCAAAGAGTAAGCCAACTTATCCAGAAAACAGAAGGTGCTACCGCCCCACAGGTCGAAAAAGTAAGCGGACTTCCGCAAATCAATGTTACTTACGATCGGGTACGCTTGGCCAACTACGGACTTTCGGTGCAAGAGGTCAATGAGGTACTCAGTACCGCCTTTGCTGGTAAGAAGGCTGGGGTTGTCTTCGAGAACGAACGAAGGTTCGACCTTGTGGTACGCCTCGATAGCCTCCATCGTACCGGAATTGACGATGTACAGCATATGATGGTAGCTACCGAAAATGGGCAGGTGCCGATGAGCCAATTGGCCACTATCAAATATGAATTAGGCCCCGCACAGGTGAGCCGTGAAGCAGGCAAGCGCCGTATCGTCATTGGCTTCAACGTGCAAGGGCGCGATGTGCAGAGTGTGGTGAGTGATATAGAACAAAAATTAAAGGGCGTAAAGCTCCCTACGGGCTATTACTTTACCTATGGCGGTCAGTTTGAGAACCTACAAAAAGCCACCGATAGGCTCCTTATTGCCGTACCGGTAGCCCTGCTCTTGATTTTTTTCTTGTTATACCTTGCTTTCCATTCTATAAAACAATCATTGCTCATCTTTAGCGCTATCCCGATGAGTGCCATTGGGGGCGTATTTGCCTTGCTTCTTCGGGGAATGCCTTTTAGTATTAGTGCGGGTATTGGTTTTATCGCGCTCTTTGGGGTAGCAGTGCTCAACGGTATAGTGCTTATTGGCACTTTCAACCAGCTGAAAAAAGAAGGAATGACCAACCTTTTGCATCGCGTGATTACGGGTACCGAAATGCGTTTACGCCCTGTGCTAATGACGGCTATGGTGGCGAGCTTAGGTTTCCTCCCTATGGCGCTCAGTCAAGGAGCAGGAGCAGAAGTACAACGTCCCTTAGCCACTGTGGTCATCGGAGGGTTAGTATCGGCTACCTTCCTCACCCTCTTCGTGCTTCCGTTGCTTTACATCGCTTTCAATAGTACCTTTTCTTGGCGCCGTCCTTCAGCTAAAGTACTCACGATAGCCCTATTGCTTATCAGTCCTATAGCGCTACACGCTCAGCAGTCTTACTCGCTACAAGAAATAGAGCAAATAGCCCTTAAGAACAATGGAGTGATTAAGGCAGCACAACTCAAGCTACAAGGAGCAAGTTCTAAAGAGCGAACCTCTTTTGAATTGGCTAAAACAGACTTTACAGGGCAATACGGGCAGTACAGCAGTGCTGAAAAAGACCTTTCAGTAGGTGTATCACAATCTATTCCTTTGCCTACAGTATTTGCTGCTCGCAAAAAGCTCTATCAAGCAGAGACACAATTACAACAAGGGCAATTAGCCCTTCAGCAGAATGAACTGAAGCGGCAAGTGCGCAACGCATATCAGCAATTGCAATATTTGACTTTTAAAGAGGAACAGCTCTTGCAGCTTGATAGTCTCTACAATAATTTTATTCGCATTGCTGAAGTACGCTATAAAGCAGGGGATACCAAGAAGATAGATATTAACACTGCCCAAGTGAAGAAAGGAGAAATAAGTTTGTTACTTCAACAGAACAAAACTATACAACAAGCTACCTATCGCAACTTGCGTACGTTAATGCAAACAGAAGAAGCATTTACCATTACCAAGTCGCCCGTGTATGAGCCTTTGTTACTCAGTGAGCCTTCGGATGTACAACTCTCTCAGCACCCTTTGGTACAACTCAGCTATCAAGAAGCAAACATAGCTGAGCACAACAAACGTCTAGAGCGTGCCCAAGCCCTGCCCGACCTTACATTGGGCTATACCAATCAGTCTCTTATAGGAATGCAAACCATTGGAGGGGTAGAGACCTATACTGATAGAAGTAAACGTTTTCACTTTGCCACCATAGGGCTTTCAGTTCCTATTTTTACCGCTACCCGTGCCAAGGTGAAAGCTTATAAATATCAGAAAGAAGCAGCTATAGAAGCAGCTCAACAAACAGAAAAACAGCTTAAAACTCAATGGATAAATCTGCAAGAGGAATACCAACTGAATTTGCAAAAATATCAGTTTTACAAACAAGAAGCGCTACCTGAAGCCGAGCGCATTATCCGAGCCAATCAGTTAGGGTATAGCGCAGGTGAAATAAGCTATGTGGAGTACCTTTACACCCTACAGACAGCCGTAGATACCCGCTTGGCATACCTTGAGAGTATCGAGGCGCTTAATCAAAAAGTAATAGAAATACAATCCCTTTTAAACCAGTAAAACAAATGAAAAAATATGGTATAAAAATCGCTTTTATCCTTATAGGAATTAGTCTATCAGCCTGCAATGGCACTCCTACAACTACCAATAATCAAAAGCTCGAAGAGCGCGAAGAACACCACGAAGAAGGAGGCAACCTCACCACCCTTACCCAAGCTCAAATCCAAACTGTAGATATTCGTTTGGGACATATAGAAGAAAAAGCTCTTGCCGCTACCCTCAAAGCCAATGGAATACTGAGCGTGCCTGCCGACCATCAGGCGAAGGTATCGACTGTATATGCGGGGATTATCAAGAGCGTAAAGGTAGAGATAGGCAGTTATGTGCAAAAAGGGCAAGTAATCGCTACTGTTTCTAACCCAGAATTCTTGCAACAACAACAGCGCTTGCTCACCGTTAATGGTCAGATAGAACTTGCTAAACAAGAACTTGACCGTCAGCAAACCCTCTATGAAGGGAATGCTGGTACTGGTAAGAACCTACAAGCCGCTACTACTCAGCTACGCACTCTCCGTACCGAAAAAGCTTCGCTTGAAGAACAAATACGCCTAATGGGCTTAAACCCTCAAACACTCACCGATAAGGGAATGCAATCTACTTTGGCGATAGTGGCTCCTATTAGTGGGAATATCAGTGCGGTATATACTAACAAAGGGGCTTATATAGATGCCTCCACCCCTATTGTGGAAATCATCGACAACAGTTCGCTACACCTGCACTTGCAAGTGTATGAGCGTGACTTGCCTTACATTAAGGTAGGACAACAAGTGCACTTCAACCCTACCAATAACACCTCTCGCGAATATGATGCCCAAGTGTATAACATTGCGGCTTCGTTTGAAAACGAAAGCAAAAGCATCATTGTACATTGCCACGTAGAGGGTGACAAACAAGGGCTCATCAATGGAATGAATGTAACAGGGGTTATCAGTCTTGACAAACAAACGACCCCTGCTGTACCTAACGAGGCTATCGTAGAGGATGCTGGTAAATCCTACATTTTTCTGGTAACCCAAACTTCGGATAAAGAAACCTCTTTTGAGAAAGTGGAGGTAGTAAAAGGAGCTTCCGAAAGTGGGTATACTGCCATTGCCCCTGTAAAACCTATAGCCCCCGAACAGACTATTGCCACCAAAGGAGCATTCTTTATCAACGCAACCTTAGTAAATGCTGGAAAAGATAGTGATTAGAATTGGTAATGTATCGGATATATTATTAAAATTTTATTACATTAGAAATACAATAAAAATATAAAAGTAAAAAACCACGACTTCGGAGTGTGTTTTAATCCCTGCAAGGGCAAGTGGTTTTGAGGTGCCTACACGCCTAATGCGTGCCTCAAAACACAACTTGCTCTGTTCCGGTGAACAGAAAATTCTCCCTAAAGGTCAAATTTTAATTAACCATAAGAAAAGAAGATAAATACTACAAGCTCATAAAGTGATTTAGGGCATATTAGCAATATATTTAATCACTTACTTACAGAGTTATTTACAATTCTATGTAAAGCTATATGTATATTTGTACATTACTTTGCATTCACGCATCAAAGCAAGCAAGTATGTACGAAGGTAAAAACGTAATTAGGTAGCTACATAGTTTGAAATTTTTATTCGACAATGGGAGGAAAAGCGGTATTCGTTTCAAAAAACAATCTGTAAGAAGCGGCATTTTTCTCATATTTGACATTTTTTTTATTCGCTTAAAGGTCGGAATGAGCTGGTTTCGTTTCGAGTGCCATAAAAGGTCTGTGTTTAGCTTCTGCAAGGTTTTTCAAAAAAATACTACCCGCAGGACAACGGACAAGGGCTGGAGATTTTTTGAAAACCCATCGGGCTTGACCTTGCAAGAAGCGTTAAGAACACAGAAATACCTTTGCACTCGAACAACGAACCGCCATTACGTGCCTTAAGTGTTTAAAACAGGGAAAATAGGTAAGTCTTAATAACACTCTTATCTTTGTGAGATAGCTTTTTGTAAGGCAACAAAAAAATCCATTGACACATCTCTTTTTGAAATATTATCAATGGATTTCTAATTTTTAAAAGACACTGAGAAGCTATCCTATCTTTAAATTCTTTAATCGTTCGGCAGCAATTTCCATATCCTTGCTGATTTTCTCATTGGTGATTTTAGCATAAATCTGGGTAGTTTTGATATTCTTATGTCCCATCATCTTACTAACACTTTCCAAGGGAACCCCTTCTGTTAAGAACAGAGTACCAAAGGTATGGCGTGCCCAGTGAAAGGAGATAGGTTTTTCACGAATGATGTTGCAATCTTTCATCATCTTTTTAATCAGGAGGTTGCAATTAGCATTGGAGGGTGTAGGAAATAGTGCCTCTGTACGAGTCGTACCCTCATATTTTTCAATAATTTTCTCGGCTATATCTAACAGACGTACATTACAGGGCACATCGGATTTCTGACGGCGTTTGATAAGCCATTTGTTGCCGTCAAAGAACGATTGTAAGTGGCTTCTTTTAAGTTGTTTGATATCAATATAAGAGAAGCCTGTAAAGCAACTAAAAACAAATAGGTCTCGTACTAATTCAGCAGAAGCACTCTTAGGGTGATATTGTAAAAGAGTTTCTACTTCCTCTCTAAGCAAATAGCCTCTATCTTTCTCCTCCATAGAACTTATATAATTCTTAAAAGGATTGCGATAGATAATTCCTTTGTCTATGGCTATTTCTACCATTTTACAAAGGGGCATCATATAAACCCATATTGTGTTGTGAGTAAGACTTTTATTAACTCTAAGATAGAAATCAAAATCGTTGATAAAGTCTTCTGTAAGCTCTTTGAAAGAAATATCACTTCTGCGGTATTTATACTGGATAAACTCGCTCAAATGAGTATATACATTCTCATATTTGTTAAGAGTGCTGTAACTTCTAACACCTTTTTCTACCATCAAGGCAAAGCCTTCTTTGAAATTCTCATAGACTTTTAGCAAGGAATCTTCCATTACTCCTATGCCTAGAAAAGTAGCTTTTAGCTTCTGAGCAGTAACCACTCCCTCGTACTTCATCAACTCCTCATAATGAGTAATGATACGTGAGCGAATCTCTTCCAGCTTGCGATTAAGTTGGGTAGCTTCTTCTGTTTTACCTGTTACCCTTCCGTACTTCAAATCCCATTTCTGTGGAAGGATTTCAAGTTTGGTACTAAACTGAGCTACCTGATTGTCAATGGTAATACGCCCCATAATAGCAACCTTACCGTTCTTCTTTGGGGCATTCTTTTTAAGGTAAAACAATACCTTAAAGGTTGAGCGTTTTACTTTTTTCATACTCTAATTTTTTAATTTGCGAAAGTACTTTTTATCAAGTTACTGTACAATATGAAAAAAGGTGTAAAACACTGAAATATAACCTATTAATAAAAAATATTTTTCAGTATGGTAGGTAACGATTTAGAAACCTAATTTTGAAAAAACCTATCTAAAACATCTAAGACTCTGTCTTCTCTTATCTTCCTGTCAAAAAATTAATCCTCTTTGTATGAGCTAATTACATTATTTTTTGTAGTTTTGCTTTTTATTCGTAATTTTGCACCCAAAATAACAATGAATGAAAGAAACGGATATCATCATTATAGGGGCGGGACCTACGGGATTGTTTGCTGTGTTTGAGGCAGGATTGCTTAGGTTAAAATGTCATTTGATAGATACGCTCCCTCAGGTGGGCGGTCAGCTTACTGAGTTGTATCCCAAGAAGCCTATTTTTGATATACCAGGATACCCGAGTGTAGGGGCTTCGGAATTAGTGGATAATTTAATGGAGCAAATCAAGCAGTTTCAGCCTGAATTTACGCTTGGTGAAACAGCGATGACTCTTACTAAAAATGATGATGATACTTTTGTGGTTACTACTGATAAAGGCACCCAAATAAAAGGGAAAGCTGTAGCTATTGCAGGAGGATTAGGTACTTTTGAACCTCGCAAGCCTGAACTGCCGAACCTTGAACAATACGAAGATAGGGGAGTGGCTTACTTTGTGAAACACCCCGAGAGTTACGCAGGCAAACACGTGGTGATAGCCGGAGGAGGCGACTCTGCACTCGATTGGAGTATTTACTTAGCCGAGAAAGTAGCAACGGCTTCGGTTACCTTAGTGCACCGACGTAATGAGTTTCGCGGGGCATTGGATTCGGTTGAAAAAGTGAGAGCCCTCAAAGAGGCGGGGAAAATCAACTTAAAAACGCCTTATGAGGTAGTGGGACTAGGTGGAGAAAAGCATTTGGAGTCGGTAGTATTGGAGCAGGAAGGGGGCGAAAGAGAAACTCTTGTAGCTGATGCTTTTATACCTTTGTTTGGACTTACTCCTAAATTAGGACCTATTGCTACGTGGGGTGTGGAGATTGAAAGAAATGCTGTGAAGGTGAACAATGCCTTAGACTATCAAACTTGTATAGAGGGAGTATACGCCATAGGCGACGTGAATACTTACCCAGGAAAACTGAAACTAATACTTTGTGGCTTTCACGAAGCGACCTTAATGTGCCAAAGTGTGTACAACCGCATTTACCCTAATAAGAAATATGTGTTAAAATATACTACGGTAGTGGGTATAGACGGTTTTGATGGGTCTCGCAAAGAGGCTGAAAAGGCAGTGGTGAAAGCGATTTAGATGAGGTAAGAGAGATAAAAAATACTAATAACTAAATATAAAATGAAGAGCATAAATGTACTATTAGCAAGTGTCTTATTGGCAGGTGGTGTTTCGCTACACGCCCAAATAGATACTTTGGGTAGTAAATTCCTACAACTGAAAGGGAAAGTAAAGAAAGTAGAGGATTATTCATTTCTTCTGGAAGCGAGTCCGAAAGGTACTAAAACCTTTGACGGGAACACTTATAATGTTTTTCCTTATTCGGAAGAATGGAAGGTGGAAAAAGACGAAAAGAAGTATTCTAAAACTAATATATCTTATCTGTTTGACAACGGAGGGCGCAATCTTGAAATTAAAACCTATAATGCTGAAAATCGACCTTTTGGAGGAATGCGCTTCTTTTATGACAAGAAGGGAAAAATTAATAAAAGTCAGTCGGTGTTTACCTTGGGAGACGGAGAACTGACGGTGAACCGACAGTATTTTTACAATGAGAAGAATCAGTTGGTAAAGATTGATGAGAATGATGGGGTGACCAATGAGTGGCTTATCACTATCACGTATAAATACGACGATTTAGGTAACTGCATTGAGAAGAATAAGGTAGCTAGTGTATCGGCATTGGAGAAAGATATTCAGCGATATGAGCAGAAGAACCTTGTATTGGAACAGAAAATACGTCCGGAGTACACCAAAGAGAAGTCGTATAAATACAACAATATGAACAAGGTGAGCGAGACAGAAGAAAAAGTGCTCAACAAGAATGTGTTTTTAAAAACAGAGAACGAATACGACAAGGATAAGAATTTAACCAAAGCGACGTATATTAACCAAGCAGGACAAGAGACCGTATGCCAGCACAAATACAACAAAGCAGGGCAACTCATACAGACCATTTGTACGGCTAATGATGACCCTAACTTTTACGTAGAGACGAATTATATGTTTAACAAATTTGGAGAGACGCAGATTATTAAAACACGGAAAGGGGTAGCCTCGACCAAAGTGTATGATGAGCACAACTTGCTTACTGCTTATACTACTCCTGATTTCAATTATAGATACCGTTATACTTTTGATAAGATGGGTAACTGGACACAGATTATAATGTTTGAGAACGACAAGCCCGTTTGTGCTCGCGTTCGCAGAATAGAGTACTTCCCCGCAAAATAAATGAACGAGATACATCTTAAAATAACCGATCGCGAGGGGCTTCTATACGAAATAGAAGCCCCTACTGATATGAATATGAACCTTATGGAGGTAATGCGTGCTTATGAAATTGCCCAAGATGGCGAGATAGGCATCTGTGGTGGTATGGCAATGTGCGCCTCTTGCCAGTGTTATATTCAGAATGCGGAAGAGGTGTCGCTTCCTGAGATGTCAGCAGAAGAAGAAGCAATGCTTTCGGAGGCTTTTTACGTGAAACCTAATAGTAGATTAGGTTGCCAAATTCCGATTACACCTGAAATAGATGGTTTGGAAGTGGTATTAGCACCATTTGCATAAAAAAGATAAAAAATATCGAGAAGTATTTTGGAGTTGAGCATTAAATTACTACTTTTGCACAGTTTAAATATTAATTCGCCAAATATGTTAAAAAGGAATCTATTCTTATGGCTCTTCACAGTAGCTATAACATTCGGTGCTTCCGCTCAAAACTATGAGTGGAAAGAAGCTCAAGGAGGCGGTTACACTTATAAATATGTAACACACGACCCCACCAATGCAAGGTTTTACACCTTGAAAAACGGACTTACAGTTATTTTGAGTCCTACGAATAAAGAACCTCGCATTCAGTGCTATGTAGCTGTGAAAGCAGGTAGTAAAACCGACCCTGCTACTAATACAGGGCTTGCACATTATTTAGAGCATTTGCTTTTTAAGGGAACTGATAAATACGGTTCACTTGATTGGGCTAAGGAAAAAGTAGAACTCGACAAAATCGACGCCCTCTACGAAGAGTACAATCACACCAAAGACCCTGCTAAACGCAAAGCTATCTATAAACTGATAGATTCGGTTTCAGGAGTAGCTAGTAAGTATGCTATCGCCAATGAGTACGATAAGATGATGACTGCTATGGGTGCACAAGGTACCAATGCTTTTACTTCGTTTGAAAAAACAGTGTATACTGACGATGTGCCTACTAATGCTATCAATAAGTACATTACTGTACAAGCTGAACGCTTCCGCAACCCTGTACTGCGTATCTTCCATACTGAATTGGAAGCTGTATACGAAGAGAAAAACCGCTCTTTGGATAGCGATAATAGCGAGGTGTTTGAAACTCTCTTCTCTGAGCTATTCAAAAAGCACAATTATGGCTTGCAAACCACTATCGGTACAGTAGAGCATTTGAAAAATCCTTCACTGAAAGAAATTCGCAAATACTTCCATACCTATTACGTGCCCAACAATATGGCAGTAATATTGGCAGGAGATTTTAATCCTGATACTGTTATCGCTCAAATTGATAAGGCATTTAGCTATATGCAACCCAAAGCAGTGCCTCAATATACTTTTGAGAAAGAAGCTCCTATTACAGCACCTATTATTAAGAAGGTAGTAGGACCCGATGCCGAAAGCGTTTCGATGGCATTCCGCTTGCCTGGTAACCAAGATAAGGACGCCCTCTTAGCCGATTTAGTAGGGGAAATTCTTACTAATGGTAAAGCAGGTCTTATCGACTTGAACCTTGTAAAAAAACAAAAACTCCTTGGGGCAAGTGCCTTTGCTTATACGCTTATAGACTATGGCGTATTATACCTTTCTGGAAAACCTCTACAAGGGCAGTCGTTAGAACAAGTAAAAGACCTTATGTTGGGGGAAATAGAAAACCTCAAAAAAGGTAACTTTGATGATGACCTTATTCCTTCTATCATCAACAACTTGAAAAAGCAAACTATTCAAGCGACTGAGTCTTATGGCAACCGCGCTAATATGCTAATGTCAGCTTTTACTGATAATCTCGACTGGAAAGACCAAGTAGCGTATGTGAACAACCTTTCTAAACTCACCAAAGCTGATATCGTAGCTTTTGCCAATAAATACCTCGGCAATAACTACGTAGCTGTGTATAAAGAGAAAGGAACTCGCCCTAATGTAGAGAAGATTGAAAAACCGGCTATTACTCCTGTTGAGACCAATGCCGATAAACAATCAGCTTTTGTGAAAATGGTAAACGAGATGCCAAGTACTCCTGTAAAGCCTGTTTTCTTAGATTATAATAAAGACTTGCAAAAAGGAAAATTAGGCAAAGCAGAAATACTTTACGTGCAAAACAAAGACAATGAATTGTATCGTCTTACTTTCCGTTATAAAGTAGGTACTCTTAATGATTTGAAATTAGCAATAGCTGCTAATTATAGTCAGTTTTTGGGTACTGATAAAAAATCAGCTGAACAGCTTACCAAAGAATTCTATAAAATAGCTTCAAGCTTTAGAATTTCAAACAGTGACGAGTATACTACTGTAAATATAGAAGGTTTACAAGAAAACTTTGAAGCAGCAGTGAAACTTTACGAAGACTTTATTGCCAATATTAAAGTAGATGAAGAAGCCCTTAAAGCCTTGAAAGCTCGTGTAGTTAAATCGCGTATAGATGCCAAAGCTAATAGAAATGCTATTATGCAAGCTTTAACAAATTATGCAATGTATGGGGCTAAAAACAAATATAACTACACCTTCTCTGATGCCGAAATTGAGGCTATTACAGGGAAAGAGTTGGTAGATAAACTCAAAAACCTAAACAATGTAGAGCAAACAGTTATTTATTATGGACCTGCTACCCTTTCAGAACTTACTAATAAACTAAAAACTTTGCATAAAGTGCCTGTTAAGTTTGCCAAGGTAGCTCCTAAAAAAGAGTTTAAACAAGTAGAGCAAGCTAAGAACCAAGTACTCTTTGCCGATTATGAAATGGTACAAGCTGAAACCCGTTGGATACGCAATACCGTTCCTTTCAATCCAGCTGAAAGCACTGTAATTAGTGCGTTCAACAACTACTTCGGTGGGGGTATGGGCTCTTTGGTATTCCAAACCATTCGCGAAAGTAAAGCTTTGGCATATAGCACTTATGGTTTCTACGCTTCCCCAAGAAAGAAAGCTGATAAATACTATATGCTTGCCTATGTAGGTTCACAAGCTGATAAGTTTAAAGAAGCCGTTGAAGCAATGAATGAACTGCTCAATACAATGCCTGAATTGCCTGCTAATCTCCAATTAGCTAAACTACAAATCAAGCAAGAAATAGAAACCGAGCGCATTACACAAGACGGTATTATTTATAGCTATTTAGCCGCACAAGAATTGGGTCTTAAAGACGATATACGCAAGCAAGTATATCAAAATGTAGATGGTATTACAATGAAAGACATCAAAGCTTTCCACGACAAATACCTCTCTAAAAAACCTTATACTTATGTAATTTTAGCTTCTGAAAAGAAACTCTCAAAAGATGATCTCCAAAAAATAGGAGACTTTAAGAAGCTCTCATTAGAAGAACTCTTCGGATATTAGAATAAGAAATTATTTTTTATTTCTCATAATCAGTGTTAAAGTCGTGAGACTTTAACACTGATTATTTATATATAATACACTCATTTACAATACTCAGTTAAAATATATTAAAGATTTGTGATAAAAATATTTGGTAGTTATTATTATTATCCGTTACTTTGCACCACAAAGTACTTCATTATGGAAGAGAATAAATACTTAAATGACCTACACGAGATACGCCAGATGATGCGTAAGTCTACCCTTTTTCTTTCGCTTAGCGGACTTTCGGGGCTATTGGCAGGTGTGTATGCCCTAATAGGTGCAGCAGGAGTATATATGTTGTTGGAACATCATTACATCTATTATCCTTATGTGCTTATAGAAAGTCGTACCTTTAAAGCTATTATGACAATTGCATTAGCGGTGCTTGTAGCCTCATTGGTGACGGCTTACTTGTTTTCGGCGCGTAAGGCAAAGCGCAATGGAGAAAGCCTTGTGAATGCTACTGCCAAAAGGGCTCTTTACAACTTTGCTATTCCGCTACTTACGGGTGGGCTACTCAGTGTATTGCTCATCAAAAATGGGTACTACGGACTGCTTGCACCAATGACTCTTATTTTTTACGGATTGGCGTGTGTGAATGTGAGCAAATACACCTTTGGAGATGTACATTATTTGGGAATTACTGAGATTGTTTTAGGCTTGTTAGCGGTATATTTCCCTGGTTACGGACTCTTGTTCTGGACTTTGGGCTTTGGTGTATGCCACGTTCTCTATGGAGGCATTATGCACTTTAAATACGAACGCAATAAAGGAAAAGACCAACAGTGACATAAGTTGGGGCGAATAAAGAAGAAAATTGAAGACTTTTTTAGCACATATCAATAAGGCTTTTGACCATCGCATTCGCTTAGCCATAATGTCGGTGTTGATGGTGAATGACAGTGCCGACTTTAATACCCTGAAAGAACTCTTAGGGGTAACCGATGGCAATCTGGCAAGCCATACCCGTGCCTTGGAAGCTGAGGAGTATATCACTATTGAAAAATCGTTTGTGGGAAGGAAGACGAATACGAGTTATAAGGTAACTAAAAAAGGAAAAGAGGCGTTTCAAGAACATTTGAATGCACTCGAGAAGATTATTGGGAAATTAGGAAATTAGCAGATTTGTCGATTTGCCCCCGAACCCCCGAAGGGGGACAATCCGTAAAGGAGAAACATCAACTCCTTTCTTTTTTATAGAGATACTTTGAAATGCAAAGTACTTTTATTATTGTTAATTATTAATTGTAAATTCAAATATTATGTATCCAGAAAAACCATCAACAACATCTAATGTATGGCAATCAAACACTTTTCGTTTGGTGCTTATTGGGGCACTTACTTTGGTATTGCTCATTCCGCTCTTATTAGTGCAAAACTTAGTGAGAGAGCGCAAAGAACGTCAGCAGGAGGTTATCAATGAGATTGATAGCAAGTGGGGGCGCGAGGTCTTTTTCTATGGACCTATCCTCAAAATTCCTTACAAAGTGTACAGCGACAAGAACAAAAACGCTTTTGAGACACAGTACGCTTATTTCTTCCCCGAGGAACTGAAAAATATTTCGAATGTAAAGACTGAGGTGAAGAAGCGCAACAACTACGAATCGGTGGTGTTTAATGCGTCTATGGACTTTACAGGTAGTTATGTAGCTCCTAATTTTGCGACTAAAGGAATTCCTAACGAAGATATCAGTTGGGATAAGGCTACGATTCTCATTCGCACTACTAACCTCGCGAGTATTAAGAATGGGGTAAGCATTCAATTAGGTGGCAAGAATTATGCTTTTGAACCTATCTATGAGCAAAAAGACGACGAGGATTATTACTATGAGAATGATAGTAAGGCTAATGAGGTGGCATCGCTCGAAACAGGCTTTATCAACTATCAAGAGTTTTTGGCTAACCCTTCGTTTAGTTTTACAGTGCAGTACGACGGTAGTAAGAAAATAGCCATTGTGCCCATAGGGAAGACTACCGAGAGTACCCTTACCTCTAACTGGGCTAACCCCAGCTTTACAGGTAGCTTTTTGCCTTACACCAAACAGATAAACGGCAATGGGTTTAACGCTTCGTGGAAGGTATTGCACATCAACCGTCCGTTTGCACAACAATCGTTTGGGAGTTTGCCGAACATTTCGCAATACACTTACGATGTAGATTTTATCATTCCCGTAGACCAATATCAGCAGAATGAACGCGCTACTAAATACGGTTATTTGGTGATATTCCTCACTTTCTTGATATTCTTCTTGATACAAAGCATTAGCAAGATAAAGATTCACATCTTCCAATACTCAATGATAGGCTTGGCATTAGTGTTGTTCTATACTTTGCTCATATCGATTACAGAACACAGTAGCTTCTCGTTTGCTTACTTTATATCATCGGTAATGACGGTAGGACTTATCAGTTTGTATTCGGTTTCTATACTGAAAAACAAGAAGTTCCCTACTTTTATAGGACTTTCATTAGCAGCACTCTACGGTTTTATTTACGTAATTATTCAGCTGGAAAGTTATGCTTTATTAGTGGGAAGTATAGGTTTATTTACCATTTTGGCTATTGTGATGTATGTGTCGCGGAAAGTAGAATGGTCGGATTCAGGTAAATAGGTAAAAAGTAAAAGATAAAAGGTAAAAAGGACTGTTAGAGAATATCTGGCAGTCTTTTTTAATACCAATAATGCCAAAAATGCCAATAATTCCAATAATACTAAATCGATGACGATATGAGGTCGTAGCACGATAGGCAACTAAACAAAGAGTAACCAAATAAAAGACGGTGTGAGCCACACAGACAAATAAACAAAAGACGAAGAAAACCTCTCCCTTACACATACCCAGCTTTCGCTGGCTTCCTCAAAGAGGGGGAATGTAGCGACACAAAAATGAAAGAGTGATGAACGAATGATGAAGAAAAGACAAATAAAAGACGATGCGAGCCGCGCAGGCAGATAAACAAAAGACAAACAAAAGACGGTGCGAGCCGCGCAGGCAGATAAACAAAAGACAAACAAAAGACGGTGCGAGCCGCACAGGCAGATAAACAAAAGACGAACAAAAGACGAACAATGAACGAAGAAAAGACGAACAATGAACGAAGAAAAGGTGGAGAAATGATAAAGGATAAGGCTTGCAAAATAGTAGAAAAAGTGGAGTTTGTAGAAGGTGATTATGGGTAGTTGTTGAATAATAGAAATAAAAGTATTATCTTTGCACCCTTTTTAACTGATAATTCATAACTAAAAACATAAAACTCAAGTGGCTATAATAATAACTGACGACTGTATCAATTGCGGGGCTTGCGAACCCGAATGTCCTAACAATGCTATTTATGAAGGTGCTGACGATTGGCGTTATAGCGATGGTACGACCTTAAAGGGACGTGTGGTATTACCCAGCGGATTGGAAGTGGACGCGGACGAGCCTCAGCAAGCTATCAGTGATGATATTTACTTTATCGTGGCGGACAAGTGTACTGAATGCATTGGTTTTCACGATGAGCCCCAATGCGCTGCTGTATGTCCTGTGGATTGCTGTGTGCCCGATGATGCCTACAAAGAAACAGAAGAAGAACTTTTGGCTAAAAAACGCTTTATTCACGACGAAGAAGCGTAGTTTTACAAAAAAAGTAGTATATTTGTCCCCATACTTTTAAAAAAGAGTATCTATGAAAAAAGAAGTAACAGATGTATTGGTAATTGGCGCAGGTCCTTCGGGTTGTGTATCAGCAGCCTATTTGCACAACAACGGTGTGAAGGTGCGCGTGGTAGAGAAAACTAAATTCCCGCGTTTGGTAGTAGGTGAGAGCCTTATTCCGCGCGTGATGGATCATTTTGAGGAAGCGGGTTTTATGCCAGCCTTAGAAGCGCAAAAATACGAAGTAAAATGGGGTGCCCGTTTTATTCGTGGCGAACAAGTGTGTCAGTTTGATTTTGGTAAAAAATACGGCAAAGGTTGGGATTGGACGTGGCAAGTGCCTCGTGCCGATTTCGATAATGTTTTGGCACAAGAGGTCATTCGAAAAGGGGTAAATCTCACTTTTGAAACCGAAGTTACCGATGTGCAATTCTTCCCCGACCATCAGGTCACTACGGTGAAAGACGCTAATGGCGAGGTGAGCGAAATTACCTCTAAATTTGTAATTGATGCCAGTGGTTATGGACGTGTGTTGCCTCGCTTGTTAGACCTCAATTCTCCTTCGAAGTTAGACGACCACTCGTCTATTTTTACTCATATCAAAGAGGGGAAGGTACGTCCTGCGGGTGAAGAAGGTACGCTTATTTCATTTGATGTATTGGAGCGTGAAGTATGGCTATGGGTAATTCCGTTCTCTAACGGCAATACCAGCGTGGGCATTGTAGGACCTACGCACTATATCAACGCTTTGTCGGCTTCGGGAGATACCGAAGAGGCGCTTCGCAAAGCAATCAAACGTTCTGACTTCTACCGACCACGCTTTGAACATTCGGATTTTCTGTTCAAGCCCAATAAGATACAAAGTTATTCTTGCTCGGTGAAAAAACTCTTTGGCGAAGGGTTTGTGCTGACGGGCAACAGTACCGAGTTCTTAGATCCTGTGTTCTCCTCAGGAGTGGCTTTTGCTACCGAATCGGGGATGTTGGCGGCTAAATTGGTAAAACGCGAACTTGCGGGTGAAAAAGTAGATTGGCAAAAGGAATACGCCGAGTATATGCAACGTGGTATAGAGGTGTTTACTTCTTATGTAAGAGAATGGTATACCGGCAATCTACAAACGCTTTTCTTTCATCAGCCAGGAAATGAGGAGGTGAAGAAGAAGATATGTTCGGTACTCGCGGGTTACGTGTGGGATACTACCAATCCGTTTGTAACCAAACACAAGCATATCATTGAAAATATGGCGTATGCCATTGATAACGGTTTGGGAATGAAGGAGGCATAAACTTTTTTGGCTGAACGGTAAAAAAGTAGTACCTTTGTGCCCACTAAAATACTCTCATAACTCTTAATTTTAAACTCTAAACTAAAAAAGTGCAAACAGAAGAAAAAGAATTGTACCGCTTTGTAGAAGCGGGAGATTGGACAAATTCCCTTTCAGATAATGAAATGGAAAAACTTTTAGTAGAGACTGACTTCTCTCGAGAGCAAACCGACGAGGGACGTGACTACTGCTATTTCTTACATAAATACAGCAAAATAGACGATAATAGTGCCTCTGACTATACGTTGATGGCTTATACCCTTACCCAACCCGAAAACTTGGAACGCGCTTCGATGTATGATATGATACTCGAAGAAAATGAGTATTTCAGTATACACCGCATCAGTGTGTATCGCAACGGTCAGCTAATTGATAAAACTGCCGATACCACTATAAAAGTATTGGACAACGAAGGGCAAAGCGGTCGTGGTATTATCAGCAGTTCTAAAAAACTGAACTTCTCCATCAAAGACCTTCACTTAGATGATATCCTCATTTTGGAAGACACCAAAGAAAAGGTATTTACTGAGAAAGAGTTCTTGCGTCGGGACTTTATGAAATACGTATATGTAACCCCTGATACTTACTGGGCGTACGGTAAATATCACTTCAAGCTCATCAACAATCGCGACAAACGCGTGGCTTATAAAGATGTGTTTTTCCGCGACGAGCAGGGTAACGTAATCCCAAGTCAGGTGAAATACTTAGCGCAAGGAGAGGCATTTGAGATAGTACAAGAAAACTACATCAACCCAGTAGACCCTAACCGCGAAATCTTCCCTTTTATAGACTTCGCTACTGATAGTACTTGGAAAGAACTTTCTAACTATATCTATCCGCTTTACGAAGAAGTGTTCAAAGCACAGCCCGCTGATTTCGCCCCCGATTTGGTGGAGAAACTCAACGGTATGGCTACCCTCGACGAGAAATTGCAATACGCCATAGAGTTCGTGCAAAACAACATCTACTACGTGTACAACGCCGATGAGATGAACGGACACAAACCTCAAGCGCCTGCACTTACTTACCAAAATAAGCAAGGTGATTGTAAAGCGAAATGCGTATTGTTGAAATCAATCCTCAACTATCTCGGTGTAGAGGCTTCAGTGATATTGGTGAACTACAATTCTGATTATTACTTGCAATTCTATCTCCCTTCGTTGCTTTCGTTCAATCACGTAGTGGTGAAAATCAATTACGAAGGTAAAGAATACTTTGTAGATGCAACTGCTCGTAATGAGTTTGGTAAATTGGAGAAACGCGCAGTGATTTCTTTTTGTCACTTTATGGAGATATTGCCTAACCAAGAGTTACAAGTGCGCAAACCTACCTATTTCGACAATTTTTGTATAGATGAGCACATCACCTTAGAAGCCAAAGGCAATACGGGCAAAATACAACTGCTTACTACTTATCGTTACAATCGTGCAAACTCTATGCGAGCTTACTTTAAGTCGAGCAACAAAAATGAACGTTTGGACAGCTGGAACAACTCCTTGTTTTATGCGCTCAACTATGTGAACGACCGTAAAGGCAAAGATTTCCGCGAGATATTCAAAGATGCTACTTTGCAAATAGTGAAGGACGATAAGGTGGAAAATGAATTTGTAGTGAAGTACGAAGCAACTATTGAACAGCCTTATTTTATAGACAATGAAGGTCGTCGTTTTTTGATGTACTACGATGGTAGTGTGTTGAAAAACAGCATTCGTGAACACCAGCACAGCGATGCGAGCTTTTGGCATAACTTCGATAGCGAGCGTTACGAAATAGAGCTCAAAACTGATGAAAATATCGATACTAAGGAAAAATACACCGTACAAGAGTGTGATATCGAAAACGAGTATTTTACTCATAAAACCCAAAAGTTTATCACTAAGAACTCTGGTAAGGTAATTGTGGAGTACAATCCGCTCACGAATATCGAATTGCCATTAGATAAATTGGAACCTATTCGCGAAGATTATCACACTATGGCTGATAGCAACTTCGGTATCGGTATCGATGTGGTAGAAAAAGGATTCTTAAATTCCTTAAAACGATTTTTTAAATAAGGAAATTTACATACAACTTTGCCAAAGGAGCGAGCCACACGGGCATTAGAACCTTTGGCAAAATTTTATTAACAAAAATAATGAGTACACTTATTCCAACCATAGAAACCCAATCGGAAGCCGAGATTATCGCTTTTCAAGAAGAAAAACTGCGAGAGCTATTGCAATACCTCAATGAAAAATCGGTTTTTTATCAAAATCTCTTCCGCAAGCACCATATCCGTATAGAGGATATCCGCACCCTTGCCGATTTACAAAAGATACCCACTACCCATAAAGACGATTTGCAACGCGAGAACGACGCTTTTCTCTGCGTGCCTAAAACTGCTATTGTAGACTATGCTTCAACCTCAGGCACTATGGGAACGCCTGTTACTTTCGGTCTCACTGACAGGGATTTAGAACGTTTGGCGTACAACGAAGCTATCTCATTAGCTTGTGCAGGCATTCAAAAAGGCGATGTAGTCCAACTTATGACTACTATCGACCGCCGTTTTATGGCAGGATTGGCTTATTTCTTAGGCATACGCAAAATGGGGGCAAGCATTATTAGGGTAGGGGCAGGAATACCCGAATTGCAATGGGATTCTATCCGATTGTACGAACCTAAATACCTTATTGCAGTGCCTTCTTTTGTGCTAAAAATGATAGAATATGCCGAAAAGAATGATATCGACTATCGCGCTTCTTCCGTAAAGGGAGTAGTGTGTATAGGCGAGGCGTTGCGTAATCAGGATTTTAGCCCTACACTCTTAGCGAAAAAGATTACCGAAAAATGGCAGGGATTGCAACTTTACTCCACTTATGCTTCTACCGAGATGAGCACTACTTTCACCGAATGTGAGTACCAACACGGAGGGCATCACCACCCTGAGCTCATCATCACCGAGGTATTAGATGACGATGGTCACCCCGTACCCGATGGCGAGAGTGGAGAGCTCACGATTACCACTTTGGGAGTGGAAGGTATGCCACTATTGCGTTTTCGCACAGGTGATATAGTGGCGATGCACAATACCCCTTGTAAGTGCGGGCGACATACGGCACGAGTGAGCCCTGTACTCGGTCGCAAACAGCAGATGATCAAATACAAAGGAACTACTCTCTACCCGCCAGCCCTAATGGATTTGCTTACGGGGTTTGAAGCTATAGAGAATTACATTATAGAAATCAATACCAATGATATCCTCACTGATGAAATTCTTATCAAAATAGGGACAAAAAACCCTACCGAAGCCCTTCGCGAGCAAATAAGTCATCATTTCCGCGCTAAACTCAGGGTAGTACCTAAGATTGAGTTCTGCGATATAGCCCTGATTGAGCAACAGCTTTATCCGTTGGGCAGTCGCAAACCGATGAAATTTGTAGATAAACGCAAACCATTAAATTAATTATATATGAAGACAAAAAATCTATTAACAGTAGTGTATTGTTACCTGTTACTTGTTATTTGTTTCTCCCATTCTTCAAAAAACGCTGGTTTATACAGCGATAAGCTATTATCTTTTAGAGAAGTAAACACTTGTACAGTTTCTCCCGTACAAACTAACTCATTAGCTTCGTTGTAGATAAAATACTGAAAGATGAGTTTAGCGACTGTTGTAGGGATATAGTGAGTTTCAATACGTAAGCGTTCGCCATAGCGCACCATTTTCTTGTGTTCGCATACGCTCTTCACAATAGGGGTCGCATAGCCTTCGCGCTCTACATCAAGGTAAGAAATACCGTACTTTCTCCCAAACGCCTCACGTCCGTCTTCAAAATATTTGATGTAGTTGCCGTGCCACACAATACCAAGCGGGTCGGTTTCGCTAAAGCGTACCGTAATAATAAGACTCTCAGATAAATCAATTGGTTTATACGTTTCTTTTGGCTTTGTCATAATAAATAGAGATAAGAATACAACTGATAAAAAATAATAATAAAGCACCTATTTTAGGCAACAAACTACTCACAGAGCCCCTTCTTAGTAATACCTCGTAGAAGGCTTGTAAGCCCCAGTTCATAGGCGAAATATTAGAAAGCAATTGCATAATATGAGGCATTGCAAAGGTAGGTATCCACACGCCCCCAATGGCTGCAAAAAGCACCGTGAGGGTAGCTCCCAAAGGCGCTGATTGTTCTTGTGTTTTTGCTAAAGTACCTAAGAGTACCCCCAAACCTATCGCCGAAAGCCCTGAGGCTATGGCGACTAACAACAATGGTAAAAGTTTACCGCTCACTTCTAACATTGGTAAGCCTAAGTAAGGAAATACAAATACGCCTATTACTACCATCAAAGCAAACTGCAACAGACTAATCATCAGAAAAACAATGATTTTAGCGGTGAGTAATGCCCAGTAGGGTAGGGGACTCGTGAAGAGTCGGAGTCCTGTGCCTTGTGTTTTTTCCTTTACAATACTCGCCGATAGCGGTATGGTAATGAAGAAGATAGCAAAGAGAGCCCACGCCGGTACGTTGTGTTGGGTAGCGTTGGGGATAGCTACAGTAGCCGTGTTAGGGTTGATTTCTCTAAAACTCACTAATGCCTCAGTTTTAGGTAAGCGCACCCCTTCCTCTAACTGATTTTCAAAGGCTTTATAAATAAACTGATTTTCTATTTGGTATAGCAATTTGTCAATGCCACTCTTCACACTTTCTTTAAACGAAGTCTGTAAAGTAGGGTCAAAATAGAGGCGTATTTCTTTGGTAGTATAAGCCGTTTCAGTAGGCGTTACGGTCTCGCCTGCAAAAGTGCTGATAATCGTCTCTACATTCTCTTGCACTTTAGTTTGCAAGCTAGAGGAGAGTTCAGCAGGGATTACAATAGCCAGTAGGTAGTTGCCTTTCAGTACCTGCTCACGCGCCATAGCTTCACCAATAGGTTTTCCGTCCAGCGTTTTTACCATTTCGAAAGCACTTCTTTCTAAACTCTTACTGATATTTTCGGCAATTTTACCGCCATCGTTATCCACTAACAGAACGGCTGTTTTCTGCTCACTGATATTCTTAAAAGCCCCGTCCTGCAATAGCGTAATGGTTACCACCAATAGCAATGGCATTGCAAAGAGAATGATAAGTGCCCCCACATCGCGCAACAGCAATATGGCTTCTTTTTTTATAGATTGAAACATAATGGTTTGAATAGGGGGCAAAGATAGTAAATAAATACCAAATGATTCCAATAATATTAGAAAAGGCAATAACTGTCAATTTACGGATTTGCTAAATTGCTAATTACTTCGTACTTTTGCACCCTCAAATTTTTTAAAACACAAATTATATCTATGACCGCTATTAGAAATATAGCTATTATTGCCCACGTAGACCACGGCAAAACTACCTTAGTAGACAAGATTTTACACCACTGCGCTCTCTTCCGCGAAAATCAAGATTCAGGCGAACTGATATTAGATAATAACGACCTCGAACGCGAACGAGGAATTACTATCCTCTCTAAAAACGTTTCAGTAGTTTATAAAGACATCAAAATAAACATTATCGATACACCTGGCCACGCCGACTTTGGTGGGGAGGTTGAGCGTGTACTCAATATGGCTGATGGCGTGCTCTTGCTTGTTGATGCTTTTGAAGGTCCTATGCCTCAAACACGTTTTGTACTCCAAAAGGCTATAGAAATGAAGTTGAAACCCATTGTGGTAATCAACAAAGTTGATAAAGAAAACTGTACTCCTGATGAGGTACACGAAGCTGTATTCGACCTGATGTTTGAGCTCGGTGCTGAAGATTGGCAACTCGATTTTCCTACGGTATATGGTTCAGCTAAACAAAATTGGATGTCAGAAGATTGGCATAAGAAAACTGATAGTATTGCACCCCTACTCGATATGGTGGTAAAGTATATTCCAGCTCCTCAAATAGAAGAAGGTAGCTTGCAAATGCTTATTACTTCATTGGATTATTCTAGTTTTACTGGACGTATTGCTATTGGTCGTTTGCACCGTGGTATCCTAAAATCGGGTATGAATATTTCATTAGTAAAACGCGACGGAACTATTGTAAAATCTAAAATTAAAGAGCTACACCTCTTTGATGGTTTAGGTCGTAAGAAAGTAGAAGAAGTACAAGCAGGCGACATTTGTGCGATTGCAGGTTTAGAAGGCTTTGAAATTGGTGATACTATCGCCGATTACGAAAACCCCGAAGCACTTCCTACTATTGCTATCGATGAACCTACTATGAGTATGCTTTTTACTATTAATGATTCTCCTTTCTTTGGTAAAGATGGTAAGTTTGTAACCTCTCGCCATATCAAAGAACGTTTAGAGCGTGAATTAGAAAAAAACCTTGCTTTACGCGTAGAACCTACTGATAGTGCCGATAAGTTTATCGTTTATGGTCGTGGGGTATTGCACCTTTCAGTACTCATTGAAACAATGCGTCGTGAAGGTTATGAATTGCAAATTGGTCAGCCACAAGTTATCATCAAAGAGATTGACGGCGTAAAATGCGAACCTATAGAAGAACTTACTATTGATTTACCTGAGAATGTAAGTGGTAAAGCAGTCGATTTAGTTACCCTTCGCAAAGGCGAAATGCTAAGTATGGAACCTAAAGGTGAACGTATGATTATTAAGTTTATCATTCCTTCTCGCGGTATCATTGGTTTGCGTAACCAATTGCTTACGGCTACTGCTGGTGAAGCTATTATTCACCACCGTTTTTTGGAGTTCCAACCTTTCAAAGGTGAAATAGCAGGGCGTATTAATGGTTCGCTTATTTCTATGGAACAAGGTACTGCTATACCTTATTCTCTCGACAAATTGCAAGACCGAGGCAAATTCTTCATCTTTCCTGGTGAAGATATTTATACAGGACAAGTAATCGGTGAAAACTCTCGTAGTGGAGATATCGTAGTAAATGTAACGAAGACTAAAAAACTTACTAACGTACGTGCTGCGGGCTCTGATGAAAAAGTAAAATTAGCACCGCCTATTAAGTTTTCTTTAGAAGAAGCCTTGGAATATATCCAAAAAGATGAGTATGTAGAAGTAACTCCTAAAAATATGCGTTTACGCAAAATCTACTTAGATGAGAATGAACGCAAACGCCACGAAAAGGAGTTTAAGTAATCTTTAATATTTAATAAAAGAAAGCCTCAGTATTTTTATATACTGAGGCTTTCTTTTATGAATAATAGATATATCATAAATAATAAAAAAAGTCGTCACTTCCCAGCAACGACTTTTCCTCATTAAAACAAAAAATTATGAAAAAAACTAAATTACTTCTCTTTTTCCATCTTGTCTTTCAACTCTTGTAACGCTTCAAGGTCACCAAGTGTTGATTTTTCGACTGTAGATGAGCTGGTATTTACAGCAGCTTCTTTAGCTATTTTCTCTTCTTCTTCTTTGAAGATAGCAGTGTGAGAAGCTACTACACGTTTAAATTCTTTATTGAACTCAATTACTTTGAAATCAGCAGTGTCTCCTTTACCTAATTTCTTTCCGTCTTCTTTTTCTAAGTGACGTGAAGGAACAAACGCTAAGATATCGTCGTTGAGAGGAACTGTAGCACCTTTATCTACCATTTTAGAAATAGTACCTTTGTGAACTGTACCTACGGCAAATTCAGTTTCGTATTTGTCCCAAGGGTTAGGAGTGGTTTGCTTGTGCCCTAATGACAATTTGTGTCCTTCGGCATCTAATTCAAGTACTACTACTTCAATCTTATCACCAGAGTTTACAAATTCTGATGGGTGTTTAATTTTCTTAGTCCAAGAAAGGTCGGTGATGTGTATAAGACCATCGATACCTTCTTCGAGTTCTACGAATACACCGAAATTAGTGAAATTGCGAACAGTACCTGTATGTTTAGAACCTACTGGATATTTTTCAGTAATGTTAATCCAAGGGTCTGGGGTAAGTTGTTTAATACCCAAAGACATTTTGCGCTCGTTGCGGTCGAGAGTCAAGATAACAGCTTCTACTTCGTCGCCGAGTTTTACGAAATCTTGAGCAGAACGCAAGTGAGTACTCCAAGACATTTCAGAAACGTGGATAAGACCTTCTACACCATCAGCAATTTCTACAAAAGCACCGTAGTCGGCAATCACCACTACTTTACCTTTTACTTTATCGCCTACTTTAAGGTCGTCAGCAAGAGCGTCCCAAGGGTGTTTGCTAAGCTGTTTTAAACCTAATTGGATACGTGATTTGTTGTCGTCGAAATCGAGGATTACCACATTGAGTTTTTGGTCTACCGATACCACTTCGCTTGGGTGATTGATACGAGCCCAAGAAAGGTCGGTGATGTGAATCAATCCGTCTACGCCACCAAGGTCTACAAATACACCGTAAGAAGTGATATTTTTCACAACTCCTTCGAGTACTTGTCCTTTTTCGAGCTGACTGATGATTTCTTTCTTCTGTTCTTCGATATCTGCTTCGATGAGCGCTTTGTGAGAAACCACTACGTTTTTGAACTCGTGATTTACTTTCACAATCTTGAATTCCATTGTTTTGTTTACGAATTGTTCGTAATCGCGGATAGGTTTCACATCGATTTGTGAACCAGGTAAGAATGCTTCGATGCCAAATACATCTACTATCATACCGCCTTTGGTACGGCTTTTTACAAAACCGTTTACGATTTCGCCGTTTTCGTGTGCCAAGTTAATTCTATCCCAAGCTTTAAGCGTACGTGCTTTGCGGTGTGAAAGTACTAACTGACCGTTTTTATCCTCACGGATATCGATAAGCACTTCTACTTTGTCACCTACTTTGAGGTTCGGGTTGTAGCGAAACTCGTTGAGAGAGATAACGCCTTCTGATTTAGCGTTGATGTCGATAATCGCTTCTCTGTCAGTGATACGAGTTACTACTCCTTCTACTACTTCATTGTCTTGAGTGTCAACGAAATTGTTTTTAACCAATTCTTCGAAGTTTTTCAATTGGTCTTCTTGTACGCTGTCAATACCTTCTTGGTATTTGTCCCAATCAAAGTTCTGTAAGAACTCTTCTGGATTTTGAGTGTTTTCAGCCATTTGCTGATAATAAAATTTGTATTTCCTAATTAGGAACGAGAGTATTTTAGTAGGGTTATTTCTAATAGGAAAGAATGAAACAATAATGATAAATTAATACTCTATGCCCTTAAAAAATTATGGCAAAATTACGAATAATCTTTGAATTAGCCAAATAATTTTATGATTTTTGAAGATGTTTTTTTATTTATAAATGTATATCTATTTGTTTATTAGATAATTATATGAATGTTGTGTTAAGTAGAAATGTTACTAAGAAACAATCAATTCTACTGAAAAGTTTTTGTAATTACATCATTTGTATTTCTTTAAAGAACTGAGTAAATTCTTCTTCATATAATTTTTCATCTCTTTTTAAATCTTCTATGGCATATTGCATTTTCGAAACAAAGTCTGTACGCCTATCCATTCGGTATAATATGGAGCAGATGCCTTCAAAGGTTTGATAGCTTTCTAACCAACGTTCGGCAATGATGTATTTGCTCAAAGTTTGAGCTTTATCGTTGAGCAAGTGTTGATGGCGTTCTAAGGCATCGTAGAAGTGTTGAGCATATTGTTCTAAGGATTTATCAGAATATTCTTTCCAATGTTTAGCAAGACAATAGTCGTAAAAAATATCTACCAGCACCCCTGCGTAATGGTTGTAAGTAGGCACCAATCGGTGTTTACTTTTCCGGAAAATAGTGTGTGCATCGGTGAAAGTGTCTATTCTACGATGTAATAAAATACCCCGTTGCATTGCTTCGGGGTATTGTAAGTATTCTTTGCCTCGTACGGTATCGGCGATAAAGTTGCCAATAGTGAGCAGTTCATCGCCTTCGCCCGAAAGGTAAATATGAGCTAAAAAGTTCATTATAAATAATCTTTAACCTTAGAAAGTGCTTCGGTAATACCACCGGGGTTTTTACCTCCTGCGGTTGCAAAGAATGGCTGTCCGCCACCTCCTCCGTGAATGTATTTGCCCAGTTCTCGTACTATCTTACCAGCATCTAATCCTTTGGCTTGTGCCAAATCTTTATTGATATAGCATAACAAGAGTGCTTTGCCTTCTTCGTGAGCTGATGCAAAGAATATAAAAGCATTTTTCACCTCATTACCTAACTCGAAAGCAAGGTCTTTGAGAGTTGCCACTTCTGCATCTACTTGTTTTACGAGACACTGAACACCATTTACTTCTGTAAATTCAGCTTTGATGCTTGTTTTAAGTTGTTTAGCTTGTTCTTTTCTCAACTGTTCAAGCTCTTTGTGTAAAGCTGCATTTTCTTCTTGCAAGTGCCTAATCGCTTTTACAGGGTCTTGCGCGTTTTTCAGCGTTTCTTTTATTTGTTCTACCAGCTGTTCTTGTTCTGTAAAATACTTCATAGCTCCTCCACGGGTAATCGCTTCAATACGGCGAATACCTGCTGCTACTGCACCTTCTGAGATGATTTTGAAATACCAAATATCGCCTGTGTTCTTTACGTGAGTTCCCCCACAAAGCTCTTTGCTATCACCAAACTGAATCATACGCACACGGTCGCCGTACTTTTCACCAAAGAGTGCCATAGCTCCTGATTCCACTGCTTGTTGCATAGGAATATTACGATGCTCTTGCAAAGGAATTTTTTCAAAAATACGTCTGTTTACCAATTGCTCTACCTTTTTGAGCTCTTCCTCAGTAAGTTTAGCAAAGTGAGAGAAGTCGAAGCGCAAAGTTTCAGGAGCTACACGAGAGCCCTTCTGTTCAACGTGTGTACCCAATACTTCGCGTAGGGCTTGGTGTAATAGGTGGGTAGCACTGTGGTTAGCTTCTGCCATTTCACGTGATATTGAATGTACTTCTGCTTTGAAAGGGTCGTTTAAATTAGTAGGCAGGTGTTCTGAAATGTGAATGATAAGGTTATTTTCTTTTTTGGTATCTAAAATATAGATAAGCTCACCGTTAGCACTTTGTAGAGTACCTTTATCACCCACTTGTCCACCTCCTTCCGGATAGAAAGGAGTAGTGTTGAATACCAGCTGAAAATGAGTACCGTCTTTCTGACTTTCCACTCTGCGGTATTTCACCAATCGCACCACAGCCTCTAAGGTATCATAGCCTATAAACTCCTCTTCATCGTCGTCGCGGAGTATTACCCAGTCGTCAGCTTTTATTTGAGCTGCTGCACGTGAACGCTCTTTTTGTTTTTGTAATTGTTCTTCAAAACTAGCTTCGTCCATAGTGAGCCCTTTCTCCGAAAGAATGAGCGCTGTCAAATCTTTGGGGAAGCCGTAAGTATCGTATAATTCAAAGGCTTTACCGCCCGATAGTTGCTTGCCAGGACTGTTTTGTATCATCACATCTAGCATTAGCAAACCTTGTTCAAGCGTGCGCAAGAAAGAGGCTTCTTCTTCTTTTATGACGCTCATAATCAGGAATTGCTGTTTCTCCAATTCGGGGAAAGTACCTCCCATTTGGTTAGAGAGTGTCTCTACTAATTTGTAGATAAACGGCTCTTTTTGGTTTAAGAAAGTAAAACCATAGCGAATAGCACGACGCAAAATACGGCGTATCACATAACCAGCACCATTGTTAGAGGGCAACTGACCGTCGGTAATAGCAAAAGCCACAGCCCTAATATGGTCTGAAATCACACGAATGGCAATGTTTACTTGTTCTTGTTCAGCAGTTACACGGTCGCCTGAGGTATATCTACTTTGGGTAATCTCTTCCACTTTGTGAATCAGTGGGGTAAACACATCGGTATCGTAATTTGATTGTTTCTTCTGCAAAACCATACAGAGGCGTTCAAAACCCATACCTGTATCCACGTTGCGAGAAGGTAGTTTTTCGAGACTACCGTCGGCTTTGCGGTTGAACTCCATAAACACATTGTTCCAAATCTCAATTACCTGAGGGTAGTCGTTATTCACAAGGTCGCGACCTGGCACTTTGGCTTTTTCTTCATCTGAACGGATATCCACGTGAATTTCGGTACAAGGACCACAAGGACCTTGGTCACCCATTTCCCAAAAGTTATCTTTTTTATTTCCGAGAAGTATATGGTTTTCGGCAATCCGTTCTTTCCATATATCATAGGCTTCTTGGTCAAAAGGCACGCCGTCTTCTTCACTGCCTTCAAAAACGGTTACATAGAGGTTTTCTTTGGGAATTTTGTATATTTCGGTGAGCAATTCCCACGCCCAGCTAATGGCTTCTTTTTTGAAGTAATCGCCAAACGACCAGTTGCCAAGCATCTCAAACATCGTGTGGTGATACGTGTCCCGACCTACCTCTTCCAAATCGTTGTGCTTACCCGATACGCGCAAACACTTTTGAGTATCGGCTACGCGTTTGTATTTAGGTTTAGCATTACCAAGGAAGAACTCTTTAAATTGGTTCATACCAGCGTTGGTAAACATCAGGGTAGGGTCGTTTTTAACCACCATAGGAGCCGAGGGAACAATAGTGTGCCCTTTGCTTTCAAAGAATTTTAGGAATTGTTCTCTTATTTCTTGCGAAGTCATATATTTTTAACTAACGATTGACAGTTAATAATTAACATTTTCAGGGCGCAAAGGTACGAACTAATTAGCAAATTCACAAATTTGCTAATCTGCTAATTTCCCTTTCTCACATCAAACTCACATCAATTAATTCAACCCTTGATTGATATTAGTAATATTCTAAATTCAATTGCTATTCAGTTAGTATTCAATTAATCTTTGGTTAGTCTTCATTGTAGAGCCACTGTAGAGCCACTGTAGAGCCACTGTAGAGCCACTGTAGAGCCACTGTAGAGCCACTGTAGAGCCACTGTAGAGCCACTCATTCTTTAATTATTCTATAAGCTTTGTATACCTCTCTCCCAATTTCACTATTCACCATTTACCATTTACCATTAACCATTAACTACACTTCCCATTTGCTAATTCCCTAATTTTCTAATTCCCTAATTTGCTAATTTTCTAATTTTTCACCTACCCATAGGTTTTTATTTATATATGTAAATATATGACTTTTAGATTGTTACTACTACCTACGTACTATGTAATTTAAATTTTTGTTCTAACCATTTGGTTAATTCAAAAACTCGTTGTACCTTTGCCCCCGAAAATCAGAAGTAACGATGAAGAAGACAAAAGATATAAGCACCGAAGAACGCATCAAAGCCGCTGCCCGCAAAGTCTTTCATCAGAAAGGTTTTGCAGGTACACGCACTCGCGACATTGCCGAAGAAGCGGGTATCAACCACGCAATGCTCAACTATTATTTTCGTAGTAAAGAAAAACTCTTTGAAATGGTAATGATGGAAACAATGGCGCAATTCTTTAAAGGAGTAAACCTTATGCTGAACGACGAAAATACCTCTCTCGATGAGAAAATAGACCTCATCGTCTCTAACTACGTCGATTTACTCCTCAAAGAACCCGAATTACCTACCTTTATACTCAATGAGGTGCGTCCTAACCCGCAAGCATTTGTAGAGCAAAACCCTATTAAAGAGGCACTTACTCACTCTGTGCTCACCCGTCAATATGCCGAAGCTGTAGCTCGTGGCGAAATCACAGAGCCTAACCTAATGCAAGCTATCCTAAACGTCATCGGGTTGGTAATATTTCCTTTCATTGCAAAACCTATCCTAACCTTAATTGTCAACATACCCGAAGAACAGTACAAAGCCCTAATGCTCCAGCGTAAAACTCTTATCCCACAATGGATTAAAGCGATGCTATGGAAATAATAATACGATTTCTCTTAAACAATTGTCTTTGCGGATTGTCCCCCTTCGGGGGAACGGAGGCTAAATAACATTTTTTTTATCTATACCCTAACCAAATGGTTAAATTAATTTATTAACACTATAATACCCCTAAAAGCCTTAATTCATCAGTCTTTTACTCTGTTTTATGGCTTGCCCCCTCTCTTTCGGAGAGGGGGAACGGGGGTGAGGATTGCCACTATGAAACACCTTATCTTAACACTTACCGCATTTATAGCCCTCACTCTCACCGCGCAAGCGCAGGCTATCCTTTCTTTGGAGGACTGCTATCGTCTTACTCGTGAGAATTACCCCGCCGTCAAAAAGCTCGATTTGGTAGCCAAAACCGAAGACTATACCCTTGCCAATGCCAACCGTGCTTACCTCCCACAGGTCTCTATCCTAGGGCAAGCCACTTACCAGTCGGAAGTAACCGACCTCTCTAAAACCATTGTAGGAGCACTCCCACTGCCTCCTAACGTCTCTTTGCCTACCATCGACAAGGAGCAATACAAGGTGGTGGGCGAGGTAAGCCAACTTCTCTATGGAGGTGGTACGATTCACAGTCAGAAGGCTATTGCCAAAGCTCAAAGTGCCGTGCAAGCACAAGCGGTCGAAACGCAGTTATACACCCTAAAACAACGTGTGAGTAACCTATATTTTGGGGTACTCCTCATCAATGCCCAGTTATCGCAAAACCGCCTCAATATCGAAACGCTTGAGTCGCAACTTAAGAAGGCGGAAGTAGCCCTAAAAAACGGCACGACCCTTCCCAGCAATGTAGACGAGCTTAAAGCCGAAATCCTCCGCGTGACAATGCAAACCACCGAGTACGAAGCCACCCAAGCTACCTATTTGCAAATGCTGTCTACTTTCATAGGCAAAGAGCTCACCAACGCTTCCCAGCTCGCACAACCTGCGCCTCAATCCCAGTCTCAAAGCGTAAGTACCGAAATTTTTCGTCCTGAACTCAAAGGATTTCAGCTACAGGAATCGTTGCTTAAAGCGCAAGAAAAACAGCTCAGTAGCGAATATATACCTAAGCTCAGTGCGTTTTTTCAAGGCGGTTACGGGCGTCCCACACTCAATATGCTCAGCAACCAAGCTGATTTCTATTACATCACGGGGCTCCGTTTGCAGTGGAATCTAAGTCCGCTATACAACTTGTCGAGCAAGAGACATATTTTGCGCCTCAACCGCGAGAGTCTCACAACCGACCGACAAGCCTTTTTACTCAACACAAAACTCGAACTCACCCAACAGTCTGAGCAACTCAAAAAGCTGCAAAAGCTCATAGAACAAGATGAAGCATCGGTAACTTTGCGCCACTCTGTCGCTAAAGCAGCCGAAGTACAATTAGACAACGGGGTTATCACCACTCACGAATACTTGCAGAAAGTCAATGCTTGGCATCTCGCTCAGCAAACCCTTATCCTGCACCAAATACAACTCCTCCAAGCTCAAGAGAACCATCAATTAATTACAGGAAAATGAAAAAGATAGCACTTATTACCACATTGATAGCTTTAATAGCTTGCAATAATAAGAACAAATTCGACGCTTCTGGCAACTTCGAAGCCGACGAAGTCATTGTTTCTGCCCAACAGACAGGGCAACTCATCGACTACGATGTAGAAGAAGGCAAAACTCTTACCGAAGGTCAAAAGGTCGGTCAGATAAACGTCACCCTCCTCAAGATACAGAAAGAGCAGGTGGAAGCCACTATTGCCTCACTCAAAGAGAAAACCCAAAACCCTGCCGACCAGGTGGCACTCATTCGTAGCCAACTCGAAGTACAGCGCGCACAACTCGCCCAACAGGAACGTGAACTTACGCGTACGCAGAACTTAGTACGTGGTGGGGCTGCCACACAAAAGCAATTGGACGACCTCTCCGCCCTCATCGACCAGCTTCGCAAGCAGATAGCCGTAACCGAAAACCAACTCAAGGTCAGTCTCACCAACATCAACACGCAAAACCGCAATGTATTAAGCCAAGAAGCCCCTCTGCAAAAGAATGCTCAGGCTGTTCAAGAGCAAATCAATCAGGGTGAAATTATCAACCCCATTGCGGGCACAGTACTCGTCAACTACGCCCTCAAAGGGGAAATGCAGACCTTTGGAAAGCCTCTCTATAAAATCGCTAATACCGATGTACTAACCCTCAAAGCCTACATCACTGGCGACCAACTATCCCAAATCAAGTTAGGACAGCAAGTTACCGTGCGCACCGATGCCGGAAAAGGCGCATACCGCACCTATCAAGGCGAAATTATCTGGATATCCCAAAAGAGCGAGTTCACTCCCAAAACGATTCAAACAAAATCTGAACGCGCCAATCTCGTCTATGCTATCAAAGTAAAGGTTAAAAACGACGGCTTTTTAAAGATAGGAATGTACGGAGAAGTAGTGTTCAAAAAATAAACTGACCAAAGAAAAGTGACTATTTTCAACATCTTTCCTTATTAGTTTTAGGTATATTCCCCTACACATATGAAATATGTATGGAAAGAGAAATTGTATAGGAGAGGATAGGGAGAAAAACAAAAAATTCGTATCTTTGTCATTATAATAGCAACAAAAATATCTAATAATTTATGAACGAATTTATCAAAGCATTGCATTATGACAAAAAAGACCCACGCATACCGGAAGAATATGATTTTTTCGGTGCTTTGGTGGGCGAATGGAATATCGAATGGGTAGACCATCTGGAAGCCGACGAACTCAGACGCGTAAAAGGCGAATGGATTTTCTCTTGGGTGTTGGAAGGTACGGCGATACAAGATGTTTTTATTGTCCCCTCACGCTCGGAGCGTTTGCAAAACAAACAGCCCGATGCCGAGTACGGCACCACGCTACGTATATTCAACCCCCGAAGCTCGACGTGGGATATTTTCTACGGTTGCAGGGGCGAGGCTATCCGTCTGACAGCTCGCACTAATGAATATGGTATAAGATTCCATGACAAGGGTTTGAAAGCTACGGCAAATGGGCGTTATTTATTTGAAACTTTTCCAGCTTCACGTAATAGTCTTGCTATTAAGCCCGAATGGAATAACATGACAGATATAAAACAATGGCAAATAAAAAAAGGAACATTACTTTTTGAAGGCGTTGCTGCTCCTCAAGGGAACTTAAGCGGAGGGCAAATTCAAAAATTTGTGGTAGATGACCCTGTAACCAGTTTAATTTAATTCATATGGAAAGTTTTGCTAATAATTTAATTTGTTTAATATCAGAGTTGAAGGCAGAACTTCAGAAGAAAGATAGTTACTTTCCTGCCCATCAACTGGAGAAAGCAATTTATATCTTTTCTATCATACGTGATAATATTTCATCTAAATCATTTGGTGATAATTTATCCAATGATTTAGATAAGATTATGCGCTGGTCAATAGATTCTTGGCCTTGGGATAACTTAATTACCAAAAAAACATGGTCTATCATTGAAGAATACAACAAGATAAAAAAGACATTACCTATAAAATAATATATCTACTTATCCGATAAAGTTTTATATAGACTATATCAAAAAGTTATCAACAGGTCTTTTGCTTGTTTTCCCTTTTTTCTTCTGATGGTTTTAAGGGATTGGGGTATGCTTCGTTTTTCATGTATATTTGTCCGTTTTTCTCTTTCTTTTTTTAGTCTGATTATTGGGGCTTTCTTTATCCAGTTCATTTAAAGGGAGAACAGGTATGGAGTGATTGAACAACTCTGGTCGGAATTCTATACCCCGATATAAGTTCCAAAATAAAACAAATGATTTTAGAAATTAAATTAGTAACAATTATAAAAAAAATATGATACGTAATTATTTTTACCTTGTAGTGGGAGTATTTTGCTTACTCTCTGCCGTTACTCACGAAATGAACGGCTTCACAACCCTTTTCCCTGCCTTGTCAAACACCAACATCGATGCTGAAAGCAAGGTAACATTCAATTATCTTTGGCATATCATAGCTACCGAAAACATAGTAATGGGTGTTGCTTTAGTGCTTATAGCGCTGCGCAAAAACGACAACGCAGGCAAGTATATTGCTCAGTTTGTAATGGCTTTATTAGCAGTACGTTGGGCAAGTATTGCATTTAGTACCCTAACAAGCGATGGAGGTAACCTTACCAAAATACTTCCTGAAAGTGTTATAATGTGGCTACTTATATTCCTATTGTGGTTAGGTGCAAGAAAAAAAGAACAATAAAAAGAGATTTATATATGAACCCCCCCGCTGGCGCGAGCCTGTGGCTCGTGTGTCTATCAAGAATAGAGCTTGTAGCTCATACTCTTAGCACATTTTTTGTAGCTTACTAACAAATACAACCCTATGTTAAAGAAATACGACAAAGTAATAGCAACGGTTTTCGCCCTGCTTACCATAGTTTTTATAGTAGTCTTTCTCACTAATGACTCCTTTTTTGAGTGGACTTTTGCGCGACATCACAATATATTGAGCTGGTATGTGCGCCCGCTCTTTATCGTGCCTATGGTGTATTTTGCTTTGAGAAAATCGTATGCAGGAGTGTCATTGAGTATCTTTTGCCTATTTACCAGTATGTTTTGGTTCTCCGTTCCACAACAAACCGACCCTAAGATACTCGGCTTCTTAGCCTACGAAATGGACTATCTCAAAGGCACGTGGGACACAAAAAAGATACTTTTCTCACTAAGTGTACCGCTCTTTTTCTATCTGTTGATAGTCTCAGCGTGGAAGAGAAAATGGCGCTTATTGCTCTACACCGTAGTGTTAGCAGCGCTTTTAAAACTGTTATGGAGCGTGGTGAGCAGTGGTGCAAGCGGTTGGTCAGTAGCCAAACCCGCTCTTGTAGGACTGGTGATATGCGTAGTATTTATTTTGATAACAAGAAGAAAAGATAAAAAATAAGGGGAAAAATCAGTGTCCATTTGCCTTTGAAAAAAGGTTAATCACCACTACGCCAGCGATGATAAGCAGGGAACCCAGTACAAAAGGCAGGTCTATTTTGTTTTTGAAAACAAGAATACTCACAATGGCTGTCAGTACAATCCCTACCCCCGACCAGATAGCGTAGGCTACCCCCAGTGGAATATTCTTGAGAGCTAAGGATAAAAAATAAAAACAAACACCATAAGACAACAGCGAGCCTACGGCAAATAACCACTTGGTAAACCCTTCCGATTTACCTAAAAGAGCGGTGGCTAAGACCTCTAAAACAATCGCTAAAGTGAGATATAAGTAATGCATATAAGTATAGTATCTAAATTCGTGGCAAAAATATAACAATTTTACTGAAAATGAAATTAAAACTCATAGAACACATAAAGCTTACCAAAGAGCTCGTAGACCGAGAACACTTTTTCTCTGTGGGCTATTGCGAAGCAATCGAAACCCATTTGATGAAAGTACTTGTAAGTTGGGTAGCAGGCTATGAACGCTATTACCACATAAGTGCCGACGATTACGCATCGTTCGAAGAAGATCGTCCTGCATTCTACGAATTGTACAAAAACGAGCTCGGTGAGGATAACGAATGCTTTACTCAGAAGTTTATGGGGTCGCAAGCTCTACGCGATTACGACGGTCGTAAGAACTTTCAGACGTGTTATTCCTCAAAGAAAATGAACTCTTTTGGGCATTATGCCTATTGCAACGGAGTACTATATGCTCAAATCCTTTGGGACAAAGGCACAGTATACGTACCCCCTTATCAGAAAGTAAAAACCCTTAACGGCGATTGGGATTATCCCTTGCGAAAAGATTGTTACATAGAAAAAGACCCCGAAGGCAAAGACCTTTGCTTTTGCTTAATAGCAATCTCATAAACTAACCTGTAAACAGCATCACCCTGCTGGCGCGAGCCTGTAGCTCGTGCCTATTAAGAATAAAGCTTGTAGCTCGTACTTATCTAAAATAATAACAAACTAAAAATACTAAAAATACTAAAAATGAACCCTATAAACTATCAGAAAATAAACCAACAGACTATCAATAACTGGATTGATAATGGTTGGGAGTGGGGGCAACCTATCTCCCATACCGAATTTGAGGAAGCTAAAAACGGTAATTTTGCCGTCAAACTCACCCCAACTAAAAGTGTACCTAAGAATTGGATAGGCGACTTGCGTGGCAAAAAAGTGTTAGGGCTCGCCAGCGGTGGCGGTCAGCAAATGCCCATTTTCACCGCTTTAGGTGCAGAATGTACCGTATTAGACTATTCCGATAGGCAAATAGAACAAGAGAGAATGGTTGCCCAACGTGAGGGGTACCTCATTACACTTCTACAAGAAGATATGAGCAAACCCCTTCCTTTCTCCGACGATACCTTTGATATGATATTTCACCCTGTGTCTAATTGTTATATTGAAAAGGTAAAACCGCTCTGGAAAGAGTGCTACCGTGTGCTTAAAAAAGGAGGCGTACTGCTTTCAGGTTTGGACATAGGTATTAATTATCTATTTGATGAGGAAGAAAAAACACTGATAAATACCCTTCCCTTCAACCCATTAAATAACGAAGAACACCTACGCCAGATGCAGAAAAGCAATGGTGGTATACAGTTTTCACACACCTTAGAAGAGCAAATTAACGGACAGTTAGAGGCGGGATTCACGCTCTTAAGCCTTTATGACGATACCAATGGCTATGGTAACCTACACGAACACAACGTCGCAAGCTATATTGCTACAAGAAGTATCAAGTAACAATCTCTATTGTATTTGCTAATTTTCACATTTGCTAATTTGCTAATTAATAAAATGACAAGCATAAATATACATAACCTCAGCAAGTCCTACGGCGATACCCACGCCGTGCAGCGCCTTTCCTTAGAAGTTAAAAAAGGCGAGCTTTTCGGGCTCATAGGTCCCGATGGGGCAGGCAAAACCACCGTCTTTCGTATACTCACTACTCTCCTATTGCCTGATGAGGGCACTGCAACCATAGAGGGTTGGGATATAGTTAAGGATTATAAGGAAATCCGCAAGCACGTAGGCTATATGCCTGGGCGCTTCTCTCTGTACCAAGATCTCACTGTCGAAGAGAACCTCTCCTTCTTCGCGACCGTCTTTGGTACGACTATCGCCGAGAATTACGACCTTATCAAAGATATTTATGAGCAGATAAAGCCGTTCAGCAACCGTCGCGCGGGTAAGCTCTCAGGGGGAATGAAGCAGAAGTTAGCCCTCTGTTGTGCCCTCATTCACAAGCCCAAAGTCCTCTTGTTAGACGAACCCACCACAGGGGTAGATGTGGTTTCACGCAAAGAGTTCTGGGAGATGCTGAAGAAACTGAAGGAGCAAGGCATCAGCATACTCGTTTCCACCCCTTATATGGACGAAGCCAGCCTGTGCGACCGCATAGCCTTAATACAATCAGGCAAGGTGCTTTCCACCAGCACCCCCGAGCAAATCATCGCTCAGTACCCCACCGCACTCTATGCTATCAAGGCTCCCGACCTGTACGCACTGCTCCAGCACCTGCGCGAGCACCCCAACATTGATAGCTGTTACCCCTTTGGCGAGTACCTACACGTTACTCTTAAAGAAAATACCAACATTCCCATATTCGAGCAACAGCTGAAAAACACCTTCCCCCACCTCGAATGGAAAACCATTACCCCCACCATCGAGGATAGTTTTATACGCCTAATGGAGAATGCCTAACCACTAATGCGGAATGCGCTTTGTCGAAGTATCAAATTTTAACAAAGCCTAATTCAAAAAAGAAATACTAATGAAAAAGAACCTTAACACCACTTCCACTCCCTATAACGGCTTGTTCCCTCTCCTTGGGAGAGGGGGAACGGGGGTGAGGACAGCCATACAATGTAACAACCTAACAAAGCAATTCGGCGATTTCAAAGCCGTGAACAACATTTCCCTTACCGTTGAAAAAGGCGAAATCTTCGGCTTCCTCGGTGCCAATGGTGCGGGGAAAACCACCGCTATACGCATCTTCTGCGGACTTTCGTACCCTACTTCAGGCGAGGCTACCGTAGCGGGCTTCGATGTCTATCGAGAGCAAGAGCAGATAAAAAAACACATCGGTTATATGAGTCAGAAGTTTTCGCTGTATGACAACCTCACCGTGCAGGAAAACATCACCTTCTACGGAGGTGTCTATGGCTTGAGTCGCAAGGAAATCAAAACCCGCAGTACCGACCTTATCACCAAGCTCGGCTTGGAGGCTGAAGCCAATAAACTCGTAGGTTCGCTACCACTGGGCTGGAAACAGAAGCTCGCCTTCTCGGTGGCTATCTTTCACCGTCCCGAAATCGTGTTCTTAGACGAGCCCACCGGTGGCGTAGACCCGATAACGCGCCGACAGTTCTGGGATATGATATACGAAGCCTCCGCACAGGGCATCACCGTATTCGTTACCACCCACTATATGGACGAAGCCGAATACTGCCACCGCATCAGCATAATGGTAGACGGCAAAGTAGAAGCAATGGATACGCCCACCCACCTTAAATCACAGTTTAACACTCATTCAATGGACGAGGTGTTCTACCAACTCGCCCGTAAAGCAAAACGTAATGAATAACCCCGTAGGGGCGAATGGCAATTCGCCTACCTATTAAATGGCAATTCGCCCACCTATTAATATGAAACAGCTCATCGCCTTTATACGCAAGGAATTCTATCACGTATTCCGCGACCGTCGCACGCTACTGATACTCTTCGGTATCCCCATAGCGCAGATTATCCTTTTCGGTCAAGCCCTCAGCAGCGAAGTCAAGAATATTGGTATCGCTGTATTAGATGAGGCAAACAACACTTATAGCCAAGAAATCACACACCGCTTGCAGGCAAGTCCGTATTTTAAGCTGAAAGAGCCTCTGTTCCGTTACGACCAAGTAGAAGACCAATTCAAGCGTGGCACCATAAAAGCGGCGCTCATCTTCCCTCCCGATTTCGGCAAAGATCTCTACACCTCCAGTGGTACCTCGCTACAACTCATCACCGATGGGAGCGACCCCAATACGGCTAAAACAGTGCAGAACTACCTTTCGGCTATGGTAGCGAGCTATCAGCAAGAGCTGAACCCTGCTGTGCAACTACCCTACCAGATAACCGTTGAAAACCGAATGCTGTACAACGAGGAGCAAAATGGCTCTATGAACTTCGTCCCTGGGGTGATTGCGCTCGTCTTTATGATAGTGAGCACTGCCCTCACCTCGGTAGCGGTAGTGCGTGAAAAAGAGTTGGGTACTATGGAAATCCTTTTGGTATCGCCTTTCAAACCTATAATGATACTCATTGCTAAAGCCGTTCCTTACCTTATTCTCTCGCTCATCAACTTCACCGTGATACTCCTGCTATCGGTCTATATGCTCGATGTCCCGATACGTGGCAATTTGCTGTTGCTTTACGCCGAGAGCACCTTGTTTATCATCATCTGTTTGTCGTTGGGGCTACTCATATCCACCGTTACCGCCTCACAGCAAACGGCTATGCTCATCGCTATGATGGGAATGATGCTCCCTACGGCTTTCTTTACCGGCTTTATGTTCCCCATAGAGAATATGCCCCTTGTTTTTCAAGGAATATCCAAAGTCTTCCCCTCTAGTTACTACTACGCTATCGTAAAGAAAGTAATGCTCAAAGGATTGGATTTCACTTACGTATGGAAAGAAACGCTGATATTAATAGCAATGGCGGTAATTTTCTTAAGCCTTGCAATGAAGAAGTTTAAGATTAGATTACAATAAAGAAGAAATGAAAGTATTAAGCTTTATACTCCAAAAAGAATTTAAGCAGATATTCCGAGATAAGACCATCTTGGCAATGATGCTTGTGGCGCCTATGATGCAGCTGATTATATTGCCCTTAGTTGCCAATTTCGATGTGAAGAACATCAACCTTGTGTATATCGATCACGACCAAAGTACCTATTCTCACCAACTGATACAGAAGATTACTGCCTCGGGTTACTTTAAACTCGTAGAGGCTCCTTTCTCTTACAAAGAAGGCATCGCCCTGATAGAAGACGGTAAAGCTGATGTAGTTTTGGAAGTACCCGAAGGTTTTGAGCGCAACCTCGTACGCGAAGGAAAGCAGACACTCGGTCTCTCTATCGATGCGATTAATGGGAGCAAATCGTCCTTAGGAGGGGCGTATTTGCTTTCGGTAATACGCGACTTCAACACTCAGCTCGATGTAAATGTAAAAGCCCCTCAGCGCATAGGTAATGTAGCCAAAATCGGGGTGGAGAGTACCCATTGGTACAACCCCTATATGCAATATACGCGCTACATTGTTCCAGGTATTTTAGCTATATTGCTCACCATTATCGGGGGGTTTCTTTCAGCACTCAATGTAGTCAAAGAAAAGGAAATAGGCACTATCGAGCAGATAAATGTAACGCCTATCAAGAAGTGGCAATTTATATTAGGAAAGCTTATACCCTTTTTAGTAGTAGGGTTAATCCTCTTCACCTTGGGGCTTACGGTGATGTATGTAATCTATGGTATCTTCCCCGCAGGAAATCTACTCACCTTGTATGCCTTTGCTACAATGTATCTCATTGCGATTCTCGGCTTCGGATTGCTGGTCTCCACCTATGCCGATTCACAGTTGCAGGCTATGTTCATCGCCTATTTCTTTATAATGATATTCCTACTGATGAGCGGCTTCCTCACCAGTGTAGACAGTATGCCTGCTTGGAGTCAACAGGTGAGTAATGCTATTCCGGTAACCCATTTTGTGAATGCTGTCCGCTTAATTGTGCTCAAAGGCAGTAGTTTTGAGCAGTTACACATAGAGTTTTTGTATCTTGTAGGATTTGCTGTGCTACTTAATAGTTGGGCTATTTGGAATTATAAGAAGACAAGCTAACATAATCCCTCATATAACCTCATATAATAAAAGAGTTCCATCAAGAGTACTAATCTCATTGTACTCAATGATGGAACTTATTATTTTAATATTTTAGGAGAACAGATTAGTCTCTTCTCGACATAAGTATTCTCAATATATACCAGAAAAGTAGCATAATAGAAGAGAACAACTGCAAAGCAGCCCCTACGTATTGGTCTGTGCTGTATACATTTTTGATGTTGTAAGTTTCATATAGTATACCACCTGCTGCCAAAGCAACCATTGCTACTGAGAACCAAAGTCCTAAATCGAAACCAAAGATAGCTCCTGCCACAATAAGTCCTAAGGCTACAAAACCTCCTATTACCAATATACTACGCAAGAACGAAAAGTCTACACGGGTGAGGAATACCACCGCTGTAAGTCCGCCAAATAAAGCAAGTGTAATAATACCGGCTTGCGAAAGGATAGCCGTACCATCAGTAAAGTACATCGCCAAAAAGATTATTGGCATAAAGATAACAGCTTCAAGTAACACATAAAGCCCTAAGCCCATATATTGGGTATTCTTATCTTGTGCTTGCGTCCATTTGCTGGCAAGGATTGAGCCTAACCAAAAGCCTCCCAAAATCAATAGCCATACCCATTTGCCACTTACCATAGAGATGATAAGGCTTTCTGGTACTACATTTAGCAAAATAGCTTCTACAGCTATAAATGCTAAAAGTGCCATTGCTACGTGTGAGTAAGTTTTGCGGTAAAAGGTAGCTTGTGCCTCATTAGTAGCATAGCTTACTATTTGAGGTGATTGATAGTTAGTGTTGTAGCTGTCGTAATTTGAATTATATCCCATATGTTTAATTAAAAATGTTTGTGTTCATATATCAAAAACTTTGCCAAAAAGTCTATTGGCAGAGGTTGCTGTAGCTTCTTGGCAAAGTTATCAGGTAGGTAAATACTACTATAAAGTATTTACGTTGTTAAGGTCTTCAAACGCTTTTTTCAAACGAGTAACAAATGTCTTTTCGCCTTCACGAAGCCATACGCGTGGGTCGTAGTATTTCTTGTTAGGCGCTTCGGGACCTTCTGGGTTACCTATTTGTCCTTGCAAGTAAGCTGATTTAGCTTTCATATAGTCGCGAACACCTTCAGTGAAAGCGTATTGCAAGTCAGTATCAATATTCATTTTGATTACACCATAAGAAATAGCCTCGCGGATTTCTTCGAGGGTAGAGCCTGAACCTCCGTGGAATACGAGGTCAAGTGCGTTGTGAGGCAAATTGTATTTCTTTGAAACGTAGTCTTGTGAATTTCTTAAAATTTTTGGTGTCAATTTCACATTGCCAGGTTTGTACACCCCGTGAACGTTACCAAAAGCAGCTGCAATGGTGAATTGTGAGCTAATTTTAGAAAGTTCTTCGTAAGCGTAAGCTACGTCTTCTGGTTGTGTGAAGAGCCTGCTACTATCTACGTGTGAGTTGTCTACCCCGTCTTCTTCACCACCGGTCATACCGAGTTCTATTTCCAAAGTCATATCCATTTTGCTCATACGTTCAAGATAACGTTTGCAAGTTTCAATATTTTCTTTGATAGGCTCTTCCGATAGGTCAATCATATGAGAACTGAACAATGGTTTACCTGTTTCTTTGAAGTGTTTTTCTGATGCTTCAAGCATACCGTCAAGCCAAGGAAGTAATTTTTTAGCGCAGTGGTCAGTGTGCAAAATGATAGATGCTCCATAGGCTTCTGCCAATTGGTGAACGTGTTTAGCACCTGCTACCGCTCCGAGAACTGAAGCGCGTTGGTTGTCGTTATTCAATCCTTTACCAGCCATAAACTGAGCACCACCGTTAGAAAATTGGATAATCATTGGGGCATTTACAGCTACTGAAGTTTCTAATGCAGCGTTGATAGAGTTTGAACTGATAACGTTGGCTGCAGGAAGAGCAAAGCCTTTTTCTTTAGCGTATTTGAATACTTCTTGTACTTCTTTTCCAAGAATTACGCCTTTTTTAATGTTATGTGCCATTCTTTAATATAATTAATTTTAGTTTTCAGAATTACTCATTATGTCATAATTGACGGCAAAGATACGATTTTCTCATATATCTTCAAAATAAAACTTATATTTTTTAGTTCAAATAACCAAAATTACTTCGTGTTTTTCACTACTTATCTTCGACTTATATTTGGTTTAAATGTTCCCTTTCTTCGTTCATTGTTCGTCTTTTGTTCGTCTTTTGTTCGTTCATTGTTCGTTCATTGTTCGTTCATTGTTCGTTCATTGTTCGTTCATTGTTCGTTCATTGTTCGTCTTTTCTCTATCTGCCCGTGCGGCTCGCACCGTCATTTGTTCGTCTTTGCGTCGCTACAGTTCCCCCTCTTTGAGGGGGTAGGGGGAGGTTACCTTTGTCTTTTCTTTATTTGCCTGTCGTGCTACGACTGCCCGTGCGGCTCGCACCTGCCTGTGCGACTCGTATCTTTAACGCTTCATTTTTCACTAAATTGCTTCCCCATACTTATCAAAATACTTCACAGAGATTTTTTTCCCGTCAAAGCTAATATTTTCAAGCTCTCTTGCTATCTCACTACCTTTGCCTACAATGATGATTCTGAAGTTTTCTAATAGGAAATAGCTATTAGCAACTCGCTGTACGTCTTCTTTGGTTACTGCATTGATGTTCGCAATATAGTTCTTGTAAAAATCTTCGGGTAGGTTGCGCACTTTTATATTGATAGCGTAATTCGCAATTGTCTGCGGACGCTCGGTAGCCAGTACAAACTGACCCAAGTACTGTGCTTTGGCTTGTGCCAACTTTTCTTCACTCACTACACTAGTTTGTATGCGCTTCACTTCTTTGAGTATCTCCCTAATAGCAGGTGCTGTTACGGCATTCCCTACTTTGGTCTTGATGCTGAAATTGCCTTTTGTCCATTTATCCGTTTTGAAAGTAGAAAAAGCTCCATAAGTATAGCCGTGTTCTTCCCGCAAATTCATATTGATATAACTGCCAAAATCTCCACCTAAAATACTGTTAGCTACCAATAGAGGGAAGTAATCAGGGTGCGACATTTTTAGGTCGATGAGGTTCGTAACCCTTATTTCCGATTGTACCGCGCTGGGTAAGTCTATAAAGTTGATTTGTGTTTCACTTACATTCTCAGGAATATATAAGGCAGGAGCTTCTTCTGAAAAAGGTTGCCAATTAGCGAAATGTTCGTTTACCAAAGTAATTACCTCTTCGGGGTTTACATCACCTGTAACAACCAAATAGGCGTTGTTAGGTACAAAACGTTTGCGGTAATAGTTAGTTACATCGTCTAAGGTGAGAGCAGCGATGTGAGCTTCGGTAATGTATTCGCCGTAAGGGTGAGCCGTACTGTAGCGCAAGGTTTGCTGTACGCGCTTCATAATCACTTCGGCATTACTCTCATTGGCACGAATACTTTGGATAATGCGTGCTTTTTCTTTTTCCATATCCTCTCCGGTGAAGTTAGGGTGCAGGGCAGCATCGGCAATGAGAGCCAACACACGCGGGAAATACTTAGAGAGTACTTGGGCATAAACGCCATTAGAAGCGATAGAGAGAGTCGCCGCGAGATAGTCTATTTCCTCATTAAAATCGTCTTTACTGATAGAGGTAGAGCCATTGCCCGCCATTAGCGAAATAAGGTCAGAAATCCCTTTCTTTTCTTTTTCTAATTCCGGACATTCGTCTAACGAAAGACGAATTCCCACTTGAGGAAGTTTATGGTTCTCCACAATAAGGAGAGTGAGTCCGTTCGGGAGGGTATGAGTAACAGGTGTCCCTAAATTAATGATAGGAGCAGCTCCTGGGGTGGGTTGTATAGAGCGGTCTATATGTGTCATTTTTGTTTACTTATAGATTTGAAGGTAAATAATTGAGGTCTAAACGTTGGTTTTTGTCCAAATACTTGCGTGCAGCCTCTCTGATATCCTCTCGGGTAATAGCGCGATAGTGGTCTATAGCCTTGTTAATAAGGTTAGTGTCTTTGTAGAAAGTATAGTTGTCTGCCAAAGAGAGGGCAATTCCTTCCATATGGCTATTTTGAGACACAAAGTTAGCCTCTATCTGGTTTTGTAACTTTTCATATTCTCGCTCACTGATGAGTTCGGTTTGTAGTCTTGTAATTTCTTCGTCCATTTCTTGTGCCAAAGTTTCCAAACTCACACCGTCCATAGGGAGTGCTCCCATTATATAAACGCCATAATCTTCTTGAGCGTCCGAAAAAGCCAATACCTGCAAAGCTGTTTGATGCTCGTCTATCATCTTTTTGTAGAGGCGAGCACTCTTTCCGTCGGTGAGAATGTTAGAAAGCAAGTCGATAGTAAACGAATCTTTGTTCGTCATTGCAGGAGTGCGATAGGCATATAGTTTCAGTGGGATTTGTATATTAGGGTCGTATTCGGTTACCTCAATAGTTTCAGTGATAGGAGCTTCTTCTATTTTGATACGCTGTATAGCATCACCCGTATTAGGAATGGTCGCAAAGTATTGTTCTATCCATTCTTTGGTCGGTACCGTATCGAAATCGCCTGCCACCACCAGTACAGCGTTGTTAGGGTTGTAGAACTTCTTCTTAAATGCGATAAACTCCTCTAAGCTTGCAGCGTCTAAATGTTCCACTTTTCCAATTACTGTTCCCGAATAAGGGTGTTTTTTAAAAAGGTACGGATTGATAGCCGAGCGGTACATTATCCTGCCGTAAGGTGTATTGTCTATACGTTGGTTTTTCTCTTCTTTTACCACTGAATTTTGAGTCCTTACTCCAATCTCATTAATAACAGGGTGCAACATACGTTCGGATTCCATCCACAAGCCTAATTGCAAATTGTTAGACGGGAAGACTTCATAATAATAAGTTTTATCCTGCGTAGTGAAAGCATTGTTATGTCCGCCATTTGCCGATACAATATCAAACCATTTGCCACGTGCTATATGCTGAGTGCCTTCAAAAAGGAGATGCTCAAAGAAGTGGGAAAAGCCAGTGCGGGTAGGGTCTTCGTCTTTGGCACCTACGTGATACATTACTCCTATGGTAACCACAGGAGCTGAGTTATCTCGGTGAAGAATCACGTGTAGTCCATTAGAGAGGTCGTATTCTTCAAAAATGAGAGATTGAGCCATAGTTAATTTGTCGATTTGTCGATGAGATAATTAGCAAAAAAACTTTGCTAAAGTCTGTATGGCTTTAGCAAAGTTGTTCAATATGAAAAAAGTATTTGTTATAAATTCGCGTTGATAAGTTCTTTTACCTTAGCATCTGATGGTTTAGGTGCACTAATGCTAATGATTTTACCATTCTTTACTAACATAAAACGAGGGATACCGCTTAGATCGTAGTTATCTATGAAATCGCGGTTCATACTTAGGTTAGTATATAGTTGGATACCACTTAGCTTCTCACGTTGTACGGCAGCTTTCCAAGCCTCTTTGTCTTGGTCTACTGAAATACTTACAAAAGTAACGGGTTTGCCTTTGTATGCTTCTTGCAAAGCTTTCATACTTGGTATTTCTTTTATACAAGGTTTACACCAAGTTGCCCAAACGTCGATGTAAAGTAATTTGTCTTTAAGACTTTCATAAGATACTGGTTTGCCATTCAAATCTTCAGCTGTAAAAGGAGGAAAATCTGTACCAGGTTTTAGCCTTTCAAGTACCGCTATACGTCTGTCTAACTCTTTTAAGGCGGCAGTGTCTTTCACGTTTTCTTTGATACTTTTGATGAGTTCAGCATTTTCTTCAGGAGTGTTAGCTACTGAAACTCCACTGATAAAATAACGAGTAAGGTCTGCTTTAATGTTTTTAGATTTCAGACCTTTTACGTGTGCGATGAGTTTACCCCAAGGGTTTTCGTCGTTTTCGTTATCTTGAAACTTATCGAATAGTTTATTAGTAACTAATTCTTTGTAAGCTCTGTAGGTATTATAATCTTCAGCGATGTCATAATCTATCTTAGCGAGCTCATCAGCAAACTCTTTAGGAAGTGTTACCTCTTCTTGAGTAAGTTTTTGGTGCGCATTTTGGTAAATAGATTTTAGGTAAAGCATTTCGTAGTTAATAGCCTTTTCCTCTTTTTTGACGAAGTCTTTAGAGAGGTTCTTAGTGTTTTTCAAAAGGTCAGTATACTTTTTGCTATACTCATTTACGGCTGTTTTAAATTCTGCAGGTGCTTTAACTAAAAGTTGTTGCATACCACCACTTTTCTGAATTTCCATTGTAAGGTCAGCTTTCTTGTGCAAATAAGCATTTGCAAGCGTATCTTTGCCCGAGAACTTTATTTCTAAAGGCATCTTAGTGAGGTCGATATTAACCCCAAGTTCGTCTCCTTGCTCCAAATACAACGGAATTTCTATTCCCTGAGGATTGAAAATAGTATAGTAATTAGAAGGTACGCGAAGCGTGTCTTGAAAAGTACCATCGGGTTTGATATGCAATGGCTGGTCTACTTCACCACCTATTATCTTCAGCTCCAAAGGAATCCCATTAGTGCCTTCTACTTTTCCTGAAAGCACTATATAATCAGCTCGTTTACTACAAGCTACAAAGCCTATTGCGGCTAACGACAAAATAAATAGTTTTTTCATCATCATTTGTAAAATATAATTAGGTGGCAAAGATAAGAATATTTTTTAGTAAACAAGCACTTTCTTTCTATTTTTTTTCTATTGTAATTTATGCAAAATAAATCTTTCTAACTAAAAACTGAGAATGACAACCTCATTTATATAAAATTACTATTCTTTAAGATGTTGAATATTAAACTTATAAATACTCTTTGTATAACAATCGTCCAAGGTTTGTATAGGCTAAGGGTAGGGCAGAGGTAAGCATAATTTTTTTCTTTCTTACACTGTTTTCAATTTTTTAACGTACATTTGCGCCGTTTTTTAAAACAATACAAATATAAATATGCAAATAGAAGTATTAAAATCTAAAATTCACCGCGTTAAGGTTACAGGAGCCGATTTAGATTATATCGGAAGCATTACCATTGACGAAGATTTGTTGGAAGCAGCTCAAATGATTGAGGGAGAAAAGGTGTCGATTGTAGATGTTAATAATGGCGAACGCTTCGAAACTTATATTATTAAAGGAAAAAGAAAATCAGGTGCTATTGTACTGAATGGCCCTGCTGCTCGTAAAGTACAAAAAGGTGATATCATCATCATCATATCGTACGCTTTAATGGATTTTGAAGAAGCTAAAACTTTTAAGCCTTCTATTATCTTCCCTAATGAAACAACTAACCTAATCGAATGAAAAAGTTCTTAAAGATAGCCTTTCCGATATTTGTAGGCGTTTTCTTGTGTTGGTATGCTTATCGCCAATTTAACGAAGAGCAATTTGTCCAAATAAAACACACATTCCTAAACGCCGATTACTTCTATATCATTTTGGCTGTTTTTTTAGGATTTTTAAGCGATCTTTCTCGGGCTATACGTTGGCATTTGTTGCTAAAACCTCTGGGTTATCGCACTGCTTTTTTACATAGAGCAATGGCTGTGTTCATTGGTTATTTGGTGAATGTAACCATACCGCGTTCAGGCGAGGTCTCTCGTGCCTTAGTAGTAAGCAATTACGACGGAGTCCCTTTCGAGAAATCATTAGGCACTATCATCTCCGAACGAATTATCGACCTGCTTTTACTTTTCCTATTCACTATGCTCGCTTTCATTCTCCAATTCGAGGTTATAAGCAACTTTCTTCTTTCCAAAATCCCTTTTCAAAAACTAGTGTGGTTGATGGGTATAGGAGGTTTTTCGTTTATAGTTTTTTTGTATTTCATTTACGCTTCCGATAAACCTTTTTTTATCAAGGTAAAAGTCTTTTTAAACGGAATAAAGGAAGGAATCCTATCAGTCGTAAAAATAAAACATAGAACACTATTTCTTTTTCATACTCTTTTCATTTGGGCAATGTACTTTTTGATGTTCTATATTCCGTTTTTTGCTCTCCCCGAAACCGCACGTATCAGTTTGCCTAATGTGCTTACAGCCTTTGTGGTGGGTAGTTTTGCAATGACTTTTACCAATGCAGGCTTTGGTTCTTATCCCTTTTTTATTGCCGAAGTACTATTTTTGTTTGGAGTAGCTACTCCTGTGGGTACAGCCTTTGGTTGGATTGTATGGACGTCACAATTTGCTATGACGCTCTTATTGGGTAGCCTTTCATTTTTCTTTCTTCCCTTGTTGAAGAAGCATAATCCGTAGTTTTTCTCTTATTAAGATAAAAATAAAACAAGGTTATCAAAACAGCTTTTGATAACCTTGTTTTATTTTATGTTTGTACTTAATTTTCTAAATACAAATCAATAAGCCCTTCTGGGGTTTTTACAATAATTTTCTTGTGGGCTCTATCTATCTTCTCAATAAACTCATCAGCCATAGGAATAAGTATCTCATTTCCGTTCTCATTCTCAATTTCAAATAACGCTTGAGAAGTACTGTCGTTTATTCCAACTATTTTCCCTACTACTCCGTAGTGCACATCTTCCACCTGAAACCCTATCACTTCGTGGTAATAAAACTTATTCCCCGATAGTTTAGGCAATACCGCAAGAGGTAAATATATTTTGTGTCTCAGTAGAGCTTCTGCATCAGCCTCAGTTTCTATCTCTTCAAACTTCACGCGCAATAAATCCGACTTGTGTAAAGTGCTCTTTTCAATAAAAAAAGGAACCAGATTATTGCCTAAGGCAATAAATACTGATTCCATTTCTTCATACATTTCAGGGTCGTCGGAATCTAACTTAATTAGCACCTCGCCCTTAAAACTAAACTTCGACACAATTGTTCCTATATAAAAACAATCTTTTAAAGTCATAGGGTTATGCCTCAGTTTCGTTATTTTCTTCAGCAGGAGCTTCAGCTTCTGGGGCTTCCGTAGCTTCTGTAACCTCTTCAGTTGCTTCAACTGTTGCTTCGGTAGCTTTGGCTACAGCGGCGTTCTTGCGTTTCTCATTAGCTTCTTTTTCAGCGTCCAAAGCCTTTGCTTTTGCTTCTGCTTTCTCTTTAGCTAATTTTTGCTCTTTTGTAGATACTTTGTTAGCTTTCTCTTCTATCCAAGCATTGAACTTAGCCTCTGCTTGTTCTTCGGTCAAAGCTCCTTTGGCAACTCCACCAAGCAAGTGGTATTTAAGCAATACCCCTTTGTAAGAAAGAATACGACGTGCTGTGTCGCTAGGTTGTGCTCCGTTTTTCAACCATTTTACAGCTGCATCTACATCTATTTCAATCTGAGCAGGATTGCTAACAGGATTGTAAGTTCCTAATTTTTCAAGGAATTTACCATCTCTTTTTGCACGTGAATTAGCAGCTACAATCCAATAGAAAGGCTTGCCTTTTTTTCCGTGACGTTGTAATCTAATTTTTACTGGCATAAAAAATTTAATTAGTGAGGTTCACGACCTCGTTATTAATTCGGGCGCAAAAGTAATAAATTTTTTCATATTCACAACGTTCTTACATAAAAAAGTTTTACTTTTGCATTCTGAATTCGTAATAGTAGCTTTCTATTACCTTTGAACAAACTATGAAAATATCATTTAAAAACGACTATTCCGAAGGGGCTCACCCTTCTATTTTAAACCGAATGTTAGAAAGCAACCTCGAACAACAACAAGGATATGGTTGCGATACTTATACTACTAAAGCAAAAGCTCTTATTGCCGAAAAACTAAATAATCCTCAAAGTAAAATATATTTCGTAAGCGGAGGTACACAAGCCAATCTCTTAGCATTAGGAGCAATGTTACGTCCTTATGAAAGCGTTATTACTTGCGAAACCTCTCATATTTGCGATAGCGAAACAGGTGCTATCGAGGCTACCGGACATAAAATACACATAACCCCTGCAATAGATGGCAAAATACAACTTGATGATATTCGTGAAGTAGCAACTTGTTACACCAATTTTCCTCATCAAGTAGTGCCCCGATTAGTATACATTTCTAATGCTACTGAATTAGGCTCTATCTATACGCTTCAAGAATTAAAAGATTTGTACCACCTGTGTCAAGAACTGAATCTCTTACTCTATATCGATGGAGCGCGTTTAGCTCACGCTCTCAATGCTTCTGGCAATGATATTACTTGGGAAGATTTAGCTCGTTATACCGATGCTTTCTATATAGGAGCTACTAAAAATGGGGCAATAATGGGAGAAGCAATTGTTTTAAACAATCCTGAACTTCAATTGGGCTTTGAGTACCATATCAAACAAAAAGGGGCTTTACTTGCCAAAGGAAGGTTTCTAGGCATACAGTTCTTGGAGCTTTTCCAAAATAATTTATTTAATGAATTAGCTCTTCACGCAAATGCTCAAGCTAAACGTATTCAAGACGCTTTTATAGAAAAAGGAGTACACTTCTTGTCGCATACTCCTACTAATCAGGTGTTCCCTATTCTCACTAATGAGCAAGTAGCTCTTCTCCAAAGGCAATTCGATTTTTATATATGGAAGAAAGTCGATGAAACCCATACTGCCATACGTCTTATCACTTCTTGGGCTACTAAACCAGAAAATGTAGATATTCTCATTAATGCTATTAAAAAACTATAGCTTTTTATAAGCGATAGGATTTTACTGCCTCTACAAAAGCAATAGCGTTTTCTACGGGCACATTAGGTAAGATACCGTGCCCTAAGTTAGCGATATAATGGTCTTTTCCAAAAGCATCTATCATCTCTTTCACCTTCTGTTTGATTTCGGCAGGAGGTGCTAAGAGTCGTGAGGGGTCGAAGTTACCTTGTAATACTTTTTTACCTCTTGTAAGTTCGCGCGCTATTTCAGGGGCGCACGTCCAGTCCACACCCAAAGCAGCTGCATTAGAAGTTGCCATTTCAGGCAAAGCATACCAACAGCCTTTCGCGAAGACAATCACTTTGGTAAAAGGAGCAAGAGCTTCTACTATTTGGTTGAGGTATTGCCACGAGAATGTGCGATAGTCGTCAGGAGCTAACACTCCTCCCCAGCTATCAAAAAGCTGTACGGCATCTACCCCTGCTTTTACTTTTTCTTTTAGGTAAAGAATCGTTGTGTCAGTAATCTTTTGCAATAAGCTGTGTGCTACCGAAGGCTGCGTAAAACAAAGCTCCTTAGCCGTCGAAAAATCACGTGAACCTGAGCCTTCCACCGCATAACAGAAAATCGTCCAAGGCGAACCTGCAAAGCCAATTAAGGGCACACGATTGTTTAGCATTTGCTTAGTGAGCTTTACTGCCTCCATTACGTAGCCCAAACGCTCTTCAATATTAGGCACAATCGCTTGTTCCACATCTTTAGCCGTACGGATAGGCTTTGGCAACCACGGTCCCACGCCTTTTTTCATCTCTACTTCTATATTCATAGCCTGAGGCACTACCAATATGTCCGAAAACAATATGGCAGCATCTACCCCTACTATATCTACCGGTTGTACGGTGATTTCCGCAGCCAGCTCCGGTGTCTGACAGCGCGTAAAGAAGTCGTATTTATCGCGTAAAGCTCTAAATTCGGGCAAATAACGTCCTGCTTGACGCATCATCCACACAGGCGGTCGTTCAGTAACCTCACCGTTGAGTACTCTTAAGAATAAGTCGTTTTGTATCATATTTTAATTTACATAAAGAAGACTGCCCAAGAACAAAGTTCATTGGACAGTCGTTATAAAAGGAATAATAACTTTTAAATGCTTTTGATAATAGTAACAAAATCATCAGCTTTAAGGGCAGCCCCACCTATGAGTCCGCCATCTACATCTTCTTTTGCAAAGATTTCTTTTGCATTATCCGGTTTTACACTACCTCCATACAAGATAGATACTTTATCAGCAACCCCTTTGCCGTATTTGTCAGCAATAGTTTTACGAATAAAGTGGTGAATTTCTTGTGCTTGGTCAGGAGTAGCGGTTTCGCCTGTACCAATAGCCCATACAGGTTCGTAAGCCAATACAATATGTTGCCAAGCCTCAGCAGGCAAGTGGAACAAACCATTTTTGATTTGGCTACCTACCACATCAAAGTGCTTATTAGCTTTGCGGTCAGCTAACTCTTCACCAATACAGAACACTACACGCATATTGTGTTTAAGGGCTGTGTTCACTTTTTTAGCTAAACTCTCATCAGTTTCGTTAAAGTAAGCGCGGCGCTCAGAGTGTCCTAAAATAGTAGTTTTTACCCCAATACTGCCTAACATTTCAGCCGAAATCTCTCCCGTGTAAGCACCGTTTTCAGCAAAGTGCATATTTTGCGCAATTACTTCGATGTGGCTACCTTTTACTGCTTCTACAGCTGGAATAAGGTTTACAAAGGTAGGGGCAATCATTACCTCAGCATTTGTTTGAGGTACTTTTTTCAATAGGTCGGAAATAAGTGCTAACGACTTGTTAAGGTCGTTGTTCATTTTCCAGTTCCCTGCTACAATTTTTTTTCTCATATAATGAACTTTTTATTTTCTAACTTCTCGGCAAAGATATAAATAATTTACCAATTAGCAAAATTACTGATGAACACTACTAACAAATTACCTAATTAGCTAATTTATATTGTTTCTAATAGAATATTGCCATATCTTTGCCTTGTCTTTTAAAAGCGATTGCTTTTCAAGCACAAAGTTGAACCATAAAGATTATTTAATTTAGAATTATTTTTGTCGGTAAGCGATGGGAATCTGCTTACCGACTTTTTTATACGTTAAAGCGGAAGTGCATAATATCGCCGTCTTTCACGATATATTCTTTACCTTCCACGCGCATTTTACCAGCTTCTTTTACTTTAGCCTCACTGCCATAAGTAATAAAATCATTATAAGGGATTACCTCAGCACGAATAAATCCTTTCTCAAAATCGGTGTGAATTACCCCTGCGGCTTGAGGAGCAGTGTCTCCTTGATGAATCGTCCACGCACGCACTTCTTTTACCCCTGCGGTGAAATAAGTTTGTAGGTTCAGCAGGTGATAGGCTGCACGAATGAGTTTAGAGGCTCCTGGTTCTTCTAAACCTATATCCTCCAAGAACATTTGGCGTTCTTCGTAACTTTCCAATTCGGTGATGTCAGCTTCAGTGGCTACTGCCAATACAATCACTTCGGCATCTTCACCTTTTACGGCATCTTTCACTTGTTCCACATAAGCGTTCCCATTTTTAGCCGATTTTTCATCTACATTGCACACATATAGCACAGGCTTGGTAGTGAGCAGTTGGAAGCTGTCCAGCAATTCTTTTTCTTCATCGCTTACTTGCACGGCACGAGCCGAAACCCCCGTGAGCAAAGCCTCTTTTACACGGTTGAGCAAATCCATTTCTTTCGCCACTTTCTTATCGCCTGCTTTCGCTGCACGCGTTACTTTATCCAAGCGTTTTTCAACCGTTTCAAGGTCTTTTAACTGCAATTCTATATCAATAGTTTCTTTATCGCGTATAGGGTCTACACTTCCATCAACGTGTACGATGTTGTCATTCTCAAAACAACGCAATACGTGAATAATCGCATTACACTCACGTATATTTCCCAAAAATTGGTTACCCAAACCTTCGCCTTTACTGGCGCCTTTCACTAGTCCAGCTATGTCTACAATCTCTACCGTTGCAGGCATTACACGCTCAGGTTTCACAAGGCTTTCGAGTTTCTCTAAACGGGGGTCAGGTACGTTTACAACACCCAAGTTAGGCTCTATAGTACAAAAAGGGAAGTTAGCACTCTGTGCTTTAGCATTTGATAAACAATTAAATAAAGTAGACTTCCCCACGTTGGGCAGTCCTACAATTCCTGCTTTCATATATATTTATTGTATAATTTTAGGGTGCAAAAGTACGGTAAATAACAATAATGACAAATATTCTAATAATACTATTTTATCAATGAGGTAATTTCTTAATACTTCTCCTGTATTCCACCACCATCTCATCAATAACCTCTTTTACGCTTTGCACTTGGGTAATGAGACTCGCTACTTGTCCTATTTCTAACTCGCCTTGTTCTACGTCTCCTTCAAACATTCCTTGTTTGGTACGGCGATTACCTACTAAGGCTTTAAGGTTTTCGACAGTAGCTTGCTGAGTGTTGTAGAGTTCTTTTACTTCCTTATAGAAGCCGTTTTTAAGCAAACGTACAGGAGCTAATTCCTTTAACGTAAGTTCTGTATCACCTTCGCCGGCTGCTACAACTCTTTCTTTAAAATTAGGGTGTACAGAAGCCTCGGTAGTAGCCACAAACCTACTACCTATCTGTACCCCTTCGGCACCTAAGGCAAGGGCAGCAAGCATTCCGCTACCTGTAGCAATTCCCCCTGCAGCAATGAGAGGAATATTTAATACTTTGCGTACAGCAGGAATGAGCACCATTGTGCTAGTTTCTTCACGTCCGTTGTGACCGCCCGCTTCAAAGCCCTCAGCTACCACAGCATCTACGCCGGCAACTTGGGCTTTAAGAGCAAACTTACTACTGCTCACTACGTGAGCTACTTTTATGCCTCCTTTTTGCAATAAAGACGTATAGGTAGCCGGATTTCCTGCCGAAGTAAATACAATCTTTACCCCTTCGCGCAAAATCACTTCAATAGCTTTGTCCATTTCGGGGTACATAATAGGAATATTCACTCCAAAAGGTTTATCGGTAGCCGCTTTACACTTACGTATGTGTTCTGTAAGGGTTTCGGGGTGCATAGAGCCTGCGCCCAATAGTCCTAAACCGCCTGCATTGCTCACTGCTGAAGCCAATCGCCAACCACTTGCCCATATCATTCCTCCCTGAATAATAGGATATTGAATATTAAAAAGTTCTGTAATACGTGTTTTCATTGTCTACAATTTAAGATTGTTATTCTCATCGAACTCCCAAAAAGGATTATAAGCGACTTCAAACACATAACCGTCTAAATCTTTAAAGTAACCGCTATAGCCACCCCAAAATACTTTTTGAGCAGGTTTTATTATAGTTGCTCCTAATTCTTTAACTTTGGCTAATACAGCGTCTACTTCCGCTTCCGAGGTAGCATTGTAGCTGATAGTCATTCCTGCAAACGAACTTGGTTCATAAGGCAAAGTAGTATCTTCTAAAAGTTCTTCTAAGGGGTAAAGCCCCAATACGATGCCTCCCAAAGGAAAAAGAGCATAGTTTTCCATACTTTTATCTGATTTTTGCCAACCTAAGCCCTCGTAGAAACTAAGGGCTTTTTGAAAATCGCGAACGCCCAAAGTAATCAAAGTAAATTTTTGTCTCATACTATTGATTTGTTATAAGTTCTTTTTCTTTTTAGATACTTTGGCGAGTACTTCTTCGTAAGAATGTTGTACCATTTCTTCAATAAGAGTGGGAGGGAGGCTCTCTACCAAAACTGTATTCCAAAGTTTTTTGTTTAAGTGATAGCCTGCTACAATCTTTTCAGGGTATTGCTCACGAAGCTCCAAAGCGCGCTCAGGGTTGCATTTGAGACTTGCCCTCAAAGGGACGCTTTCTAAATTCGTAAGCACGAATATTCTTCCACAAATGCGAAAAGCCAATATGTCCTCGCCGAAAGGCATATCTTCAGTAGTATGTGGTAAGGACAAGCAAAAGTCTCTGAAAGTTTCTAAGTTCATTGTTTTAGGTAAGAGATAAGATAAAAAAGGGTTGCCTATTATTCAAGACAACCCTTTATTTTATACATTCATTTGCTAATTTACAAATATACTAATCAATTAAGCTTTTGAGGTAAGTGATTTGAAGAATACAAATCCAAAACCTAGGGTAAGCATACAGTGGAATGGGAACATACCAAAGTCGTTAAGACGAACGGCACTGTATAATCCAAAGAGGAAATACAACATTAGTAAGAATTCTACTATCATATTAGGCGATAGTTTGGTATTGATGTATTTGTTGTTTTTCCAGCTATCGGAGAGTGCATTGATATTGAATTTAGGGGTACGCACAAACTCACTGCGTTTACCTGTGTGTCCTTCGAGTACTGCAACAGTGTTATGGAAAGAGAAACCTAAGGCTACTGAGAAGAACGTTACAAACAGTTTGATGTAGTTTAAAAAGTCGTCGAAGGTCTTTCCTTGCAGGTTCTTATAAGTAAACCAATAGCAAATAAACAAGATAACAGTACTGATGATAAAGAAACTAGTAATGTGGAATATCCACGCTAAATGTCCGTATTGGTTTTTGATGTACAACATAGGGATACTAAGGACTGATACCACAAATACCCATAAGAACATAGAGCTATTGAGGAGGTGCATTACCCCGTGAAATTTGGTTTTCCAACCTATGTTTTTAGCTGCTAATACACGGCTTACTGTTTTACGGAAGTTCTCAGCTCCTCCTTTGTTCCAACGGAACTGTTGAGAGCGTGCTGCTGAAATAACTACTGGAAGCTCGGCAGGAGTTTCTACATCTTCCAAATATTTGAATTTCCAATTCTTTAACTGAGCGCGATAGCTAAGGTCGAGGTCTTCGGTAAGGGTGTCGCCTTCCCAGTTACCTGCATCGTAAATGCACGCTTTACGCCAAATACCTGCTGTACCGTTGAAGTTAATGAAATATCCTTTAGAATTACGCCCTACTTGTTCAAGAGTGAAATGGACATCAAGAGCGAGAGCTTGTATTTTAGTAAGGATAGAATAATTGCGGTTGATGTGCCCCCAGCGAGTTTGTACTACGCCTATTTCAGGGTCTTTGAAGTATACTACCGTACGTTTGAGCCAATCGGGTTGAGGCATAAAGTCGGCATCGAAGATGGCAACAAAATCACCTTTGGCAATAGCTAACCCTTCTTTAAGAGCACCTGCCTTAAAGCCTTCGCGATTGGTGCGACGAATGTGCTTAATATCCAAGCCTGTAGCTTGTAGTTCTTTAATGATTTCAGCGGTTTCAGCTACTGATTCGTCGGTAGAGTCGTCGAGCACTTGAATTTCGAGTTTGGTACGAGGGTACTCCAATTTTGCGATATTTTCGAGCAAACGACGTACTACATACTTCTCGTTGTAAAGTGGTAGCTGGATGGTTACGTACGGAATCTCCTTAGGGTCAAGCAAGTTAAACTTAGGAGCTTCGTCGTTTTGTTTGCGATGTTTGAGATAGTTCAGTAGCAAACTAAGCATTGAAAGGCTGTATAAGAAAATGCCTACTAATGCTGTACAATAGATAATAATAATCGCGTAATTGATAATTGTTGCCATAAATTATTGTTTTATGTTCTTTCTTTTAGATTTTGCAAATGTACGTGTTTTTTTGAAAACACCAAGCAAAAAAGAAATTATTTTTTAAGAAATCTCTCTTTTTTCTAAACTAATAAACTGTATATCAATAATTAGCTTTGAAGTTGTTTTATGACTGTACGCACTGATATAAAACCAATTTCTTCTTCTCGAATATCTTTAAGAGCAATCCACCGGAGCTCTTTAATTTCATCGGGGGCTACAATATGTACCTCTTCGGCTTTGAGCTCGCATTCGAAAAAGATATCCATAGTGCGGTAGGGTACATTTTTGTACAGATAATTATTGGGGTAGGTGGTGATGAAGCGCAGTTGCTCAGGTTTGATGATGAGTCCCATTTCTTCCTTTACTTCGCGACAAGCTGCTTCTTGAGCCGTTTCGTTGGGGTCGATAAAACCGCCTGGGAGGTCAAGTTTTCCTTTGTCGGGGTTCATATTACGGACTGTAAATAGTATTTTATCTTTATGCTTGAACACTACTGCTACCGCGGCGGCAATATTGTGGAAATAGGTAAAACCGCAATCGTGGCACAAAAAGCGCACGTTATTAGGAAATTCGATGTTTGTAGAAGTACAATTTGGGCAATGTTTAAATATGCTTTCCATAGTTTTTGGGTATTTTCTAAAATTAGGTGAATGTTGAAATAACAGATTTTTAAGGTTAGAAAAATATTCTGTATACCTATCTTGGACAAACCTTATACGAATCTTGGACGAATCTTGGACGATAGCTATACCTGTGGTATCACTGTGTAAAGGGCATTTTGTAGAAAAATTTTCTACATCTTATAGGGCTTCACTTATAAAAATAACTTTTTGTACTTGTTGTCTTTTTTTATTAGGCGACAAATGTACTAAATTTTGTTATCTGAAAAAAATAATTTGTAAAAATAGTTTTTAATTGTTTTTTTAGTTGTACCTTTGCAGAGAAATTAAAAGCGTAATTCTATGGATATATTACTCAAGTCGGCAAAGATTATTGATGAAGAGAGTGCCTATCACGGTGCTGTAAAAGATATTTTAATTTCAGATGGGGTTATTAAGCAGATATCCAATCATATTGCTGCCGAAGGGGTAGATAAGGTGCTAGAAAATACTTATATATCACAAGGTTGGACGGATAGCAGTGTTTGCTTTGGCGAACCAGGCTTTGAAGAGCGGGAGACCTTAGAGAATGGAATGCTTACGGCACAGAGAAGTGGTTTTACACACGTGCTCGTCAATCCGCTTACTCACCCGGTAGCCGACAACAAGCAAGCTGTAATGTATATCAAAGAAAAAACGAAGCATTTTGCTACTACCGCTCACCCTATTGGGGCACTAACGGTAGAAAGCAAGGGGGAATTTCTTGCCGAGCTTTACGATATGCAAAATGGAGGGGCTGTGGCTTTTGGCGATTATAAGAAGCCTATGCACAACAGCAACCTGCTGAAAATAGCCTTGCAATATACACAGCCTTTCGGTGGTATTGTTATTTCTTTTCCTAACGATGCTAAAATTATGGGTAAAGGTGTGGTGAATGAGCATATAGAAAGCACACGATTAGGACTAAAAGGCATTCCTGCTTTGGCTGAAGAACTGTGTGTAGCGCGTGATTTGGCTATATTAGAATACGCAGGGGGGAAGTTACATATTCCTACTATATCCACAGCAAAATCGGTAGCGCTTATTGAGGAGGCAAAAAACAAAGGATTGGACGTGACTTGTAGCGTAGCTATCCATAATATTCAGTTTACTGACGAGGTTTTAGAAGGGTTTGATACCAATTACAAGGTGTTGCCCCCTTTGCGCGATACTGAAAATGTAAAGGAACTAAGAGACGCCTTACAAAGAGGAGCGATAGACTTTGTTACGTCTGACCATAATCCGTTGGACATAGAACTCAAATTTAAAGAGTTTGACCTTGCCTCGTTTGGAACTATTGGGCTGGAGAATGTGTGGGGTGTGCTGAGTCAGTATACAACTGTTGAAAGAGCGGTAACACTGCTTACCTCGGCGCGCAAACGTTTCGGGATACCTACTACGCCCATAGCTGAAAATACAGAAGCTGACGTTACTATCTTTACTCCCGAAGGAGAGACTGTTTTTACCAAAGAGATGATATTATCGGCTTCGAAGAATAGTGCTTTTATAGGTGCCACGATGAAAGGAAAAGTATTGGGGATTATTGCCCACAGACAAGCAATATTGAACGATGGAGTTTAAGAAATGTCTTACCTTTGTTATAGGGAGCTTGATTTTATTATTTACAAACTGTTACTTTAAAACAAAGAAAAAAACAATGGAAACACATAAAAAACTACCTTTAGAATACGTAATTCGCGAACCACAGGTAAGGACTAAACGTTCGCCTGTAATATTTATGTTGCACGGTTATGGGAGCAATGAGGAAGACCTTTTCTCCTTTGCCGATGAATTACCCAAAGAATACACGATTATATCATTGCGTGCGCCTTATAATTTAACCTCATTTGGTTATGCGTGGTATATGATTAACTTTGATGAAGACCAAGCCTATTGGAGCGATAATGAGCAGGCTATTGAATCGCGTGAATTAATAATGAGATGTATTGATGAGGCTTGTAAGGTATATGATTTGGATACTAGAAACATAAACCTTTTAGGATTCAGTCAGGGGAGTATATTGAGTATGGCTATTGCGATATCTTATCCTAAGAAAATACGCAGAGTAATAGCACTGAGTGGTTACTTAAATGAGGATATCTTGAAAGACGGATATAAGAAAGAGAACCATTCGGCTACGCACTTTTACGTATCGCACGGCACCAGTGACCAAGTAATACCTGTGGAATGGGACAGGAAAACGCCTGAGTTTTTAAAATCGATAGGGGCTAAATGCACTTATGAAGAATTTCCGATAGGGCACGGTGTATCACCACAAAACTTTTATTCATTCCGTGAATGGCTTAGTAAATATTGATTTATGGACAAAGCAGCACTTAAATCAGAATATAATATATTCAAGCAAAAGGCTTATATTATTATCTATGGGACGAATACACGCTTAGGTAAACTATTTGACCTTGTGTTGTTGTCGCTCATTACTATCAGTGTGATAATGGTAATGCTTGAAACCGTAAAGGGTGTTGACTACCATTTGCACGGTTTGTTAGTGTTTATGGAGTGGGTGATAACCGTTTTCTTCTCACTTGAATATATCTTGCGTATTATTACCAATAAAAAGCCTTATAAATATATTTTTAGTATGTATGGCATTATAGACCTCATTGCTATTTTGCCGATGTACATATCTTTCTTCGCTCCTGGTGCAAAGGCAATATCAGTAGTTAGGGCTTTGCGCTTATTGCGTATTTTCCGTATCTTGGATTTAGCGAGTTTTATGAAGCAAGGGGAGGAGCTGAAAATGGCTTTGCGCACTAGCCGAGACAAAATTCTTATCTTCATTTATTTCATATCGGTGATTTGTATACTCTTAGGGTCAGTAATGTATGTAGTGGAAGGACACCAGAACGGGTTTAGCAGTATCCCACGCGGTGTTTACTGGTGTATTGTAACAATGACTACCGTAGGCTTTGGAGATATAGCTCCGCAAACTACATTGGGACAGCTGATAGCTTCGTTTGTAATGATATTGGGTTATGGCGTTATTGCGGTACCTACGGGTATTGTTACTGCTGAATATACCCATATGAAAAAGAAACATTCTATTGAGGGGAGCAAAAAGCAACACGAAGAGAATGAGGTTGCTGGAAAATTAGTTTGCAAACGATGTTCTTTTGATAAACATTTGCAGGGGGCTAAATATTGTAGCCAATGTGGTAGTGAGTTAATACTCCAAAAGAACAATCATGATGAAGCATAAAAAAATACTTTTGAGTGTGGTAGGACCTACTGCTATTGGAAAAACACGAATGGCTATAGCCTTAGCACAACACTTCGGTACTGAAATCATCTCTTGCGACTCACGACAGTTTTTTAAGGAGCTTTCTATAGGCACAGCGGTTCCTTCGCCCTATGAATTGGCTCAGGCAAAGCACCATTTCATTCAGCATAAATCTATTTTTGAGCCTTATTCGGTAGGCGATTTTGAGCGCGATGCTATTAGCTTGCTCAACACACTTTTTAGAACTCACGATGTGGTAGTAATGGTAGGAGGAAGTGGGCTTTATGCTAATGCAGTGCTCAGAGGGTTAGATGATTTTCCTGAAACCGATGAACAGATAAGAAAAGAGCTGAATGCGCAGTATAAAGCAGAAGGCATTGTTTTTTTGCAACAAAAGCTAAAAACTTTAGACCCTGTGCAATACGAGAAAATAGATACAAATAATCCGCAACGAATGATACGCGCCTTAGAAGTGTGTATGGTAGCAGGGAAGCCTTATTCGTCTTTTTTAAACAAAAAAGAAACGGTGAGAGACTTTGAGAGCATACAAGTAGGACTTACGGCAGAACGAGAGGTGCTTTACAATCGCATTGATGAGCGAGTAGAGCAAATGCTCGAAGGTGGGTTGCTTATAGAAGCACAAGATATGTTTCCGCACAAGGAACTCAATGCTTTGCAGACAGTAGGCTACAAGGAGTTATTTGCTTTTTTTGAAGGGAAGACCTCGTTTGGCTTTGCGATAGAGGAAATTAAGAAGAACACCCGTCGATTTGCCAAGCGACAATTTACGTGGTTTCATAAAGATAGTTCTATACATTGGTTTGATTATAGGACAACGGTGGAGGAAGTTCTTCAGAAAACCACAATGCAGAAATGCCAATTATTGAAGGTAAAAGATAAAAGGTAAAGTGCGAGGTCGTAGCGCGATAGGCAGGTGCGAGCCGCACAGGCAGATAAAGAAAAGACGAAGAAAAGACAAACAAAAGACGAACAAAAGACGAACAAATAACGAACGATGAACGAAGAATGAACGAAGGGAAGGCAGAGTTAAAACAAGCCTAAGAAGGAGGATAGAGGGAGATATTTTTAAGTAAGAAAGGTGCGTTTGATTTGAGGAATGATAGAAGTATTGTAAAAAATATTATCTTTGCACCAAAATTTGTAATTGATAACTAATGAAAAAACTGATTTTATTAGCTTTTGCGCTACTGGTATTGCAATCTTGTAGTGTAACGAATACCTTTACATTTCATAAAGATGCTACTATTTCTACGGATATGGCAGTGGATATGAGTGAAATGCTTGCTATGCAAGCAAAGGCAAAACAAGGAGAAAACAGTTTGAAAAACGTGAATATGCCCGAATTTCCGAAAGAATGGCAATCGGTTTACGACTTTCAAAAAACAGTAGAAAAGGATAGCATTCCTGCTGATAAAGCCGAATTGCTGAAACGCGCAGCTATTAAAGGACTTTTTAAAGACAATAAGGAAGTAGGTTTTCAGGTTAGGTTCGACCATTTTGCGCCTGAAGAATACGCTTCAATCACCGCCACTATTGATAGAGGGACACGCAATAACAACCCTTTGAGTATTTCGGCTTTTAAATGGGACGGCAAGGAGTTGCGCCTCAATATCGCTGCTTTGGAACAAAATACAGATGATGAAGAGCAAGCAGAGCGCGTAGCACAGATGAAGAAGATGTTTAATATTGATATCAATAATACGCTTGTATTTGAGGGCAAAATAAAGAAGATAAAAGGCAAACACCCTTATATTGAGAAAATAGATGCTCATACCGTGAAAATTGATTTAAAAGCCACTGATGGCAAAAAGAAAAAGAGACGCGATAAAGAGATTGTAATCGTTATCAAATAGTTCTTATCTCTTACCACTTAACTATTACTTAAAATGTTATATTATTTATTAGAAAACCTTGAAAAATATTACGACTTTCCAGGGTCGGGGCTTTATAAATACTTATCGTTTCGCGCAGGCTTGGCTTTAATGCTTTCCTTGCTTATTTCTACCATCTATGGGAAGCGTATTATTCGCCTCCTACAACGCAAACAGATAGGCGAGACGGTGCGTGACTTAGGGCTTACGGGGCAGAATGAGAAAGCAGGCACTCCTACTATGGGGGGGATTATCATTATTCTTGCCACGCTTATTCCTGTACTGCTGTTGGCTAAGTTAGATAACGTATATACCCTATTGTTACTCATCACTACTGTGTGGATGGGAGCTATTGGCTTTGTCGATGATTATATCAAGACTTTCCGCAAGAATAAAGACGGACTGAAAGGACGTTTCAAAATATTAGGACAAATAGGCTTAGGAATTATCGTAGGAGCGACGCTCTATTTCAATGATAATGTAACTATTAAGAGTGAGAAAACAGGTATTGGGCGAACACGTACTGAAGTAGTAGCAGAAACAGCCACAGAGAATTTTGTTCCAGAAGTGAAATCGACGAAAACTACTATTCCGTTTGTGAAGAATAACGAGTTTGACTATGCTGACCTCATTGCGTGGGCAGGAGATAATTATCATCATTATGTGTGGCTGGTGTTTATTCCCATTGTGATTCTTATTGTTACAGCGGTTTCTAACGGTGCGAACCTTACTGATGGTATAGACGGATTGGCAGCGGGAAGCTCGGCTATTATAGTCCTAACATTAGGGCTATTTGCGTGGATTTCGGGTAACATTATCTTCTCGGAATACTTAAACATTATGTATATCCCAAGAGTAGGGGAGATGACGGTATTCATAGCTGCTTTTGCAGGAGCTTTGGTGGGCTTTTTGTGGTATAATACCTATCCTGCCCAAGTGTTTATGGGCGATACAGGAAGTTTGACCATAGGCGGGATTATAGCTGTAATAGCCATAGCAGTACGCAAAGAACTCTTGTTGCCTGTGCTCTGTGGTATCTTCCTCATTGAAAACTTATCGGTGATATTGCAAGTGTTTTACTTTAAATATACGAAGAAAAAGTATGGTGAAGGTAGACGTATCTTCTTGATGTCGCCTTTACACCACCATTACCAAAAGAAGGGCTATCACGAGAGTAAAATAGTGATGCGCTTTCTTATTGTAGGGATTTTTTTAGCGGTGATTAGCATTGTAACGCTGAAATTGAGATAAGAGCTCTATTAAAAGCTTGGATATATTGGAGAATAAAAATGTGAAAAGCGCCTAAATAATCTGATTATTTAGGCGCTTGACTTTTATATTGAAGTTATTGCGTCTTTGAGTTGAGCTAAGGCTTGCCTTACCACACTACGCGGACAAGCTAAATTGATGCGCATATAGCCATTGCCTTCTTCACCATAAATACTACCGTCATTTAAGGCTAAGTGCGCCCTATTGGTACATAGAGCGACTATATCTTTTTGGTTGAGCTGTAATGCACTGAAATCAATAAACACTAAATAAGAGGCTTGAGGTATGATGACTTTTAGTTGAGGTATGTTTTCCTTGATATAACTTACCACTTCATCAATATTACCTTGAACGTAGGTGAGCATTTGTTGTAACCATTCTTCGCCTTTGTTATAGGCTGCTACAACGGTATTAAAAGCAAAGACATTGCCGGCAGCCAATTCGTTCCCTTCTACATAGCTCTCGAAGCGACGGCGCAGGGTAGGATTAGCAATTACCGCATAAGAGGTAGCTAAGCCTGCCATATTAAAAGCCTTACTGGGAGATGCAAATACAACGGAGTTCTGTTTAGCTTCTTCGCTTACTGAGGCAAACGGAATGTGCTCGTAGGGAAGTAAGGTAAGGTCGGCGTGGATTTCGTCAGCTACTATTATTACGTTGTTCTGAGCACAGATAGTTGCTACTTTTTCGAGTTCTTCGCGCGTCCATACACGTCCGCCAGGGTTATGAGGGTGACAGAAGAGGAAGAGTTTACAGCCTTTTATCTTTTTTTCAAAGAGTTTAAAATTGATATAATATTGCCCATCTTTCAGCTCTAATGGACAGTTTACTAATTCGCGATGGTTATTGCGGATTACCTGAGCAAAAGGATTATATACAGGTTGCTGAATCATCACCTTTTCACCACGCTGAGTAAATGCCTGTACTGCCATTGCCAAAGCAGGTACTACGCCAGGTACGAATGAAATCATTTCTTTGGTAATCGTCCACTTATGACGGCGCTTTTGCCAACTGATAATGGCTTCATACCAACTTTCGGGCTTCGCTGTGTAGCCAAACACTTCACATTCCATACGTTTTTTCATCACTTCCACTATGAAAGGAGGTGTTTTAAAATCCATATCGGCTACCCACATAGGAAGCAAATCGGTGCGTCCCCAGCGGGGGGCTAATGCCTCTAACTTGAGAGCATCGGTGTGTTTTCTGCAAACTACTTCGTCAAAATTATAATTCACTTTTTAATAATTAATGTTTAATGGTTAATGATTAATATGTTACGTGTTATCGGATATCTATTAGGAAACTCTTACTATTTGGGCACCGAGGGCTTTGAGTCGTCCGTCGATGTTTTCGTAACCACGGTCTATTTGTTCTATATTGTAAATGGTAGAGGTGCCTTTGGCTGAAAGAGCTGCAATAAGCAAGGCTATACCAGCACGAATATCAGGCGAGGTCATTAGGGTTGCGCGCAAAGGTGAACGGAAATCATTACCGATAACGGTAGCGCGGTGAGGGTCGCATAGTATAATTTTAGCACCCATATCTATGAGTTTATCGATAAAGAATAGCCTACTCTCAAACATCTTTTGGTGAATAAGCACTTCCCCACGTGCTTGGGTAGCGACTACCAGGACGATACTGAGTAGGTCGGGGGTAAAACCAGGCCAAGGGGCATCAGCTACGGTTAGGATAGAGCCATCAATATAATTTTGGATTTCATAGCCGTTAGTATGAGCGGGGATATGAATATCGTCGTTTTTCTTTTCGAAGGTAATACCTAATTTCTGGAAGATAGTAGGCATAATACCCAAATGCTCCCAGCCTACATTCTTAATGGTAATTTCACTGCGGGTCATAGCAGCCAAGCCTATCCAACTACCTATTTCAATCATATCGGGGAGGATAGTGTGTGTACAACCCTCTAAGCGTTCTACCCCGTTGATAGTAATGAGGTTGGAACCGATACCTTGTATATCGGCTCCCATAGCGTTGAGCATACGGCAGAGTTGTTGTACATAGGGCTCGCAAGCTGCGTTATAAATAGTTGTAGTACCTTCGGCTAATACGGCAGCCATAATAATATTGGAAGTACCCGTAACTGAGGCTTCTTCTAAAAGCATATAGCTTCCTTTTAGTTTCTTGGCTACTACGCTATAAGTAAAGTTATTCTCATCATATTCGAAGTGGGCACCTAATTTGATGAACCCTTCGAAGTGGGTGTCGAGGCGACGGCGACCTATTTTATCACCTCCCGGTTTAGGAATATAGCCTACTCCAAAACGCGTGAGCAGAGGGCCTACTATCATAATAGAACCTCGCAGGGCTTGCCCTTCGGTATGAAAAGCCTCGGACTTTAAATAGTCTATATTGATATCGTCGGCTTGAAAGCTATAAGTACCTTTCCCGAGCTTTTGGATTTTGACGCCTAAATTCTCGAGCAAAGAAATCAGTTTATTCACATCTTGAATATCGGGAATGTTGTGAATGGTAACTTTTTGGTCGGTGAGTAAAACCGCACAAAGTACTTGTAGTGCTTCGTTTTTAGCTCCTTGTGGTGTGATACTTCCTTTGAGGGTATGTCCACCTTCTATTTTAAAAACGCCCATTGTTATTTTTTTTATTGGTTGAGAATATTCTTTTAGCTTGCTGAGGTTGCGGTTGAGGAGTGCGTTTAGTTAGATTTTGCTTCGTGCGGATAAGGTCACGACTATTAGTAAGGTCTTCGTTAGCCTTTCTCAAATCAATTTGCCCGTTACTCAGTTCGTATAGATGTTCAAAAACTACACTATCGTCTACGCTTTCCTTATTCCAAGTGAGGAAGCATTTCTTCATATGGTTAGCGATAGAATACTCTAAAGCTTCACGTAGGTCGCCTTTTTCCCAATTTACGCAAGTGTTTATCATACGAATAATTACGTTGCCGTAGAAGCGGTAGCGGGGATGTGCTTGAGGGTATCTAAGTCTTTCGGGGTGTTTATGAAGTGTGGAAGGCGTGGGTTTTTCATAAGGGGAATCGACGTCTAACTGAAAATTGGACATTATAAAGAGCTGGTCCCAAAGTTTATGTTGGAAATCAGGGACGTCGCGCAAGTGAGGGAATAAGTTTCCCATTACGGCGACGATACTTCGAGCCGTTTTATTACGTGTATCGCGGTCTTTAAGGAGTACCGCTTTTTCTATCATTTTTTGAATGTGTCGCCCGTATTCGGGGATGATTAAGTGAGGGCGTTCGGTGTTATATTCTAAGGTCGTCATAATGATAATATTCCTTTTACTTTACCAGCTTCTTTGTAATAGGCAATTACCTCATCGGGGTTTTTAACGGTAAGGCTTACCGAAACACCTGTGTACTTATCGTTAGACGATGGGCGTGTGGTGATTTCGGCATCGGTATTTTTGAATACCTCTTTGAGCTGATTGAGTTTGGCTTCATCAGTAGGTATTACAAATTTATAGAGATAACGGGTGGGGAAGAGCGAAGTCTCGATGAGTTCATTCTTTAAGCGCTCGTAAAATTCGGCTAATTCTTGTTCTGTTTTCATTGAGTTGATTACTAATATTCGTATTCTGTGGTTTCTTCTAACTTACCGTTAGAGTCGTATTTTTTAATTTCTCTTATATTACCCTGTGCATTGTATTGGTATTCCCTGCGATATTCGCTAATAGAATCCTCTTTGCCTTCTTCTTTTGAAATGTGTCTCATTAAGGTAAGACAATTTTTAGAGATAAACTCTTCGGGGTAGAGCAAGTCGCCTAAATGACCATAAGCTTGATTGGGTTTATCGTTGTATTGATACTCCCAAATTTCGGCAGTTCGAGTGAATTTTTGTTCACTTTTCAACTTATTCCAATGGCTGTCGAAAGTAATTGTTTCAGTATGTCCGCCTACAATAGCAGCTGAAACAGTAGTGCCTGTATAAGTGTAGTTTGTTTCTCTAACACTTGGTTTAGAATCTGTGTATTGTAGCGAAGAGTAAATATACTTTATGAGCTTACCTTCAGAGTCGTAAGAATAGTTATGAGTATTCGTTCTAACGCCCCCTTCTACAATTTTAATCTTTTCTACCAATCTTTTATTTTCAAAGCGGTAAGTTTCTTTCTCATCGAGTATAGTGCGCCCCTTACGTGAGGTGGTGATTTCGGTAGGGTAACCATTAGCATCGTACTTGTAATCAATGATATAAGTAGTAACATTTCCGTTTTCTAAATCAGTTACTTTCTGAATAGATTTAGTAACCTTACCATTGACAATAGTAGACTCAGCAACCAATTGCTTTTTTCTTAAATGCTGGGTAGTAGTTACAATGCGAGGATATACCCCCACAGTAGGTTCAGGAGCTGGCTTAGGTTCTAAAGTAACGGGAGGCTTCTTGTCGTCAGGAGCCTCGTTGTCATTTTTACTACACGCAGTCAAGCAAGCAGTAACTAATAGGGAAAGAATTATTCTTTTCATTTTTTTGAAATTAAAAACTTGGTGCAAATATACAAAATAAATTTTAATTAACAATTATTTAATGCCAATAAACTAATAATGCCAGAAATACCGATAATTAACTTTGCCAGTGGAAAATGAGGAAATGAGGGAATTAGAAAATGAGAGAATTAGGAAATGGGTAGTGATAAGAATGGTTTTTTGACAGGTCTGATTTGTCGGACAAATCGGATAGGTTAGAGAGAGCGAAAGAAAACGGAGATTTTCAGAAGAAGGTTAAGAGCATTTTTAGTGAAAAAAGGCTATGAGGAGGGTGGGGTTAGCTTATAGAGAGCTTATAGGAAGCTTATACGAATCTTGGACGATTGGTATAGAAAGGGTATATAAATAGTTGATTCATAATATCATACAACAATGCAAAAAATGTTAAAAACGGGGTTTCGAGGCGAAAGAAAAGAGAAGAGGCACTAGGCCTTAGGCCATAGGCACTAGGGAGAAGTATGACGGAAAATCAAAAGAAACCTCCCCCTTTACACATACCCAGCTATTGCTGGCTACCTCAGAGAGGGGGAATGTGGGGAGTCGTTTATTCGGTAAGCCCCCGAACCCCCGAAGGGGGACAAGCTGGAAAAGGAGGCAAACCTCCCTCCTTACACATACTCTGCTCTCGTGGTGCACAGACCGAGCTATTGCTGGCTACCTCAGAGAGGGGGAATGTGGCGAGGGAAAAGTAAAGGTAAAATGGAGGTAAAATAAAAGAGGAAGGGATACAAGCTATTTGATTTTTTATTATCTTTGCGTGTTATAACTAAATAAAACAGTGATGAAAAGAATATTATTAGCGAGTACTTCTACTGTATATGGGGGTACTTATCTTTCTTATTTACAAGATGAATTGATTGATTTCTTTACAGGAATTGACGAAATATTGTTTGTGCCTTATGCACGCCCCAGTGGTATTACGCACGATGAATATACTCAGATTGCGCAACAGTTTTTCAATAGAGTAGGGAAGAGGATAGTGGGCTTACACACATTCGCTGACCCTAAAAAGGCTATTAGGCAGGCAAAAGCGATTTTTACAGGCGGAGGTAATACCTTCGTGCTGGTGAATCAGTTGTACGGATTGGAAGTGATGGACGTATTGCGTGAAGCAGTAGAAAATGGGACGCTTTATATGGGAACAAGCGCAGGGAGCAATATCGCTGGACAGACAATGCAGACTACTAATGATATGCCTATTGTTTACCCGCCTTCGTTTAAAACCTTAGGGCTTGTGCCTTTTAATATCAATCCTCATTACCTTGACCCAGACCCCAAAAGTAAACACAAGGGAGAAACTCGCGAAACGCGAATTAAGGAATTCCACGTTTTTAACGATACTCCTGTGATAGGTTTGCGCGAAGGTAGTTGGCTACGTATGGAAGATGAGAAGGTTAGCCTTAAAGGCGATTTGACGGCTAGAATCTTCCTAAAAGGGCAAGAACCTTACGAAAGTACGGAAATTTTGTTGTAGGCAAAGGAAGGAATGTACTACACTTATAATCAGATTGTTATATAAGAGGTTTGACGAAAAAGAAAATTAGGAGGGAATATTTTTACGAAGAAAAAGTGTTATTTATTTTTGTAAATCAATTTTTTGTAATACTTTTGAGCCGTAAAAACACTTATTAGACATTTAATTATGAAATTTTACTTTTGTTTTTTAGCCTTATCATTGGCACTTGTAGCGTGTAACGACAATGGTAACCAACTCACTCCTGAGCAGAAAGAAGCAAAATTGCAACATAAGTTGGACTCGATAGCTGAAATAAAATTCTCGGAAATAGTGAAGGAAGACGTAGACTCTTATCCTATTTTCAGAGGGGTATGTGATACAGCAACGACGAAGATAGGACAGAAAGAATGTTTTGAGAGGACTTTTACAACCCTTTTTCAAGAGCGTTTGAAAAAAGCCCCTTATGAAGTAACAGAGCCTGTTACCGATCGTGTATTACTGAATATAAAAGTGGATAATACAGGTAAAATAGTGCTTATAGATATAGAAGCCAATGATAAGACAAAAGAATTACTAAGTACTGATAGTGAAACCTTTGAAGACTCATTACGCGCTAATTTATCGGCACTCTCAGAGCAAGATGCTATCGTACCAGCTACCAAGAACGGACTGAACGTGAGTACGCAATTTAATTTGCCTATTGAAATTAACGTTAAATAATTGGTCTTAGCTTTTGGAACGCATTATTTTAGGTATCGACCCAGGCACTACTATTATGGGGTTTGGGCTTATTCAGGTGGAAAGAGATACTATGAAGCTCTTACAGCTGAATGAGCTTCAACTTAGTAAATACAGCAATCACTACTTAAAACTAAGTGTGATTTTTAATCGCACTTTGGAGCTGATAGATACCTATAAGCCTGATGAATTGGCTATTGAAGCGCCCTTCTTTGGCAAGAACGTACAATCGATGTTGAAACTCGGAAGAGCGCAGGGAGTGGCGATGGCAGCGGGGCTATCGCGTGAAATTCCTATTACTGAATACGAACCTAAAAAGGTGAAAATGGCTATTACGGGTAATGGTAGTGCCTCCAAGGAACAAGTAGCTAAAATGCTTCAACAACTTCTGAATATAAAAGAACTCCCCAAACACTTTGACGCAACTGACGGTCTGGCGGTGGCTGTTTGTCACTTTTTTAACGGAGGCAAGTCGCAAAAGCAACAAAGTTATAGTGGTTGGGACGCTTTTGTAAAACAAAATCAAGACCGTATAGGTTAAAAAATACTTCATTTTGTATAGCTTATACATTCATATTCCCTTTTGTAGGCGTGCTTGTTATTATTGTGATTTCCATTTTTCGACTACTCTGAAAAGAAAAGGAGAAATGGTAGATGCCCTTTGTGAGGAACTCATTTTCCGCAAAGGGGAAGCCGTAGGTAGTGAGTTACAGACTATCTACTTAGGAGGAGGGACGCCCAGTATCCTTTCGTATGAGGAATTACAACAACTTTTTCGCACCATCTTCACACATTACAAGGTAAATACCACAGCTGAAATTACCTTAGAAGCCAATCCTGATGACTTTTTTAGAGCTACTTCTCCCGAGCAATTTTTGGAACAATTACGCTCTTTGGGTATCAATAGGCTCAGTTTAGGAGTGCAGTCGTTTTTTGAAGAGGACTTGCGATTGATGAACAGAGTGCATACGGTAAGCCAAGTAGAAACTTTATTACAAATAGCTCCACAGTATTTTAATAATATCACGATTGATTTGATTTACGGCATTCCCCGAATGAGTGAGGAACGCTGGCAGGAGAATATCAATAAGGCACTGTCTTTCGATATTCCGCATATCTCAGCCTATGCGCTTACGGTAGAAGAAAAAACAGCTTTGTACAAGTTTATTGCTACGGGGAAAATCGCGCCAATAAGCGATGAGCAGGCTTACACTCACTTTCAAATGTTGATAGATACTCTGGAAGCAGAGGGGTTTATACAATACGAATTTTCAAACTTTGGCAAAGAAGGGTATTTTAGCAGGAATAACACGGCTTATTGGTTTGGCAAGCTCTATATGGGAATAGGTCCTTCAGCCCACAGTTTTAACGGGAAGGAGCGTAGTTGGAATATTGCTCATAACATTAAGTATATACAACAAATACAGCAAGGGATTTTGCCACAGGAAAAAGAAGAACTTACCCTTAATAACCGATATAACGAACTCATCATCACGCGTATACGCACGATGGTAGGGATTGATTTAGAAGAAGTGAGAACAGTATTTGGGGAAGGTTACCGCCAATATTTGTTACAACAAGCACAGAAGTACCTTGCCGATGAGCTTTTAGTTATAGAGGAAAACCATCTGAAAGTAACGCGCAAAGGCAGATTCCTCTCAGATGGTATAGCTTCGGATTTATTTAGGGTGGATGACCTCACTTAGTGGTTTGAAGGTAGGGTTTAGATTTCCGTCGATATGGTATTCCAAAAGTAGGTCACCCCACAATTCACCATCAGTAAATTCACAAATCACCCACTTTTCATTCAGTATTCTTATTTTATTAAACAAGAACTTCCCATTGCTTTCAGATTTGATGTAAGGGTTTTTAGTGTCCTTTACGTTCATCTCCATTAAAGCATTGACAACAATTTGTGAAGGATTGTCAATTTTCAAATCTTCGAAATACTGTTGTGCTAACTCGTTTGTTTCGAGGCTGAAATTAAGCGCTTCGACGCGTTGTTCATCGAGTTTCTTGATAGAATCGGTGAGTTTTGAAATCTTCTCAGCTGATTCTTTCATCGCTGTAACATTTGCATTGCTATCTGTTTGGTTGCAACCGGCTAAAAGGGCAAAGGCTCCTAAAAGCGTAATAAAAATTCGTTTATTCATTATGATAAGGTTTTTGTTCGCTTAGATTTAGCACTTTTACTTTGGGTTTTCGACGCAAGTAAGCGTGCAAAAGGTGACGGTTTATTAATGAATTGGGTAAAGGAGTGATGAGGTTTTGTAACATCTCTAATTGAGTAAGCTGGAAATTTAGATTAAAGAAGGCATAGCCTTGAATATTGCCATCGACTACTAAAATAATGCTTTTCTCGCCTATTACTCTACCTTTATCTACAATAGCTACGTTTCGGTGCACAAGTCCGTATTTTGAAAGTACCTCAGAGGCGCGTGTGTTATACTCCTCTACGGTTTCGTTATTGAAATCTACTTCGTTTAAATGGTACTCTTCAGTGATTTGATTTAAAAAGTGCTCGGCTTGTTCTTTGGTTTCAAAAGTAGTGATAATTTCGTTTTGAGTGGATAATAATTCTATTGAAAAACAAAGATATCCCTTAGTATTAAAGTGAGAAGTGAGTGCATAAGTGATATTTATTTCTTTTTCAGGATTTCGCCTATTACATTTTGGGAGGTTGAGGTGTATTTCTTCTAACCTTTTTAAAGTAGCAATGAGTTCATTGCCTGTTTCTTGATAAGTAACTCGATAAGTATGACGTTGCAAGTATCTATCGCGTTTGGAAGGAGAAGTGAAGAGCCTGTTTACTTGTTGTTTGATATTTTTGTGTTTCCCGATGTAAATGACCTTACCTTCTTCGTTATGCATATAAAAAATCCCTAATGTTTCAGGGAGAGTGTCGAGTATTTTCAGATGACGAGAAGCCATTTCTAAACGAATATCTTGCTTGACAGAGGTAGTAATGATATCCTTTTTGGTGTCCTTTTCGAGTAGGTATTTAAAGAGTTTTAGGGTAGCCAAGGCATCACCAGAGGCGCGATGCCGGTCGCTTACAGGAATACCTAAGGAGCGCACTAACTTACCTAAACTATATGATTCTTTATTGGGAATGAGTCGCTCGGATAGTTCTACGGTGCAGAGCGTTGTACGGACAAAGTCGTATCCTAAGCGGCGAAATTCAGTTTGCAAGATGCGGTAATCGAAGGCGGCATTATGACCTACGATAATGCAATCGGTGGTAATTTCGACAATGCGTTTGGCAACCTCATAGAATTTAGGAGCATTGCGCAACATTTTGTTGTTGATGCCTGTGAGTTTAGTAACGAACTCTTGAATGGGGCGTTCGGGGTTTATCAATGATATGAACTGGTCGGTTATTTCGTGCCCGTTGAACTGATAGATGGCGATATCGGTAATGCCCTCTTCATTGTATTTACCTCCTGTGGTTTCTATGTCGAGTATTGCGTACAAATGCTTAGGTGTTAGGTTTTATGGATTAGGTATTAGAAAAGAAAAAAGCAAAGAGGAAGGAAGGTCTTACTCTTTGCTTTTATAAGTTTGTTTAACTGATTAGCGAACTTCTTTAATACGGGCTTTTTTACCAGTAAGTCCTCTAAAATAGTAAATGCGAGCACGTCTTACTTTACCTTTTTTGTTTACTTCAATTTTTTGAAGGGCAGGCATATTGATAGGGAAGATACGTTCTACACCTACAGTTCCTGACATTTTACGAATAGTAAAAGTAGCGGTTACGCCGTGACCTTTGCGTTGAATAACAACGCCTTTAAAAAACTGAGTACGTTTTTTATCACCCTCTTTAATCTCGTAATACACAGTGATAGTATCACCAGCTGAGAAATCGGGGAAGTCTTTTTTCTCGATAAAGTTGTCTTGTACGTACTTTAATAATGGTTCCATAAAAAATATAAATAATTATGTTATCAATGGGCAACATTCACGACTCTCGCCAGAGGTTACTCCAAATCGGGGGCAAAGGTAGTACTTTTTTTTGAATTAGCAAGATACCTGTAAAAGAAAAATTTTGTAATGTGCTAATGAGATGTGATAAGTTACTTAAAAAAGCAAATGTACTACTGGGGGTGCTAATACAGCGGTAAAGATGCCGTTAAAAATCATTCCTAAACTAGCATATACTGCGTATTTTTCACTTAGGTTGAACGCCGCCATAATACCCAAAGCGTGAGAAGCGGTACCTAATGAAATGCCTTTAGCCATAGGGCTTTTGATGCGGAACCAATTCAGGAAGGTAATACCAAAAAGATTCCCTAAGAAACCAGTGGTCATTACCGCCATTACTGTAATAGGTTCAATGCCATTGAGCATACGCGATACTTCTAACGCAATGGGGGTAGTAACTGATTTTGGGGCTAATGAAATGGCGATATCGTCTTCGAGCCCTAACCATTTGGCTACCAAACAAACTGTAAGTACCCCTACTAAACTACCTACAAACTGAGAGAGCACTAAGGGTATCAGCTGTTTTCTTATCTTAGAGAGCTGTAAATAGAGAGGTACGCCTAAGGCTACAATAGAGGGTTTGAGCCAAAAATCGATATACTTACCGGCTTCTTCGTATTTTTCAGGAGAAATGCCAAAGATTATTAGATAAGAAATAAGCACTAAAACAGTGATTAATACGGGATTTAAAAGAACCGAATTATATTTGCGTTGCAAAAGTAATACGCCATAATAGAGGATAAAAGTAATAGCCAAAAGGAAGGCTTCGTTTTCTACAAAAGGTTTCATTATTTTAATTTTTTACGGAAGAATTGATATACGTGACCAGTTATAATAATCACTACTATGGTACTGATGATAATAGAAAGGAAGATAGCTAAAAAGTTTTCACCTATCTGTTTAAAGTATGCCATAATGCCAATACTTGGGGGTACGAAAAACAATCCTAAATTAGAAATTAATAAATCTGAAAGAGCTTTTATAGACTGTAATTTCACCCAACCAAGCTCTAAAAATAGGGTGAGAAAGAGCATTCCTATGATACTTGAAGGAAAAGGAATGTGTGTGAGAGCAACGATGAGTTCTCCTAAGCCTAAACAGCCGAAAACGATTGCAAAATAACGTATTAACATAATAATTTTGTACTTAAAAAACGGTTGCAAAAGTACTATTTCTTTTTTTAATAGTGTTAAAAAAAATATAAAAATTTGCTTGTTATATATTTTTTTACCTACATTTGCGGAGTAAAAATCATAAGTTATGAGTAATAATTACGACAAACCTATTTTTATGGACTCAGCGTCCAATGGAACAGATGGAGGGCAATCGTATCCTTCATATCCCAATGATGATGACAGACCGAGAGGTGGTGTTTTATCGAAAATTTTAATTGCTATTTTGGCTTTGGTAGCAGGAGGCTTAGGTTATTATACCTATTCTCTTAACAAAAACAAAGAGGCAACGGAAGCAGATCTTAACTCTCAGAAAGAGCAAGTGCTTAAAGATTTGAACGCTTTGAAAGGAAGCTACGACAAAGTAGTGGACGATAACAAAAACGTGAATCAGGATTTGCTTGATGCGCGTGACAAGATTGGCAAGTACATCGATTCATTGCAGAATATGAAACTTAATGTTTCGGCATTGGCTCGTTTTAAAAACCAAGCGTTTGCTCTTGCCAAAGAGCGTGATTTCTTAATCAGAAAGAACGACTCATTGGCACGTGCCAACACTGCTATCAGAAAGGATTTAGACAGTGTGTCAGTAAAATTAGACGACACAAGTGCTAAAGCCGATTCACTTGCTCGTCAAGCCAATAGCTTAAAGAAAGTGGTAGAAGCCGGTTCTGCACTTCAAATTAGCAAACTTACAATAGAAGCTGTAAAAGGCACTAAGAACAAAATTACCGAAAGAGGTCGTGCAGCTGAGAAATTAAGAGTTTGCTTTACTGTAGGAGCTAACAGAATAGCAAAATCAGGCTCAAGATACTTCTATGTGAAAGTAGTTTCACCATCGGGAGTTACCTTAGGAGCTAACGACTCTACCTCAGAGGGAGAAAACACAGTGAATTATAGTACAGCTACTCACTTCATCTACGACAATAAGAATGTGGATGTGTGTGACTTTATCAGCAGAACAGGAAAAGAGTTTGATAAAGGCACTTATAAAGTAACTGTTTATGATGACCGCCTCAACGAAGTAGGTTCAGCAAATTTATTATTGAAATAGCAGTTTCTTAATATAAAAAATAAAAACAGTTCCATAAATAGTATGGAGCTGTTTTTTTTGAATAATATTTGGAAGTACCCTACTTGTTTTGTACTTTTGCGACATCTTAATAAAAAATATACCAATCTTATGAGAACCAACTTATTAATTATGTTATTATTTTTAGGAACGCTACTCAAAGCACAACCTCAAGATGTATCAGTAGTGTTTCATAAACCAGCAAATCATTTTACTGAAAGTATCCCTATTGGGAATGGACGTTTAGGAGCTATGCTCTTTGGAAAGACTGATGTAGATAGAATTGTACTCAATGAAATCTCGTTGTGGTCAGGAGGGACACAAGATGCTGATGACCCTAATGCACACAACTATCTGAAAGAAATTCAGAAATTACTTTTAGAAGGGAAAAACTTAGAAGCACAAGCACTCTTACAACAGCATTTTGTAGCCAAAGGGAAAGGCTCTTGTTTGGGGCAAGGAGCTAACTGTAGCTATGGTTGTTATCAAGTATTGGCAGAACTGCTTTTAGATTGGAAAACCACGTCGCCGATTCAAGATTACAAACGAGTATTACGCCTTGATGAAGCAACAGCTGTTACTTCGTTTAAACGAGATAATAACTCAATAGAACAAACAGCTTTTGCTGATTTTAAAAACGATGTGATATGGGTGAAAATAAAAGCTACCTCACCGCTTAATTTAGATATTTCACTCTTCCGCAAAGAGAATGCTACAATTACCTATCAGAATAATAAAATCAGTCTTAATGGTGTGTTACCCAACGATGGTAAAGAAGGAATGCACTTTGCATCGGTAGTTGATGTACAAACTGATGGAAAGATAGAGAGTACCCATAAAGCTATTGCTATACAGTCGGCAAAAGAAATTACTTTAAGGATAAGTGCTGTAACTAATTATAACTTTAACAAGGGAGGACTTTTGGATATTTCAGTAACTAAAAAGGCTAATGAGTATTTGCAAAAAGCCCCTATGAGTTTTGATAAAGCGAAAGCTGAGAGTAGTATTGTTTTTCAGCGATTGTTTAACCGCAATCGCTGGTATGGAAAAGCGAATGCCAATACGGAAGGTCTTACTACTTTTGAGCGATTGGAACGCTTTTATAAAGGTGAGCAAGATGCTTTATTACCTATTTTGTATTACAATTTTGGACGCTATTTGCTTATCTCCTCTTCACGTGAAGGGCTTTTGCCTGCCAATTTGCAAGGTTTATGGGCTGAAGAGTATCAAACGCCTTGGAATGGTGATTACCATTTAAACATCAATATACAGATGAATTATTGGCTTGCTGAGCCTACCAATTTGTCGCAGCTTACTGAACCTTTACAAAGGTTTACTAAAAATTTAGTACCCAATGGAAGCAAAACAGCGAAAGCCTATTACAATGCTAATGGGTGGGTGGCTCACGTTATTAGCAATCCTTGGTTTTATACTTCGCCAGGTGAATCGGCGACGTGGGGTTCTACTCTTACGGGAGGCGCTTGGTTATGCGAACATATTTGGCAACATTATCTCTTCACTAAAGATATTAACTTCCTAAGAGAGTATTACCCTGTGCTTAAAGAAGCTACAACCTTCTTTGAGAGTCTGCTTATTAAAGACCCCAAAACGGGTTATTGGGTAACAGCCCCTTCAAACTCTCCTGAAAATGCTTATGTATTACCAGAACTGAAAGACGGTAAAAAACAAATAGGAACTACTTGTGTGGCTCCTACTATGGATATGCAAATAGTGCGAGAACTATTTACTAATACAAGTGATGCTGCTAAGATATTAGGTTTAGACAGTAAGAAACGCACAGAGTGGGAACGTATCAGCAGAAATACAGTTCCTAATCGCATAGGTAAAGAAGGAGACCTTAACGAATGGCTTGACGATTGGGAAGATGCTGAACCACAACATAGGCACGTTTCTCATCTTTACGGCTTATACCCATATGATGAGATTACTCCTTGGGATACACCAGATTTAGCCAAAGCCGCTAAAAAGACATTAGAAATACGGGGTGATGCAGGTACGGGGTGGTCACGTGCGTGGAAGATAAACTTTTGGGCACGACTACAAGACGGCAATCACGCATTACTTTTGTTGCGCCAATTATTACACCCTGTAAACCCTAATATAACTGACGGACAAGGAGGAGGCACTTATCCTAATTTGTTTTGTGCGCACCCTCCGTTTCAAATAGATGGGAACTTTGGGGGTACAGCGGGCATTGCTGAAATGCTCTTACAGAGTCACGGGAAGGGTAATGTTATTCGCTTTTTACCTGCTCTTCCTTCTCACCCCAATTGGGAAAACGGCGTTATGAAAGGTATGAGAGCTCGCAATGGTTTTGAAGTAAACTTTGAATGGCAACAATTCAAATTGGGGAAAGCTGAAATTACTTCGCTAAATGGAGGAGAATGCAGTGTGTTATTACCTGCTAATAAGAATGTTTATAGTAAAGGAAAGATGATTGTAAAAGGAAGTAATAAAGATAAAGTGATAACGTTCAGAACAGAGAAGAACAAAACATATAATATTTATTAAAAGAGCTCAATAAAAGGAAAAGAGCCTGTACAAAAAGTTTTGTTTTGTGAGGACGATTTGCCAATCGCCCCTACAATATAACTAAAAGAAATTGATTATTGAGGTAATCAACTTTGCCAAAGGTGCGAGCCACACAGGTAAAAACTTTGGCAAAGTGTAGCGACGCATAAAAGAAAAATACGCACTAAGATTTTCTTAGTGCGTATTTTTTATTTGTATATCTATATCACGAGGTGAGCGTTGAGAGGGTGTTTTATGACTTCCTTTTTATTTTGTGTAAAAGTCTACTATTTTGCGAATAGCACGTTCACACACGGGGCAGAAGCCTTTTGGTTCGTTAGATTTCATACGACAGTCTTGTGCAGGACTGTAAATGCCTTTACTGGTGTAACCTCCTCCTTCGAAAGCACCTACAACATCTTTATATTTAGGAGTGCGAGGAGTAGGGATAGGAGTCTTCTTTTTTACCATATCCTTCCATTTGCTCTCAAAATTCACCAATGAGGTAATGTTTTCTTCCCAAGGTTCAATTTTAGTATTGTACATCTCTTGAAAAGTGGGATCCCAATCGTAGTAATATTCATCGGCGAGACCTACAAAACCGTGTCCGAACTCGTGTATGTATACCTTTTCAGAAAGGTCGTTATCAGCAGTGCCTAAATTTAGGTGATTGTAGAAACCACCGCCACCATAAGTTTCAGTATTTACTAAGATATAGAGTTGGTCGTAAGGGACTACTGAGGCAGCATCGGCTATTTCACAAATACTGTTGGTGGTGAGGTAGCGTTCTTGATTGAAAGTGTAGAAGGAAGAGTTAAATGCAGTGTTTTTAAAAATGTTTTTTCCAGGTACATCGGTGCCACTTTCTTGAGAAGGTACGGCTATGGCATATACATTGAAATTGTTTTTGAGTTTATCGAAAGGGGAAATGGTGAACATATAGTCGGTCATACGTTGCGCATCGGCATAGAATTTCTCGGTTTCGGCTTGGGTGTATCCTTCTGCTAAGATGGCTATATCTACTTTTTTGGAAGCCTCACCATTATACAGTATTTTCTTCACAGGGAAGGCAACGGTCTTTTCTTCTTTTATAAAATAGTCGTTAGGGTCAATCTCACGAGAAGCAATCGTTTCGAAAACGCCTTCGCGGTTTCGTTTATCGATGTGCAGAGACAGTTTCTTTTTAGGAAAAGGAATTTGCATAGCGTGATAAAAGAGTCGTTTTTCAGTCTTGGCTTCTTCAATTTCCATCCACTCATCGGCGAGGGAGTTGAAGCCTTTTGAGAAGACAAGAGTTTCGCCGTCGAATAGTTGAAGGCGCAGGTTTCCTAAGTTCGGAAAAACAAAGTGAGTGTGCGAGCCTCCCCAATGAGGTTCACTTTTGAGCTGTTGAAAAATTACCTCTATACGCTGGGCATTGGCTAATAGATTAAAGTCGATTCTAAGGCTTCGGGAGCAATCGAAAACGGTACTATTTTGAGCGAAAGCAGACTGTACGATAAAAAAAACTAAAAATAAGTGTTTCATATTATAAAATTTTACTACATTTGCATATCCATTAACAATTTTCAATCTCAATAATAAGGCAAGAGAGAAGGGGGATACCATACAGAAAAATATACTATCTTATAAGTACCTTATACAAACCTTATACGAATCTTGGAAGATAGACGAAGGCATAATGAACCAATTCCGAACCTTACTTATCTATAAATCGAAGATAAGATAGAATAATATTCTATTTTCACTAAATGAATTAGCAAAAACAACTTTATCAAAGGTATCTTTTCTATTGAGAAGCCAAAGGTACTAATAAAACTTTAAATACCAAAACAAAATGGAACATTTAGCTATTTTTAGAATGTCGGCGATGGGAGATGTAGCCATTAGTGTGCCGGTTGTAACAGCTTTTTCGGAGCAATATCCCGATGTAAAAATCACTTACCTCACGCGACCGTTATTTGCACCGATGTTTTCACATATTCCTAACTTGGAAGTATTCACTCCTGAAATTAATGGAAAACACAGTGGTTTATCGGGGCTGTACAAACTGTATAAGGAATTGATGGCGAAGGGAATTGACGGTGTGGCAGACATTCACAATGTGTTGCGCACTAATGTACTGAAATTCTATTTTAAGGGTAGCAAAATACCTTTCAAGCAAATAGACAAAGGACGTAGAGAAAAGAGAGCACTTACCAGCTATAAGTGTAAAGTTTTTGAGCCTTTAAAGCCTTCGTATGAGCGGTATGCTGATGTGTTTGCTTCTTTGGGTTTCCCGATTGACCTAAGTGAACCATATATTTTACCGCCAGAAGAACCGAGTGAAACGGTACAGAAATTACTGTGTGAAGGAGTGCATATAGGGGTTGCTCCGTTTGCGTCGTACATAGGTAAACAGTATCCATTTGAAAAGATGTGCGAGGTGATAACGGCACTTTCTCAACGGTATGACAGTGGCAAGATTTACATCTTTGGAGGAGGAAAAGAAGAGGAAGAGCAGGTGAGCAAAATAAACTTACCTAATGCTGAAAATATGGTAGGGAAGCTCTCGTTTAAACAAGAGTTGGAGCTCATTTCGCACTTAGATATAATGATAGCAATGGACAGTGGGAATGCGCACCTATCGGCGATGTATGGAATTCCGACGCTTACCTTATGGGGAGTGACGCACCCTTATGCGGGGTTTTATCCTTATTTGCAGCCTAAGGAGAATGCTCTTTTGGCAGATAGAGAGCGGTATCCACTCATTCCTACTTCGGTATATGGGAAGAAATACCCAAAAGGTTATGAGAAAGCCATAGAGACTATTACGATTGAAGAGATTATGGCGAAGACAGAAGCTATACTAAGTGACTTAACAGAAGAGAAATAATTAAAACAGATGAAATATATGAAAAGAATAATTACATTTATCCTTGTAACATTAGTTGTAGGCATAGGATACAGCCAAAAGAAGACAGAAAAAAGCAAAGAAGTTATCACCGAAGACAGAAAAGTAGCGAATTATGACGCCATAGAAGTTTCGGGAGCTTATAACCTTGTGCTTACAGAAGGAGAGGTAGGCAAAATAAAAGTGAAAGGACAGAAAGAGGTACTTTCGTATTTAGAGACCAAAGTCTTCAACAATGTGCTTTATATAAGCATTGATAGGAAATACTCACTCAAAACCTCTATTACTGTGTACGTACCTATCGACACTCGTTTAAAGAGAGTAATAGGGAAAGGGGCTGTGGATATATCTACAGAAAAGAAGTTGCAAGTGGGTTCTTTGTTAGTAAAATTAGAGGGTAGTGGAGACCTTGAAGCATCGATAACGGCTACTTCACTTGATTTACAAGTGGCTGGAGCAGGAGGTATAGACATTGCAGGAGAAACCAAAAACCTAAGTGTATACGTGAAAGGTGCTGGCGATGTAGATGCTGATGAGCTTAAAGCTGAAAAAGCTACTTTGCGCATAGCAGGAGCAGGAGGCATATCGGCTTATGTAACGCAAGAGGTAGATGCTTCTATCGCAGGAGCAGGAGGCATTACTGTGAAAGGAAATCCGCCTGTATTTAAGAAAAGTGTGAAAGGGATAGGGCGTATTAAAATAGAAGAATAACGTAGATATGAAGAAAATTATCATTATCAATGGCCCCAACTTGAACCTGTTGGGCATTCGAGAGCCTTCGGTTTATGGCAATCAGACCTTTGAGGATTACCTAAAAGAATTGCATAGGAAATATCCGGATATTGAATTGTATTATTTCCAAAGCAATTACGAGGGGGCACTGATAGACAAGTTGCACCAAATAGGTTTTGAGTATGACGGTATTATATTGAATGCAGGAGCCTATACGCATACCTCGATAGCCGTTGCTGATGCGGTGGCAGCCATTACAACGCCCGTAGTAGAAGTGCATATTTCTAATACTTTTACCCGTGAAACGTTTAGACATCAGTCGTTTTTATCGCCGGTGGTGAAGGGTGTAATAGGAGGTTTTGGCTTGAAGAGCTATGAATTGGCACTACAGAGTTTTATAGATTAAACGGATTAGGCTTTTATTGTTTTGATGAAGAAGTATATCCTCAAAAGTTTAAAGATATTGGGTGTGCTGATAGCATTGCTATTGGCATTCATTATCATTTTTCCAATGGTGTACCCTGAATACGTAACTGAGAAAGTTAAGAAGCTTGCCAATGATAATCTGAACGGAGAAATCAACTTTTCTAAAGCTAAGTTATCTTTCTTTACCCATTTCCCATCGCTTACGCTTAACCTTGATAACTTCTTGATGAAGGGCTCTAAACCCTATGAGAATGATACGCTTGTGGCAGTAAAGCAAATTTCTTTGGGGATAGACGTAAAGGATTTGTTGTTCTCTAAGAAGATAGACATAGAGGAGATATACCTTAAAAATGCTTTTGTGCATATAAAAGTAAACAAACAAGGCGAGGCTAATTATAACGTTTACAAATCGTCGGGAGAAGAAAGTACCTCGGAGAGTGATGATACACGGGTGAATTTACAGCGTATTGAGCTGAGAAATACCCGACTGATATACGATGATAAATCGACAGAGATTTACCTTCAAGCCAATGGTTTTAATTACTTAGGAAAAGGAGGCTTAGAGGCTTCTATCTTCGATTTGCGTACCAAAGCAGAAATACAATCATTGGATTTTCTTTTTGCAGGGGAAACCTACTTTAAGAACAAACACGTAAGCGCAGAGCTAATTACCCAGATTAATACAAATTCATTGGCTTTTATCTTTCAGCAAAACAACTTAAAGATAAACCGATTGCCTGTGGATTTTAAAGGGAAGCTAAACTTTTTAAACAATGGGTATGATATTGACTTAGAAATACAATCTAAGGATAGCAACCTTGATGACTTCTTTACCGCCTTGCCTCCCCAATTTACACAATGGCATAAGAAAGCCACTCTTAAAGGAAAGACCGATGTGTTCTTTTCGATGAAAGGGCAATATATAGCCTCACAGAATTTAAGTCCCGATATTTATCTAAAAATGAAGGTAAGAGATGGTTATGTAGGCTATAAGCGAGTACCAGCTCCGGCTGAGAATGTGTACTTGAACATAGAAACGAGATTGCCTTCGCTAAACGTAGATAAAGTGGCAGTAAAGCTCGATTCGGTTTACTTTGATATAGGTAAGGAGTATTTCTCGGGTATTGTAAGTCTTGATGGGATAAAGCCTCCTGTAATTGATGCTAAAATGAGAGCAAACATCAATGTGGAGAATGTGATGCACTTGATGGATATGAAGGACTTCCAACTGAAAGGAATGCTCTTGGCAAACGTGAAGAGTAAGGGTACTTATGCTCCTGAACAACGATTGTTCCCTATCACGAAAGGGCTTTTGGAGTTCTCCGATGGTTATGTAAAGACGCCTTACTACCCTAATCCGGTTACTGATATTCACTTCAAAGGGAATATTGAGAACACTGATGGCTCGATGAAAACTTTGGCAGTAAATGTGTCTCCTGCGACGTTCTTGTTTGAAGGAAAGCCTTTTACGGTGAATTTATCGATGGAGAATTTCGACGATATCCGATATGATATACAAGCCAAAGGAGAGTTAGACATAGCCAAAATTTATAAAGTATTCTCACAAAAAGGCTTGGAATTAGAAGGTTATGCCAAAGCCGACCTTACCTTACAAGGCACTCAGAGCGATGCCACTAATGGGCGTTATCATCTTTTGCACAATAAGGGAGTGATAGAACTGCGTAATATCAAAACTACTACAGAATACTTGCCTAAACCGTTTATCATTCAGCAAGGGGTCTTTCACTTCAATCAAGACAATATGCACTTTACTGACTTCCGTGCTACCTATGGGAAATCGGACTTTTTGATGAACGGACGGATGAGCAACGCTATTAACTTCTTCCTATCAAACAACCAAGTGCTGAAAGGAAACTTTACGGTAAGCTCTAACTATCTTGATGTAGATGAGTTTATGTATACTTCCGCCCCTGCTCAAGAGACAAAAGAAGCGAAGGAAGCAACGGTTACCAATGATACTCCAACTGAAAAGGGAGTGGTGATTGTACCTAAACTTTTTAACTTTAATTTAAATACCAATCTTAAAAATGTAGCTTTACAAGGGCTTACTATTCATAATTTGAGAGGTAATACTCAGCTTAATAGAGGAACCTTAGCTTTACAAAACGTGAGTTTTAATATTATAGGAGTTTCTACACAAATAAATGCTAAATACGCAGATGAAACACCTAAACGCGCTAATTTTAGTTTTAAGATTAAAGCCAAAGACTTTGACGTGCAAAGAGCCTACAAAGAAGTGAAGATGTTCAGAGAAATGGTGGCAATGGCAAAAGATGCCAAAGGTATTATTTCATTGGATTACGCCGTAGAAGGGAAGCTGAATGATGAGATGTTACCTATTTATCCTTCAATAAAAGGAGGAGGAGTGCTATCGGTGAAGAACGTGCAACTAAAAGGGTTTAAGCTTTTTAATGTTATCAGTGATAGAACTGGTACAGACGGACTGAGAGATGCTAATCTTTCGACTATTGACATCAAGAGTAGTATAAAGAACAATCTTATCACGGTAGAGCGGTTTAAGTTTAAGGTTTCAGGGTTTAGACCACGTATAGAAGGGCAGAGTAGCTTTGACGGTAGATTGAACTTTAAGATGCGTTTGGGCTTACCACCCTTGGGGATTATTGGAATTCCTATAAAAGTAACGGGAACACAAGAAAACCCTAAAATAGGTTTAGGCAAAAAGTCCAAAGATTTAGAAGAAACGGAATACGACCCTAATAACACAGAAGCTATCAATGAAGAAGAACAAAATGGTGAAACTATACAAAAAGAGAATTAACACCCCCATAGGTGAGATGCTTGCCATAGCTACTGATGAGGCAATTTGTATGCTTGACTTTGTTGATAGTAAAAACTGGCTTAAAGACCAAGAAATACTCGTAAAGCATTACGGGGCAACACAAGTAGATGAGGATAGTTTGTTGTTATCGGAGTTGGAGAAACAATTGAGAGAGTACTTTGCCAAAGAGCGTAAAGAGTTTAGTTTACCGCTGGCTTTGGTGGGGACTTCTTTTCAAGAGGAAGTATGGAAAGTGTTACAAACTATTCCGTATGGGGAAGTGCGTTCGTATAAAGAACAGGCTACGGCTGTGGGGAATCCCAAAGGCGTGAGAGCTGTTGCTAATGCCAATGGGAAAAACCGTATTTCAATCGTTATTCCTTGTCATCGTGTTATAGGTTCAGACGGGACACTTACAGGCTATGCTAGTGGAATTGAGAGGAAGCAATTTCTGTTGGATTTAGAAAGGAGTAACGTTTAATTATTTTATCGTTATGGAATTTAGAACTATTGTGCCTATACCCAAGACTACTAAAAGCATTACTTATCACTCGCAGATACTGAGTATAGGTTCTTGCTTTGCTGTGAATATGGCACAAAAGTTTAGTTATTATAAAATTCCTGTTACGGTAAACCCTTTTGGGATACTCTTTCACCCCTTAGCTATTGAAAATGTGCTTAACAGAGCAATAGAACACACTCCTTATGAGGCTGAAGATTTCTTTTTGCACAATGAACTTTGGCACAGTTTCGACTTTCATTCGGATATGAGCAAACCGAATTTAGAGGAAGCTGTTCATCTTGCCAATATACAACAAACAGCACTTTATAACGCACTACAAAAAGCCGATTTCTGTTTTATCACTCTTGGTACAGCTTGGGTATACATCTATAACAGTACTGATAAGATAGTGGCAAATTGTCATAAAGTGCCTCAACAACACTTCTCAAAACGACTATTATCAGTAGAAGAGATAGGGGAGAGCCTTACCCATATTATAGCACTGTTGAAGAAGGTGAATAAGGACTTGCAATGTGTTTTCACTATTTCGCCTGTACGACACTTGAAAGATGGTTTTTTAGAAAACCAAGTGAGCAAAGCACATTTGCTGGTAGCACTTTATTCGGTACTTTCATCAGAGGAGTGCACTTATTTTCCAGCCTATGAATTGCTTTTAGATGAACTTCGCGATTACCGCTTTTACGCTAATGATATGGTACACCCATCGGAAATAGCCATAGACTATATTTGGGAACGCTTAGTAGAAACCTATATAGATAAGGCTACTCAGGCAGATATGAAACAAGTAGATGCCATACAGAAAGGGTTGCAACATCGTCCGTTTAACCCTAAAACAGAGAGTTATCGGCAGTTTCAAATACAATTACGACAGAAAATAGAGGTTTTTAAAAAGAAATACCCTCATATTGAGATATAAAAAAGCTATCTAATAAGAACTATTAGATAGCTTTTTGTTTATTGTTATGTAAGCCCATTACAATACTTGAATTTCATCGATGAAGAGGAAACCAGGTTTACCAGCTGCTCCTTGATGGAAAGAAGGAATTTTGTTTACTCCATTTATCTTCACTTTTAGATAGGTTACTTCTTTTTCAGGGAAAGAAAGAGAGTAAGTTTTTATTTCTTTGAGAGGTTCCTTAGGAAGCGCATAGTTTTCTTTAGCGAGTAAATCATAACTTTTACCGTCCTTAGACCCCGATACTTCAAAGCTGGTTGGAGGGTAAATCCAATCACCTGTTTCAATAAGAGCATTGAAGCGCACTTCTTTTACAGGAGTATTTTCTTTTAGGGTAATCACCACTTCACAAGGTGCTTCACTAAAACCTAACCATTCTCCAGAGCGTGAATTAGTACCCCCTTTTCTACCATCAACTAAGGTAATAGCGCCCCCAAAAGTATAGTTGTAACTAGGTTTACTGAGGAACTCAATAGGGCGTACGGTTGCTTTGTTGAAAAGGAACTGTTGTTCGAAGCTACTTTCGGTTTCCTGACCGAATACTTTAGCTTTTAGATGTGTATCTTGAGTGAGTTTTAAAGGTTCTTTATACACGTTAGAACTCTTAGTAGGTTCACTCCCATCGGTAGTGTAATAGATAGGTGTGTCTTGTAAACAAGAGAGTGTTACTTGTATATCACCTACCTCAGGTTTTACTTCGGCACGAAGATCGAATATGTGTTTAGCATAGTTATAACCTTCTAACTGGTAGATAGGAAGTAAGCGCATTAAGCGTTGTAAAAACTGATTGTAGTCTTTAGGTTTTGCAGGGTCTTCCCATTGTACTTCGGCTAAGGCTGCAAAACGAGGCAATACCATATATTGTACGTGTTTGAAAGTCTTGATATACTCTGTCCAAACATTGGCTTGTACTCCTAAGATGTGTTTTTGTTGTTCTTTATTAAGCGCATCGGGGTAAGGATTGAAAGAGTAAACACGTTCTACCGGTACATAACCACCAATAGCAAGAGGTTCTTTATCGGTTTTATCTGTTTGATAATAGTCGAAGTAGCAATAAGAAACAGGGGTCATAATAGCATCGTGGTTAGACTTGGCTGCTTCTATAGCGCCCCCGATACCTCTCCAAGACATTACAGTAGCATTAGGAGCTAAACCTCCTTCAAGGATTTCGTCCCAACCAATGATTTTGCGACCTTTTTTAGCTAATACATCTTCAGCGAATGTAATTATGTGACTTTGTAAGTATTCTTCGGCTGTGTGTTTAGCATCACCTTTAATACCTAACTCTTTTATCTTAGCTTGGCATTTAGGGCATTTCTTCCAGCTATCTTTAGGACATTCGTCACCTCCTATATGGATATATTCTGAAGGGAATACTTCAGTTACTTCTTCTAATATATTTTTAATGAAATCATAAGTTTCGGGGTTGCCAGCACAAAGTACATCTTCGGCTATGCCCCAAGTTTCTCTTACTTTATAAGGGCCTCCTGTACAGCCTAATTGTGGATAAGTAGCCAAAGCAGCAACCATATGTCCTGGGAGGTCTATCTCAGGAATAACGGTAATATTGCGGTCGGCGGCATATTTTACAATGTCTTTCATTTCTTGCTGAGTATAGAAGCCTCCGTGAGGTTTACCATCGAAGGTGTCCCACTGTTTGTTTACCATAGTTTGGCTACGAGTGCTTCCTACCACAGTAAGTTCGGGGTATTTTTTAGATTCAAAACGCCAACCTTGATCATCGGTGAGATGCCAATGGAATTTATTGATATTGTGGAGTGCTAACATATCGATATAAATGCGCACAGAGTCGGCATTAAAAAAGTGACGGGCACTATCTAAATGTGCACCACGATAAGCGAAATAGGGTTTATCGGTTATTTCTTTGGCAGGGAAGATGACTTTGCCTACTTTTTGTACCGGAATGGATTTTCTCAAGAGTTGTACTCCATAGAAAGTACCCGCTTTAGAAGCTCCATTTACAGTAATGTTCTTGGCATTCACCACTACTTGGTAAGCCTCTTTGTTGTTGTTTTGGTAATTTTGCAACAAGGCAATAGTGTTGGTCTCATTGTTTTGGTTAGGAGTGATATTCACTTCAATTCCTGCTTGTTTTTTGATATACTCTTGCAAGAATCCAGCGTACTGCTGTAAAGAAGCATCACCTTCTGGATAGGTGATTTTGGTATCAGCCGTAAGCACGAAAGGTTTATCGGCATCAGCTTGGGGAGTGGTAATCATTTCGGGTAGTGGAATTACCTCATAATTAGCAGTACTCTCTCCTTGATTGTTTGTAGTTGATTTACACGAAATAATCGTTATCAATAACAAAAGTGCGGAAGTTAATTTTATCTTCATTACATTTAAAATTTGAATTAATGGGACAAAGGTATAAAATTTTTTTTGAATATTTTTTGGTTAGGTGATATTTTTTTTGCACCTTTGCAAATATTTTTGGAAAGTGATTTAAAACTGCTCAGAAAGCTAATAGGTAAAAGCTGAAAAGTTTAATACCATAATGCCAAAAATGCCAATAATACCAAGTTAATGACGGTGCGAGCCACACAGGCAGTCGTAATTAGCAAATTAGCAAATTTGAGAATTAGCAAATGAGAAATGAAGTGTAAAAAGTTTTTATAAGAAGGGAATAAGGTTGAAAATCGAAGGCTATTTGAAGCTAAGACGGACAAATGACGGTGCGAGCCACACAGGCAGATAAAGAAAAGACGAACAAAAGACGAACAAAAGACGAACAAAAGACGAACAAAAGACGAACAAAAGACGGTGCGAGCCGCACGGGCAGATAAAGAAAAGACGAAGGAAGAGTCAATTTAAGAGGGACTCATAGCGGAACATAATAGAAAATATACTATTGTAAGAATACTAATAGACTTTTATATACATCAAAAAACCAATGAAAAAATTTGATAAAGAAGTGTACCTAAAATGGTACGAGGATATGCTTTTTTGGAGGAAATTTGAAGATAAACTCGCTGCAGTTTATATTCAACAAAAAGTAAGGGGGTTCTTGCACCTATACAACGGTCAAGAAGCGGTGGCTGCAGGTTGTTTGCACGCTATTGACCCTACCAAAGACAAAATGATTACTTCTTACCGTTGCCACGTACATCCCATAGGTTTGGGCGTAGACCCTAAACGTATTATGGCTGAATTGTACGGTAAAGGTACAGGTACTTCTCTTGGATTAGGAGGCTCTATGCACATCTTTTCGAAAGAACACCACTTCTATGGTGGTCACGGTATCGTAGGAGGACAGATTGCATTGGGTGCTGGTTTGGCTTTTGCCGATAAGTACTTCAATAGAGAGGCGGTTACACTTACCTTTATGGGTGATGGTGCGGTGCGCCAAGGAGCTTTTCACGAAACAATGAATATGGCTATGTTGTGGAAATTGCCTGTGGTTTTTATTGTAGAAAACAATCACTACGCAATGGGTACATCGGTAGAAAGAACTGCTAACCACGTGGATATTTGGAAACTCGGGTTGGGTTACCAAATGCCTTGCCAACCCGTAGATGGTATGCACCCTGAAACAGTAGCCGAAGCGGTGTATGAAGCAGTAGAACGCGCTCGCCGTGGAGAAGGACCAACTTTGCTTGACATTCGTACTTATCGTTATCGTGGACACTCAATGTCGGATGCGCAACACTACCGTACTAAAGAAGAGGTGGAAGAGTACAAAAAACAAGACCCAATCACCAATGTACTTGCGGTTATCAAAGAGAAGAAATATGCTACCGATGCTGAGTTAGAAGCTATCGACGAACGTGTGAAAGAACGTGTGGCTGAGTGTGAGAAATTTGCAGAAGAATCACCTTATCCAGAAACACATATTATGTATGATGTGGTTTACGACCAAGAAAATTACCCTTTCTTGCCCAGTAGATTATAATAAAAAAGGAAACACTAATTAAATATAACAACATAAATGGCAGAAATTATTACTATGCCACGCTTGAGCGACACTATGGAAGAGGGTGTTGTAGCAAAGTGGCTTAAAAAAGTAGGCGATAAAGTAAATGAAGGCGATATCTTAGCAGAAATCGAGACGGATAAAGCTACAATGGAATTTGAATCATTCCATACAGGAACCTTATTGTATATAGGTTTAAAAGAAGGAGAAAGTGCTAAAGTAGATACCTTATTGGCTATCATAGGTAAAGAGGGTGAAGATATTTCGGCACTTATAGCTGGAGGAGCTCAAGCATCGGCTCCTAAAGCTGAAGAAGCTAAACCTGTTGCTGAGGTAACTACGGCTCCTGTTGCTGGTGCTACTATACCAGCAGGAGTAGAAGTGGTAACAATGCCTCGACTCAGTGATACAATGACGGAAGGTACTGTGGCTTCTTGGCTCAAAAAGGTAGGTGATACTGTAAAAGAAGGTGATATCTTAGCTGAAATTGAAACCGATAAGGCTACAATGGAGTTTGAATCATTTTACTCAGGTACTTTATTGTATATAGGTTTAAAAGAAGGAGAAAGCGCAGCAGTAGATTCATTATTGGCGATTATAGGCCCTGCGGGTACTGATGTGAACGCAGTTTTGGCAGCCGTGAAAGCTGGCGGAGCTTCAACTTCGGCTCCTTCAACTCCTAAGGCTGAAAGCAAACCGGCTGAAACAGCCACATCAGCTACTACTTCGGTAGCTAATGCAAACGACCGCGTATTTGCTTCTCCTTTGGCTAAGAAAATAGCACAAGATAAAGGTATTAACCTTACTGAGGTGAAAGGAACAGGTGAAAATGGACGTATTGTGAAGAAAGACGTAGAAAACTTTACACCAAGTGCTAAGGTTGCTACGGCTACTACGGCTACACCTGCAACCGCTAGCGCAGCTATCCCAACTGTAATTCCTGTGGGAGTGGAAGTAACTGAAGAGGTGAAAAACTCACAAATGCGCAAAACGATTGCGAAACGTTTGGCAGAATCTAAATTTACTGCACCTCACTACTATTTGGCAATAGAAATTGATATGGATAACGCGATGGAATCTCGCGCTCAAATCAACAATTTGCCAGACACCAAAATATCTTTCAACGATATGGTAGTGAAAGCCTGCGCAATGGCACTTAAAAAACACCCTCAAGTAAATACTTCTTGGAAAGGCGATACCACCCTTTACAACAAGCACGTGAATGTAGGGGTGGCTGTGGCTATTGAAGATGGCTTGGTAGTACCTGTTATCAAGTTTACGGATACTTTAACGCTTACTCAAATAGGCGCCTTGGTAAAAGACTTGGCTGGTAAGGCACGCAACAAGAAACTTACTCCTGCCGAAATGGAAGGAAGTACTTTCACTGTGTCTAACTTGGGTATGTTTGGGGTAGATGTATTTACTTCTATCATCAATCAGCCTAACTCTGCTATTCTTTCAGTAGGAGCTATTGTTGAGAAACCTGTAGTGAAAAACGGACAAATAGTAGTAGGTCACACTATGCAAGTAACTCTTGCTTGCGACCACCGTACTATCGACGGGGCTACTGGAGCTCAATTCTTACAAACACTCAAAGCTTATATTGAGAATCCTGTAACAATGCTCGCATAACGAGTGTTGGGGACAGCATATTACAAAAGGGTTACCTATGTGGGTAGCCCTTTTTTGTTATGAGAATAGATGAAAAAGGTAACACTGCAATAGATTGATAATTAATATGATAAAAAGAAGAACGTAAAATAATAATCGATTTCTTTACGAAAGATTTTGAAAGTATAGAAATCTTATTTATCTTTGCTATAAGAAAACAAAAAAAATAATTGCAATGAGTGTATTAGTTAATAAGAATTCAAAAGTAATAGTACAAGGTTTCACAGGAAGCGAAGGTACTTTTCACGCTGAACAAATGATTGCATACGGCACTAATGTGGTAGGAGGAATTACCCCTAATAAAGGAGGTCAAACACATTTAGGAAAGCCAGTGTTTAATACGGTAGCCGATGCTGTGAAAGCAACAGGAGCTGATGTATCTATTATTTTTGTGCCACCCGCTTTTGCAGCTGATGCTATTATGGAAGCTGCTGATGCAGGGATAAAAGTAATTATCACTATTACAGAAGGGATTCCGGTAGCTGATATGGTGAAAGTAGCAGCCTACATAAAGAATAGAGATTGCCGCTTGGTAGGTCCTAACTGTCCAGGAGTGATTACGCCTGAAGAGGCAAAAGTAGGCATTATGCCAGGTTTTATCTTTAAGAAAGGACACGTGGGGATAGTTTCAAAATCAGGGACACTTACCTATGAGGCAGCTGACCAAATTGTAAGACAAGGATTAGGGATTACCACAGCTATTGGTATTGGAGGAGACCCTATTATTGGTACTACTACTAAGGAGGCTGTAGAATTATTGATGAATGACCCAGAAACTCATTGTATTGTGATGATAGGTGAAATAGGTGGACAGTTAGAGCCAGAAGCAGCCCGATGGATAAAAGCCAATGGCAATAAAAAGCCTGTGGTTAGTTTTATAGCAGGTGAAACAGCTCCTAAAGGAAGAACAATGGGACACGCCGGGGCTATAGTAGGAGGTGCTGATGATACTGCTGAAGCTAAAAAACGTATTTTACGTGAATGTGGTGTTCACGTAGTAGATTCGCCTGCTAAAATAGGGGAAAAGGTAGCTGAAATAATGAAAAAATAGCATTTGTTAATAATTTATGAAAAAACTAATACTTATTGTTTTGTTTAGCACTATTATTTCATTTTTTAATTCATTATTTGCACAAAAGAAGCTTCAAGATGTAGATGTGTTTAAAAGAAACCCTTCTGAAGTAATTTCGTTTGACGATGCACGTACTGAAGCTGAAAAAATATTACAATACCTAATACAAGAACAAATTATACCAGGAGCCTCTGTAACTGTAGCCAAACAAGGAAAAATAATATGGCAAAGAGGTTATGGATATGCTGATATTACCCAAAAGACAACTATTGACCCTAAGAATACGCTATTTAGGGTAGCGAGTATGTCGAAAGCTATTACAGGAATGGTACTGGCTAGACTGCAAGAACAAAAGAAGTTTGACTGGAATACTTCAATCTATGAATATATACCTGATTACCCGCAAAAGCCTTTTGATTTTACTGTGAAACAACTTGCAGGACACTTAGCAGGCATACGCACTTATAGGGCTAATGAATATACTTTAAATAAAGCTTACAGTATTGAACAGGGAGTGAATTTATTTAAAGATGACATATTACAGTCGGCACCAGGAACAAAGTTTTTGTATAGTAGCTACGGTATAAATTTGATTTCATTGGCTATAGAAAAGTGTTTGAATGAGAAGTTTGAGAATGTGGCTAAAGAGGAAGTGTTTAAGCCTTTGAATATGTGGCGCACTTTCCCTGATAGAGGGAAAATAATTAAAGATGAGGCTACACCTTATTCAAGGTCTAAAAAAGGAGGACTCACCAAAGCTCCTGATGTGAATAACTACTTTAAGCTGGCAGGAGGAGGCTTTCTTTCTACTTCTAACGATATTGCTAAAATGGGAATTGCTATAGAGCGCCATAATTTTCTTTCTCAGCCTATAGAAAACGAGATGCTAAAAAAGCAATGTACTTTTGATGATACTGAAGTGAGTTATGGTATATGTTGGCAAAACCAGCGAGACTGGAATGGGCGTGATTATTTTGGTCACACAGGAATGGGAGTGGGAGGTTACGGTTGGCTATCAGTATACCCAAATGAGCAACTGGTAATTGTATTGCTGTTTAATGTAACTGACCCGCAAATTAATATCTACTTACAACGCTTAACCGACTTTATTATTGAAGGGGCAGAGCGTATTCCTAATCAGTATTAAAAAATCCTTTTGTGATACCAAAGATATCACAAAAGGATTTTTTAGAAATGAAAATTGATTAACAAAATTCATTATAGGCTTGTTGGAGATTTTCAGCGATAGCTTCAGCCATTCTACCTTCGATGTGATGGCGTTCCAACATATGCACTAATTCACCATCTTTAAACAGAGCTATACTAGGAGAGGAGGGAGGAAAAGGAAGCATAAAGTTACGAGCTTCTTCAGTAGCCTCTCTATCGACCCCAGCAAAAACAGTGGTAAGATGGTCGGGTTTCTTAGCGTTTTGCAAGCTGTAGATTACTGCAGGGCGCGCATTACGGGCAGCACAACCGCATACAGAGTTTACTACCACGAGGGTAGTACCTGCTCTTTTCAGTGCTTCTCTTACAGCCTCAGCTGTTTTTAATTCTTCAAAACCAACCGCTGTTAGTTCTTCTATCATTGGTTTTACCAATTCAGGTGGATACATAATACTTCGTTTTTAAAATTGGGGACAAAGGTACTAAAAAAAATTATATTACTAATTATTTTGCCAATTGGATTTAATGTAGTACTTTTGAGCTATTAACTAATATTATTTTAAATGGCAAAAATTACGACTGCTCAAGAAGCCTTAAAGGTTGTAAAGAGTGGTGACTTTGTTTATATTCACGGAGGCGCTGCTGTACCTGAAATACTTGTAGATGCTCTTGTAGAGCGTGCATCAGAACTACGCAATGTAAGTATAGGGCACATTCACATTGAGGGAGACGCTCCTTATGCTGACCCTAAATACAAGGATAGTTTTTATGTAAATTCTTTTTTTCTATCGAGGAATGTGCGAGATATTATGAAAAATGGGAATGGTTCTTATACCCCTATTTTTTTAAGTGATATGCCTTTATTATTTGATAGGAAGCACGTTAAAGTAGATGTAGTGCTTATACAAGTATCGCCTCCTGATAAGTTTGGTTTTTGTTCTATGGGCGTGAGTGTAGAGGCTTGTAAATCGGCGATACGCAATGCAAAATATGTGATTGCAAAAGTAAACAAGCAAATGCCTCGTACTTACGGTGATGCTCTTCTACATATTGATGAAATAGACTTCTTAGTAGAACACGATGCTCCTATCTTCTCATTGCATCTTACAGAACCTGATACTATTGAAAAACAAATAGCCCGACATATTATACCTCTTATTGAGGACGGTAGTACATTGCAATTAGGAATTGGTAACATTCCTAATGCTACTTTGGGAGAGATGGGACACCTAAAAAACTTAGGTATTCATACAGAACTGCTCACAGAAGGAGTGCTTGATTTGGTGAAAAAGGGTGTGATTAATGGTTATGAAAAGAAGATAGACAAAGGCAAGATTATAGCTTCGTTTGTGATGGGAACACAAGAGTTATATGATTTTATTGACAAAAATCCATCAGTGGAAATAGCTGAAGCTTCGTACACTAATGAGGTGTCGGTGATACGTCAGAACCCGAAAATGATATCTATCAATTCGGCAATAGAGGTGGATCTTACAGGGCAGGTGTGTGCTGATTCTATTGGAACGGCTATTTATTCAGGATTTGGTGGACAGATAGACTTTGTAAGAGGTGCAATGCTTAGTGAAGGAGGTAAATCAATCATTGCGTTTCCTTCGACCACAAACAAAGGAGAGAGCAAGATTGTGCCTTTTCTTAAACAAGGGGCAGGTGTGGTAACCACTCGTGCTCACGTGCAGTATATCGTTACTGAATATGGTGTGGCTGAGCTTTTTGGCAAGAATTTATGTGAAAGGGCTAAGGCATTGATTGCAATAGCGCACCCTAACCATCGTGAAAACTTAGAGAGGAGTTTTATGATGAAGTAGGGTAGTACGAGCCGTACAGGCGGGGGTAATTAGAGAATTCGAAAATGAGAGAATTGGAAAATTTGGAAAAGAGGAAATATTATCAGTTTATTCAACTTTGCCAAAGTTTGAGATGAAAAAGCGATGTGTTGGGACGGTTAGGAGTATTCGGAAGGAAACGGAGAAGAACGGAAGGGAGCTGAGAAGAATTTTGGTGAAAAAAGGCTGTAAGAGAGGTGGGGTTAGCTTATAGAGAGCTTATAGGAAGCTTATACGAATCTTGGACGATTGGTATAGAAAGAGTGTATAAGTAATTGACTCATAATATAATACAACAAGGCTAAAAATGGCAAAAACGGGGTTTCGAGGCGAAAGAAAGGGAAAAGGCACTAGACCTTAGGTCATAGGCAATAGGGGGGAGTATGACGGTAAAGACGGAGTAAAGAAGAAAGTAAGAAGGAGGTAATTTTTATGGCACACCTATTGTAATATATAGGAAGCAATGTACATTTTGTAGTATATAAGAAATTGATTTTAAACTGTATAGATATAATGAGAATATTTATATAGACAAGTGACTACTGACAAAATGGCATATAGTAACGATCTAAATATGAATATAGGAAATTTTGACAGCCTTTTGGCTGAACATATAGACGAAGATACAGAGTTTATTCCGCTTCTTACTTTGGAAGATGAAGAAGAGATAGAACGCGAACGCATACCACACGTGTTACCTATTCTTCCCTTGAAAAACACTGTGCTATTTCCAGGAGTAGTAGTGCCTATCAGTGCGGGGAGAGATGCGTCTATTCACCTTATCAACGAGGCATATGCTACTACTAAGACTATTGGTGTTGTAGCTCAATTAGACGAGAAGACCGAAATACCTGAGGGCAAAGACCTCTTTCGTTTTGGTACGGTAGCCCGTATTCTCAGAGTATTGAAAATGCCCGACGGCAATGTAACTATTATCATTCAGGGTAAAAAGCGCTTCGAGATAGAGAGTATTGTAGAAGAAAAGCCGTACATCAAAGCGATGATAAAAGAGATGCCAGATGTGAAACCCGATGCGAACGATAAGGAGTTTGAAGCGACTATTGAAGCTGTGAAAGACCTCTCTATCAAGATTGTACAAGAAAATCCGAATATCCCTTCGGAAGCGGCTTTTGCTATTAGGAATATAGAGAGCACATCGTTCCTGATTAACTTTATATCGTCCAATATGAATGCTACTGTTTTGGAAAAGCAAGGCGTATTGGAAATTGACGAACTAAAAGAGCGCGCTACGGCTATCTTAAAATATTTGAATATCGACTTGCAACGCCTTACCTTGCGTAACGAAGTACAGTCGAAAACGCGTATTGATATCGATCAGCAACAGCGTGAATACTTCTTGCACCAGCAGATGCGTACTATTCAGGAAGAATTAGGAGGCGTGTCGTACGAGCAAGAGATGGAAGAGCTGAAAAAGAAAGCTAAAACCAAGAAGTGGGACGACAAGATAAAAGAGCTCTTTGAAAAGGAATTGAGCAAATTGCAACGTACCAATCCTAATAGTCCGGATTATGGCATTCAGCGTAATTACTTAGAAGTATTATTGGAATTGCCTTGGAATGAGTATTCTAAAGACAACTTTGACCTAAAACGCGCTCAGAAAATTCTCGATAAGGAACACTACGGATTAGAAGAGGTGAAACGCCGTATCATAGAGTATTTGGCGGTGCTTAAACTCCGTAATGATATGAAATCACCTATCTTGTGCTTTTATGGACCTCCTGGGGTAGGGAAGACCTCCTTAGGACGCTCTATTGCCAAAGCTTTGAGCCGTGAGTACGTGCGTATGTCGTTAGGAGGTTTGCACGATGAGGCTGAGATACGCGGTCACCGCAAAACCTATATCGGGGCAATGCCGGGGCGTATTTTGCAACAGCTTAAAAAAGCTAAGACTTCTAACCCTGTATTTGTATTAGATGAGATAGATAAATTAGGAAACAATAGTTACCAAGGCGATCCTTCTTCGGCTATGCTAGAAGTGCTCGACCCTGAGCAAAATAAAGAGTTTTACGACAACTTCCTCGAGATGGGTTACGACCTTTCTAAGGTGATGTTCATCGCTACTGCGAACGACCTTTCGACCATACAGCCTGCTTTGCTAGACCGTATGGAGCTTATCAACGTAACGGGTTATACCATAGAGGAAAAGACCGAGATAGCTAAACGCCACTTATTACCTAAGCAACTCAAAGAACACGGTATGAAAACTACTGACTTGCAATTAGGCAAAAAGGAAATAGAACGTATTGTGGAAGGTTATACTCGCGAATCGGGAGTACGCGCTTTGGAAAAAGAAATAGCGAAAGTAGTACGCTATGGAGCTAAAAACTTAGCAATGGAAGAAGCCTACGACCCTAAACTTACCATAGAGACCATAGAAAAAATATTGGGACCTGCCCGCTTAGAACGCGATAAATACGAAGATAATGAGGTAGCTGGCGTAGTTACTGGATTGGCGTGGACGAGTGTAGGAGGAGATATTCTGTTTATAGAATCTGCTTTATCGAAAGGTAAGGGGGTGCTTAATATCACAGGTAATTTAGGTCAGGTGATGAAAGAATCGGCTACTATTGCTTTGGAATACCTAAAAGCCAATGCTGAGCGCTATAACCTCAATGTGAAACTCTTTGATAGTTACGATGTGCATATACACGTACCCGAAGGGGCAACCCCTAAAGATGGTCCGAGTGCGGGTATTGCGATGCTTACCTCACTAATGTCGCTCTTTACTCAAAAGAGAGTGAAAAAACACTTGGCAATGACCGGAGAGATTACTTTGCGTGGAAAGGTACTACCGGTAGGTGGACTCAAAGAGAAGATTTTGGCAGGGAAACGCGCAGGTATTAAAGAATATATTTTGTGCAAAGACAACGAGAAAGATATCTTGGAAATCAAGCAAGAATACCTTAAAGGGCTTACTTTTCATTATGTAACGGATATGGAAGAAGTGATACGTTTGGCAATTACCAACCAAGATGTAAAACACAAAAAAGTTTTAACCTTTGAGTAATAATTAGTACTTTTGCACTTTCATAAGATAAATAACAATGAATAAAAATCAAGAAGAAGATATATTAGGAGATAACCATATAGCAACTTCGGCAGTTACACCACTCAGAGCAGATGCTTTTCAGATGAGTGAAACCGAAAAAATAGCAGAAATAGAAACTCACGTACGTGCTATTTTACATACTTTGGGAATGGATTTAACCGATGATAGTTTGAAAGGCACTCCCAAGCGTGTAGCTAAGATGTTTGTAAAAGAGATTTTTGGAGGCTTATTACCAGAGCGCAAACCTTCGATGTCTACTTTTGAGAACTCTTACCATTATGGTGAGATGTTGGTAGAGAAGAATATCGTGGTGTATTCCACTTGTGAACACCACTTGTTACCTATTGTAGGGCGTGCTCACGTGGGCTATATTTCTAACGGTAAAGTGTTAGGGCTTTCGAAGATGAATCGTATTGTAGAGTACTATGCGAAACGTCCGCAAGTGCAGGAACGCCTTACTATGCAAATAGTACAAGAGATGCAACGCGCTCTCGGCACCGAAGATGTGGCTTGTATTATAGATGCCAAACACCTATGTGTGAACTCTCGCGGTATAGAAGATATTGATAGCAGTACGGTTACTGCTGAGTTTGGAGGTAAATTCAAAGACCCTGAGGTAAGAAAGGAGTTCTTAGAATATATCAAATTAGACACGAGATTCCATTAAACTAATGTAAGTTTGATGTAATGAGGTGATGTTGTGCCTCAGAACGCTGTAGCACGGCAGGTAATAGAAAATAATATTTGTTATATTGAGCAGATGTTAATTAAAAGAATATAATACCCCTAAAAGTTTAGATACTTTTAGGGGTATTTTTTATGAATAAAGATTTTAGGTGCGATTGGCACGGGCGGAGTAATGAGAAAATTAGAAAATGTGGAAATTAGAAAATGTGGAAAAGGGAGGGTGGGTTTGCTTGGAGTTCTAGGAGAGGCTCGGAGAGACGTTGAGAATCTTTTGGGGTGAGATAGCCAAAAGGATTAATATATTAGGGGGAACGTTACTATTAGAATGTAAAGTGAAAAAAAACGTAAAAAAACTTGCATTATTCAAAAATATTTCTGACCTTTGCGGTCATATAACCAAAACCTGTTGTACAATGCTAAAGTATCTTATCTTCTTTTTAGGTACCCTTAGTATCTATGCTCAAAAAGAGTACTGTTTTCAGTACGACAGCGCGGGTAACCAGCGCAGTGCACTTTTGTGCCTCAACGGCAAAGACGACGCTACCGATGAGGAGCTCTTTGACGAACTGCCTGAGGCTTTGAAATCTTCAGAGACTGATAATTCTTCTAAAATTACTCTGCAAGGAGCACCTAACCCTGTAACTGATAACTTGGCGGTATATTGGCATCACAGTGAAAATGGAGTGCTGACGCAACTTGTTGTGTTTTCGGTAGACGGCAAGATGATGTTTAGGACAGATCAAATTCCTGCGAATGAGCCTTTTCACATCAATGTATCGACTTGGTCGGTGGGGTATTACTTTTTGGTAGCTACGTTTTCTGACGGCAGTAGGAAGGTGTTTAAGGTGGTGAAACAATGATATTAATGGTTAATGATTAACGGTTAATGGTTAATGGTTAATGTTAAGTTATAAATGATTAAGCATATGAAAAAGTTGTTATTATTACTATCTGTTTGTTATACGTTAGTTTGCTTTTCACAAGAAGAATTACCCTATAGAACTATTCCGTGGGAATCTTTCAGTGAAGGCAATACTTATACTCCTACAGAAACAATGCTTTCTTCGGGGAGCAGTATTACCGCAAGAGGAGGAGGTGCTAATACTGTGGGCTTGACTACGGGTGAACTGAGTGTATCAGGCACAGGTGCTGCAGTGTATACCGTGCCTATTGTGGTACCTAAAGGCATAGGAGGTGTAGCACCTACGTTGGCATTGACCTACAATAGCCAGAGTGGTAACGGCATTGCGGGTTACGGTTGGCACTTAGCGGGGCTTTCGGTGATAAGCAGAGTGGGGAGCACAATGTATCACAACGACAACATTACCGAAGTAAACCTTACGGAAACAGACCAGTTTGCGTTGGACGGACAGCGATTGATGCTGAAAGAAGGCAAACACGGCGAGAGTGGATCGGTGTACGAGACTGAAACTTTCTCGCAAGTACGTATTAAGGCAGTGGGCAAGAGCAAGAACGTGGCTTTTGGACCTGATTACTTTGAGGTACTTTACCCTGATGGCTCTAAAGCGTATTATGGAAGAAATCACAAGGGAAATAGAGCACAAAGTGTATTGGAATATGCACTTTCTCATTGGGAGAATGCACAAGGGATAAGCATTGAGTATTATTACACCATAGAAAATAACCATATGGTTATAAGCCGTATTGAATATGGAGGAAAGGACAATGCGCTTCATACGGTTAGTTTTAAATATATAGCTCGTAATCGTACAGAGAATGCCTATGTAGGAGGTATAGCGTCTATAAACGATAAGATATTATCGGCTATTATTGTAACTGACAATAATACCCCTTATAGAGATTATGAACTGAAATACAACGTTAATAGTTTAGATTATAATCGATTGGTATCAGTAGAGGAAGGTGTAGAAGGAGAAAAACGCACTCCAATAATTTTTCAATACTGGGATACCGTAAACCCTAATGAAGAGTTTAAAATAAATAAAGGTGCTATAGGGCAAACAACAATATCACAGGTAAACAATGTTAATTCTACTGTTGTGCCTCTTGACCTTAATGGCGATAATTATACCGATTTTGTACTATATCCTACTACAGGAGAAAGAGCTAACAGAGATTTATATATTTTTGAGGAATATAGAAGAACACCTTTATACTCTCCTATAGAGGTTGATATGGGACACACTTTTAAGGAACTATTTCCTGTGAAGATTCTTAAAAAAGATATGCTTGTTTCTAGTATTTCTAAGGGGCAAGGCATTGTAACTGCCCAGTATGAAGAAAACAGGATATTACTAAGACCTTATATAAGAGGGACAAACTCTTTAATTCCTAAGGAGCCAATACGTTTCTATTTTCCTGCTTATCCTAATGAAGAAGAGCATTGTAGAGGTTTTGCGAGCGATGTTCGCCCCGTACCTCCTATAACTTATGACTTATACAATAAAGATTTCAAATTAGTATCGGGAGACTTTACTGGCGATGGGCTTACTAATATTATAGCGATTGAATATCCTTTTAAAATATGTGAGTCACGTATGAAAAGGTTGGTAGAACAAAGAGAAACGATATGTACTTGTGAATATAGAGATGTAGGGGGAGGAGTTCATCTTATAGATTTAAATCAAGAACTAAGATATAATAGCCACACTAAGAAAATAGGATATGTATATTTACAAAAAGGTGATTTAGTTTGGACAATGGATGTAAATGGTAATGGGAAAACCGATATTATTGTCATTACTAAAGGAGCAATGTACATATATGAAATAACAAAGCCTTATCCTTATGACTTAAAGCTTATCAATCAGTATCACAGTCCCTATATAAAAGTAGATGAGTTTCACCCTATAGCTGGTGATTTTAATGGAGATGGAAAAATAGACTTTCTGCTTCCTACTGCTGATAGGAGTAATCGATTTGAGTTATTAGTTAATGAAGGGATACGTTTTTTTCCTTTAGAACAATATTTTGACTTTACTTTTAATAAACTATATGTAGAAAAAGTTATAGTTCGTAGAAAAATTTTTCATACAACCTATGGCTATCATAAGCATAGCTATAGCCTTATACCTATTGATATTAACAGTGATGGAAAGACTGATATTATACAATATTATACTCTAATAGATCACAAAGGAGACGAAATAGTAAGTACTTTTAATGTGTTTGCGAATGTATTTGAGGTAGGGAGGCTTTCTTTTAAGAAAAAAGGAAAAACTCTTGCTTTGGAAGGAGGAAATCAGGCAAGACCTCATATCATATTCTCGTCAGTTGATGAGCGCGATAGGATCATAGATATCTCACTCTTTTCAGGAAATAAGATTAGGAACTACTCTTTATATGAAAACAATAGAGAAGATATGTTATTGAGAAAGGTGAATAATGGAGAGACAAACTACTCAGTTACCTATCAACCAATGGCTACTGTTTCTAATAAAGGGAAGGATATGTCAGTTTACTATGGCAAACAAGAAACTGAAAGATATCCTTATATGACTATTAGCAATATACGTTCTATAGGATTAGTTGCTAAATTAGAACGAGAAGGTATAAAAATTCCTAAAGCAGAGCGTAGGTTTGCTTATTATAATGCTGTTAGCCATATGCAGGGGTTAGGTTTTCTTGGTTTTTCGGGTATTGGAAGTACAGATTGGTATGAGCCTAATGACCAATATGGATTAGGGAAAACTTTATACCAGCATAAAGTGATGAACCCACATTTAAGAGGAGCTTTGACAGAAGAATACACCTTAGAAGGAATGCGGTATGATATTATAGAATCAACACTTAAAGAACAAAATATACAGCATACCATTTACCAATACAATGACCTTAGTCCTAGCAAGGTCTTTAAACTACAACTTACCCAGCAAACCACTGAAGATAAACTTTCGGGACTAACGACTACCAATAATTTTAGTTATGATGCGGACGGTAACCTCACGGAACAACGCACCCAAACGGACGGCTATAGCCAAAGTACGCGCGTGAGCTATTTACCAAAGAGCGAGAGTCCGTATTTTTCAGGCTTACCTCAACAGAAAGAGACGACCACCACCTTGTCAGGCGATAGTTTTAGCACCGCTGAAACTTTTGCTTATGAGAAAGGTTTGCTCACTACCCATAAAACCCAAGGCAATGGTACGGGTTGGCGTACTACTTCTTATGGTTATGATGAGTACGGCAACGTAATAGAACAAACTGCCACTGCTGAAGACGGACAACAACGTACCGAACGCTATACCTATGACCCAAGCCACCGTTTTGTAACAGCTCATACCGACCACGAAGGACAGGTAACCAAGTTTAGCTATAACAATAGAGGTCTGCTGGAAAGCGAAACGACTCCATTAGGACAAAGTACTCTTTACGCCTATGACCTTTGGGGTAGACCTACCCAAACCACGAATTTCTTAGGCAAGAAAACCACGATGCGCTATAGCTTTGACGGAAGTATTTTTAAGAACATTACCGAGAACGAAGAAGGTGCTTACAGTGCAGAGAGCTATAACACTTTAGGCTGGTTGTTAGAAAAAGAGAGTAACGATGCTTTTAACAACCACTATGCGGTTAGCTACGAGTACGACGGTATAGGGCAACTAATGAGCGTGAGTGCCCCTCACCCAGGAGGTGCTTCTCAAAAGGCGAAGAGGACAGAATACGATGTATATGGACGACCTACCACTATCACCAGTCCCGAAGGTAAAATAACCCGTTTTACCTACGACAAACTCAAAACTACCGCTGATGACGGACAGCAACAAGTGATAAGCACCCGCGATGCCCAAGGTAACATTGTAGAACACCAAGATACGGGCGGTACTGTGCGCTATAGCTACTTTGCCAATGGTAGCTTAAAAACAGCCGACTATGGAGGTGCCATACAAAAGATAACCCAAGACGGCTGGGGACGCAAAACAAGCCTTACCGACCCTTCGGCAGGGCGATATACCTATCAATACGACACGTGGGGTAACCTCACCGAAGAAACGACCCCTAAGGGTAAGACCACCTTTAGCTATGAACAAGGTACCGACCGCCTGAGTGAAAAACATATTACGGGCGATTATACCGATATGCACATACGCTATACTTATAACGCCGACAAACTGCTCACCCAAATAGACAACCAAAACAAAGACGGCAATAACGACAGTTACCGCTATGAGTATAACGGACTCAAACAATTGGTTCAAACTACCGAAACCAACCCGCAAGCGGTATTTACTAAAAACTATACTTATGATGCCTTTGGACGTGTACAACAAGAAACCACTACCGCCCAAACGGCAGGCAAGCGTGTGAGCAGTGCCGTGCAATACCGCTACGAGAATGGGGAACTCATAGAAATGAAAACAGCCAGCGGAGCGACCCTTTGGAAACTGAGCGCAAGTAACGAATACGGACAACCGCTGAGCCTTCACAAAGGAAAGACCCAAGAGAATTTCCAGTACAACAGTCATTTTCCTAAAATGCAAACTGTACAACGGGAAGATACTCCGCTGAACGTATTGCAATACGATTTCAACCCACAACGAGGACTGCTGAATCATCGTACTTATAGTTTTTATAACCAAAAAGAAGAATTTGCGTATGACACCACCGACCGCCTCACCCGCTGGGGCAATGCCACCCACCAATACGACGAACGGGGTCGCATTACCGAAAACAGTGCCATAGGTACCTATGAATACACACGCAATGGCTACCAACAGCAAAAACTCACTACTAATGAAGCAGGTGAGACGTATTTAGAAAAACACCCACTGCCCACTGTAAGGTATAACGCTTTTAAAGCCCCAGAGCAGATATATGTAAAGGATAAAGAGCGAATAAGCTATGAATACAACGCCTTTGGTGAACGTTCACATTGCTATTATGGCAATGCCGAAGTAGAAAAAGCCAAACGCCCAATGCTTAAACACTACAGCCACGACGGTAGTGTAGAGATAGTATGTAACAAAACCGATAACAGCACCAAGTTTATATTTTACTTAGGCGGTGATGCCTATAGTGCTCCTGCTATACTCATTTCGGACGGAGAAACCTCAAAACTCTATTACCTACACCGCGACTATCTGGGAAGTATTGTAATGCTCACTGATGAGAACGGCAATATAGCTGAAAGAAGCCATTTTGACCCTTGGGGACAACCCATAAAAGTAGAAGATGGAGCGGGAAAAGTGTTACAAGGTTTAACTTTATTAGATAGAGGTTTTACAGGGCACGAACACCTGCAAACGGTAGGACTTATCCATATGAATGGACGGTTGTACGACCCTGCGTTACACCGTTTCTTACAACCCGATAACTATGTACAAGACCCTTTTAATACTCAAAATTTTAATAGATATGGGTACTGTTTGAACAACCCACTGGTGTATGTGGATGAGAATGGGGAGTTTCTATTAGGAACTATCTTTACGCATATGTGGGAAACAGTTGAAAATGTTTTTACTCACGGAGTTAATTTTCATCATTATAGTTATGAAAAAACGGAAAGAGCGTGGGAAATAGACAAAGGTATGTTTACAGGTGATTTTGGGCAGATATTGAACAAGTGGACTTGGGGAGCTGTAAATACGCTTGCAGGTAACTTCTTAGGACAAGAACTTAACCGTTGGGGGTTGGTGAATGGTGTTTCACATTTAGATGGTGCTGTAGCATTGAGTGGCGTAAATTCAGAAGGGAGAGCATTTACTATTGGAAACTATATTTTTGGACCGGATAATTTTAAAGCAGATTGGAGAGACCATTTATTTGTGCACGAATATGGACACTATATACAAAGCCAATACTTTGGAGCTTTTTATTTGCCTATTGTAGCTACCACAAGTTTAGCAAGTACTCAAAAAATAGGAGGTTCAGATCATAGTACACGTTGGTTTGAGGTACAAGCCAGCAAAATGGGAGCAGAGCATTTTGATAGATTATATGGCTCTGGCGCAAAAGGATATAAGAAAGGAAGTTCTGACTTTTTTGATAAGGAATCTTTTGTGAATGGAAAATGGTCTCCCTACATAAATCCAAGATTAGGATCTTCTTACCAAGGTAGCAAAGGGAATCCTATTGATGGAGCTCGTTTTACAGGTTGGGATGTAGCAGTTCCTATTTTAACCCCTATTGTAATTAGTACAGTATTAAAATTAATATTTTAGATATGGAAAAGACATTGTTAATAATTATATGTATACTATTTTTAGGTTGTCCCTTTAAGAATGATAAATTAGGAGAGTTTTACATATTTAATAATTCTTCTGAACGGATATATTTTCAAGGAAGTAATACAGAATATTTAACATCTTCAATTTATTTATATCCTGAATTATTTATAGAAAGTAAATCTAGAGGAGATAAAGTGCCTGTATATGAAGATGAGAAGAATTATAGATTTATATTTTTTATATGGAAGGAATCTACTATAAAACGTTACTCTTGGAAAGAAATACAGCAAAATAATATCTATGATAAGAAATATAGTTTGACACTAGACGACTTTCGCAAGATGAATTGGATAATTGTGTATGAATAGAAAAATCTTAAAATTAAAAAATGTTTATAAAAAAAAATTCAATTGGGTTAATTCTTTTGTTGTTTATAGAGTGTGTAGAAAATACTATAGATAAAGAAGTATTAGGAAAACTTTTAATTGTTAATAATTTTTCCGAAGGAATATACCTACAAATAAGGGCTACAGATAAGGAATTAAATGTAGTAAATTTTGCTTCTGTTTATAAGAACAACTACTTGAGACCTAATCATACAGAGAATAGCACAAAAATTCGTCAGAGAGACTTCTTAAATAAAAATTATAAATATGTGATTTTTATTTGGAAAGCTTCTACTATTGAGCGATATTCTTGGCAGGAATTAAGTCAGAATAATATTTATGATAGAAAATATGTCCTAAGTTTAAGAGATATTCGAGATATGAACTGGCAAATAGTATATGATGGCAATTAGAAATTTAGGTAATTTCTACATAGATGAAAACCGAACTTTTATGGGAGGACTTTGGCAGGGAATTAGTAGATATACTTGGGAACATCCACAGACTGTTTTAGGCAATGATCTTTCTCAACTTAGAAATATTTTTGGACAAGTAGATAGAGTAGAATATCTTGGAGGAGCTACTTTTTCTATTAATGAAAAAAGTAAAAAAGAAGATGGTATTTCTATAGGAAACTTTATAAATATAAACATTAATGGTAAAATAGAGGGTGATTTTACCGAATATGTATTAACTCACCCTCTTTTTATGCACGAATATGGGCACTATATAGATAGCCAAACATTTGGATTGACATATATGCTTAATATAGCAATACCAAGTTTTTTTAGTGCAATGAGTGATGAAAAAGAAGATGGAATTTATAAGCATAACTATAGATGGTATGAAATGAATGCTAATAAAAATGCTAATAAATATTTCAATAAACATTATGGAAATAGAGTAGATTGGAGTTTATATGAACCTCCAAAATATACATATCCGAGAAAACGAAAAAAAATGAGCTTATGAAAAGATTATATTTAACACTTATATCAATATTTTTCTCAGGATGTGAATTATATATGGATAAAGGGGAAGATGTTTTATATATAGAAAACAATAGCACTTATACTATAAGTGTTTATCCTGCAAAATTAGGATTTGATTTTCTATATCCTGATACCTTAATAACTATGAAATACAAACCTAATACATTAGAAAAATTAAAAACTGGTAGATTTGGAACAGGAGATTGGCAAGATGATTTTAAATCTTTTCCTAAAGATACTTTATCAATTTTTATTTTTAGTACTGATACCTTAAATAAATATAGCTGGGAAGAGGTACGGAGAGATTATAAAATACTAAAGCGTTATGACTTAAGTTATGAAGATTGTAAACTTTTGAAGTTTCGTGTCCCCTATCCTCCTACTCCTGCAATGTCACAAATGAAAATGTATCCTAAATATGGAAGGTAAAAGTGATACTCATTTCGGACGGTGAAGCGCAAAAATTCTATTACTTACATAGAGATTACTTGGGTTCTATAGTAATGCTCACCGATGAGAATGGTAATATAGCCGAGCGCAGACACTTTGATGCTTGGGGACAACCCATAAAAGTAGAAGATGGAGCGGGAAAAGTGTTAAAAGGTTTAACTTTATTAGATAGAGGCTTTACAGGGCACGAACACCTACAAACGGTAGGACTTATCCATATGAATGGGCGGTTGTACGACCCTGCGCTACACCGTTTCTTACAACCCGATAACTATGTACAAGACCCTTTTAACACTCAAAACTTTAATAGGTATGGGTACTGTTTGAATAACCCACTGGTGTATGTAGGCCAAAATGGAGAGTTTATAGGAACTATTCTTACTTATATGTGGGAAATTATTGAAAATACTTTTACTCATGGAGTGAATTTTCATCATTATGATTATGAAGAAACAGAAAAGGCTTTTGAAATAGATAGAGGTATGTTTACAGGTGATTTTTGGCAAGTAGTATCAAAATGGACTTGGCAGTCTCAACAAGTGTTCTTAGGAAATTTTGTTAATCACGTATTAAATATAAGTGGTAATGTATTGGATGTTACCCATCTTGATGGAGCTGTAGCAGTATCAACAACCATAAAAAAAGGAGCTTTTACATTAGGAAATTACATAACGGGGCCTCGAGGTTTTAAAGCCGATTGGAGAGACCACCTATTTGTACACGAGTATGGACATTACCTGCAAGGACAAATTATGGGGCCTTTGTATATGACAACCGTAGCTATACCAAGTTTTATGGATGCTTGGATACAGCCTGAGAAACACGATTCGCGTTGGTATGAAACTATGGCAAATAGTTTGGCAGGAAAATATTTTAATAAAGTTTATGGTTCCGGAGCAAAAGGATATACAGAAGGAAGTGAGAATTACTTTGACTTAAAGTCTTTTAAAGAAGAAAACACATCTTCACCATATATGAATCCTAGAAATAGGAATTTTAATCTAAATGGGCATTCGTCTAAATTTACCCTTCACTTTTCTGATTTTTTCTATTTTTCATTTGGTAGAAGTTTTATGTAAATTTTAGATGTTATGAATTATATAAAAAGAATAACTATTCTTGTATTAGTTTTATCTTTATTCTGTGCTTGTCCGGATAAAGATAAGGATAATATAGATGCTACTATTTGTATCAAAAACAATACAAATAAAGACATTTATTTTTTGTATAGGGGTTCCATTTCTATTTTAGATAGAGCTCCCACTAGAGATTTTTTAATCATTAGTAATGGCACTTTAGAATTTGGAGGTTATTTTAAAGGTAGAAATTATTCTAATAATGATAAACTTTACATATGGTTATTTGATAGGAAGCTTATAGATTCTATTCCTTGGGGGCAAGTAAAAAGAGATAATCTCTATCTGAAGCGTTATGATTTAACCACACAAGATTTAGAGCGTATGAATTGGGAGATTGTTTATGATGGGAGTTAAACATTATAATACACATATGATAGTTTTATTTAAGATTTAAATGCTATGAACCATATAAAAAAAATAATTATTCTTACATTAATTTTATCTTTATTCTGTGCTTGTCCTGATAAAGATATAATAGATTCGACTATTTACATCAAAAATGAAACCAATAAAGATATTTATATTTGGGTAAAAGGAGAGCCTCCTATTTTAGATTGGAAACCTAATGATAATTTTTTAATTCTTAGTGGTAAGGTTTGGGAACTTGAAGGAGATTTTAAAAAAAGAAATTATTCTAATAATAATAAATTTTACATATGGATATTTGATAGGAAGCTTATAGACTCTATTCCTTGGGAACAAGTAAAAAGAGAGAATCTTTATTTAAAGCGTTATGATTTAACCACACAAGATTTAGAACGTATGAATTGGGAGATTATATATGATGGGAGTTAGAAATTTAGGTAATTTTTACATAGATGAAAACCGAACTTTTATGGGAGGACTTTGGCAGGGTATTAGCAGGCATACTTGGGAGCACCCACAAACTTCTATAGGTAGTGATTTTAATCAACTGATGAATATGATAGGAGAAGTAGATAGAGTAGAGTATCTTGGTGGAGCTACTTTTTCTATTAATGAAAAAAGTGGAGAAGAAAAAGGAGTTTCTATAGGAAGCTTTATAAATATTGATATTAAAGGTGAAGTAGAAGGTGATTTTACGGAATATGTGTTAACTCACCCCTTATTTATGCACGAATACGGACACTATATTGATAGCCAAAGAATGGGATTGACCTATCTAATAAATGTAGGGATACCAAGTATTTTTAGTGCAATGAGTGATGAAAAAGAAGATGGAATTTATAAGCATAACTATAGATGGTATGAGATGAATGCTAATAAAAATGCTAATAAATATTTCAATAAACATTATGGAAATAGAGTAAATTGGAGTTTATATGAACCTCCTTTTGATAAATATCCAACTAAAAAACCTAAAAAGAAAAAAATATGAGAACAGTATATATTATATTTATATTTTTGTTACTCTTTAGTTGTGAGTGGCCTTATATGGATAGAATAGATCCTTTGTATATCAAAAATCAAAGCAATTGTGCAATAAGTATTTATCCAGCAAGAAGAGATTTTGATTTTGTATATCCAGATACATCAATTACTTTATTGAAAAATCATAGAGTATTAAAATTTAACCAGTCAACTAATTTTGCTTCTGCTGATTGGAAAGAAGAAATAGAGTTTCTCCCTAAAGATACTTTATCAATTTTTATTTTTAGTACTGATACCTTAAATAAATATAGCTGGGAAGAGGTACGGAGAGATTATAAAATACTAAAGCGGTATGATTTAAGTATTCAAGATTTAGAGCTTTTAGATTATAAAGTGTATTACCCTCCTACTCCTGCAATGTCACGAATGAAGATGTACCCTAAATATGGGAGGTAAGGGTTGTACAACGCCTTTGGCGAACGTTTGCACTGCTATTACGGCAATGCAGAAGTAGAGAAAGCCAAACGGCTATATAACTAATTAAAAAGATATAAAACCCCTAAAAGTTTAGATACTTTTAGGGGTATTTTTTATGAATAAAGATTTTAGGAAAGAGTAAAGGTAAAGAGTAGTAGTTTAAATATTGAATTTTAAAAGTTTATAGATGAAATAAGGGACTATTTTTTAGCTGTGAAATAGAAAGATATTATACGTAAATTTGATATATTGAGTTAAAAAAAAGGAGTAGATTATTTTATATCAAAAATAAATTTGTATATTTGCACCTAATTTAATAAAACTAACTAATATTATTTAGATATGTCAAACGACATCCGCATTCGAAAAGGGTTAGACATACACTTGGAAGGCGAAGCTGATAAGACTACACAACAGCTTCCGCTTGCCTCTTTGTATGGTATTAAACCCAGTGATTTTCATGGTGTTATTCCTAAGCTATTACTGCGCGAGGGTAATGAAGTGAAAGCAGGTGAAGCACTATTCTTTTCAAAGAGTGATGAGCGTATTTTGTTCCCTTCTCCGGTAAGTGGTACCATTAAAGAGATTGTACGAGGTGAGCGTCGTAAAGTGTTGGAAATACACATTGCGCCCAGTCAAGAACAAACTTTCAAAGACTATGGAAAGAAAGACGTAGAAGAGATGCAGGGCGAAGACATCAAGGCACACCTTCTTTCATCAGGTTGCTGGCCTTTTATCAAACAACGCCCTTATGACGTGATTGCCAATCCCGACGGGAAGCCCAAGGCTATCTTTGTGTCGGCTTGCAAAACCAATCCGCTCGCTCCCGATTACGACTATGTGCTCAAAGGAAAAGAGCAAGCTCTGCAAACCGCTCTTACCGCCTTAGCTAAACTCACCACAGGGAAAGTACACGTGTCCGTTTTCAAAGACAGCTCGTTGTCACCTTTCCGCAACCTTAAGGGCATAGTGGTGCACAATGTGTCAGGACCTCACCCAGCAGGGAACGTCAGTACACAAATAGCCCAAATCAGTCCGATAAACAAAGGTGAAGTGGTATGGGTGGTAACGCCTCAAGATTTGGTGGTGATAGGAGAACTTTTCTTAACAGGTAAAGTGAACCTCACCCGTACAGTAGCTCTTACAGGTTCACGCATTGAGAAGCCTCACTACGTTACAGCCCTTGCTGGCGCTCAGATAAGCGGGGTAGTAAGTAACCAAGTAAAGGACGTGGTTGCTACTCGTATTATCAGCGGTGATGTGCTTACTGGTACTAAGGTGAGTGAAACAGACTTCTTAGGTTTTTACGACGACCAAATTACAGCAATTCCGGAAGGAAATGACTATGATTTGTTCGGTTGGGCAAAACCAGTAGCCAACAAGATTTCCCTTACACGTTCGCTTACTTTCTCGTGGTTGAACCCTAAGAAAAAGTACGACCTCAATACCAATACCAATGGTGAACAACGCGCTTTTGTGGTAACAGGTATGTACGAAGAGGTTTTCCCATTGGATATTTATCCTATGCAACTGCTCAAAGCCTGCTTGTATAAGGATTTGGACGAGTTGGAAAACTTAGGAGCTTACGAAGTAGCACCAGAAGATTTTGCACTTACTGAATTTGTATGTGTATCTAAACAACCACATCAGCAAATTATCAGAGATGGACTTGATTTAATGATGGCAGAATTAGGTTAATTCATACAAAAGTAAGTAAACAGTTTTAAATAATTGAAATATGTCTAATTATTACAAACCTTCAGGGAAGTTTTCACCTATATCATTTGTGTATTTCATATTAGTATGTACAGTAGCGTTGCCTATATTAGCAACCATCTATGCGTACTTAATATGGTATATCCCAATTATATATCTCAACTTCTTAGTAACATTTGGTTTTGGTTTTGCTATAGCCATTACTGTTGGTTATTTAGTAGTTAGATTGGGTAAAGTACGTAATTATGGCTTAGCTATTTTGTTTGCTGTCATAGCATCACTTGTCGCTTATTATCTGCAATGGGTAGTATGGGCTGATTTGGCTATTAATACGAGTGAAGTATATGGTAATAAACAAATAGGTGTAGCTGTAAGTAATGTGCAAATTGAACAATTGCTGTACTTATTAGGGCATCCGTCAGACCTTTTTGGGTTGATAGGACTTATCAATGAAGAAGGGACGTGGGCTATAAAAGGGAATACTGTGAGTGGAGTTTTCCTTACCATTATTTGGGTAATTGAATTCTTAGTAATTATGATTATGGGAATAGTTGCCTCTGTAGGTAGAGCTAAAGAACCTTTTAACGAACTTGCAGATGAATGGTTTAAAGAAGAAGAATTGCCTGCTTTTTCTTATATAGAAAATGTAAGCGACTTTAAACAACAAGCTGAACAAGGCAATTGGGAACAACTTTCTACAATTATTCAAAGAGGTGATAAAGGAACTAACCATAGTGTTTTTACTTTGTATGCCTCGGCTAATGAGTATTATCTTTCAGTTTCTAACGCTACGACAAAAAAGAATAAGAAAGATAAGATAGAGTTTGATACCGAAGATTTTATAAAATATCTCAGTATTGATAAAACTGTTTATGACTTATTGAAAAGTAAAATCTAAACATTATGGCACGTCCGCAATCTAAATTAGGGCTTGTAGTATCAGCAGAAAGAAATTACGATGAATTGATTTCTTTGATTGATACTATTCCCGAAGACAAACGAGAAAAGGAATTTCCTAAGGGGACAATGAATCGAAATCTCCGAGATGTACTTGGGCATTTATATCATTGGCATTTGCTTTTTTTATCTTGGTATGAGGAAGGAATGAAAGGGGGTAAACCCAAAATACCCAAAGAGGGTTACACTATGAAAGACACTCCTAAATTAAACCAAGAGATATGGAAGAGTTGCCAAAATGTACCGTTTTCTGAAATGTTTTCTCTGTTTAAAGATTCACATAGTAAAGTTTTTCATATTATAGAAAGCCATACTGATGAGGAACTTTTTACAAAGAAAAGATATCCTTGGACGAAGACCACTTCGTTAGGCTCTTATTTAGTTTCGGCAACGTCAGGTCATTACGATTGGGCTTTAAAACTAATTCGCAAATCAATAAAAAAGAATAATTACTTATCATCAAGAAAATGAGTTTAAAAAGTAAATTAAATACATTAAAAGAAAAGTATAAAGGAACGAAGATGGAGACGACTTTCAATGCGCTCCACACATTCCTCTATACGCCTAATGAGGTAACCCACGGAGGTACCCACATTAAGGCTGCTGACGACCTAAAACGAACAATGAATATGGTGGTTTTGGCACTGATTCCTTGTTTGATTTTCGGTATTTTCAATACAGGTTACCAGCACGAAGTGGCTTTCGGTCACTTAACACACCCCGCCGAAGGCTTAGCTTTCTGTAGTGGTGATTTTTGGAGCTGGACAAACTTTAGTATTGGTTTTATAAAAGTACTTCCTCTTGTAGTAGTATCGTATGTAGTAGGTTTGGGCATTGAGTTTATCTTTGCTACCATTCGCGGTCACGAAGTAGAAGAAGGTTACTTAGTAACTGGTATGTTAGTACCTCTTATCGTTCCAGTAGATATTCCACTTTGGATGCTTGCTGTAGCAGTAGCCTTTGGAGTGATCATTGGTAAAGAGGTATTCGGGGGTACAGGTATGAATATCTTAAACCCTGCACTTACCATTCGTGCCTTCTTATTCTTTGCTTATCCTACTTCAATGACGGGGGATAAAGTATGGGTAACTGGCGTATTAGGTCGTTCTAAAGAAATTGCTGCAGGTGCAAACTTAGATGCAGTTTCAGGTGAAACTATCTTAGGTAACTTGGCACAAGGGCACCCTATTCACTACACCGATTCTGACCTCCTTTTCGGGTTTATTCCAGGTTCAGTAGGTGAAACTTCTACAATTCTTATTCTATTAGCAGGTTTATTCCTTATCTATACCAAAATCGCTTCTTGGCGTGTAATGGTGAGTATGTTTGTAGGAGCTTGGGTAATGGGAGCTATTTTCAACGCTTTAGCACCAAGTATGGTAGGTACTCAGTTCTACACTATTTGGAGTGTGCCAGCTTATCAGCACTTGCTCATTGGAGGTTTAGCTTTTGGAGCTGTATTTATGGCTACCGACCCAGTTACAGCAGCACAAACCAATACAGGTAAGTATATCTACGGGTTCTTAGCAGGTTTCATCGCTATTGCTATTCGTTGCTTCAACCCAGCTTATCCTGAAGGGGTAATGCTCGCTATCCTATTGATGAACGTACTAGCTCCTACTATCGACCACTTTGTAGTACAAGCTAATGTATCTCGTCGTAAAAAACGTTTAAAAACAGTTACTAAAACCGCATAAATTATGGCAGTAAAAACAGAAAGTAATTCGTATACAGTGATTTTCGCCATTATAATGGTGGTAATCGTAGGAGCTTTGCTCGCTGGTATTTCATCAGCATTGAGCAGCGATATCAGTAACAATAAAAAGTTAGAAAAGAAACAAAACATTCTCTACGCTATGGGCGTAAATCACAACCAAGGTGAGCTTGGAGGAGGTAAAGTAGAGTTTCTTTCTACAACTGATGCTGAAAAAGAGTTCCCTAACTATGTGAAAGAACAATACCTTATCAAAGGAAATACCGCTGAGAAAGTAGAAGGTGCTAATGACCTTATCAATTTCAACGGTCATCGTGAAGGTTTGCCTCTTTATGTAGGTGAAAAAGATGGAACTACACTCTACATCATTCCCGTAAATGGACGTGGTTTGTGGGATGCTATTTGGGGATATATAGCCGTAGATAAAGATCTTGTTGTACGTGGCGTTTTCTTCGACCATAAAGGAGAAACAGCTGGTTTAGGAGCTAACATCAAAGAACGTTTCTTTATGGACGACTTTATCGGGGAACATTTATTGGATGCCGCAGGTAACTTCCAAAGCATTCAAATTTCAAAAAGCAATGGCGATCCTGAAAATAAACGTAAAGAAGATGGGAAAATTGATGCTATTGCAGGAGCTACCCTTACTGGTAATGGAGTGCAAGCGATGATAAGCGATGGCATAGAGCCTTATATATCCTATATTAAAAGTTTAAACAAATAAGAGACTATGGGACTATCAAAAAAAGATACAAAATTAGTAACCGACCCTCTATGGGATAACAACCCCGTAACAGTACAAGTGTTAGGTATCTGTTCAGCCTTGGCAATTACAGCTCAGCTGAAAGCCGCTATCGTAATGAGCCTTTCATTTACCTTTGTGCTTGTAATGGGTAACGTAACCATTTCTTTGCTTAGAAATGTGATTCCACCAAAAATTCGTATCATCGCCCAGCTAATTGTAGCAGCTGCTTTGGTAATCGTGGTGGACTTTGTGCTGAAAGCCTATGTGTACGACCTTAGCAAACAGCTATCGGTATACGTAGGGCTTATCATCACTAACTGTATTTTGATGGGACGCTTTGAGGCATTTGCTTTAGGTAATCCTCCGGGTAAATCATTTTTAGATGCTATTGGTAATGCAGGTGGTTATTCTATCGCTTTGCTTATTGTCGCCTTCTTCCGTGAACTATTAGGTTCAGGCACTTTGCTCGGTTTCCAAGTATTAGGAGACCCTATTAAGAAAACAGGTGTATATGCTTGGGGCTATGAAAACAACGGTTTTATGTTGTTAGCGCCTATGGCATTAGTAACTTACGGTATAGTAGTGTGGGTACAACGTTCACGTAATAAAGCCTTGATAGAAGACAGTCATTAATCATTTAAAAAGAAAAGAAAATGTTAGAATATTTAACACTGATTTTTAAATCGGTATTCGTAGAGAATATGATTTTCGCTACCTTCTTGGGTATGTGTTCGTACTTGGCTGTGTCTAAAAAAGTATCTACTGCCATAGGCTTAGGAGCTGCCGTTATTTTTGTACAGACTCTTACCGTACCTATGAACTACTTGTTGAACCAGTATATCCTCAAAGAAGGTGCTTTAGCTTGGTTAGGTCCAGAGTATGCTAATTATGATTTGAGCTTCCTTACCTATATCTTATTCATTGCCACTGTAGCTACGATGGTGCAGTTGGTAGAGATTATTGTAGAGAAATTTTCTCCATCGTTATATAACTCGTTGGGTATTTTCTTGCCTTTGATAGCCGTAAACTGTGCTATCTTGGGAGGGTCACTCTTTATGCAATCACGTGAGGAAACTATTCACTCTTTTGGTCTTTCAGTAGCCTACGGGTTCAGTTCAGGATTGGGATGGGCTATTGCTATCTTAGCGTTAGCAGCTATCCGTGAGAAAATACGTTATTCACACGTACCTGCACCCTTGCGTGGCTTGGGTATCACCTTTATCACTACAGGGCTTATGGCTATCGGCTTTATGAGTTTTGGTGGTATGCTTACAGGTGGTAGCAGCAAAAAGGAAGCTAAAGAAGCTCCTAAACAAGAGACTACTATCCAACAAGAAGTTAAAACTGATAAATTAGCTCATAACACAAAAGATTTAAGCAATGATATTAGCAAGTGAAATATTAACAACTATTACGGTAACGGTAATAGGATTATTGGTAATAATCCTGCTGTTAGTAGCTATTTTGCTTTACGTAAAACAGAAACTAACCCCATCGGGACCTGTGAAAATTACAATTAATAAAGACAAAGTAATTGAAGTGCCTATCGGCGGTTCATTGCTTTCTACTTTGGGTAACGAGAAGATTTTCTTGCCATCAGCTTGTGGTGGTAAGGGGTCTTGTTTACAATGTAAATGCCACGTGTATGAGGGAGGAGGAGAGGCTCTTCCTACAGAAACGCCTCACTTTACAAAGAAGGAACTCAAAGAAGGTATGCGTTTAGCTTGCCAAGTGAAAGTAAAACAAGATATGCAAATAGGCGTACCAGAACAAGTGTTTGGTATCAAGAAATGGGAAGCTACTGTAGTGAGCAACTATAATGTGGCTTCGTTTATTAAAGAGTTTGTGGTAGAACTCCCAGAGGATATGGACTACAAACCAGGAGGATACATTCAGATTGAAATTCCTGCTTGTGAAGTGAAATATTCTGATATTGATATCACTGCACACCCTAAAGAACACCCAGGAGAGCCTGATAAGTTCAGAATGGAGTGGGATAAGTTTAAGTTATGGCCTCTTGTAATGAAGAATCCAGAACTGGCAGAGCGTGCTTACTCTATGGCTTCCTATCCAGCAGAGGGACGCCGTATAATGTTGAATGTGCGTATCGCTACGCCTCCTTTTGATAGAGCTAAAGGAGGATGGATGGACGTAAATCCTGGGGTAGCTTCTTCTTATATTTTCTCACGTAAACCAGGGGACAAGGTAACCATCTCAGGACCTTATGGCGAGTTCTTCATCAATGATTCTAACGCTGAGATGTTATATGTAGGAGGAGGAGCTGGTATGGCGCCTATGCGTTCGCACTTGTATCACCTTTTTAAAACCTTAAAAACTAATAGGAAAGTTACTTATTGGTACGGAGGCCGTTCAAAACGCGAGTTGTTCTATGTAGAACATTTCCGTGAATTAGAGCGCGAGTTCCCTAACTTTAGATTCTTTATTGTACTTTCTGAACCACTACCTGAAGACAACTGGAAAGTGAAGAAAGATATTAATGATCCTGAAGGCGATGGCTTCTTAGGATTTGTTCACAACGCTGTAATTGAACAGTATTTGAGCAAACACGAAGCTCCAGAAGATATAGAATTGTACTTCTGCGGTCCTCCAATGATGAACAAAGCCGTTCAGAAAATGGGTCAAGACTTTGGTATGCCCGATGAGAACATTCGTTTCGACGACTTTGGTGGTTAATAACTACCTACATTATACAAAAATCCGACTTAGTGATAAGTCGGATTTTTTTATTGATAAGGAAATGAGAGAAAAACTAATAACGTCGATAATGTCAATAATGCCAATAATGCCAGAATAAGGTATGCTTAGCTTATAGAAAACTTATATGAAAGACGGTGCAAGCCACACGGGCAGATGAAGGAAAGACGAACAAAAGACGAACAAAAGACGAACAAAAGACGAACAAAAGACGAACAAAAGACGAACAAAAGACGGTGCGAGCCGCACGGGCAAATGAACAAAGAACGAAGGAATGACGAAGGATAAACGGTGCGAGCCGCACGGGCAAATGAACAATGAACGAAGGAATGACGAAAGATAAACAGAGTGAGCTTCGCAGACAGAAGAAGAATAAACAAAGAAAAGATGATTAAAAGTTCTACTTTTAATCATCTTTTTTGCTTGTGGAGAAGATGGGGCTCGAACCCACGACCTTTTGGCTGCCAGCCAAACGCTCTAGCCAACTGAGCTACATCCCCGTTTGCAAGCGCAAAGGTAAAATATTTTTTCTAATTACCAAACCTATTTGCGAAAAAAGTTATACTTTTGCCATAAATTTATAATAACAATGACTGATAGATTGCAAGGTTCGTTGTATACGAAAATAGATAAAAAACTGGCTGTTACTACTTTTGGACATCCTAATGCGAACTCTTTCCCTTTGGAGTTGCTAAACAGACTTACCAAAGAAATTGATGCGCTTTCTGAAAATGAAGAAGTAAGCATTATACTTCTCAAGAGTGAAGGAGATAGAGCTTTTTGTGCAGGAGCTTCTTTTGACGAGCTCTTAGCCGTTAGCAATGAAGAAGAAGGAAAACGTTTCTTTGAGGGCTTTGCGCATCTTTTTTTGGCGATGCGTCGCTGTAAAAAACTTATTATTGGGCGCGCTCAAGGCAAGGCTGTTGGCGGAGGAGTGGGCTTACTCGCTACCTTAGACTATGTGTTTGCTACCGAAACAGCGAGTATCAAGCTATCGGAACTTTCACTGGGCATAGGTCCTTTTGTGATTGCTCCTGCAATCTTACGTAAAGCCGGACAAGCAACACTCAACGAACTTTTTATGGCTCCTGACCAATGGAAAAGTGCTTATTGGGCTCAACAGAAAGGGTTGATTGCTCGCGTGTTCGAAAATACAAAAGATATGGACGAAGCGATAGACCTTTTTATAGTTACGCTTCTGAAATCCAACCCAGTAGCTTTGTCAGAAATGAAACGCATCACTTGGCAACACACTGAGCATTGGGAACAAGAACTCATAAATAACGCAGCTATTTCAGGAAAATTAGTACTTTCAGAGCAAACAAGATTAATGTTAGAAAAATTGAAGAATAAATGAAAACAGAAGAAACCGTTTTAGAAATTAACCTTACCGCCTTAGAAAAAAACGTTCTTTACTTAAAAAGCCGACTCAAACCTACAACTTTGTTTTTGGGAGTGGTAAAAGCTTCCTCTTATGGGAATAATTCGGTGCCTATAGCTTTACATTTGCAAAAGAAAGGATTGGCGAATTACTTTGCAGTTGCCTACACTTCCGAAGGTAAAGCTTTGAGAGAAGCAGGTATTACACTTCCTATATTGGTGTTACACCCACAACCTATTAATTTTGATGATATTGTAAAATATAAATTAGAACCGACATTATATTCACAGCGTATTACAAAGTTATTCTTGGAGTATGCTGAGAAACACCATTTGGTAAAATATCCTGTGCACCTTAAATGTAACACAGGGCTTAATCGCTTGGGGTTTGATTTAAATGAAATAGATGAAGTGCTCGCTTTGTTAAAAAATAATACTACGGTGACAGTGAAAACGGCTTATTCTCATTTAGCGGCTTCAGAGGATATGAATGAGAAAGAGTTTACTGAAAATCAGATTAAGACTTTTATTGCTTTCCAAGAAAAGATAAACAAAACTTTCTCTCATAAAGTAATTTACCACCAGTGTAATACTTCAGGTATACTGAATTATGCCCACGCTCAGTTTGATATGGTGCGTTGTGGTATAGGAATGTACGGCTTTGCCAATGACGCTCAGCTACAACAATATCTTACGCCTATTATGACTCTCAAAAGCGTTATCTCACAAATACACACTTTGCAAGTAGGTGATAGTTTAGGCTATAATCGCGGTTACATTGCTGACCATATTACTAAAACAGCTACTATACCGGTAGGTCACGCTGATGGAATCAACCGTATTTACGGTAAGGGGAAAGGCTTTGTATTTATCAATGGGAAGAAGGCGCCTATTATAGGTAATGTGTGTATGGATATGATATTGGTAGACGTTACTAATATTCCTTGTGAAGAGGGAGGAGAGGTAATTGTATTTGATAAAGACCATACAGCTGAGACATTAGCTGAATCGGCAGGGACAATTTCTTATGAACTTATTACCTCTATGGCGCACAGAATCAAGAGAGTATATATAGAAGAGTGAAAAGTATAAAAAATAATACCTAAAAAATTTTGGTATATAAAAAAAAGGTTGTACTTTTGCACCCAGAAATCGCGGGATAGAGCAGTAGGTAGCTCGTCGGGCTCATAACCCGAAGGTCACTGGTTCGAGTCCAGTTCCCGCTACAAAATAGGCGTAATTAGTCTGGTTTAAAGACTGATTACGCCTAACTTCTTAAAATAACTGGGTCAAATTTGGGGCTTTTTCTCTGCACGAGGAAGGTAGCCGTAAATAGAAAACATCTCTTCACTTTTTATGTAAAGTAATTTAGCAATATTTAATTTAACGCTATAGATATTTTTAATGTGTCTTATATTATTTGTTAGATAAAATATTATTGAAGTCGTATTTTATTTCTGCAAAAAGAAAAGTTTTTACAACTTAAAAAACATCTAAAATGTATTTGGGTAAAACTTTAACAAGACTTTAACATAGTGTAAAATATTGGAAATGAAAAACCTATATTTTTTTTGATTTAAAAACGTAAAAATATATACTTTAATGATGTGTAATTAAAAAAAAAAAGATTACTTTTGTCGCACTAACTCTGTATACATAATATACATATTAGTTTTAAGAATAGCAGTTTTATATACCATAGTTTAATAACTAATGATAATGAAAAAGTTTTTATCAGCAATTTTGTTTTTGATGTTCGCAGGAGTTGCGTCAGCTCAATGTATAGACATAAAAGTAACGCCTACGGCGGGTACTTGTTACTCCGATGCACAGCTAAAGGTAGAGGCAAAGCCAGTATCACCTCTTCCTTCGGGTTGTCCTGCGCCTGGTAGTGAAGGTTATTTTGTACGCTTAGAGGGTTACGGAACTGATTCAGGTTTAGAGAGAATGGCAGGAGGTACCTCAGGGCAATATACTTTTACTAGTTTAAATCCTGGTAACTATACGGTAACAGTATATGATGCGAAAAATGGGAACTCTGAAGCTAAAAGCGTAAAGGTTATTTCTAGCTATAAGATAATGAATATCCAGAACTTGCAGGCTTTAGCTCCTACTTGTGGAAAGGATAATGGAGGAGTAAGATTCCGAATACCTAGTGGAGGAATTGGTCCTTTTGAGGTAACTTTACTTGATATGAATGACCAAGTACTTGTTCCTGCACAAAGTTTTACTCGCCCTATAGGTAATAACTATATAGAAGTAAGAGGTAATGCGGGACATAGAATTCCTCAGAATAGTACTATAAAAGTACAAATAAGAGATATTACAAATGTACACAATGATTGTGGGGAAACACGTCGTTTTCCGAATATACAGATACCTGCTGATACAAAGAATTTTGATTGTATTGAGATAAAAACAAATAAGCGTTATCTCACCAGATTGGGAATAAACTGCGATAGGTTTAAGATTAAAATTGAACTTGTTGATAAGGAAAAAGGAGCTGTTTTGCCCGCTTATGCGAGTAGAGAAGTACTTAGAGATCATTTTAATCAGCAGGGAAATGCAGAAATACGCATTTTAAGCCGTCGCTATAAAAAAATACAACTTAAGTATGATGGAAATACCTCTGTAGAAGTAGATACACACGAGCTGCGTAAAGGTGATGAAATACAGATTACTATAAAAGGACCTAAAAATACTATTGTAGAAAGAGTTAAATTGGACGACAACCAAGTAGCAACACCTTCTTGTCCTTCTTCAGAAGTACTAAATACAAGCAATCGTTCATATGAACGACATAAAGTAGGTACTTGTGGAGCTATTGAAAAACTATTACAGTTTTTTTATGAAATAAAATATTATGATAATAGAAAATTACCTAATTTAAATGGAGGAACTTACGATTATCGTGTAGAATGGCCTAGTGAGCAAAAGATACAAAACTTTAAATTAGAGCGAAGTACTAGTGGTACCTCGGCAGGTCCTTGGGTAAATGTTCCTTTAGAAGAGGGTACAGTAGGGGCAAGTTCAGGAAAAGCTCAGTGGACAACAACTCCTTATTATAATGGGCTTGTTACTTTAAGCGGAGGTACAGGAGAAGGACTTTACCGCCTTACTTATACTGACCCGTCTACTTGTAAAGGTACTTGTACTTCGGAAGTAAAGGTAATATACAATAAAGAAACATCTCCTAATCCGATTGATAAAATTTGGGAAAACTTACGTCCAGCTGGTTATGGTTCTTATGAGGGAACAGGAGCTTTTCTATTCCAGAATTTAGGTAGTGGTTTTTACTACCCATTAAAATTTAAGATAGCTCCTGTAGATGGTACAAAATCGGTAACTTATCAAGGTAAGATTAGTTGGTCGGCTACTGTTACACGTACCATTACCTATCCAATAGAATATACGATGCCTTCTAGTCGTTCATTGGGTTATACCAATTTGCCTTCTGGCAATTACAGAATTACTGTTACTGATGTTTGTAATAATACAACTACAAAAGATATTTTCTTACCCGCAACTCGTTATACTCCTAAATTAGAATATGAACGTGATTGTGAAATAGGACAGATAAACTATGATTTAGGTCGTTCTGTATATAATAATTCTCTTTCAGAAAGAGTTTATTTAGAAAAAGAAGTACAAGACGCTAATGGTAGACGTAGTTGGGAACCTGTAAAAGTAGATGGTACTAATACTTATAAAACAGGACATAGAGGGACTTTTTCAAACCTATTACCAGGAAAATATAGGGTATATCCTGATATTTACCAAGGTTATAAATTTAGAAGCTTTGGTTTTATTCCTGGTAGTTCTGGTAATTATACTTCTTTTGATTTAAGAGATCCCACTACTCCATATATAGGAGATAGTAAAGATTATGGAGAGATTACTATAGGAGATGTGGTGAAATTAAATCCTGTTTTAAACCCTGCAGTATGTAATAGTGGTAGCAATACTGGTATGATTTCAGTAGATTTAACAGGACAGCAAGTGGCTTTCCCTGTTACCTATGAGCTGTACTCTAAACCGAGTGCTACTTCTACTCAAACTACTTTTGTAAAAAAAGCAACTTACCAGCAGTCACAAAACCAATATTATCATATTTTCTCTAATTTACCTATGGGGCACTATATGGTGAGGACTATTCACCGTTGCCAAACAGTAAATAAAGATATTGAGATAAATAGTACTGGTGATTTTGATCCTTATTTATTAGTAGATAAATCAGGATTATGCGAAACTAATACAGTTAAAGTATTTCTTGGAGTATCAGGACATCTTTTTGATATCCGATGGTTTAAGCTTGATGCTAATGGACAAAAAACTACTTCGTCTCCACTTCAATCGGGACCTTCATTCTCTGAGGATATTACGACCACTACTCACTATTTGGCTGAATATAACTTGAAACCAGGTATAGGTTGTGGTAATGCTAAAGTATACACTAAATCTACTACTGTACAGGTGGCTTCAGGAAGTGATGCCATTAAGTTTAGAACACCTTGTCCTAATGATATTACAGTTTTTGCTGATCAGGGAGCCTGTGGTAAATCGGTAAATTGGCAAGAGCCTTCGGCTTATAACACTTGTAGTGGTACTATCACTACTACAAAGAGTCATACACCTCCATATTATTTTAATATAGGAGTTCATACCGTTACCTATGCGTTTTCTGATGTAAAGGGAAATACTATTAGTTGTTCTTTCACTGTAACAGTGAAATCTAACGCTACTAAACTAAAATCGAGCCATCGTTATACTGATACTTCGGGAAATACTATCACTCAGTTGACCCCTAATCAGGAGTTCTTCTATGTACTTACTTATCAGAACGACGGTTTAGAAAATATCAATAAAGCAACTATAAATGTAAAACTTCCTGCTAATACTACCGTAGTTACTAATGGTAACCCTGACCTTAATGGGGCAGGTGATGGCACAGTGAATAATCCTCTTCCTCAAAGTAGCTATAATAATGCTACTAAGAGCTATCAGTTTGTGATAGGAGGTATAGCAGGAGGCGTACAATTACAATCTACACTTAAAGCAGGAGACCCTGCTCGTGTGATTCGTATTCCTCTTAAACTTGTAGGCGATTGTAATGACTTTTTAAAACCTTGTGAGAACTTCTTGAAAACGTCTATGAATATAGACTACGAAGGAGGAGCTGCAGGTTGTACAGGAAATCAACAAACGGAAGCAGGTACTAAAACAATCACCATAAATACAACGGATTGCAATCGTCAGGAAGTGTTCTGTGGTACTGGAGCGATGACTTTTGAAGCTGTAGGAGGCTTTACAAGTTATCAATGGTATAAGGATGGAAACCTCCTACCAGGAGAAACAAAACAATCAATCGTTGCTAATTCACCAGGTGTTTATAAGGTAGAGAAAACGAATTTTTGCGAGGGAGTTTCAGTAGTAACAGTAGAAACTATCAACTATCAAGGTATTTCACCTACTACCGACCCTATTCGCGCACAAGCTCAGAATATAGGGGTAACTTGTCCTGGTGATGGTAGTTGGACAAGCCACTTCTACTTCTGTCAAGGAGGAAGTAAGAATATTAGGGTAAGCTATAAAAACACTGCTTTTGAATGGCAACAATGGAGCGGAGGTTGTACAGAAGCTTCTCCTGATTGTCGCAATACCGATGATAATTGTTGGAATCCGGTACATTCTAACGCTACCTTTACAGCTAATAGTGCTGGTAAATATCGTTTACACTTGAAAGATTGTAATGAAAACTTCTATTTTGAAGTATTTACAGCAGGACTAAGTGGTAACCTTACTGATAAGATTGATGAAACAAACTATTCACAAGGTTCAGTGAGATTAACTCTTAGCACTAGTGGTGTAAACTATAAGGTAGAAATCTACAAAGGAGCTGTACTTCTAAGAACTGACAATATCAATACAAATGATTATCGTATTCCTAACTTGCGACAAGATACTTATGATATTAAGGTTACCTCAGTACAAATACCAGGTTGTGAGTATAATGGTAATGTAACGATAGATAAGCTCACTGAAATGACAATGACTGCTGCCTTCAAAGGTTGGAAAGATTGTAACACTGCTAAATTACAACTTAAAGCTGAAGGAGGTAAACCTACTTATCGTTTCTATATTTGGAGTATCAATGGAGTACAACAATTTGCTGACGAACAAACGGCAATTGCTTCTGCTACACCTATTGCATTACAGTTAGGACACCAAACAAGCGTAGATGTAGATGTACCAAATATTACCCAAGTAGGAGAGTATGTATTTATAGTAGGTGATATGGATAATGGTAAGTTTGCTTTGTCTAACAAGGTAACGATTACACCACCAGATCCACATAGCTATACCTTGTCGGTAACTCAAGAAATTGAGTGCGAAAGCAATCCTAATAGTGGACATATCAATATGATATTCCCAGCAGGTAGCCAACACCAAAATCGTACTATTAACTTGTATAAGTTAGATAATAATGGTAATCGCATCACACCTGCTTTCAAGACAAGTTCAGGAGGATTATTTACTGGTTTGCCCGCAGGAAGCTATGAGATAGAAATGAAATCGAATGTAGGGGGTAATATATGTACTTACAGTCAGAAACCTATTGTAATAGCTCCTACTAAAGATCCTCTTAGAGCTTTTGCAGGAGTAGTAGCCGATAAAGATTGCGATGCAAGTAACCAATATAAAATAGCGGTAAACAATGTTGCAGGAGGTACACCTCCTTACCGTTATAGTTTTGATGGAGAAACTACTTATGGAACCAACAACGTTGGCTTTATGGGAGGTTCTGGAAATGTGTATGTAAAAGACAGCAAGGATTGCCGTATTGTTATCCCTGTGAATATTGTTGCGCAAACCGTACCAACTCTTACCGTTGCCAACCCTATTACTTATCGTTGTGATAATGGTTATGGAATGGTAACTGTAACGATAGCTTCAACTACTAGTCAAACTTATGAATACAGTATAGATGGTAGTGGTAAAACAGCTATCGCAGGTAATACTTTCAGTAGATGGTTAGCGCCAGGTACGCACTCTATTACTGTGTACTATAAAACTTTGAATACAGCTACTACGCCTAATGTACTATACGTAGAAGATTTTGGCAAAGGTGCTAATGAGTGCTTATCAGGAGCCACTACAGGTTTAGTGTGTAAGACTGATGGTGACTTAGCTGATGGTAATTATGTAGTTACTAAACAAGTAGGTACTAATGCCTCTTGGGTACCATCGCCTACTGACCCTTCGGGAGGACGTTATTTGGCTATTGCAGGAAATGGTAGTAGCGAATTAGTGTATGAAAAACGCATTACAGGAGCAACTGCTCTTACTCCTATAACTGTAAGTTTTGATGCCTTGAATCTTATTTCAAGTACTTCAGGAGTAGCACCTCGTTTCAGTGTAGAATTACACAAGAGCGATGGAGCACTGCTTCGTGGCAAGAATGTAGGCACTGTGAATGCTACAAGCTGGAAGAATGTAAGTGTTACCTTTACCGAAGCTGAATTGACAGGTCTTACCGATGGTACTCTTATCGTTAAGATTGTAAATACAGCGGCTGCAAGTTATGGTAACTTAGGCAATGATTATGCTGTGGATAATATTAAAGTGGCGCAAGCTACACAATATTGTGCTTCACAAGTTTCTCAATTAGTGAATATTGAGAAATTTAAGCAAATGCGTATTGAGAAATATGGTGCTGAGAAGAATGTAAGCTGTAAAGGTGCTAGTGATGGACAAGTGCGTATTAGAGTAATAAATCCAGCTTCTAATACTGTTAAATATTCTATTGACCCTCACCAAGCAGTTTGGACTACGACTACCCTTGACGCACAAGGAGTCTTTACCATTACAGGATTAAGTGCTACTCAAAACGGTGTAGTAGCTGTACAAGATGCTAATAATCCCAACTGTATTACTACCTTACAAACGGGTTACAAGATAGGAGAACCTACCTCTATTGTACCTACTGCCGTAGTAATGGAGAAAATAACTTGTTACAATGGTGGAAAGGCTAAAGTAAAAGTATCGGCTACTGGAGGCACACCAGGTTATCAGTATCAAGTGGGATTGGTAACAGGTACTTTAAGTGCTCCACAGCCAGCTGCTAAAACGCCTAACCCTTATGAGTTTAATAACCTTGTAGCAGGAACCTATAGTTTAGTAGTAACTGATGCTAATGGCTGTAAAACAGAAACTACTTTTGAGATTGAAGATAAAGCTACTATTTCAGCGACTGCCGAACCTCAATCTTACTGTTATAGAACAGGAGATGAGAAGAAAGTAGTTATTACAATGCTCAGTGGTAATGGCAATTATAAAGTACAACGTGTGGGAGGAGCTATCTATTCATTCAACACTAATAGCTATGTATATCCTGATGCTTTGCCAGCAGGAAACCATACCTTTGTTATAACCGATGGATTTGGTTGTAGTACTACTGTTACTACCCAAGTATACGACCCATTGACATTACAAGTATCGCCTACTACCCAACAGTATGCTGATTGTAAAGGAGGTAGTGTAACCTACACTCTTACAGCACAAGGCGGTATCCCTACAGCAATGAAAGAATTTAAATACAGTGTAGATAATGGTGTAACTTATACTACTATAGCTACGGCTCCTTCACAAGCTACTGTAGCAGTGAGTGTAGCCACTACTACTGTTATTAGATTCCAAGTAACTTATAAACCTGACGGAAGCGAATGTACTGCTGAACGTTACATCACTTTATTAAGCGATTCACCTCGCTTCTTGAAACCGTTCACTACTACCAAAGCTACTTGTGGAAAAGCGAATGGTTCAGTAACAATTACACCAAGTGATTACTATGTAGGTACTGCTTCGTATACCTTAGTGATTAAAGATACTGGAGGAGCTGTACAATCAGCTACTGCTTTAGCACAAGGTAACTATGTAGCTGAATTAACCGATAATCGTGGTTGTGTGGCTTCTCAAACCTTTACTATAGGAGCAGTACCACAACTTACTGCTACAGCTGCGGTTACCAAACAAATGGGCTGTACATCAGCAGCAGCTGATCTAGCGGCTATCACTGTAACTCTTGTTAATGGAGGAGGTACTCCACCTTTTGCAGTACATTTGAGAAATAACTTGAACGGTTATGAAAGTACACATACTTTAACCGCTTCTAATAATATGCCAACAGAGTTCACTGGTTTGGATTATGGTAATTATGATATTACCATTACCGATGCTAATAGTTGTGAAACTAAACTTAGCACTGTAATTAATCCTAATTCTAATGTAATGTCTATCACTGCTGAAACGCCTACAAGTTGTACAACAACAAGTAGTATGGTTATAAAGGCAAGTAATGGCACTACATTCAGTGCAACTACCAATGCTTACTTTGCTGTATATCGCCCAGGAATTGTAAATCCACCAAATGCATCAACAGCAACACAAGTAACGACCTCTAACCTCAATGGAGGTACTGATACTTGGTATAAAGGAACTGCTTCTGGTGCAGGAGTAGCTGTGAAAATACCAAACTTAACACCTGGTGTTCAATATACCTTTGTGGTGTACAACATCACAACAGGTTGTAGATATACTCAACAAGCTACTATGCCAGTGCCTACGGCTTCTACATTAGGTGCTACCTTACAAGTAGCCAATGTGAAATGTGCAGGAGGTAATGACGGTACAGTAAGCTATACCTTAACAGGTTTCCAAGGTAGCACAACAGCTATTACTTGGAAGATATTCAGAGAAGATAATCACCAACAAGTAGGTGCAGGAGGAAGTGTAACAGCTCCGTTCCATACCACACAAAACACCAATAGTAACTTGCCAGCAGGTAAATACTATATTGAGTTTACTGAAAATACAGGTTGCGTGAAAGCCTTCCCATTTGAAGTAAAACGCTCAGCGGTAGCATTACAAGTATCTACTATAGCTACTCAGAAAGCCTCTTGTAGTACACTTGGTCAAGCGTGGTTAAATATCAAAGGAGGTACAGCAAGCTATACTTACGGTTATGTAACCGCAGGTGGAGCTTATAACCCAGCGGTAATGACAGGCACTACGCAAGCTTCTACTTACATCAACTTGCCAGCAGGTAACTGGGATGTATATGTAAGCGATGCTTATGGCTGTATACAGCACGCTACTGTAACCATAGGAATGTTTGATGTACCAAGAATATCGGATGTTACAGCCTTGAATTGCCAAGCCTACAACAATATAACAGGTAAGATACCAGTGAGAGTGACCCTCAACCAGATAGGTCAAGGTAACCACTATTACACCTTAGATGGTAGTGCTGATCAGCCTGTGGTTTGGACAATAGCTAATCAAGCCTTTGAGGTAGAAGTAAGCCCATTAGTAAATCACACTATCGTTGTGAAAGATGTGAATGGTTGTGCTACTAGTACAACATTCAGTACTACGGCTATCATCACTGCTACGGCTACCGTGAGCAAAGTAAAAACGTGTGCTACACCTACGGCTGAAATAACCGTAGTAGCTACTGGAGGTACAGGTGTATACAGCTATACCTTAGAGCGTTTAGACAACGGTTCGTTAGCAGGTGAAATTATTAGAGAGAATGTAGCCTTGCCAGCAGGTGGTGTGGTAACTATTACCAACCCAACTGAAGCTGCTACCTACCGCATCAGTATATTTGATGCTGAAACACGCGATTGTCCTATTGTGAAAGAAGTTCAAGTGGTAGACCCAACACCTATCGACCCATCGACTATAGTAGCTCAAGCTTATAACGAAAAATGTAACTTAGGTCTCACAGCTACCCCAACAGGAAGCATAGACGTAGCTATCCCTACCGACCCTGATACCTATACATTTAGAATTACAAGTGCCATAGACTTAACCGATGGTAGCAACGTAACGGTAACTACTACACCTTCAACCGCAGGAACTCATAATGCTACCTTTACACAGCTACGAGGTACTACGCAAGGGGTAAGATACCAAATAACTGTTACTAATAGTACGGGTTGTACCGCAATGGTAGAAACAATACTTACTTCACCAGAGCCTTTGAGCTTTGATGCAGATGTTCTTTCAGCTACTCAATATGTATGTGAGGGAGGTGCAGGAATGACTACACCAAAAGTAAGCGTAGACGTAACTAAGATACAAGGAGGTATACCACCTTATACTACTGAGTTCTTTGACGGAGCAGGTAATAGTTTAGGTACAGGTACTGAGTACACCTTAACAAACCTCAATGGAGGTAGCTTCTACGTAAGCATAAAAGACGCTTCAGGCACTTGTAGTACTAATACCGCTAGCGTAACAGTAGCTCCTGCCTTTGCTCTTACCTCAATGAGCATCACCACAACTACCTCAGTAACTTGTGTGGTAGATGAAGTGATAAATATTAGCTTAACGGTAACGCCTACTTATATAGCAGGCACTCCATTGCGCTATACTATCCGAGGTACTGATAATGGATTTGTGGCTATTACTTCTACTACTGCTACTACCCTTAGTGTACCACTTACAGGTTCAAGTGGCTTTGGTAATAGCAATTATACAATAGAAGTAATTAATGAACGTACTGGTTGTAGCATTACAGGCGTACACAGTATCAGACAGCCTAATACTTTTGCGATAGAATCAACTAACCCAGTGAGAGCGGTTTGCCATAACGATAATGGTTCTATCACACTCGGATTAGTGGATACTGATCTTTCTAACGGCGATCAATCAGCAAATGGATATACTTATACCATTACCTCAGTGGGAGCTACAGTAGCTACTTCTACTTCGGCAACGATACCAGCAGGTACACGTAGCTTTACTGTGAACTTGAAAGGTGGTTCATATGATATTGAAGTAACAGTGAATGGAGTAGGATGCAAAGTACCGAAAATACGCTTTACTATTCCTTCTAACCCTGCTGAGATAGAAGTGAGAGATGCTCGACAAAAAGTATCTGTCGATTGTGCTAATAAGAACGGAGTAGCTGCCTTAACAGTAGTAGGAGGTCAAGAAACCTTTACTGTAACGCTTACTCCTGTAGGAGGTGGTACTCCACACGTACAAACTAATGTGAGAGCAGGTGCTCCTGGAATTGAGTTTGGTGGCTTAGACGCAGGTAGCTATATTATATCAGTAACCGATGCCTTAGGCTGTGCAACCGCTACAGGTACTTTGAGTGTGACTATTGACCCATATAGTGGTATCAATACCTCTACTATTTCAGTAACCACAACCCCAATCACTTGTATTGATGCTGATGACGGTACTCTTAAAGTAACAGGTGTAACAGGAGGAGCACGTCCTTATCACTATATTTTAGTGAGAACATCGGCAACGGGCAGTGATTTACCTGAAATAGCTACTAATGAAGGTGAAGCAACCTTTACAGGTATTAAACCAGGTACTTACCGTGTGGATATAGTAGATGCTAAGAACTGTTCAGTAACCGTAGCAGGAAGCTATAGCTTTACGAATCCGCAACCTATTACTGCTGATATTGATGTGACTAACTCAACCTTCTTTACTTGCTATGGTGAGAATGGAGGAAGTGTAACAGTTCACAATATCGCAGGCGGTACAGGTTCTTATACAGTGAATATCGTGAGAGCGGATAATAACCAAAAGATAGACGGACGATCAGGAGTAACAACAGGTTCATCAGAAACGTTCTCAGGATTAGCTCCATCACCTAAGAACACTTATTATCAAGTAGTGATACAAGATACTAATAAGTGTACGATGACTAAGACACTCAGCTTTACTGTAGAAGAGTTCCCTGATATAGCTATAAGCTATGTAGAACAAGAAGGTACTTGTGAAATGAATACTAATAACTATGTAGACCATTTGATAGTACGTTTCAGAAATACAGAAGTAGATTACTCTAAGATAACTTATAGTCTTAACGGTACGGCAAGTCGTACAGCCTTTACTCGTACGGTAGGTAATATAGCTTATATCGATAACTTTGATAGAACAACCCGCACTCAAACTATTCATATACATTACACTGCGGTAGCTCCTATCACAGGATATTGTACAACAAGCAAGACCTTTACGGTAGACCAAATCACTCCGCTTGTATTGAGTCAGGTAACCAACACTACCCTCAATACGATAGAAGTGATAGCTACAGGAGGGGTAACTAGCACAGTGAAGGGCTATACTTACTACTTCAATGGAGTAGATAGTGGCGATAACCGTGTATACAAAATCAAGCATAATGACCCTGAACGAATAGATAATGGCAGACGCATTAAAATCATAGAAGTGAAGGTGGAAGATGCACAAGGTTGCGTACGTACAATGACGATAGAAAAAGAATATCTTGACATTGAAGTACCGAACTTCTTCACCCCAGATGGCGATGGAATTAACGATGTTTGGAAACCTAAAAACTTAGACAACAACGTGAATGCTCGCTTCTACATCTTCGACCGCTATGGTAGACGTGTAGCACTGCTCAGATCAGGAGAGGGTTGGGATGGTACTTACGACGGTCGTAGCTTACCAGCTGGTGACTACTGGTATATCATTGAGGTGAACGATGAATTATACGACAAACGTGAGTTCTATGGCAACTTTACATTATACCGATAATCGTTAATAGTTTTCATAACTAAAAAGAGCTGTTCAGCAATGAACAGCTCTTTTTTATTAAACTCATTATAATTGAGTTATGAATACAATAACTTGCCTATCTATTTGTTTAGTAAAATTGCTATGTAAAGTAGTGCTGAGAATATTGCTACTAAAAGGGTAGTGGGAGCAGGTACTTTTATTGCTAAAAATACTGTAAAAAGTACTAATAGCACGTTTATAGCAAGTACATAACGAAAAGTAATAGGCAGTTGTAACTGATAGTGTAAGCCATTGGCTAAACCGGCAAAAATAAGGGCTAATCCTGCACTGAAAAACCAAAAGGCTTCTGCCGAAAGTTGGTCGTATTTCTTGAAACTAATTGCTGAATGGGCTATGCCCAATAGCATAATTCCAATAATAGCAACCGTATACAATGTTTTCATCGGTATAAAAGTTTATAATTACTTTGCAAAGATACTAATTAATACCGAATTAATACCATAATACCAATAATACTGATTAATATCAGAAATGACAGGAATACCAAATCAATGACGGTGTGAGTCACACTGGCAGGTGTGAGCCACATAGGCGGATAAAATTAGTGAATGGGTTAATTAGCAAATTAGCAAATGGGGGTGGGGGAATAAAATAATGTAGATGAAACGCTTATTTAATGATTAATGATTAATGGTTAATTTGGGAGAAGCTTATAGAAAGCTTATAGGAAAGACGAACAAAAGACGAACAAAAGACGAACAAAAGACGAACAAAAGACGAACAAAAGACGAACAAAAGACGAACAAAAGACGAACAAAAGACGAACAAAAGACGAACAAAAGACGAACAAAAGACGAACAAAGAACGAACAAAGAACGAACAAAGAACGGTGCGAGCCGCACGGGCAGATAGAGAAAAGACGAATAAAAGACGGTGCGAGCCGCACGGGCAGATGAGGAAAAGACGAAGGAAGAGCGATGTTAAAGCGAAGGTAAGTTGAAGTTGAGGTAAAGATAAAAAGATGGTTATTGAAGATTTTCAACTTTGTTAGAGTTTCAAATTTTGGCAAAGTTTATACATAAACGAATGATGAACAAATGAAACCTGAGTAGCAGGGTGGAGATAGAGTGTTTTATAATAGTTTAAAAGTTCATTTTATTAGGGTTTTATTTATTTGTAAAAATTTTGCATCATTAAAAATAAGCTCTTAAAAGGATATTCAGTAAAAAAACTCTTTGCATATTGGTGCTAAATCAAAAATATTATGTACTTTTGCCCCAAATTTACATAGTGGGCTTTGTGAAAAAACTACTTATTGGAGTTAATAATCACTATGTGAGTTATATAAAAATTAATTTAGAGAATTACGATGGAGAAAATAACCGCTGCCATTACGGCTATCGGAGGCTATGTACCTGAAGATGTTCTAACCAATGAAATGTTAGAAAAAATGGTAGATACTAACGATGAGTGGATTTACACCCGTACAGGTATCAAAGAAAGACGCATACTTAAAGACCCTAATAAAGGTTCATCATTTTTAGGAATTGAAGCCGCTAAAGACCTTATTCGCAAAACAGGTCTTGACCCCAAAGAAATAGACTTAGTTATTTTGGCTACGGCTACCCCTGATATGCCTGTAGCCCTTACAGGTCCTTATGTGGCGTCGCAAATAGGTGCTGTGAATGCTTTTTCATTCGATTTGCAAGCTGCGTGTTCGAGCTTCCTATTTGGGGTTTCGGTAGCTGCTAAATACATAGAATCAGGGCGTTATAAAAAAGTGCTCTTGGTGGGGGCAGACAAAATGTCGTCTATCATAGACTATACCGATAGAGCTACTTGCATTATCTTCGGCGATGGGGGAGGGGCTGCACTCTTTGAACCCAACTATGAAGGTTTAGGTGTGCAGGACGAACTCTTAAGAAGTGATGGAATAGGACGTAACTATTTGTACATCAAAGCAGGAGGTTCTCTCTGTCCGACTACGGCTGAAACAGTGGCTAACAAAGACCATTTTGTATTCCAAGACGGTAAAACGGTGTTTAAATACGCGGTTACAGGAATGGCTGACATAGCAGAGGAGCTTATCAAACGCAACGGTTTGACCTCAAACGAAGTGCAATGGCTTACGCCTCACCAAGCTAATAAACGCATTATTGATGCTACTGCCGAGCGTATGGGATTACCTGCTGAAAAAGTGATGCTCAACATTCACAAGTACGGCAATACAACTTCGGCAACCATCATCTTAGCTCTTAACGACTACGAAAACCAACTCAAAAAAGGAGACAATATAGTATTGGTAGCCTTTGGGGGAGGTTTCACTTGGGGAGCTATTTACTTAAAATGGGCATACGACGGAGCCCTTTATCACAAATAAGGAACAACCATTGAGAAAAATACAATACACGTATGGATTTAAGAGACATTCAAAATTTAATTAAGTTTGTTGCCAAGTCGGGGGCAAGCGAAGTGAAATTGGAAATGGAAGATGTAAAAATCACCATTAAAACGAACCCTGATGAAAGTGGCAAAGAGCAAGTGTTTGTACAACAATTGCCCGTAGCACAACAGCTACCGCAATTGCCTTTGCAACAGCAAGTGCCTGTACAACAACTTCCTACAGCTGAACCTGCTGACAGCAAACCAGCAACACCTGCCGATGACGATAGCAAATACATTACTATCAAATCGCCGATGATTGGTACTTTTTATCGTCGTCCTGGTCCAGACAAACCGCTATTTGTGGAAGTAGGTTCTACCATAGCCAAAGGTAGTGTGATTTGCATTATTGAGGCGATGAAACTCTTCAACGAAATAGAATCAGAAGTTTCTGGTAAGATAGTTAAAATATTGGTTGATGATTCTTCACCTGTAGAATTTGACCAGCCATTGTATTTAGTGGATCCTTCATAAACCAAACAATTATGTTTAAAAAAATATTGATAGCCAACCGTGGAGAAATTGCCTTACGCGTGATACGTACGTGTCGCGAAATGGGTATCAAATCGGTAGCCGTATACTCTACTGCCGATGCTGACAGCTTGCACGTGCGTTTTGCGGATGAAGCTGTGTGTATAGGTCCTCCACCCAGCAAAGATTCATACTTAAAAATACCTAATATTATAGCCGCTGCCGAAATTACCAATGCCGATGCCATACACCCAGGCTACGGATTTCTTTCGGAAAATGCGAAATTCTCGAAGATTTGTGCAGAACACGGCATTAAGTTTATAGGCGCATCGCCTGAAATGATTGAAAAAATGGGTGATAAGGCATCAGCTAAAGCGACTATGAAAGCCGCAGGAGTGCCTACCGTACCAGGTTCTGACGGGCTCGTAGAATCGTTGGAGCACGCTAAAAAGATAGCTGCTGAAATAGGCTACCCTGTGATGCTGAAAGCTACTGCCGGTGGGGGAGGTCGCGGTATGCGCGATGTATGGAAAGAGGAAGACCTCGAGAAAGCCCTCAACAGTGCGATGCAGGAAGCAGGAGCTGCCTTTGGTAACGATGCGATGTATATGGAAAAGCTGATTGTAGACCCTCGTCACATTGAGATACAAATCGTAGGCGACCAATACGGCAAGGCTTGTCACCTTTCAGAACGCGATTGCTCGATACAGCGTCGCCACCAGAAACTTACCGAAGAAACGCCGTCGCCTTTTATGACGGACGACCTTCGCAAGCGTATGGGAGAAGCTGCAGTGAAAGCTGCTGAGTATATCAAATATGAAGGGGCAGGAACGGTAGAGTTCTTGGTAGACAAAGATCGCAATTTCTACTTTATGGAGATGAATACTCGTATACAAGTAGAGCACCCTATCACTGAACAGGTGATAGACTACGACCTTATTCGCGAGCAGATATTGGTAGCTGCCGGAGTGCCTATCTCAGGTAAGAACTACACGCCTAAACTGCACGCCATAGAGTGTCGTATCAATGCGGAAGACCCTTATAACGACTTCCGTCCGTCGCCAGGTAAGATTACCACCTTGCACGCCCCAGGAGGTCACGGAGTACGCCTCGATACTCACGTGTACAGTGGTTATGTAATTCCGCCTAACTACGACTCGATGATTGCAAAACTCATCACTACAGCGCAAACCCGTGAGGAAGCAATTGCCAAGATGAAACGCGCCTTAGACGAGTTTGTAGTAGAAGGAGTGAAAACTACGATTCCGTTCCACTTGCAACTAATGGACGACCCCGATTACTTAGCAGGCAATTACACTACTAAGTTTATGGAGGATTTCCAGATGAAACCCCAAGTGGCAGAATAATGAAGTAGAAATGATTATATAAAGAAAGGGACTGTCTAACTCAAGAGAAAGATAGTCCCTTTTATATAGTTACAATACTATGATATATCTTGTTGTATATTTTATTTGTTGGTTGCTGGCTGTTGTACTGTATACTTTTTCATTCGATGAAAGCTTTGTATATACCGCATTATACACTCATTTGGTTTATGGAGTAGGCTTTTTTGGCTTGTTTAACTTTGTAGGGCACTCGGTACTCAGTGAGAAAGTAGCTAAAACCATAGGATGGGTATCTAATGGTTTTCAAAAAGAATTGGGGTTTGTGTCGTTGGGGATAGGCATTTGTGGTATATTGTGCCATTGGTTTCGCGACGGATTCTGGTTGGCAACGGCTATTCCGTTTAGTGTATTCTTGATAGGAGCAGCCTTGTTGCACATCGCTGAGATGAAGCGAAAACACAATTTCAACAAAGGGAACGTATGGATTATACTTCCTGATTTGCTAATGCCCCTAACGTTATTAATATTGTTTATACTGAATTAGAGATGAAACTGATAGCAATGATACCTGCCCGCTACGGAGCGACCCGCTTTCCTGCAAAGCTGATGCAAGACCTTTGTGGCAAGCCTGTAATTGTACATACTTATGAACGTGTAGCTGATACCCGCTTGTTTGACGAAGTGTATGTGGTAACTGATGATGACCGTATAGAAAAAGTGATACGGGAGGTAGGAGGCAAAGTAATTCGCAGTAAAAAAGAACACAATAGTGGCAGTGACCGTTTGGCAGAAGCTTCAAGAGATTTAGACGTAGATATTATTGTGAATGTACAAGGAGATGAGCCTTTTACAGATAAAGAGAACTTACAAAAAGTAATTGATATTTTTGCTAAAGACCTTACTAAAAGCATAGCGGTAGCAAGCCTAATGGAGCGTATTATCGACCCAGATGATATTGCAAACCCAAACAATGTGAAGGTAGTAGTGAACAAATTTGGAGAGGCACTCTATTTTTCGAGGAATATCATTCCCTTTCCTCGCGACCCTAACACCAAGGTGTCTTATTACAAGCACATAGGTATTTACGCCTATCGCAAAGAAGCATTACAACAGTTCACCGAGTTACCTCCTTCCTTATTAGAAGAAACGGAAAAATTAGAACAGCTTCGTTACTTAGAAAATGGGTTTAAAATACGTTTAGCGCTAACCGATATTCCTACTATAGGGATTGATACCCCCGAAGATTTGGAGAGGGCACGTAAGCGATTGATTACACAAAAGTGATAAAAACAGAGAGAAAAAGACTAAAATTGAGGGGAATAAAGCAGAAAATTAGCAAATTATTAACATTGATTATCAGCTGTTTATAAAAATGTTGATAACTTATTAATAAAAAAATGCTGTAAAGTTTCTTTTTTTCTATATCTTTGCTACGTCTAAAGAAGTGTAAAGACACGAATAGAGCGACCTAATTAATAACGAATTAAACAAAAAATTATCGGCTATACATCTAGATATAGTTGTTTAAGTGAAAAATGAAATATAACAAGTATTACGTAGGGTTAGATATCGGGACTACCAAGATTGTAACTATGGTAGGGGCAAAGAACGAATACGGGAAGATTCAGATTTTAGGTTATGGGCAATCTAAAAGTGAAGGCATCAATAAAGGAGTAGTAACTAACATTGCTAAAACTACTCAATCTATTATGGATGCTATTCAAGATGCCAAAGAAAAGACAGGCTTAGAAATTGAGAATGTAGAAGCAGGTATCGCAGGACAAAATATCATAAGTCGTTCACATAGCGATTATATTACCCGTACAGACCCTGAACAACTTATAGACTTTGACGATTTGGAACGCCTGAAAGAACAGGTGTTCTCTATAGCACTTTCACCAGGACAAAAGATAATTCACGCACTCCCTCAGGACTATAAAGTAGATAATGTGGGAGATATTAAAGAACCTATCGGTATGATGGGGACGCGTTTAGATGCTACTTTTCACTTAGTTATCGGGCAAGTAAGCGCTATCAAAGGGATTACTCGTTGTGTGGAAATGGCACACCTAAAGCCCATAGGTCTTACTTTGGAACCTATTGCTTCTGCTAAAGCTGTATTAAGCGAAGAGGAAAAAGATGCAGGGGTGGTGTTAGTGGATATAGGAGGTGGTACCACTGATGTAGCTATCTTTAAAGATGGTATTATCCGCCATACAGCCGTAGTGCCTTTAGGAGGTAATATTATTACTGATGATATAAAAGAAGGTTGTGGAATACTCACCCGTCAAGCCGAGATGCTGAAAGTAGAATTTGGGTCAGCTTGGCCAGGAGAGAACCGAGATAATGAGATAGTATCTATTCCTGGTATTAAAGGGAAGGAACCTAAAGAAATAACACTTAAAAACCTTTCTAAAATTATTCACGCAAGAGTAAGTGAGATTATCAATTTAGTATTTAACGTGATTAAAAATTACGGTCACGAAGAAACTAAAAAGAAACTGTTTGCGGGAGTAGTACTCACAGGAGGTGGAAGCCAACTGAAGCATATTGTTCAGTTAGTAGAATATATTACGGGAATGGATGCCCGCATAGGTTATCCTAATGAGCACTTAGCAGGTAACTCTGACCCTAAACTTACTTCGCCTATTTACTCTACGGCTATAGGTCTTGTAATGAGCGCTATTGAAAATGAAGCAGAAGAGCAATTTAAAAAACGCTTCCAGGAAGTAAAAGCTCAAGAGACAATAGAGAACGGAAAGGGAGTGGTAGTGGAGCCTTTATCAGCAGATTTGCAGGATTCATCACTTGAAAAACAACCTATCACAATAGTAGATTCACCAAAAATAAATGTTTTTCAGGATAAAGATGAAGATGATGAATTAGAGATACATAAAACTAGTAGAGGCTGGTGGAGTAAATTAAATGAAAAACTAAAGGACTTCTTAGATAGTGAAGATTAAGTAGAAACAAATAATTATGATTTTTTGATATGAATTCGGACATTCAATTTGATTTGCCAAAGAATATTAGTAACTATATCAAAGTTATTGGCGTAGGAGGCGGAGGGTGCAACGCCGTGAATTTCATGCACAACGAAGGTATAAAAGGGGTAGATTATGTGGTCTGTAATACAGATGCACAAGCTTTGGAAAACAGCCCTATCCCTAATAAAATTCAATTAGGAGTTACCCTTACTGAAGGATTAGGAGCAGGAGCCAATCCTGATATTGGTGAAAAAGCGGCTCTTGAAAGTATTGAGGATATCCAACGTACTTTGGAAGGGAATACCCAAATGGTATTTATCACAGCTGGTATGGGTGGTGGAACAGGAACTGGAGCAGTGCCCGTAATAGCTAAACAAGCTAAGGATATGGGTATTCTTACCGTTGCTATTGTAACTACTCCATTTAATTATGAAGGCTTAAAGCGTAGCCGACAAGCACAAGCAGGTATAAAAAAACTGCGCGACTGTGTAGATTCTCTTATTGTTATCAATAATAATAAAATCAACGAAATATACGGTGATTTGAGTATTAAAGAGAGTTATGGGAAGGCGAATGAGATATTATTAAAAGGAGCTAAAGGTATGGCTGAGGTAATCAGTAAGCACTACCTTGTAAATATCGACTTACGCGATGCTCGTACCGTACTTGAAAACGGGGGAACAGCTATTATGGGCTCAGCCTCAGCTGAAGGTGATAACAGAGCTTATGAGGCTGTTTCAGCAGCCTTGAACTCTCCTTTACTAAATGATAATAAGATAGCAGGTGCTAAAAACGCTCTTCTTTTGATTACTTATGGTAAAAAAGAAGCTACTCAGCGTGAAGTTACTGAAATAAGTAGTTTTATTCAAGAGCAAGCAGGTGATAATATGGCTGACCTTATCTATGGGATAGGTGAAGATGAATCATTAGGAGAGGCTATTTCTGTGATAGTTATTGCCACAGGCTTTGATGCTGACCAACAACAAGAAATAGTGAACGCTGAAACCAAAAAGGTAATTCATATTCTTGAGGAAAACCAAACAGCTACTCGTGATTTAACAGAACCTAAAGGAACTGTGGTTAATGCTATAAATAGCGCTTCTCCCATTTCTTCAATCTCTGATATAAAGAAAGAGTCTTCGCTATCAGATTTATTTAATATTTGGGTGGATTGTGAAATAGTTACTGCTGTAAATGATGAGTTTGTGATAGTAGATAAGTCTATTCCTAAAAAGAATAGTTTTCAAACTATTGAAAAAAAAGCTGAAGTGCAAACCCAGCAATCAACATCAGTAAAACACGAAGAGCCCGAAAAAGAAGCTCCAATTATTCACCAATTGAGTGAGGATATTCATAAAGAAATGCCTCAAGTAGAACGCCGGAAGAATCCTCCTGTTGTAAATCAAGAGGGAGAAATTCGTTATACTTTAGAAGACTATACAGAGCTTGAAAGAACTTTTATAGAAGCAAAGCCAACCTCTTTTACAGAAGATAAAAACTCAAACGAGTTTATTCTTTATAAGAAAGAAGAGGATTCTAAGTCCAAAACTTCTCCTTCTTCAGGTCAATTAGATATGTTTGCAGAAGAAGAGGATATAGAGTCTTCTTTGAACCCTATTGACAGTAGAATCTCTGATGTAATGAAACGCTCTCGTTCCAATCGTTTGCAAGATTATAACTACAAGTTTGGAAGTAATAATCAATCACGTACTTCTATGGGGAAAGATAGCGCAGGAGAGATGCAAATAAGAAAAAACAATTCTTATTTACACGACAATGTAGATTAGTTTTATAGGACTCATCTATGAGAAAAACCATATTCTAATAAAAACGGGAAGTTTTAATTAAACTTCCCGTTTTTCTATATAATCACATTATTGAAATTATTTTATAGTACTCTATTCATATCCCACTCTTCAAGATATTTAGCTACACGCTGTACAAACATTCCTCCTAAGGCTCCATTTACAACACGATGGTCATAACTGTGAGAAAGCATTAGTTTATAACGAATGCCTATTGTGTCTCCTTCTGGAGTTTCAATTACAGCAGGAACTTTTTGGATAGCTCCTATTGCTAAGATACCTACTTGTGGCTGATTAATAATAGGAGTGCCAAACAAAGTGCCAAATGAACCTATATTGGTTACTGTATATGTACCATCTTTCACTTCATCGGGCTTGAGTGCATTAGCACGAGCTCTATTAGCAAGGTCATTTACTACTTTTGCCATACCTCTTAAACTGAGCTCATCAGCGTTTTTTATAACGGGAACAATTAGGTTGCCGTCTGATAGCGCAGTAGCCATACCTATATTAATATTTCTCTTCTTGATAATGCTATCCCCTTCTACTGAGACATTCATCATAGGAAAATCAACAAGTGCTTTGGCAACCACTTCCATAAAGATAGGTGTAAAAGTGAATTTCTCACCTTCGCGCTCTTCAAATGCTTTTTTTACTTTATTGCGCCATTTCCATATACGGGTTACATCTACCTCAATAAAACTTTGTACGTGTGCTGAAGTAAGTTTACTTTTTAGCATATGCTCTGCAATGAGTTTACCCATACGACTCATCTCAATTCGTTCTTCACCGCGTTTGGTATAAACTCTCTTATCGGCAGGAGTAGCATCAAAAGTAGCTGAAGGCTTTGCTTTTCCTTGTGTCCTATGCGATAGATAGTCAAGAATATCACTCTTGGTTACACGGTCGTTTAAGCCTGTTCCTTTGATGCTGTCTAACTCGCTTAAACTGATACCTTCTTTCTTAGCGATATTCTTTACCAAAGGTGAATAGAAACGCTCTGTTTTGCTGAAGTCTACTTGTGGCTCAGCTGAGGTACTTTGTTGTATGTTAGCAATGTTCTTTTCTAAACTTGCAACCGATTGTTGTACAACATCAAGCTTTTCTCCAGAAGTGCTAATCTCTTCTTGTGTCTCAATAACAGCTATTACTTCACCTACTTTCACAACGTCATTCACTTGAAACTTGATTTCAGCCAATATACCCGACACATCAGTAGGTACTTCAGTATCTACTTTATCTGTGGATACTTCCACAATACTTTCTTCGGCTTCTACAGGATCGCCTACTTTTTTCAGCCAGTTGGTAACAACAGCCTCTGTTACACTTTCTCCTAATGAAGGGAAAATTAATTCATGTCTTGCCATTTTCCTGCTACTTTATTTCTTTAACCTCTTGTGGGAGGTTCATATTTTTGGTTAATACGCTTATTTTATTAAGGTCTATATCGCCTGTGAGCGATAATACAATAGTTTGTTTTGAAGTCTCGGTCGGTTCTACAAGCATTAGCAGTTCCGATACGTGGGTAGCATCTTTCCCTTCTTTGGTGTAGAATTTCACATTTTGAGCTTTGTCTTTTACTCGCATTAATTCTGATAGCCCTGCTGTTTTAAGATACTGTTGTGCTTCCGTTTTCATTAACCCAGCAGCCGTTTTATTTTCAGTCGTGAATATCTTCATTCCTTTGAGCTTATTAGCAACTTCCATAAACTCTTTAGCTTCCGCATCTTTACTGTCAATTTTTGATAGCATCTGAAACATCTTCTGTGATACTACCACAGTGCTAATATCTTTATTGGTTTCTAACTTTTCAAAGGCTGTCTGTCCGTTAACAGCTATGGTCACCCAAAAAGCAGATAGCATTAATATTTTCTTTATTTTCATAGTAACAATATGTTGTTAATGTTCTTTAACGATTTTGTTTTTAGTTTCTTCATACTCTTTGAGGTATTGCACTTTCTCAGCGCCTTTATTATATTCCTCTGAGAGTATTAAAAGCCCTTTTCTTATTACTTGGTAGTTATACTCTGCTTCTTTGCATTCGCGTTGCTGTTTCACCCAATAAAAAGAGCCTAATCCTATCGCCACCGCTATGAGTACACAAATTGCAATAGTTTTTTTCATATTTTCTTGTAACTTTGTTAATGTCTTCTGAATATTGATAAATCAAAGTCAAGGAAGTAAAGAGTTATCAATATTAATACTAATAACACTATCCAAAAAGTTTTGTTTACCCCTGCGTTTTTTCGGTTGCGACTCTCACTGCGGATAGAACGCCATTCTTCCGTGAAGTGCTTCGTCACAGTTTCGCGGTCTTTTCGAATGCGTGAGCCCATCTCAAAAGGGTTACCTTCTTCCTTCCCTTCGTAATAACGAGGAGTATAGTTAAAGCGCTTGTTTTTTGGTAATTTAAATAATCTAATCTTCATAATGATGCAAAGGTAAAAAATAATTGATAATTAACAATAAAATATTGCACAAAAATTATTCCAATAAGCTATTAATTTGTTCCATTACTTCCTTAATGATGTGATTTTCATCGATAATGTTTTCGGAAAGTTCTGTTTTACTTTTCTGTAATTTGATGATTTTTTCCTCAATGGTATCCTTGCTCACAAAGCGTATTACGTTCACTTTATTTTGTTGCTCTATACGGTGAGCCCTCCCAATAGCTTGCTTTTCAGAAAACGGATTCCACCACGGGTCTAATAACAAAACATAAGATGCCTGCGTGAGATTTAACCCTACCTCACCTGCTTTAAGCGAAATGAAAAAGAACGATATACTGGGATTGTTCTGAAACATCTCTACTTGGTTCTTGCGCTCAAACGAAGGTGTTTCGCCTGTTAGTTTGGCATATTTTATCCCTTTTTTGTTACACCATTCTTCATAAAGTGCTAAATGACTCACAAAACTGCTAAAAATAAGTGCTTTTCGAGATGATTGTAGCAATTCCTCCATATAATTTATCACTTCTTCGTACTTTCCTGATGCAATTTTACTCTCTTTGTCTACTAATTTAGGGTGTAAGCTTATTTTTCTAAGCCTCATTAGCATATTTAGGGTGTTAAATTCAGTGATTGGCTCATTAATTTGTAAAAGTTGGTTACGCACTTTCGATTTTTCTGTTTCATACCATTTGTGCTGGGCTTCACTCATAGGACAGTAGATAATTTGCTCTTCCATTTCTGGCAAATCGTCAAGCACTTGCTCCTTTGTCCGCCTTAGTAAAAACGGACTGATAATGGTCTTTAACTCCTCTAAGGCTTGTGTGTTTTTCTTTTTGCTGATTTCCACTTCATAGTTCTTGTAAAACGAAGTATAACTTTTCAGTATATTCGGATTGATAAATTGCATCTGCGACCATAAGTCACTGAGTGAATTCTCAATAGGTGTCCCACTCAGCGCAATGCGATGAGTCGCTTTTAAGGTATGTATTGCTTTGAATGTCTTTGAGTTCTTGTTTTTAATACGCTGGCTTTCATCTAAAATGATATACCTAAATTCGTACTTTTGGAACAGTTCCACGTCGCGTTCTACTATCGGATAACTGGTAAAAACCATATCGTAATTGCCTAAGCGTTTGGCTTTTACTTTTCGGTCAGCCCCCACGTATTGTGTGCATTTAAAATGTGGAGCAAACCTTTTAGTCTCGTCATACCAATTAAAAATGAGCGATGAAGGCAGAATAACCAATACTTTTAGAGCCTCTTTACTCTTTTCTATTCCTGAAAAAAGGTCGGCAGTTTCAATCGTTTTTTCGGGTAAAGCATCGTGTATAGCCACCAATAAGGCAATGGTTTGTAGTGTTTTCCCCAGTCCCATATCATCAGCAAGGCACGCCCCAACACCATTGTAATAGTGTTGTAAAAGCCACTCCACACCCTCTATTTGATACGGACGTAAGGTAGCTCGTAGGTTAGGCGAGGGGGTATAACTCACTTTTTCTACTAAGTTCTGAGGTTTTATCTCGGGTACAGCTTCCAAAAGTGCATAGTTACTCTTGCTAATTTGCAGTTTCTCCTGCCTAATTTGTGCATATTTGGCAATACTACCAAACTTACTAAACCATTCTTGAGGAATAATGAAGGCTTTCCCATCAGGAAGTAAGTAAATAGGGTTATTTTCTTTTAAATTCTTGATTAAATCTTTAAAATGAAAGCTATTTTCTCCTTGTTTTACTCTTATATTGAGGTCAAACCAATCGTTTTCGGTACTTGTTTCTGCAAAAATGAGCTCAGGCAGATGTTCACTTATCTCTTTTCCACCTTCTATGCTGAAAGTATGAAAGCCAAAACCTGCTTCTTCCAAATCTTTTTTGCAGTGCAACAGATGAAAATACGAAGCAAAAGGGTCTTTACTTTCAACTGAAAAAGTACCTCCGTCGTTCACAAAACCTAACTGTTCCAAAAGGCGATACTTTCTTGTTTCTTCTTTTTTATTTCGTTGGTAATTATATATTTTTATATCGTTATTGGGGCTTATTTCTAAGTTCGACTGATTGTTTTTCGCTTGATTACTGTCAAAAGTATAACCATTGTAATCAAAGTGTATGTATATTTTGTAATGATTGGCAAAGAAATCGTATAAAATATCCAATTCACTACTTTTTAATTCATTCTGAGTAATAATTTTAAAGCCTTTTGCTTCTACCTGTGCATTTCTAAGTACCTTTTTAAGGAATTTCTCGAAGTATTCGGGAAAAGTTTTTTCGGGAATAAAGGTACTTTCTTTATTCAAAAAAGGTTTAAGGTGCGAAGCTTTAATATGTGCTACTCGCACTACTTGCCCTTTGAGTACAATCCAAGCGTATGAGTTGTTCAGCAGTTCGATATGGCTTTCACAAGGCAATAATTTTTCATCGTCTTCCTGTAACAACAACCGATAACTAATACCTCCTTCAATTTTTGTAAATTCCAATAAAGGTTCAATTATATTCGTGCTTATGGGTAGTATTTTCTTACTGATATCGTCTTTGTGATTGTAGTTAGTAGTGATAAACAAACTATTTTCTGCAATAATAGAAAGTAATTCAGCTGTTTTTTCTTCTATTTGTTGTTGAATGTGCTTTTTTATTTGGGTATTTTTGTATATTTCTTCAAAACTATCCCCTTTTTTGATGTATTTTTGATGTAGAATATTAGGTTGTAGACTATTTACGATACTTAAAGCCTCTTTTTCACTTTCTGATGGTTCAAAGTTAGTCAAACTATGTAATACTTCTGTGGTAGCTTTCTTGTAAAACGAGGCGTATCCGTTTTGTTTTTCGGCTAAATAAGCATTAGGCAAAGATAGTTCTATGGTAGGGTGAAAGCTAAAATCAAAAAATAAAAACATAACTCAATAATCTAATTGCTGTAAGGTTTTGTATTCAGCGGACAAAGGTACAGTATTTTTACAGGAATAAAAAAACTAAGTAACCTCTTTTTATCAACATCGATAGGAAAAAACCTTTATTGAACAACACTTTGCAAGATATTTGTCCTCACTTTGCGAAAATTTCAAACTTTGGTAAAGTTAAAACTTGATATATTATATCTTCACCTTACCTTTATTTTATCACCATTTATTCTTCGTTCATTGTTCGCCTTTTGTTCGTCATTTGTTCGTTCATTGTTCGTTCATTGTTCGTCTTTTGTTCGTCTTTTGTTCGTCATTTCTTCGTCCTTTCTCTATCTGCCCGTGCGACTCGCACCGTCTTTTGTTCGTCTTTTGTTCATCATTTGTTCGTCTTTTGTTCATCATTTGTTCGTCTTTTGTTCGTCTTTTGTTCGTTAATTATTTATCCGCCTGTGCGGCTCGCACCTGCCCGTCGTGCTACGACCTCTCACCTGCCATTTTGTCACCTCCTCCTACTTTGGTACTCTTTTCGCTATATTCCCCCTAGTAAATAACAAATTAAGAGATACGAGTCTTACCTCTTATCTCTTACTTCTTAACTAAATAAAAATGAAAGGAAATATAAACGTCTCTGTGGAAAATATCTTTCCACTCATTAAAAAATTCTTGTACAGCGATCACGAGATATTCTTACGCGAACTCATCTCCAACGCTACCGATGCAACCCTTAAACTGAAACACCTCACTACTATAGGCGAGGCAAAAGTAGAATATGGGAACCCTATCATCGAAGTGAAGGTCGATAAGGACAATAAAACCCTCCATATAATCGACCAAGGTATCGGTATGACTGCTGAAGAGGTCGAAAAGTACATCAACCAAATTGCCTTTTCAGGAGCTGAGGAGTTTTTGGAGAAATATAAAGATACTGCCAAAGACGCCGGAGTGATAGGTCATTTTGGATTGGGCTTCTACTCTGCTTTTATGGTAGCCAAACAAGTGGAAATCATCACCAAATCCTATACCGATGCTCCAGCCGTGCGCTGGGTATGCGACGGTAGTCCTGAATTTACCTTAGAGGAAACCGACCTGCGCACCGAACGCGGTACTGAAATTATCTTGCACATCGCCGATGACTCTACTGAGTTTTTGGAAGACTTCCGTATCGAAGAGTTGTTGCGCAAGTACAACCGCTTTATGCCTATCCCAATTAAATTTGGTACAAAACAAGAGCCGTTACCTCGTCCTGAAAATGCCCCTGAGGATTATAAAACGGAATATGTAACGGTCGATAATATTGTAAATAACCCTAATCCTGCTTGGACAAAACAGCCAGCCGATTTGAAAGATGAGGATTATAAGGCATTCTATCACGAACTCTATCCAATGCAGTTCGATGAACCTCTTTTCTACATTCATCTAAACGTAGATTATCCGTTCCACCTTACCGGTATTCTCTATTTTCCTAAACTTACTAACGATATGCAGTTACAGAAAGACCGCATACAGTTGTATCAAAACCAAGTATTTGTTACCGATAACGTCGAAGGTATAGTGCCCGAGTTTTTAACAATGCTCAAAGGAGTGATAGATTCGCCAGATATTCCGCTAAACGTATCGCGTTCTTACCTCCAATCCGATGGTAATGTAAAGAAGATTGCTAATTACATCACTCGTAAGGTAGCTGATAAGCTGAAATCACTCTTTACTAATAATCGCGACGACTTCCAAAACAAGTGGAACGACATTAAGATAGTGCTCGAATATGGAATGCTTACCGATGATAAATTCTACGAAAAAGCAGCTGATTTTATGTTGTACCCCACTACCGATGGCAAGTATTACACTTTGGCAGAACTAAAAGAAGCAATAAAAGCTGAACAAACCGACAAAAACGGTACTTTGGTAGTGTTATACGCTCAAAATAAAGAACAGCAATACACAGCTATTGAGCAAGCCAAAGAAAAAGGCTACGAAGTGTTGTTGTTGGATAGCCCTATCGTATCGCACTTGGTACAGAAGTTAGAAAGTGATAATGAGAAACTTACTTTCACTCGTGTAGATGCTGCTCCTGTAGCTAAGCTGATACAAAAAGAAGAACCTATCATTGCCAAACTTTCTGACGAAGAGAAAAACACGCTGAAAGCTGAAATCGAGAAGGTAATTCCTAAAGAAGGCTATATGGTGCAGTTAGAAGACTTAGACAGTGATGATACGCCATTTGTTATCAATCAACCTGAATTTATGCGCCGTATGAAGGAAATGAGTGCTACCGGAGGAGGTGGTATGTTCGCTATGGGAGGGTTCCCCGAAGTATATCACGTAGTGGTAAACAGCAATTCTCCTTTAGCCGATGCTATCCTCCACTCTAAAGACGAAGTTCAAAAAGAAAGCCTTATCAAGCAAGCCTTTGATTTAGCACGACTTTCACAAGGTCTCCTTAAAGGTAAAGAACTTGCCGACTTTGTAAAGAGAAATTGGGAAATTAACAAATTAGCAAATTAATAAATGAACACCATTACACTTTGCCAAAGGTTTTAGTAGCTTGTCGTGCTACGACCTTTGGCAAAGTTGAATATAATGATAATTAGGTATTTTTACAATATATTTTGTAGAAACGTTTTGTAAAATCCCTTACAATTTTTTTAGATAATCTTTTAATTATTCTGATAACTTATATTGATATGTTTAAGATTATAATGTTTGTGCGCAAGAAACAGCATCTTAGCACAGAAGAATTTATAAAACTATGGGAAGCACATTCTCAAAAAGTAATAAACTATAAAGAAGCCCTGTTGATAAAGGATTATGCTAAAACATTTCCTTTTCAACCTACTGATGAAAAATCGTCTACACAGCGAGAAACCCTCCCTTTTACCTTTGATGCTATGGGTGAATTGTGGTATGAAAGTAAAGACGATTTTCTCAGAGCCCGAAACACTCCTGAGGGGCAAAAAGCCTTAGCCGACCTCCGTGCCGATGAACTCAAATTTGTAGATATGGCAAACTCCGTAATGTGGCTCGGTACTGAGGAAAGAATATTTGATAAATTGTCTTTTGAAGTTAAAAATTGGACAGTTCTCGATGAGTATTTCTATTTGTCAGATTATGCAGGAAATAGTGTAGCAGACTTTGATAAGTTAATAGCTTTGTTTTCTGAAGATATTACAATGTTAAGTGCCGATGGTTCACAAATGAAAGGTAAAACTGCAGTAATCTCTTTTTTTAAACAATTCTTTGAAAGAAATAAAACTACAAAACATCTTTGGGAAACCATTAAAGTTGCTGAAAATACTCTTGAAACTCATTGGGCTGTCTCAGGAAAACGAAAAGATGGTACTTTCTTTGCCTTTAAAGGTAAAGATACAGCAAAACTAAATTCAGAAGGTAAAATCAATTATTTAAAAGTAGAGTTTTTATAATAAAAATCATCACACGCTGGCGCGAGCTTGTAGCTCGTGCCTCTTTTTTTGTAGTTCAGAGAAAACTCTCTATATTTGCACATTGATTAATTGAAAATCGACAAATTAAATTAAGATGTTACAAGAACTAAAATCCCGTAGTGGTAATTGTTGTGAGCTCTGTGGAGCTACTGAAAACCTAAGTGTATATACTGTGCCTCCTGCTAGAAACGAAAGTACAGATGATAGCCTTTTGGTATGTGGTACTTGCCTTAGTCAAATACAAAATCCCGAAACGATGGATAGCAACCATTGGCGTTGCCTCAACGATAGTATGTGGAGCGAACACCGCCCTGTAAAGATAATGGCGTGGCGTCTCCTCAACCGACTCAAAAACGAAGGCTGGTCGCTCGACCTTCTCAATATGATGTATTTAGATGAGGAAGAATTGGCTTTTGCCCAGGCTTCCGATGACCATTTGGAAGAGAGCGAAAAGGTAATTCACAAAGATAGCAATGGGGCAATACTCGCTAATGGTGATAATGTAGTACTTATCAAAGACCTGAAAGTAAAAGGCACTAGTATGACAGCTAAACAAGGTACTGTTGTGCGCAAAATCACTCTCGACCCCGAAAATGCTGAATATATAGAAGGCAAAGTTGATGGACAACAAATCGTTATCCTTACTCAATATGTAAAGAAAGCATAATATTGTATGAATTTACATCACAACTTTGTCAAAGTCTATAATATTAATAATCAATCTCTAAATCAATAAATTAACAAATGAAACAACTATTTACCATTATTGCATTATGTTTTCTTAGCTTTGGCTATGCCCAAAAAGGAATGACTTTTACTCAAACACAAATGCCTTTGGCTACTGATAAAGATAATCTTATTACCTCATTTGTACTACCTATAAAGCAAGGAACAGAGGTAAAAGAACTTTCTTTGCAGTTTAAGAGTAAAAAGCTCAATCTTTCAGAACTCTCTGTTTATGTAGGTGCTAACGCTAAAAGAGAACAAGCAACACTTTTTGCTAAAACTTCAAATCTTGGTTGCAACACCAAACTACAAGGAAATTTCAAAGCTACTAATGATACCCTTTTTGTTTGGATTTCTGCTCGTACTACTCAAAAACCAGACCTCTTGCAAAAACTGTACTTATCAAAGGTAAAACTCATCACTAATGAGGCAAAAATCACCCTCAGCAATGCTAAAAAAGAAGGACAACGTTTTGCTATTGCGCTTCGTCAGCGTAAACAAGACGGGATAGAATGTTACCGTATACCAGGGCTTGTAACCACTAATAAGGGTACGCTGATAGCCGTTTACGACAATCGTTACAACAACTGCAAGGATTTGCAAGAAGATATCGATGTAGGAATGAGTCGCAGTACTGATGGCGGACAAACGTGGGAACCTATGAAAAAAGTGATTGATATGGGGGAATGGGGAGGAAAAACTAACCGCCTTAATGGGGTAGGAGATCCTGCAGTTTTGGTAGACGAGCAAACCAATACTATTTGGGTGATGGGCTTGTGGCAGCACGGCTTAGATCCTCAAACAATGAGTTGGTGGGGCTCTAAAAGTGGAATGACTCCTGAGGAAACAGGACAAATAGTAGTAGTAAAAAGTGAAGATGATGGTAAAACGTGGAGTGAACCTATCAATATCACCTCTCAAATCAAAAATCCCGAATGGAGGCTCTTTTTCCAAGGACCTGGAAGAGGTATCTCTATGAGCAATGGTACTTTGGTATTTGCAGGTCAGTTTAAAGATAAAGATCAAGTGCCTCATTCAACTATTATTTACAGTAAAGACCACGGAAAAACGTGGCACGTAGGTACAGGAGCTAAAACACACACAACTGAATCTCAAGTGGTAGAACTCTCTGATGGTACGTTAATGCTCAATATGCGCGACGACCGCAATCGATCTAATTATGAGCTTTCTGATAACTATCACGGGCGTTCAGTAGCTGTTACTGCCGATATGGGCAAAACGTGGGTAGAGCACAATACCTCTCGCACTGCTCTTACCGAACCTAATTGTATGGCAAGCATTATTTCTTATAAAGATAAAAAGGGAAAACAGTATTTATTCTTCTCTAATCCTAATGATGCAAAGGATAGAGTAAATATGACTATCAAAACAAGTAAAGACGAAGGTAATACTTGGGATAAACTTGCTTCAGTATTGTTGTATGAGCAAGCAGCTATGGGCTATTCTTGTCTTACAGTAATAGATAATAAATATATAGGTATTCTTTACGAAGGTGATGGAGATTTATACTTCCAAAAAGTGCCTATCAAAGAGTTTATCAAGTAAAGCAAAAGAATTTGTAACCTTAATAGAGACGATATAAAGAGTATCGTCTCTATTTGTTTGATTTAAAATACTTGAAAAATTTGCTTCGTATATAAAAAAAGAAGTACATTTGCACGCAACTAAATTCTCTTTTTTAAAATGAATTTCCAAGATAAAATTATTAACGAAGGATTTACCTATGATGATGTCCTTCTTATCCCCAATTATTCTGAGGTATTACCTCGCGAAGTGTCGATAACCTCACGTTTTACCCGTAACATCACCCTGAATGTACCCATTATCTCAGCGGCTATGGACACTGTAACCGAAGCTGCTATGGCTATAGCTATGGCACGCGAAGGAGGCATAGGAGTGCTCCATAAAAATATGACTATTGAGGAGCAAGCCAAACAAATACGCAAAGTAAAACGTGCCGAAAGCGGTATGATTATCGACCCTGTTACGCTTCCCTTAAACAGCAAGGTGAGTGATGCAAAACGTTGTATGAAAGAAAACAATATTGGCGGTATCCCCATTGTTGATGCTAACGGAATCTTAAAAGGCATTGTAACTAACCGCGATTTGCGCTTTGAACACGATAATAATCGCCCAATAACCGAAGTAATGACCTCTAAAAACCTCGTGATTGCCAACGAAGGCACTTCTATGAAGGAAGCTGAGGGTATTTTACAACGCAGTAAGGTAGAAAAACTCCCCGTAGTAGATAAAAACTACAAATTAGTAGGTCTTATTACCTTTCGAGACATTGCCAATTTGCAAGAAAAATCTATTTCTAACAAAGATAACTTAGGGCGCTTGCGCGTAGCAGCAGCCTTAGGGGTTACTACCGATGTAGTAGACCGTGCCGAAGCTCTTGTACAAGCAGGAGTTGATGCTGTAGTTATCGATACAGCTCACGGACATACAAAAGGCGTAGTGAATGCTCTTAAAGCCGTAAAAAGCAAGTTTACCGACTTAGAAGTAGTGGTAGGAAACATTGCCACTGCCGAGGCTGCTCTTTATTTGGCTGAAAATGGCGCTGATGCAGTGAAAGTAGGCATAGGTCCAGGCTCTATATGTACTACCAGAGTGGTAGCAGGCGTGGGTTATCCTCAATTATCAGCGGTGATGAGCGTTGCAAACGCTCTTAAAGGTAAAGGAATCCCTGTGATTGCCGACGGAGGCATTCGCTACACCGGCGATATCGTAAAAGCCATCGCCGCAGGTGCCAATAGTGTGATGCTTGGCTCTCTGCTTGCCGGCACTAAGGAATCACCGGGGGAAACTATCATTTTCGAAGGCAGAAAATACAAATCTTATCGCGGTATGGGTTCGGTAGAAGCGATGAACCAAGGTAGTAAAGACCGTTATTTCCAAGATGTAGAAGACGATATCAAAAAACTTGTGCCCGAAGGCATTGTAGGGCGCGTGGCATACAAAGGCGAACTACAAGAAAGTATGCATCAGTTCATCGGAGGCTTGCGCGCAGGTATGGGATACTGTGGTGCCAAGGATATCGAAACGTTGCAAGCCGTGAGTCGCTTTGTGCGCATCACTACAAGCGGAATTACCGAAAGCCACCCCCATAATATTACCATCACCAAAGAAGCTCCTAATTATTCACGTTAATAAATGAATAAAACTTCCAAAAATGAGGCTGTCTGAAAAGATTAGACAGCCTCATTTATGTAATAAATAGCAAAAAAGTGCCTATCAACAATATATTTTGTACTTTTGCCATTTGGTAAAACAAACTTATTAGACTCAATGGAAAACGGAATAGTAAATGATTACATTAATATTATAGAAGTATTCACTAAAAAAATACATCTATGGATTCAACTCTTCATCGATAAAACACCTAATATCGTTATAGCCTTATTAGTCTTTATTTTAGGTTTTTATCTTTCTAGACTTATCAAAAAAATAGCCATTCGTATCTTAGAAAAGCGTGGTGTAAAACCTTCTTCACGCATAATGCTTGGCAATATTATTTCTGTGTTGGTAGTTATTACCTTCTTTATGTTTTCGCTAAATATTTTAGACCTCGAAAATATGTTTAAAACCATTTTGGCAGGGGCAGGAGTAGCAGGTTTAGCTATCGGTTTGGCATTACAGGGCACGCTTAGCAATACTTTTTCAGGCATTACCTTATCTTTTAGTAAGAGCATTCGTATAGGACATCAAATTGAAACTATGGGCTATACAGGTACTATTGAAGATATAAATTTGCGTACTATCAAGCTTAAAATGGCTGACGGGAACTATGTGTCGATACCCAATAAGCTTATAGTTGATAATCCTATGAAAAATTATTCTGAAAGTGATACTGCCAATGTATTAGTTACTTGTGGTGTAGGTTATGAATCGGATTTGGAGCAGGTGAAAATGCTTACTGAAACTACCATTCGGCAGATGATGAAACAAAAAGAGCTTGATACTACCATTTCTTTTTATTATACTGAGTTCGCCGATAGTTCTATTAATTTTATTGTGTATTTTACTATTCCTTCCAAGAAACTTTCTGAGTCTTTTTTGTATAAATCAGAAGCTATAATGGCTATCAAGAAGTGTTTTGATGCACATAATATAAATATACCTTTCCCTATTCGTACCATTCAGATGGATAAACAATAAAAATTGAACCTAATGTTAAAAAAAATATCACCATATAACCTCATAATGCTTTCGTTTATAGGCTTAATAGTCGTAGGTGCTTTGCTTTTGATGATGCCTTTTGCACATACGCCTCAGAAAGATATTTCTTTCCTCGAAGCGCTTTTTACAGCTACTTCGGCGGTTACCGTTACGGGTCTTTCGGTGATAGATATAGGAGCGACCTTTACTATTTACGGGAAACTCATTTTATTGGTGCTTATTCAGTTTGGCGGATTGGGAGTGCTTACTATTTCCTCTGTTTTAGTATTGCTTATTGCTAAACGCATCGGTTTTTATACTAAAAAAATAGTAGCCGAAGGGCTTAATCACAACAAAAGTTACGATATTTATGCCGTAGCAAAGCGTGTGGTGTATATTACTTTGCTTTTTGAAGCTACAGGAGCGTTGTGTTTGTTTATTTCTTTCATTCAAGAATTCCCTTTTGGGAAAGCGTTATTTTTCTCGGTGTTTCACTCGGTATCAGCTTTTTGTAATGCGGGTGTTTCTTTGTTTCCTCATAGCTTCGAAGGTTATACTTACAATGTTTTTGTGAATATTATTATCGCTTTTTTGGTTATTTTTGGTGGTTTAGGCTTTACAACTATTATTCAATCCTATGAATACTTGCGAAAAAAGAGACGAAGACTCGATATTAACTCACAATTTTCAATTTTGATGACAATAATCTTGCTCGTTGCGGGTACGTTCTTGTTTTTTATCTTAGAATATAAAAATTATCACACACTTTACGGGAAAAGTTTCTTTGGACAGATGCTTATTAGCTTTTTTCACTCTGTAAGTTTGCGTACAGCAGGTTTCGATACGATTCCGTTGGAGCATTTAAGCAGTGCCACCATTCTTTTTTGCGTAACGTTTATGTTTATAGGGGCATCGCCAAACTCAACAGGTTCTGGCGTGAAAACTACTACTATTGGCATCTTATTTCTGGGTATTAAAACAGCATTACTCAATAAGAACTATATCGAATTTTCAAAGAGACGCATCTCTTGGAAACTCTTTAATAAAGCATCTGCACTCGTGTTTATTGCGATGATGTATGTGATTACAATGATTGTAATACTCACAGTCTTAGAACCCGATTTAGAATTTACAAAAATAGCTTTCGAACTCATTTCGGCATTCAGCACTTGCGGACTTTCTACCGGAATTACCTCACAATTAGGCAACAGTTCAAAATTTATTTTGATATTTACAATGTTTTTAGGCAGGGTAGGACCGCTTACCATTGCGCTCGCCTTGTCGAGACCACGTGCCGAAGGAAATTACAAATACCCAAAAGAAAATATTTTAATAGGATAGATTATGAAGAATTTTTTAGTCATAGGATTAGGAGAGTTTGGCAAATCGGTAGCCAAAACACTCTATAAGAACAAAGCCACTGTGCTAGCAATAGATTCGCGTGAGAGTGTTATTAAGCAAGCTCTCAGTGAAAATATCATCGATGAAGCTGTGATTTTGGACGCTACCGATGAAATTGCCCTCAAAAATGTAGTGAAAGACGATTTCGACACTGCTTTTGTGAGCGTAGGCGATAATATTCAGGCGAGTATCCTTATTACTTTGCAGTTAAAGGAATTGGGATTAAAAAACATCATTTGCAAAGCCGTAAACCACACACAAGAAAAGGTTTTATACAAAATAGGTGCTACACAAGTAGTATTTCCAGAGGAATTAATGGGCGAAAAAGTAGCCTATTCCGTTTTGCGACCTACCATTATAGAATATTTTAAGTTTGCTGAAGATTATTTTATCTATGAAGTAAAAGTACCCAAGAGTTATATAGGAAAATCGTTGATGGAACTCAATTTGCGACACAAGTATGAGATAAATATTTTGGCAATAAAGCATTCTGATGGCAAAATGAACGTAACACCCGACCCAAATGCTAAACTTAGCAAAGACGACCTTTTGGTAATACTCTCCAATACCAATGTAATTGATAGAATTGTGTAAAAAAATGCTTTTTTATGCTAAAAAATAGCTTACAGAAGCAATATTTTAGCTTCTGTTGCTATCCCGATAGCTTCCATAATCAAACTGAATGCTTCCATAATCAATATTTTAGATTATGGAAGCAATATTTTTGCTTTTGTTGACAATATTTTAGATTGCAGAAGCAATCTATATTGCTTACAGAAGCTAGAAAGGTCGATTAAGGAAACAATATTTTTGATTAAAGAGACAATGTTTTAGATTAAGAAATCAAAAAAATTAGATTGCATAGGCAATATTTTAGCAATCAACTTTTCCAAAATCTCAAACTTTGCCAAAGTTTGAAATTAAAGTAGATGATGTTTATAAACGAAGAAAAAAAATTTTTTTTCTTCGAAATGTTTGATTTGTTTATTTTGAATAGATTAAAATTCTTTATATGATTAATGGTATAATTTAGTAACTTATAATATATTTAAATACTATGGAAAAAATAAGAAAAAGAAAAATGAAATCATTAAAAGATGAATTATTGATAAAATCAAGAGAAGCAATGCTTTCGGCAGTACAGATTTTTAATAATCCTAATATGATGTTTAAATCAGAAAGTTTTATAGTTTTATCTAATATATCTTGGATGTATTTACTACATGCATATTATAAGAAAATGAATGTTGATTATAGATATTATACTTTAAAAAATCAAAGAAAAAAATATGATAAAACCAAATATAAAGCATTTAAACGTTGGGAATTAGAAAGATGTTTAGATGATGATAGTTGTCCTATTGATGAGAATACAAAACATAATTTAAAATTTTTAATAGGTTTACGTCACGAGATAGAACATCAAATGACAACAAGAATTGATGAATATTTAAGTGCAAGATTTCAAGCGTGTTGCTTGAATTATAATAATTATATTAAAAATCTTTTTGGAGAACAATATGGAATTGATAAACATTTATCATTTTCTTTGCAATTTTCTACAATAAATGAAGAACATTTGAATCAACTGAGAAATTTTTCAGATTTACCTAAAAATATTGCTACTTATATAAATGTTTATGATGAAAAACTTTCAGATCAAGATTATAATGATATAAGATATTCTTATAGAGTGCTTTTTGTTCCAAAGAATGCAAATCATAAGGGACAAGCTGATAAAGTAATAGAGTTTATTAAGAAAGACAGTCCAGAGGCAGAAGGATTGAATAAAGAACTCATTCTTATTAAAGAGAGAGAAAGGAAAAAATTTTTGCCAAAAGAAATAGTTTCAATAATAAATGGAAAAGGTTATAGGAGATTTAGGATGTATGAGCATACTCTTTTATGGAAAGAAAAAGATGCAAAAAATCCAAATAAAGGATTTGGGACATCTGTATCTGGAACTTGGTATTGGTATGAAAATTGGCTATTAGAAGTTGAAAAATATTGTTCTAATAATAGGAATATTTTTTCTTAATTAATAATATGTTATTTATTAAAGTATGATATTATAATGTAATTTATTCAAACTAATTATCATGTTTATGATTTTGTTAAATTTTTGTTAAAATATTTGTCTTTCCAAACAAAAATTCGTTCCTTTGTGGCGTTATTAACCCATTAAATATTTTTACTATGGGAAATTTGATAAATGCAACCTTATCAGAAACTGATAAAGAAAGTGTAAAAACAAAACTTTCAGAAGTGCAACAGCTCTTGAACTTTTTAATAGCGTTGCCAGCAGATCAAAAAAGAGGCGGTGCCTCTATGGGACAAAAAAGTGTGGAATTTGTAAACCTCGCTTTGCGTGGCGCCAATCATTTTCCACAATATTTATTGCAATCGTTTAACAAAGCTGAGTTTGAAAACGATGTGCATTTAATAGACCAATTGTGGGATATCCGCGTATTGGTAGCTTCCTTGCTCGAAAAGCTCGACGATACCATTTATGCTGCTTCTTCCGATGCTATGCAAACAGCCAATGAGGTATATACCTATTTGAAAACATCGGCTAAGAAAGACGCTTCGGTAAAAGCATTGGTAGACGAAATGGGAAAACGTTACGGCAAGAAAAAAGCTAAAAACGGACTTACCGATAAGTAATGCTATGGTAAAAAAAGGACAAAACGCCAAAAGAAGGCACTTTCTTTTGGCGTTTTTGTGCTTATAACCTTTGCTAAAATCCCATTATATCGGTTAAGCATTTGCACAATTCATTTATTTACTATACTTTTGTATCATCATAAAAACAATTTATGCTACGAAATAATTATCAAGAAGAAACTTTTGACGAAGGTGATATAACGGAATTTTTAGAAGGCGAATGTCATCTCATTTTATACAATGATGATGTCAATACCTTCGACCACGTTATCGATACCTTAGTAAAGGTTTGTCATCACACCTTTGAACAAGCCGAGCAATGCGCTATTATTGTGCATTTCAAAGGAAAATGCGATGTAAAATCAGGAAGTTATAGCTTCCTTAAACCGCTCTGCACCGCGCTTCTTAATGCGGGACTCTCAGCCGAAATAGAAGAAGTATAATTTTTTTATCTTAAATTATTTGTTCTTAACTTTTAACTATTCATTAAAATCGTGGAACTAAAATTATCAAAACCTATTTGTTTTTTTGACCTTGAAACTACGGGCATCGATATTACCAAAGACCGAATTGTTGAAATATCTATCTTGAAAGTCTACCCCAATGGCAATAAGGAAAGCAAAACGTGGTTGGTAAACCCTACTATTCCTATCCCCAAAGCTGCCTCAGATGTGCACGGCATTACCGATGAGCGCGTTGCGGGTGAGCCTACTTTTAAAGAGCTTGCCAAGCAAATTCATAATATGATAAAAGATTCCGACCTTGCTGGCTACAATTCCGACCGCTTTGATATTCCTTTACTTGCCGAAGAAATGTTGCGTGCCGAAGTAGATTTTGATTTGGGAAACCGCGTATCGGTAGATGTACAAACTATTTTTCACAAAATGGAACAGCGCACCCTCTCAGCAGCCTATAAATTCTATTGTGGTAAAGACCTTATTGATGCGCATACGGCTTCGGCAGATACCAATGCCACTTATGAAATCCTCAAAGCCCAGCTCGACCGTTATGACAACTTAGAGAACAACATCAAAAAGCTCAGCGAGTTTACTTATCGCAAACAAATAGCCGACTTTGCTGGGTTTATTGGCTATAATGACAAAGGCGAAGAAATCTTTACCTTTGGGAAACACAAAGGTAAACGTGTAGAAGATATTTTTGACGAAGAACCAGGATATTTTGGTTGGCTTCTCGGTGCCGACTTCCCGTTGTATACCAAAAAAATCCTTACGGCTATCAAACTCCGCAAATTATCGGCTACTATTAAATAGATTTTTGAAAATCCTCTTTTGTTCTTTGCTATGGAAACAAACATCGACTTAGAAGAAGAAAATAAAGCCATTGCGCGCGAGTATAAAGAACTCTTGCGTATCAGCTATCAAACCCTGAGTGATGAAGATAAAAAGCTCATTCGCTTGGCGTTTGACACCGCTGTTGATGCGCACAAAAACCAACGCCGAAAAAGTGGGGAACCTTACATTTTTCACCCTATTGCCGTAGCTAAAATTGTTGCTTCACAAATAGGATTAGACGCCGTAGCCATTGCGTCGGCTTTGCTACACGATGTAGTAGAAGATACTGACTATACGATTGAAGATATGGAACGGCTTTTTGGTAACACTGTAGCACATATTGTGGAAGGACTTACCAAAATTTCGAGTATGAGCCGTGAAAATGATATCTCTTTACAAGCCGAGAACTTCCGAAAGCTCCTCCTCACGATGAACGACGATGTACGTGTGATTCTCATCAAAATTGCTGACAGACTCCACAATATGCAAACGATGGATTCGATGGCAGAATACAAACAAGCCAAAATAGCTTCGGAAACACTCTATATTTATGCACCTATTGCTCACCGCATTGGTTTGTATAACATCAAAACAGAATTAGAAGACCTCGCCCTTAAATACACTGACCCTGAGCGCTACAATAGTATCCTAAACAAAATGGAGGAATCCAAAGAAGAACAACAGGAATACATTGAGGCGTTTACCAAAATCGTAGAAACTTCTTTGACGCAACAAAAAATTGATTATTCCATCAAAGGGCGACCTAAATCAATCTATTCTATTTACAGAAAAATGGAATCGCAAGGCGTGAGTTTTGAAGAAGTTTACGATAAATTTGCGATTCGCATCATCTATAAAAGTGAACCAGCCGAAGAAAAGTTTTTGGCTTGGAAAATATACTCTATTGTTACCGACCACTTCCGTCCCAATCCCACCCGATTGCGCGATTGGATTTCCTCACCCAAATCTACAGGTTACGAAGCCTTACACATTACCGTAATGGGTCCAAAAGGCAAATGGGTAGAGGTGCAAATACGCAGCGAACGTATGCACGAAATTGCCGAAAAAGGTTATGCAGCCCATTTTAAGTATAAGCACGGCAACCAAAAAGAAGAAGGCATCGAAATGTGGCTTAATAGGTTGCAAGAAATCTTTGAAAACAGCGAGGCAAATGCGGTGGACTTTGTAGAAGACTTTAAACTCAACTTGTATTCCAAAGAGATTTTCGTCTTTACCCCTAATGGCGAGATAAAATCCCTCCCGAAAGGCGCAACTCCCTTAGATTTTGCTTTTTATATCCATACAGGAGTGGGCTTAAAAACGCGGGGAGCTAAAGTAAACAATAAATTAGTGCCCTTAAACTATGTGTTAAAGAGTGGCGAAACGGTGGAAATCATCACTGCCGAAAATGTAAAACCTACTAAAAACTGGCTCAACTATGCCACCACAGCCAAAGCTCGTAGTAAGATAAAAAATGCTTTAAAAGAAGAGACAAAAACCGTTGCCGCCGAAGGAAAAGAGATTTTAGTACGAAAATTAAAACAATTGAAGATTACTCTCAACGAGGAAGTGATGAATGAGATGGTGAGTTACTTCAAAACAAAGACGAGCTTAGATATTTACTATCAAGCAGGCACGGGAGAAATCAGCAACCAAATGTTGAAAGACTTTGTATCGCATCGCACGTCTTTCTTTGGCTTATTCAAAAATAAAGCAGTAAAAAAACCTACCGACGAACCCATTTATTCGCCCAACGTTCACTATGATAGCATTGTGTTCGGCAAAGAAGAAGAATCGTTAGACTATACTTTTTCAAAATGTTGCAATCCTATCCCTGGTGATCCCATTTTTGGATTCGTTACTATCAACGAAGGGGTGAAAGTACACAAAAAAACTTGCCCGAATGCTATTTCGATGCAATCGAATTACGCTTATCGTATCATTCAAGCCAAATGGGTAAAATCTGATGAAAGAGATTTCAAAGTGAGTCTTAAAATTAGTGGTATTGACCGCGATGGACTCATCAGCGATATCTCAAAAGTGATTTTGGATAGCAAATTTGTAAAACTTACCAACATTAATATTGATACCGAAGGCAATGTATTCAGCGGGAAAGTTTCTATTTCTATCAACAATAATGCAACTTTAAAGAAATTGATGCAAGATATTAAAAACATTAAAGGAGTAGATAAAGTAAACAGACTCTAATATGCGAAAATTAGCAAATAGTGAGCTCAATAGGTTGGATATTGAGCAATTTAAGAAGGCAGAAAAGACACCTTTAATAGTAATTTTGGATAATGTGAGAAGTTTGAACAATATAGGTTCTGTTTTTCGCACTTGCGATGCTTTTTTAATTGAAAAAATATACCTCTGTGGGATTACTGCCACTCCTCCAAACAAAGAGATTCACAAAACAGCTTTGGGTGCGACTGATAGTGTGGCGTGGGAATATGTAGAAAACACACTTTCGGCAGTAGAAAAGCTAAAAGAGCAAGATGTTTATATTATTAGCATTGAGCAAGCTGAAAATTCCACAATGCTGAATGATTTTCAGCCTAACGGAAAGCAAAAATATGCTATTATCTTTGGCAATGAGGTAAAAGGAGTGGAACAAGAAGTGGTTTCAACTTCTGATGAGGTGATAGAAATTCCACAGTATGGTACTAAACATTCTCTGAATATTTCGGTAAGTGCAGGAATTGCTATTTGGGAGTTAGCAATGAAGCTCAGGAAGCATACAATGTTATAAAAATAGAAATGATAAACAAAAAGCCTGATAACATATTGTTATCAGGCTTTTTTTGTAGAGCGGGAGACGAGGTTCGAACTCGCGACATTCAGCTTGGAAGGCTGACGCTCTACCAACTGAGCTACTCCCGCAATTACAATGATATAAATAATTTTTCGAGTGCAAATATACGGGCATTTGCTATTATATTCCAAATTTTTTTAAACTTTTTTATTGTATTTTCTGTAAATAAAAAAGTAAAGACTTATAAATCAATGATTATTTTTCTCATTACTTTTCTTCTGATAAAGATAAAGACAAACGAATGAAGATAAAATTTTACGTAAAGTTTTTAAATGTATATTTTTACTGATTTTTATCTTTATTTATAAGTAGCTAAACTTTCTAAAAGTAGCGAAACAAGTTCTTTATGACTGATTTTCATTGTGGAACTTGCAATACTGATAGGAGCTCCATACATTTTTTGACTGCTGGTAAAGATTTCTATGGCTGCCATTTTATTTCTCAATGGTTTTCTTGTTTAAATATTTTTCTTTTATATATTTGCTGACTTTGTGATAATAGAATGAAAGAATTAAAATACCTATCACAAAGGCAATAGCACCTATCACAGCTTGGGTAGGATTTAAGCTTTTATGAAGATAATGGTCTAAGTTGAAATATGGAATAAAGTGATAGAGCGCAATACTGTGAATGATGTAAATAGAAAGGGTATTTTGCCCTATACGTTGTAAAAAATGGGCAGTAAGTACATTTCGTAAGATTACAAATACAGCAAATGTCCAAAGAGTATCACCCATTCTCAAAAAAAGAAAGCCATTGCGTGCTAAACTTTCAAAGTGTCCCCACCCTGTAATGCTGTATAAGAAGTGAAATGTGTGATATTGGAAGTGAAAAATGGCTCCGATGCCAATAAGTAGTAGTGTATATACTGTATATAAGTGTTTGGTGTTTCTGTAATAGTAAAATAGCGATCCCATAAAGCCTCCTAAGGTTACAAAGCCTAACCACGGAAAAATAGTAAAGAAAGTACCGTATTTTGGAGTGAAGTAATTGGCTACTACTTGGGGTAACCAAGAGTATTCATATTGGTTATAGGTTTCGTTGAAAGTGAAAAGTAGTAAAGTAATGCCGATGAGCATTGTAGGAAGGAAATGCCTCACGTGATTTCTAGCTAATAAGTAGAGTCCTACCATTATGATGAGAGCTAACCCTATACAATGCAAAATATCTACGAAATAGATGCTTTTCCGCAAAATACACGCCACAGCTATAAGCATTAATCCGCGTTTTGCTCCTTTCTTTACACGTGGGTTCTTGAGTCCTACACCACTGCGTTCGCCTTCTCGAATGAGCAAATAGGTAAAGATAAAGCCTGAGATGGTAAGGAATACAGGTGCGGTAATACCTGTGAAATAATGCCAAATATGATAGTAAGGGTTATTTTCGTCACAGTATGATTCAGCAAGTAAAGCGGTGATAAAATGTCCTTGTAACATCATACAGATGGCATAAGCGCGTATTACATCGATAAATATCAGTCGTTGTTTCATTATATTTTTATAGTCTATTATCTATGGTCTATTTTTCCTTTTGTAGTGGGGGTGGTTCTTATTTCTATATATAATACTAAGTATCTTAAAACGCATTTCTATTTAGGTAACAGACAAAATGTAGTGCAAAGGTATAACAAATTTCCCATATACCCAAAATAAAAACATTGGCAAAGCTCCTCGCTCTGCCAATGTTTTTATAATGTATTACTTATTGTCTTATTTGTTCAAATCTTCCAATACTTTCACAGCTTCATCTATATACACATCTTTTTCAAGACTTTCGTGCCAACGATCACGACGTAATTTCAAGTCTTCACTGTTTTTTATTTTAGCCTCATCAGAAGCTACTGAAGTGAATTTCAAGTTAGATTTGTAATCGTTAATTGCTTTGAACTTTTTAGATTGCTCTTCGTTTTTCTCAATTACTTTTTTGTAAGCTTCGTAGTTGAGAGGAAAAACGTTGTCTTTCTGTTGTTGTTTTATCCATTGAGCATTTTCGTCAATCAGCTTTAAGTATTGATTTTCACTAATGCGTTTTTTGCTGTTTTCTATTGCCTTATCAAAGTTAGCATTGTTAGTCCAAGGAGTGTACTTAGCAGGCTCTATTTTATCCCAAGGCATAGCGTTGGGCATATCGCGTTCGCCTATGTCAATATATTTGTATTTATCAGGCACTACGATATCGCTTTCTACACCTTTTAGCTGAGTAGACCCTCCGTTGATACGATAGAACTTCTGAATAGTAATTTTTATAGCACCAAGGTCGCCGTAATTGTTTTGGCGCAAGAAACTATTAAGGTCTACAAAACTTTGTACGGTACCTTTACCAAAGGTTTGTTTACCACCTATGATGATAGCGCGTTTGTAGTCTTGCATAGCCGCTGCCAAAATCTCTGAGGCTGATGCCGAAAGCTCATTGGTAAGGATTACCAACGAACCGTCCCATTGTGTCTTAGGGTCGTTGTCAGAGAGCACATCACGACTTCCGCGCGACGATTTTACTTGTACGATAGGTCCCTTAGGAATAAATAAACCTCCTATATCCACTACTGTTTTTAAGGAGCCCCCTCCATTGGTACGTAAATCTACAATAAGCCCGTCTATATTCTCTTTTTTGAGCTTTTCTATTTCAAGAGCCACATCAGTCGCAGCATTGCGTTGGTTTACATCTTCAAAATCGATATAGAATTTAGGTAAGTTGATAAGTCCATAGCGTTTACCATTAGCAGTTATCACTGCCGATTTGGCATAAGTTTCTTCAATTTCTACCACATCGCGAATGATAGACACTACTTCTATTGTACCGTCTACTATTGTACCGTCTACGCGTTTTACGGTAAGGCGTACTTCAGTGCCCTTAGGCCCTTTAATAAGTTTTACCGCATCGTCTAAACGCATTCCTACTACATCTACGGGCTCACCGGCTCCTTGTGCTACTTTTAGGATTTGGTCGCCTACTTCAAGGAGTTTACCTTTCCATACTGGCCCTCCCAAAATCACATTGGTAATAGCAATTCCATCAGTCTTCTTTTGTAATTGTGCCCCTATACCTTCAAACTTACCCGACATATCTCGGTCGAAACCTTCTTTGATGTCTGGTGCCATATAGTTGGAGTGGGGGTCGAAAGTCTCAGTAATAGCGTTCACAAACATACTGAACCACTCTTCACGAGTGATGTCGTTGTACATACTGAACATATCAGCCAATGTCTTTTGAGTAGCTTCTATCGATTCTTTTTTGAGCACCTCATTGGTTTTAGGCTGATATTTAGCGTCCTTTTCTTTCTTGCTCGCTTCTTCCTTTTGTTTAGTGATATAAGTGGAAAGTGTAGTGAAAATAATTACTTGTTTCCAGCGGTTTTGTAACTCAGCTTTGTTCTTTACAAAAGGCAACTTCTCATAGTCGGTATTAATCGTTTCATTGGTATTCAGGTTGATTGGTTTAGCAAAGATAGCTTTGGTAATTGCTTCTGCTTCTTTCATACGTTGTTTGAGGCGTTCGTAAGAAAGGTTGAAGAATGCAATTTCTCCGTTTTTCAAATCGTCGTCCAAACGGTTTTCGTACTTTTTTAACTCGTTGATATCCGATTGTAGAAAATAACGCTTCTGCCCATCAATATTATTCAAATAACTGTCAAATACTTTCTTAGAGAAAGCATCGTCCATTTTTATCGGACTAAAATGCGCATTTTCCAGTACGTGTTGTACAATGTCCAAAAGCACTCTATCCTTGTCTTTATCTGGATTGTCAAATTTCTTACTTGTAAAACTACAAGACGCAAATGAAATAAATAATAAAAATAATACTGCTGAAATATTTTTCATTCTAAAATTGTTTTTTAATAATTTAGCTAACTTTCAATTCTTAGCTCTTAGCTTTATCAAATTCTGTGCCTTTCTCTTGTTGGGCTGATAATTTTTACATTTTGGAAAACAATAGCCCCTCGTATAACCCCTGCAATAGTGTCGTGTAAAGCTTTGATGATTTGCATTTTTAGTTCGTTTTTGTGATATACCAAGCTGATTTCGCGTGCAGGGTAAGGCTCAGCAAAATAGTGAATGCGTTTCTTTTCTTCCTCTTTCAGTTCCAAAGAGTGTAAATATGGTAACAAAGTCATTCCTAAGCCTTCGTTAGCCAAGCGTACCAAGGTTTCAAAACTACCGCTTTTTAGTTGGAAGTGCTCTTTTGAGTCTATCACATCTTGGTTGCAGATATTCAGTACACTGTCCTTAAAACAATGCCCGTCTTCAAGCATCAATATATCGTTGATATCCAAATCCTCAGAATAGATAGTCTTAGAGTTTTGCAAACGGTGATTTTGTGGAATATAAGCCACAAAAGGCTCATAGTATAACGGTCTTTCTACTATCGACGGATTGTGCAGAGGGGTTGCCAAAATTCCTGCATCATAACTCCCGTCCTCTATCTTTTTCAAGATGTTTTCAGTAGTTTGCTCCTCAATTTTTAGGCATACCTTAGGGTATTTATTGATGAAATTAGTGAGAAACATAGGTAGTAGAGTAGGGGAGACGGTAGGGATAATTCCCACGCGAAACTCACCTCCTATATACCCCTTTTGTTGCGCTACTATATCGTTCATTCTCCCCGCTTCATTTACAATTACTTGGGCTTGTTTAACGATTTGTTCTCCTATTTCAGTAACCTGTAAAGGCTTTTTGCTCCTGTCAAAAATAGTAACCCCCAATTCTTCCTCCAATTTCTGCACTTGCATACTCAAGGTAGGCTGGGTAACAAAACTGTGTTCAGCAGCGGTAGTAAAGTTCTTGTACTTCGCCACAGCCAACACATATTGGTATTGAGTAATGGTCATAATTTGCGTTTATTTCAAGTGTGGCAATACTTCTTTTCCTATTTCTTCAAGCACTTCACTTGCAGGGCGAGAGCAGTATTTTAGTACGAGCATAATATGGTTAACCCCTATTTTCCCGAGTTCTAAGAACATATCCAATAAATAGTTACGTCCTAAACGGAAACCTAAGTCCATTTTCTCTGGTTCAAAATCAGGGTCATCTTTTAGGTCAATATACACAGGTTGAATATAAGGTTTAGAGGGTTCTCCTTCTTGTTTAAGAGCTTTGTGCCAGTCTTGTATTACCTTCTTTGTGAAAGCAAAATCTCTTGGGTAGTAAATCCACCCGTCCGAGTTTTTCGCAATCCATTCCAAATTCACTCCTCCTATGTGCCCTGTAGCATACATTGGTATATTTTTATGCAAGGGCTTAGGCACTACATCACCCATTTTTTCCATTAGGGTACCATACTCATTGTTGTAGGTAGGGAACTCTTTGCTCCACAAGTCGCGTAACATAGCCATATGCTCCAATACACGAGTACTCCGTGATTCATAAAGTTCATTAAAAGCAGGATATTCTACAGGTCGGTCACCAGAAGCAACTCCCATCATAAAACGCTTCGGAAATAGCACGTCAAGACTCGCCGAAGCTTTGGCTACGTGTAAAGGGTGACGCAGTGGTAGTATTACACTCGCAAAGCCAAACTTAATACTTTGGGTAAGAGTAGCAATGTGTGCCAAATATATCCACGGGTCAAACATTTGTCCTACTTCGTTAAAATCAGGAGTGTATAGAGGAATGTCACGCACCCACACAGCATTAAAGCCTAACATTTCAGCTCGCTGAATGAGTTGTACTTGGTTTTCCATTTTAGGAATAGCCCCTTCGTATGCTTCAATAGGTAGTAGTAAACCAATAGATAATTTGTGTGCGTCTATCATAATGATGAGTTTGTTTAGAACGGCAAAAATAAGAAAAAATAATGTATAAATTCACTAATATCGAAAATCTTTTTTACTCATATATAATATCTATTGATTTTCAGTAATATATATCCCTTTTTACAAATCTCTAATCACCCTTTCTTTATCTTTTCAAAACCGACTTTCCTACCTTCATTCTTTATTTGCCCGTGCGGTTTACCCCCTCTTTCCAAAACGAACTTTGCCAAAGTTTCAAATTTTAGTAAAGTTGAAATCTACTAATCACCCTCTTTTTATCTCTATCTTAGCTTTAACTTACCCCCACTTTACCTTCGTTCTTTGTTCGTCATTCGTTCGTCTTTTGTTCGTCATTCGTTCGTCTTTTGTTCGTTCATTGTTCGTCTTTTGTTCGTCTTTTGTTCGTCTTTTGTTCGTCTTTTCTATATCTGCCCGTGTGGCTCGCACCGTCTTTTGTTCGTTCTTTGTTCGTTCTTTGTTCGTTCTTTGTTCGTTCTTTGTTCGTTAATTATTTATCCGCCCGTGTGGCTCACACTATCTGCCTGTCGTGCTACGACTGCCCGTGTGGCTCACACCTGCCCGTGCGGCTTGCACCGTCTTTCCTATAAGCTCTCTATATCTACATTATTTTATTCTTCCGTCCCCATTTGCTAATTTTCAAATTTGTTAATTTACTAATTATACTCACTATTTTATTCTTCCGTCCCCATTTGCTAATTCTCAAATT